>NZ_JWMA01000007.1 GCF_000812465.1 Cupriavidus sp. IDO | reverse complement strand
ATCGCCCCGATCGCCATGGAAGAAGGCCTGCGCTTCGCTATCCGTGAAGGCGGCCGTACCGTCGGCGCCGGCGTCGTGGCAAAGATCCTCGACTAAGCACTTCCTGGGACATGCCCGCGGGCATGTCCCCATTTAACTGGGCACGTTGCCCAATCGCTCTTTTAAGGAAATATCATGCAGAACCAGAAGATCCGTATCCGCCTGAAGGCTTTCGACTATCGCCTGATCGACCAGTCGGCTGCCGAAATCGTGGATACCGCCAAGCGTACCGGCGCGATCGTCAAGGGCCCGGTGCCCCTGCCGACCCGCATCCAGCGCTTCGACATCCTGCGTTCGCCGCACGTCAACAAGACCAGCCGCGATCAGTTCGAGATCCGCACTCACCAGCGCCTGATGGACATCGTCGATCCGACCGACAAGACGGTTGACGCGCTGATGAAGCTCGACCTGCCGGCCGGCGTGGACGTCGAGATCAAGGTGTAATCATGCTTCGGGCCGCATCGGCGGCCTGCTGCAGCAGAACGGCGAACTTCGGTTCGCCGTTTTTTGTTTTCTGGCGGCATGCATTGCGGCCAGGCACCCGACTACCCCCGGCCACGCCGCCGCAGCGTCTCGGCCGGGCACTCGCCAAAAGCCCGCCGGTAGTCGGCGCTGAAGCGCCCGAGGTGCGCAAAGCCCCAGCGCAGCGCCGCGCCCGTCACGGACGACAACGCCGCATCATTGAGCAGGTCGTGCCGTACCCGTTCCAGCCGGACGGTGCGCAGATATGCCATCGGGCTCAGCCCGCGATGTTCCCGGAACCCCGCGTACAGGCTGCGCAGGCTGACGCCCGCAGCCTCGGCCAGCATCGCCGGCGTCAACGCCGCGGCGGCATGGGTATGGATGTACTCCTCGACCACCTTCACATGGCGCGGCGCCAGCGGCTTGCCGCGCTGCTGCAATGCTTCCGACAGGCTATGCGGCTGCAGCGTCAGCAGCGTCCCGATCACCAGTTGCTCAAGCTGGCACGCCGTCAGCGGATGGCGGGCGGCTTCCGGCGCGACGGACAGCATCTCCGCCAGGTACTGCATCAGCTGATACCAGCCGGGGCTGCGCCAGGCCATGCCGAGCTGGAAGCGCAGGGACTGGTTCGGACGATGGCCAAGATAAGCGGCGCAAACGCGCTCCAGCGCGCTGCGCTCCACGCGCACGATCAGCTGGTCGTTGTCGGCACTCCACCGCATCTGCAACGGATCGCTGGGCGTGAGCACGGCAGCGCAGTCCGGCGTCGACAGGATCTGCTGGTTGCCGCAGCGGATATCCGCCTGGCCGGACAGCGGCATCTGCACCAGCAGGAAATCCCCGAGCGGACCCGGATCGATCGTGACATCGGCGCCGTAGGCCAGCCGGTTCAGGGAGACCGCGCCGAGTGGCGCATGATGCATGCGGGCCGACAGGCTCACGCCGCGGATATCCAGCCGGTGCGGCTTGAAGACTTTGCCGACTTCGACGCGGGTCTGCCCGAGGTCGGTGGAGGCGAACACCAGCCTGCCGGCGTCGTGTAGCAAGGCATTCGCCAGCGGCACAGGGGCCCTGGCAGTGGGGGGCAGCTGATGCATTGTCTCGCTCCTCGGGCGTGGCCGCGACGCTGGCCGGCCTCCGCGGCATGGTGCCGGGGCCGTGCGCGCCGCATAGTCCGGGGGAAAACCTTGCCCGGGGCCAGGTGATGGCGATGGCCGCAGGCGGATTTCCACGGAACCACTATAGCGGATCGGCCTGGTGGGCCCCGGGGCCGCGTTGACCGAAGCCGAACTTTCCTGCACTAATCGGATAGTCGCTGCAGCCGGCGGCTAGTTTGCTGCGGTGCGGAGCCACCATCATGGAATCCAGCACGGCAGCCCGATCCCATAACGACAAGGAGCGCAGGCCATGGGCCAGACCATCCAGATCCACTCCCCCGAAGGCAGTTTCAGCGGCTACCTCGCCGTCCCGGCCTCAGGCAAGGGCCCGGGAATCGTGTTGTGCCAGGAGATCTTCGGCGTCAACGCCACCATGCGTCAGGTCGCCGACTATTACGCTGAAGAGGGCTACACCGTTCTGGTTCCGGACCTGTTCTGGCGCCTGTCGCCTGGCATCGAGCTCACGGATCGAGGCGAGGACTTCCAGCGCGCGCTGGGCCTGTACCAGCAATTCGACGAGGGCAGGGGTGTGGAAGACGTCGGCGCCGCGTTGAAGGCGCTGCGTGCCCGGCCGGAATGCGTCGGACAGACTGGCGTGCTTGGCTTCTGCCTCGGCGGCAAGCTCGCCTACCTGGCGGCGTGCCGGCTGCCGGACGTAGCCTGCGCCGTCGCCTACTACGGCGTGGGCATCGAGCATGCGCTGGAAGAGGCGTCTGACGTACGAGGCCGGCTGGTGCTGCATATCGCCGAGCGAGACGGCTTCTGTCCGCCCGAAGCGCAGGCAGAAATCCGCGAGCGCCTGGCTGGCCGAGAGAACATCGAGCTCTACGTCTACCCTAGCGTCGATCACGCCTTTGCGCGCGTCGGCGGCGAACATTTCGACAAGGCTTCGGCACTAATGGCGCACCAGCGCTCGATCGCCGCGCTTCGCCGCGAGATGGAGCCGCACTACGATTTCTCGGCGCTGTGGGACAAGCATTGCGAGTACGAATTCGGTACGCGCGACGTGGATGCCACCATGGCAACCATGGTGCCCGAGCCCTACGTCAACCATATCCCCACCATGACGGGCGGCGTCGGCTACCAGCAGCTCAAACGCTTCTACCAGAACCATTTCGTCCATAGCAATCCGCCCGACACCACGCTGATCCCGCTGTCGCGCACCATCGGTGCCAACCAGATCGTGGACGAACTGCTGTTCTGCTTTACCCACACCTGCGAGATCGACTGGATGCTCCCAGGGGTGCCGCCGACCGGCAAGCGCGTCGAGATTCCGCTGGTCGCAATCGTCAAGTTCCGCGGCGACAAGCTCTATCACGAGCACATCTACTGGGACCAGGCCAGCGTGCTGGTGCAGATCGGCAAGCTCGATCCGGCGGGTTTGCCGGTGGCCGGCATCGAGACCGGCCGCAAGCTGCTCGATGAAACGCTGCCTTCCAACACGCTGATGTCGCGCTGGAAGGAAAGTGAAGGCAAGTAAGAGGAAGCGGGCGGGCAGGCAAGGCTGCCCGCCAGATCCCGGAAGCGAAGCACGGAGATGGCGCGCAGGCGCCGGTCCTCACACAACACAGGAGACAGCACCATGGAAGGATTGCAGGGCAAGGTTGCCATCGTCACCGGCGGCGCCACGCTGATCGGCGCTGGCGTGGCCAAGGCGTTTATCGCGGCGGGCACACGCGTGGCGATTCTCGACATCGATGCCGCCGGCGGCGAGCGTGTCGCTGCCGAACTGGGGCCGCAAGCGCTGTTCGTGCATACCGATATCACACGCGATGACCAGGTGCAGGCCGCGGTGGCGCAGGTGGCCCGGCAGTTCGGAGGCATCGACTATCTCGTCAACCTGGCATGCACCTATCTGGACGACGGCTTCAGGTCCAGCCGTCCGGACTGGCTGGCCGCGCTGGACGTCAACGTCGTGTCCGGCGTGATGCTGGCGCAGGCCGTCCATCCCTACATGCGCGAGCGCGGCGCTGGGGCCATCGTCAACTTCACCAGCATCTCCGCCAATGTCGCGCAGACCGGGCGCTGGCTCTATCCGGTTTCGAAGGCCGCGATCGCACAGCTGACGCGGAGCATGGCGATGGACCTTGCGCCCGACCGGATTCGCGTCAACTCGGTGTCGCCGGGCTGGACCTGGTGCCGGCTGATGGACGAAGTCAGCGGCGGCAACCGTGCGCGCACCGATGCCGTGGCCGCGCCGTTCCACCTGCTCGGCCGCGTAGGTGAGCCCGACGAAGTGGCGCAGGTCGTGCTGTTCCTCTGTTCCGACCACGCCAGCTTCGTCACCGGCGCCGACTACGCCGTCGACGGCGGCTATTCCGCCATGGGCCCGGAGCAGAACGTGCCCGCCATCGGCAAGCTGGCCGGCTGAACGCCGCCGAACGTACCTTCAGGAGACAACGTCATGAGCCAACGCATCGCCATCGTCGGGGCTGGCCAGTCGGGCCTGCAAATGGCCCTCGGGCTGCAAGCCCAAGGATATCGGGTCACGCTGCTGTCCAACCGGACGCCTGACCAGATCCGCGCCGGAAAGGTCATGTCCAGCCAGTGCATGTTCGACCGCGCGCTGCAGACCGAGCGCGAGCTGGGCCTGAACTGGTGGGACGACTCTTGCCCGCCGGTGCAAGGCATCGGCCTGGCCGTGCCGCATCCCGAGCTGCCGGGCGCCAGGCTGATCGACTGGGCGGCAGAACTAGACCATCCCGCCCAGGCGGTCGACCAGCGTCTGAAGATGCCTGCCTGGATGGAAGCCTTTGTCGCGCGCGGCGGTGACCTGCGCATTGTCGACGTCGGCCTGGACGAGCTGGAGGCGCTGACGCTCGAGCACGACCTGGTGCTGCTGGCCGCAGGCAAGGGCGAGATCGTCGGGCGCTTCGAGCGCGATGCTTCGCGCAGTCCCTTCGACAGGCCGCAACGCGCGCTGGCGCTGACGTATGTGTCCGGCATGACGCCGCGCACGCCGTTCTCGCGGGTTTGCTTCAACCTGATACCGGGCATCGGCGAATACTTCGTCTTTCCTGCGCAGACCTTGTCCGGTCCCTGCGAGATCATGGTGTTCGAAGGCATCCCGGGCGGCCCGATGGACCGCTGGGCCGAGGCCCGCACGCCCGAGGAGCACCTGGCCGAGAGCCTGCGCATCCTGCGCACATGGCTGCCGTGGGAAGCCGAGCGTTGCGAGCGCGTGGCATTGACCGATGCCAATGGCATCCTTGCCGGCCGCTTTGCGCCGACAGTGCGCAAGCCTGTACTGACGCTGCCGTCCGGCCGCCTGGTGTTTGGCATGGCCGACGCCGTGGTGGTCAACGATCCCATCACCGGACAGGGTTCGAACAATGCGGCCAAATGCTGCAAGGTGTATCTCGATGCCATCCTGGCGCACGGCGACGGGCCCTTCGACGCGGCCTGGATGGAGCGCACCTTTGCCCGCTACTGGGAATATGCGAGCGACGTGGTGACCTGGACCAATACGCTGCTCACCCCGCCGGCGCCGCACATCCTGGCGCTGCTGGGCGCGGCCGGACAGGCGCCGGCGCTGGCGTCGCGCATCGCCAATGGCTTCGACAATCCGCCGGATTACTTCCCGTGGTGGACCGATCCGCAGGCCTGCCATCAGCTGATCAACCAGTACGTCGCAGAGGCAGCCTGACATGACAACCGCCACGCCAGCCACGCATTGCCACGATCCTCGCGAACTACGCCGGGTTTGCGGCCGCTACGCGACCGGCGTGGCCGTCATCGGCGCCTGCGGTGCGCAGGGCAGGCCGGTCGGCCTGACGGTGAACTCGTTCGCCTCGCTGTCGCTGTCGCCGCCGCTGATCCTGTGGAGCCTGGCCATGCATTCGCCGAATGCCGGCCTGTTCGCGCCGGGGACACCTTTCGGCGTCAGCATCCTGCGCGCGGGGCACGGTGATCTGGCCCGTCGCTTTGCCACGCCATCGCCGGACAAATTCGCCGGCGTCGCCTACGGCCGGTGCGAGCGAGGCGTTCCATACCTCGACGACGCGCTTGCGACGCTCGCCTGCCGCGTGGAGCGGGCGGATCCGGTGGGCGATCACCTTCTGATCGTGGGCGCCGTCGAGGCCTTCGAGGCGGGGGAAGGCGAGCCCCTCGTTTTCTATGGGGGCGATTTCGTGCGCATCGCGGCCTGACTCTCGGCGGTCGCGGGCCCAACGGGTCACTTCCAGACTTCCCCGTCGCCTTCGCGCTACATCCCAAGCCACGAAAGCGCCACCACAGCGGCAATCCTGCCTACAACATTGCAGGGAAATCTGCAATTCATATTGCCCTTTCCAAACCGCTGCGATATAGTGTAAGGCTACCCGTTTCCTCGGGTAGTGGGCTGGCCATTTTGGCCGTGCGCAGTCTTGTTTAGCGCAGGCCCACAGCAAACACAGTTTTCGTGTATCAATCAGCCCCGGCCAATCGCAGCTGGGAATGGAGCAAACCATGAGCCTTGGCCTTGTAGGTCGCAAGGTTGGCATGACCCGTATTTTCACGGACGACGGTGATTCGATTCCCGTTACCGTGGTAGAGGTCGGCGACAACCGCGTGACGCAAATCAAGACGGACGAGACCGACGGTTATACCGCGGTTCAAGTCACCTTCGGCGCACGACGCGCAAGCCGCGTCACCAAGCCGCTGGCGGGTCACCTCGCCAAAGCCGGCGTGGAAGCCGGCGAAATCATCCGCGAATTCCGTATCGATGCAGCCAAGGCTGCCGAACTGCAAGCTGGCGGTTCGCTGTCGGTCGACCTGTTCGAAGTCGGTCAGAAGATCGACGTGCAGGGCGTGACGATCGGTAAGGGCTACGCCGGTACCATCAAGCGCTACCACTTCTCGTCCGGCCGTGCCACCCACGGTAACTCGCGCTCGCACAATGTGCCGGGCTCGATCGGTATGGCGCAGGATCCGGGCCGCGTGTTCCCGGGCAAGCGCATGACCGGCCACCTGGGCGATGTCACCCGCACCGTGCAGAACCTGGAGATCGCCAAGATCGACGCAGAGCGCAAGCTGCTGCTGGTCAAGGGCGCGATCCCCGGCTCCAAGGGCGGCAAGGTCATCGTCACCCCGGCCGTCAAGGCCAAAGCCAAAGCTTAAGGAGCGGAATCAATGGAACTCAAGCTCCTCCAGGACAATGGCCAGATCGGCGCAGGCGTAGCCGCCTCCCCCGAAGTGTTCGGCCGTGACTACAACGAGGCCCTCGTTCACCAGATCGTCGTCGCTTACCAGGCCAACGCTCGCAGCGGTAACCGTAAGCAGAAGGATCGTGAAGAGGTCAAGCACACGACCAAGAAGCCGTGGCGCCAGAAGGGTACGGGCCGTGCTCGTGCCGGTATGTCTTCCTCGCCGCTGTGGCGCGGGGGCGGCCGTATCTTCCCGAATTCGCCGGAAGAGAACTTCAGCCAGAAGGTCAACAAGAAGATGTTCCGTGCCGGCATGCGCTCGATTTACTCGCAGCTCGCACGTGAAGGCCGTATCAACGTGGTAGACGGTTTCACTGTCGACGCGCCCAAGACCAAGCTCTTGGCCGACAAGTTCAAGGCCATGGGCCTGGACTCGGTGCTGATCATCACCGACAGCCTCGACGAAAACCTCTACCTGGCTTCGCGCAACCTGCCGCACGTGGCAGTTGTCGAGCCGCGCCAGGCTGACCCGCTGTCGCTCGTGCACTACAAGAAGGTGCTGGTGACCAAGGCAGCCGTCGCGCAGATCGAGGAGTTGCTGAAATGACGCAAGTAGCCAAGAACGATCATCGTTTGATGCAGGTGCTGCTCGCGCCGGTGGTTTCCGAAAAGGCAACCCTGGTCGCCGACAAGAATGAACAAGTCGTGTTCGAAGTGGCCCGCGATGCCAACAAGGCAGAAGTGAAGGCCGCCGTCGAACTGCTGTTCAAGGTCGAGGTGCAGTCCGTTCAGATCCTGAACCAGAAGGGCAAGCAAAAGCGCTTCGGTCGCTTCATGGGGCGTCGCAACCACGTGAAGAAGGCCTACGTTTCGCTGAAGCCGGGTCAGGAAATCAATTTTGAAGCGGAGGCCAAGTAATCATGGCACTCGTCAAGACCAAACCGACTTCCCCGGGCCGCCGCTCGATGGTGAAGGTCGTGAACAACGACCTGCACAAGGGCGCCCCGCACGCTCCGCTGCTGGAAAAGCAATTCCAGAAGTCGGGTCGTAACAACAACGGTCACATCACCACCCGTCACAAGGGCGGTGGTCATAAGCACCACTACCGCGTGGTCGACTTCAAGCGCAACGATAAGGACGGCATCCCCGCCAAGGTCGAGCGCCTGGAATACGATCCGAACCGCAGCGCCAATATCGCGCTGGTGCTGTTCGCCGACGGCGAGCGCCGCTACATCATCGCCACCAAGGGCATGGTTGCCGGCCAGTCGCTGCTGAACGGCTCGGAAGCGCCGATCAAGGCTGGCAACAACCTGCCGATCCGCAACATCCCGGTCGGTACCACGATCAACAACGTGGAAATGCTGCCGGGCAAGGGCGCCCAGATCGCGCGCGCTGCAGGCGGTTCCGCCGTGCTGCTGGCTCGCGAGGGCGTCTACGCCCAGGTGCGTCTGCGCTCCGGTGAAGTGCGTCGCGTGCACATCGAGTGCCGCGCCACCATCGGTGAAGTGGGCAACGAAGAGCACAGCCTGCGCGTCATCGGCAAGGCCGGTGCCACTCGCTGGCGCGGTATCCGCCCGACGGTGCGTGGTGTCGTGATGAACCCGGTGGATCACCCGCACGGTGGTGGTGAAGGCAAGACCGCCGCTGGTCGCGATCCGGTTTCGCCGTGGGGTACCCCGGCCAAGGGTTACCGTACCCGCAGCAACAAGCGCACTGCCAGCATGATCGTGCAGAAGCGCCACAAGCGTTAATCGGTAGGTAGGAGCCTAGAACATGACACGTTCCGCAAAAAAGGGTCCGTTCTGTGACGCCCACCTGCTGAAAAAGGTGGAAGCGGCCACGGGCGGCAAGGACAAGAAGCCCATCAAGACTTGGTCGCGTCGCTCGACCATTCTGCCGGAGTTCATCGGCCTGACGATCGCCGTTCACAACGGCCGTCAACACGTGCCGGTGTACGTTACGGAAAACATGGTTGGCCACAAGCTCGGCGAATTTGCGCTCACCCGCACGTTCAAGGGCCACGCGGCTGACAAGAAAGCGAAGAGGTAAGGTGCCATCATGGAAGTGAAAGCGATTCATCGCGGTGCCCGCATCTCCGCCCAGAAGACGCGCCTGGTCGCTGACCAGATCCGTGGTCTGCCGATCGAGCGCGCGCTCAACGTCCTGACGTTCAGCCCGAAAAAGGCTGCCGGGATCGTGAAGAAGGTGGTCGAATCGGCCATCGCCAACGCCGAGCACAACGAAGGCGCCGACATCGACGAACTGAAGGTCAAATCGATCTTCGTCGACAAGGCAACCTCGCTCAAGCGTTTCACGGCACGGGCAAAGGGCCGCGGCAACCGCATCGAGAAACAAACCTGTCACATCACTGTGACGCTCGGCAACTAAGGAGTCACGATGGGACAGAAGATTCATCCGACTGGCTTCCGTCTGGCCGTCAGCCGTAACTGGGCTTCGCGTTGGTACGCCAACAACACGAAGTTCGCCGGCATGCTGAAAGAAGACATCGAAGTTCGCGACTTTCTGAAGAAGAAGCTCAAGAACGCATCGGTTGGCCGCGTCGTGATCGAGCGCCCCGCCCGCAATGCCCGTATCACCATTTACAGCTCGCGTCCGGGCGTGGTGATCGGCAAGAAGGGTGAGGACATCGAACTGCTCAAGGCCGAGCTGCAACGTCGCATGGGCGTGCCCGTGCACGTGAACATCGAGGAAATCCGCAAGCCGGAAACCGATGCTCAGCTGATCGCCGATTCGATCACCCAGCAGCTCGAGCGCCGCATCATGTTCCGCCGCGCCATGAAGCGCGCGATGCAGAACGCGATGCGCCTGGGCGCCCAGGGCATCAAGATCATGAGCTCGGGCCGTCTGAACGGTATCGAAATCGCACGTACCGAGTGGTACCGCGAAGGTCGTGTGCCCCTGCACACCCTGCGCGCCGACATCGACTACGGCTTCTCCGAAGCAGAAACCACCTACGGCATCATCGGTGTCAAGGTGTGGGTCTACAAGGGGGATCACCTCGGCCGCAATGACGCGCCGGTGGTGGAAGAGCCGCAAGACGACCGTCGTCGTCGCCCGGGTCGTCCGGAAGGCCGCCGCCGTGAAGGCGAAGGCCGTCCGGGTGGCAACCGTCGCGGTGGCGCCGGTGCAGGTGCCGGTCGCCGCGCTGCGCCCGGCGATGCGAAGAGTGGAGAATAACGATGCTGCAACCGAAGCGCAGAAAATATCGCAAGGAGCAGAAAGGCCGCAACACGGGTAAAGCTACCCGTGGCAACGCCGTGTCTTTCGGCGAATTCGGCCTGAAGGCAATGGGCCGTGGCCGTCTGACCGCTCGTCAGATCGAGTCGGCACGTCGTGCGATGACCCGTCACATCAAGCGTGGGGGTCGCATCTGGATCCGGATTTTCCCGGACAAGCCGATCTCGAAGAAGCCTGCCGAAGTCCGTATGGGTAACGGTAAGGGTAATCCGGAATACTACGTGGCTGAAATCCAGCCGGGCAAGATGCTGTACGAAATGGATGGCGTGAGCGAAGAGCTGGCGCGTGAGGCGTTCCGCCTCGCGGCAGCCAAGCTGCCGATCGCCACCAATTTCGTGGTGCGCCAGGTCGGGACGTAAGGAGAGCAGGGATGAAAGCATCCGAACTTCGCGGCAAGGACGCCGCCGGGCTGAACCAGGAGCTCTCCGAGCTGCTGAAGGCCCAATTTAGCCTGCGCATGCAAAAGGCGACCCAACAGCTGCAGAACACCAGCCAGCTGAAGAAGGTTCGCAAGGACATCGCGCGAGTGCAAACCGTGCTGAATGAAAAGGCGAACGCGAAATGACTGAAGCTGCAAAAACGGAAACGTCGCTTCGCCGCACCCTCGTCGGTCGTGTGGTAAGCGACAAGATGGACAAGACCGTTACGGTCCTCGTTGAAAACCGCGTCAAGCATCCTCTGTACGGCAAGTACGTGCTGCGTTCCAAGAAGTACCACGCACACGACGAAGCCAACCAGTACAAGGAAGGCGACAAGGTCGAGATCCAGGAAGGCCGTCCGCTGTCGCGGACCAAGTCCTGGGTGGTTTCCCGGCTGGTAGAGGCGGCACGCGTCATCTAAAAACCACAGGTTTTTAGGTTGACTTGCAAGTCCAGGGTTATGTGCTATAATCCTGGACTTCCGCTTTATTGCGTTCGCCTTAGCTGTGCCACCCAGGCGGGCCTCTGGAGCGAGCCAAGGCCAAGCGGCCCTGAGTATTGATTGTTCAGATCGCCTGGCTACTACCGACTTCAAAGTTGATCAACCCAAGCGGGGCTGGCGCAAAGCTGGTGCCGACGGGACCAAGACTGACCGGTGGGCTTGAATTTTGTAGAGTCCGGCGGATTAAGTTGGGAAGACAAACACCATGATTCAGACAGAAAGCCGGCTCGAAGTGGCCGATAACACTGGTGCGCGCGAAGTGCTGTGCATCAAAGTGCTGGGTGGGTCCAAGCGCCGCTATGCGAGCGTGGGCGACATCATCAAGGTGACCGTCAAGGACGCAGCGCCGCGCGGTCGCGTTAAGAAGGGCGATATCTACAACGCCGTCGTCGTGCGTACCGCCAAGGGCGTGCGCCGCGCTGACGGTTCGCTCGTCAAGTTCGACAGCAATGCTGCTGTCCTGCTGAACACCAAGCTCGAGCCGATCGGCACCCGTATCTTCGGGCCGGTGACTCGTGAACTCCGTACCGAGCGCTTCATGAAGATCGTGTCGCTCGCGCCGGAAGTGCTGTAAGGAGCCGCCATGAACAAGATTCGCAAAGGCGACGAGGTCATCGTTCTGACCGGCAAGGACAAGGGCAAGCGCGGTGTCGTGCAAGCCGTGCTCGGCGACAAGATCGCTGTGGAAGGCGTGAACATCGCCAAGAAGCACGCTCGCCCGAACCCGATGCTGGGCACCACCGGTGGTGTGGTCGACAAGGTCATGCCGCTGCATATTTCCAACGTTGCGCTCGTGGATGCCAATGGCAAGCCGTCGCGCGTCGGCATCAAGGTGGAAGACGGCAAGCGCGTGCGCGTGCTGAAGACCACCGGCGCCGTCGTGGCCGCTTGATTCTGGGCAAGGATAGGAGTTGAGCATGACAGCACGTCTGCAAGAGTTTTACAAAGAACAGGTTGTGCCGAAACTGATCGAGCAGTTCGGCTACAAGTCGGTCATGGAAGTGCCGCGCATCACCAAGATCACCCTGAACATGGGTCTTGGCGAAGCCATCAATGACAAGAAGGTCATTGAGCTGGCCGTGGGCGACCTGACCAAGATCGCCGGCCAGAAGCCGGTGGTGACCAAGGCGAAGAAGGCTATTGCCGGCTTCAAGATCCGCCAGGGCTACCCCATCGGTGCGATGGTGACCCTGCGCGGTGAGCGCATGTTCGAATTCCTCGATCGTTTCGTTACCGTGGCACTGCCGCGCGTGCGTGACTTCCGTGGTGTGTCGGGCCGTTCGTTCGACGGTCGTGGCAACTACAACATCGGTGTGAAAGAGCAGATCATTTTCCCCGAAATCGAGTACGACAAGATCGACGCACTGCGTGGTCTGAACATCAGCATCACGACGACGGCGAAGAACGACGAGGAAGCCAAGGCACTCCTCGGTGCGTTCAAGTTCCCGTTCCGCAATTAAGGGGTTACCGTGGCTAAACTGGCTCTGATTGAACGTGAGAAGAAGCGCGCCAAGCTGGTGGCGAAGTATGCCGCCAAGCGCGCCAACCTCAAGGCCATTATCGACGACCAAGAGAAGTCGGAAGAAGAGCGTTACAGCGCGCGTCTCGAGCTGCAACAGCTCCCGCGCAACGCGAACCCGACTCGCCAGCGTAACCGCTGCGCGATCACCGGTCGTCCCCGCGGTACCTTCCGCAAGTTTGGCCTGGCGCGTAACAAGATCCGCGAAATCGCCTTCAAGGGCGAAATCCCGGGTCTGACGAAAGCCAGCTGGTAATTACGCACAGGCTACAGGAGAAACAGTATGAGCATGAGCGATCCTATCGCCGATATGCTGACGCGCATCCGCAACGCCCAGGGCGTGCAGAAGGCGTCGGTTGTCATGCCGTCGTCGAAGCTGAAAGTGGCAATCGCCAAGGTCCTGAAGGACGAAGGCTATATCGACGACTACGCCGTCCAGGAAGATGGCGGCAAGGCACAACTGAGCATCGGTCTCAAGTACTACGCCGGCCGTCCGGTGATCGAGCGCATCGAGCGTGTCTCGAAGCCCGGTCTGCGCGTGTACAAGGGCCGCAGCGACATCCCGCAAGTGATGAACGGCCTGGGTGTGGCGATCATTTCGACCCCGCAGGGTCTGATGACCGACCGCAAGGCACGTGCCACTGGCGTGGGCGGCGAAGTTCTTTGCTACGTCGCTTAAGGAGTAACCATGTCCCGTGTAGGTAAGGCTCCCATCGCGCTCCCCAAGGGCGCGGAAGTGAACGTGGCGGCCGGCGTGCTCTCCGTGAAGGGCCCGCTGGGTACGCTGTCCCAGCCGATTCACAGTCTGGTCAAGGTCAATGTCGAAAACGACACGCTGACCTTCTCGCCGGCTGACGAGTCGCGTGAAGCAAACGCTCTGCAAGGCACCATGCGCGCCCTCGTGGCAAACATGGTCAAGGGCGTGACCACCGGTTTCGAGCGCAAGCTGAACCTCGTCGGCGTGGGCTATCGTGCCCAGCTGCAAGGCGCTGCGCTGAAGCTCCAGCTTGGTTTCTCGCACGACGTGATCCATGAGATGCCGGAAGGCGTGAAGGCGGAAACGCCGACGCAGACCGAGATCATCATCAAGGGTGCGGACAAGCAGAAAGTCGGTCAGGTTGCCGCGGAAGTCCGCGCGTACCGTCCGCCTGAGCCCTACAAGGGCAAGGGTGTTCGCTACGCAGACGAGCGCGTCATCCTGAAGGAAACCAAGAAGAAGTAAGGGGTGCAATGATGAACAAGAAAGACGCTCGTTTGCGCCGTGCACGTCAGACCCGCGCCAAGATCGCGGAGATGAAAGTCAATCGTCTGACCGTGTTCCGTACGAATTCGCATATTTACGCCCAGGTCTTCTCGCCGTGCGGCACGCAAGTGCTGGCTTCGGCTTCGACCGCAGAGGCGGAAGTCCGCAAGGAACTGACTGGCAACGGTGCTACCACCGCTGCCGCTACCGTGGTTGGCAAGCGCATCGCCGAAAAGGCGAAGGCTGCCGGCGTGGAAACCGTCGCGTTCGATCGCGCCGGCTTCCGCTTCCACGGTCGCGTGAAGGCACTGGCTGACGCTGCCCGCGAAGCCGGCCTCAAGTTCTAAGCGCACAAAGAGAGATACGTCATGGCAAAGATGCAAGCAAAAGTCCAGCAGGACGAACGCGACGACGGCCTCCGCGAGAAGATGATCTCGGTCAACCGCGTCACCAAGGTGGTGAAGGGCGGCCGGATTCTCGGTTTCGCAGCGCTGACCGTGGTTGGTGACGGCGATGGCCGCATCGGCATGGGCAAGGGCAAGGCCAAGGAAGTGCCCGTTGCAGTTCAGAAGGCAATGGACGAAGCCCGTCGCAAGATGGTCAAGGTCGCGCTGAAGAACGGCACGCTGCAACACGAAGTCGTTGGCAAGCACGGCGCCGCCAAGGTGCTGATGATGCCCGCCAAGGAAGGTACCGGCGTGATCGCTGGTGGTCCGATGCGCGCGATTTTCGAAGTGATGGGCGTGACCAACGTGGTGACCAAGTCGCACGGCTCGACCAACCCCTACAACATGGTTCGCGCAACCCTCGACGGCCTGCAGAAGATGAGCACGCCTTCGGAGATCGCTGCGAAGCGTGGCAAGTCGGTCGAAGACATCCTCGGCTAAGGTGAACGAAATGTCGCAGAAAACCGTAAAAGTGCAACTCGTGCGCAGCCTGATCGGCACGCGCGAGGATCATCGCGCCACCGTCCGTGGCCTGGGCCTGCGCCGCATCAACTCGGTGTCGGAGCTGCAGGACACGCCCGCCGTGCGCGGCATGATCAACAAGGTCTCGTACCTGGTCAAGGTTCTGGCCTGATACCGGGAACTCGGAGAGCAAGATGCAACTGAACAACCTGAAACCGGCCGACGGTTCGAAGCACGCCAAGCGTCGCGTCGGCCGCGGTATCGGCTCCGGCCTGGGCAAGACTGCCGGTCGTGGTCACAAGGGTCAGAAGTCGCGTTCGGGCGGCTTCCACAAGGTGGGCTTCGAAGGCGGTCAAATGCCGCTGTATCGTCGCCTGCCGAAGCGCGGTTTCACCTCGCTGACCAAGGCGTTCACCGCCGAAGTCACGCTGCGTGATATCGAGCGTCTGGAAGCGGCTGAAGTCGACCTGCTGGTCCTGAAGCAAGCTGGCCTGGTGAACGACCTGGTGAAGAGCGCCAAGGTCATCAAGGCTGGTGAGCTGACCCGCAAGGTGACGATCAAGGGTCTGGGCGCCACCGCTGGCGCCAAGGCCGCGATCGAAGCCGCCGGCGGCCAGATCGCAGCCTGATCCGGCAGCATTTATCGCAGCATAGGCAGTTATAGTCGGAGCATCGTTTGGCCACGGCGAAACCCAATGCAAGCGCGCAAGCCAGGAACACGGCGAAGTACGGCGACCTCAAGCGCCGGCTGATGTTCCTGGTGCTGGCCCTGATCGTCTACCGCATCGGTGCGCATATTCCGGTGCCGGGAATCGATCCGGAACAGCTTGCGAAGCTTTTCCAGAGTCAGTCGGGTGGCATCCTCGGGATGTTCAACCTGTTCTCGGGCGGTGCGCTGTCGCGCTTTACCGTCTTCGCGCTCGGCATCATGCCGTACATCTCGGCGTCGATCATCATGCAATTGCTGACGATCGTGCTGCCGCAGCTGGAGTCGTTGAAGAAGGAAGGGCAGGCGGGGCAACGCAAGATCACGCAGTACACGCGCTACGGCACGGTGGTTCTGGCCACCTTCCAGGCGCTGTCGATTGCGGTCGCGCTGGAATCGCAGCCTGGCCTTGTGATCGATCCGGGCCTGATGTTCCGGGCAACGGCGGTAATCACGCTGGTGACCGGTACGATGTTCCTGATGTGGCTGGGTGAGCAGATTACCGAGCGTGGTCTGGGCAACGGCATCTCGATCATCATCTTCGGCGGTATCGCGGCGGGCCTGCCCAACGCGATCGGCGGTCTGTTCGAGCTGGTTCGCACCGGTTCGATGAGCATCATTGCGGCGATCATCATCGTGGCGATCGTGGCTGGTGTGACCTTTGCCGTGGTGTTTGTCGAGCGTGGCCAGCGCAAGATCCTGGTGAACTATGCCAAGCGTCAGGTCGGCAACAAGGTGTACGGCGGTCAGTCGTCGCACCTGCCGCTGAAGCTGAACATGGCAGGGGTGATTCCGCCGATCTTCGCATCGTCGATCATCCTGTTCCCGGCGACGATTGCAGGCTGGTTTACGTCCCAGTCGACGGGTGCGGCTGGCCGGTTCATCAAGGACCTGGCTGCAACGCTGTCGCCGGGCCAGCCGGTCTACATCCTGCTGTACGCTGCTGCGATTGTATTTTTCTGCTTCTTCTATACGGCTCTGGTTTACAACAGCCGGGAAGTGGCAGACAACCTGAAGAAAAGCGGTGCCTTCATTCCGGGCATTCGTCCGGGCGAGCAGACGACGCGCTACATCGACAAGATTCTGGTGCGCCTGACGCTGGCTGGTGCGATCTACATCACACTGGTCTGCCTGTTGCCGGAATTCCTGGTGCTGCGCTGGAACGTTCCGTTCTATTTTGGCGGAACCTCGCTGCTGATCATCGTGGTCGTCACGATGGACTTCATGGCCCAGGTTCAGTCCTACGTCATGTCGCAGCAGTATGAATCGTTGCTGAAGAAAGCGAATTTCAAGGGCAATCTGACCTTGCGCTGACTCCAGATCGGTACAGGCTAGGTATGGCAAAAGACGACGTCATCCAGATGCAGGGGGAGGTCCTGGAGAACCTCCCGAATGCAACGTTCCGCGTCAAGCTGGAAAACGGCCATGTAGTACTGGGTCATATCTCCGGCAAGATGCGAATGAACTACATCCGGATTCTTCCGGGTGACAAGGTGACGGTCGAGCTGACTCCATATGATCTGTCGCGCGCACGAATCGTCTTCCGGACGAAGTGAAGCGAACAGGAATTGAAGGAAGAGGAAAATTATGAAAGTGCTGGCTTCTGTGAAGCGCATTTGCCGCAACTGCAAAATTATCAAGCGCAACGGTGTCGTGCGCGTGATCTGCTCGTCGGATCCCCGCCACAAGCAACGCCAAGGCTAATCGGAAAGAGGATTGACGAATGGCACGTATCGCAGGGGTTAACATCCCGAACCACAAGCATACCGAAATCGGCCTGACGGCTATTTACGGTATCGGCCGCTCGCGCGCCCGCAAGATCTGCGAGGCCACCGGCGTACCGTTTGACAAGAAGGTCAAGGATCTGACCGACGCCGACCTGGAAAAGCTTCGTGACGAAGTGGGCAAGGTCACGGTCGAGGGTGACCTGCGTCGTGAAACCACGATGAACATCAAGCGTCTGATGGACCTTGGTTGCTATCGTGGCGTCCGTCACCGCAGGGGCCTGCCGATGCGCGGCCAGCGTACCCGTACGAACGCCCGTACCCGCAAGGGTCCGCGTAAGGCCGGCGTGGCTCTGAAGAAGTAAAGCCGAAGGCAGAGGAAGAAACTAATGGCAAAAGGTCCGAATAACGCCGCTCGCGCGCGTAAGAAGGTCAAGAAGAACGTTGCCGACGGCATTGCGCACGTCCACGCTTCGTTCAACAACACCATCATCACGATCACCGATCGCCAGGGCAACGCCCTGTCGTGGGCGACCGCCGGTGGCCAGGGCTTCAAGGGTTCGCGCAAGTCGACCCCGTTCGCTGCCCAGGTTGCTGCCGAGAACGCCGGCCGCGTGGCGCAAGACCAGGGTATCAAGAACCTGGAAGTGCGCATCAAGGGCCCCGGCCCTGGCCGCGAATCGGCTGTCCGCGCACTGAACGCGCTGGGCATCAAGATCGCCGTGATCGAAGACGTGACGCCGGTTCCGCACAACGGCTGCCGTCCGCCGAAGCGCCGCCGTATCTAAGCGCTTGGGTGTCGCCGGGATTGTCGGGGCTTCCTCGTACGATCCCGGATGTGGTAGTATCGCGCGTTGACCTGCTGCTTTGTTTGCGGCAGGTTTTCGTTTTGCATCCGGCGAATGGCCTAGTCGCCACTTGCTGGGTGTCAGGTTCATGCTTTAGCGTGGCTCCTGCCCGGAGTGCGCTCAATAAGCCCACCGTCTGTCGCCGAGCTTCTCATGAAGCCGAGCTGGCGGACTCGCGGCGCGTCCTGAAAGGCGTCGCGATCGATCAAAGGAAGATAAAGTGGCACGTTATACCGGCCCGAAGGCCAAACTCTCCCGCCGTGAAGGTACCGACCTGTTCCTGAAGAGCGCCCGTCGCTCGCTCGCCGACAAGTGCAAGCTGGACAGCAAGCCGGGCCAGCATGGCCGCACCTCGGGTGCCCGCACCTCCGACTACGGCAACCAGCTGCGTGAAAAGCAGAAGGTCAAGCGCATCTACGGCGTGCTCGAGCGCCAGTTCCGCCGCTACTTCGCCGAAGCCGACCGCCGCAAGGGCAACACCGGCGAAAAGCTGCTGCAACTGCTGGAATCGCGCCTGGACAACGTGGTGTACCGCATGGGCTTCGGTTCGACCCGCGCTGAAGCGCGCCAGCTGGTGTCGCACAAGGCGATCCTGGTGAACGGCCAGACCCTGAACGTGCCGTCGGCGCAGATCAAGGCTGGTGACGTCGTTGCCATCCGCGAGCAGTCGAAGAAGCAAGTGCGTATCGCCGAAGCGCTGTCGCTGGCCGAGCAATCGGGTTTCCCGACCTGGGTGGCCGTGGACGCCAAGAAGCTCGAAGGCACCTTCAAGCAAGCCCCGGATCGCGCCGACATCTCCGGCGACATCAACGAAAGCCTGATCGTCGAATTGTATTCGCGTTAATCGCCTGAATCGCCGACGCCATCGAACGGTTCAGAGCTTGCGATTTCCCCGCAAGGCTTCTCTTTCAGCCCGACGCGCCTGGTGCGAGTCGGGCTTATTGCCCATCGTGCGATGGGATTTTCAGGTTCCATACGTCAGCCTTATCGGTGTAACGAGCCGAGGGTATTGAAAAGGACAACCTAATGCAAACAGCACTCCTCAAGCCAAAAATCATCGCCGTCGAGCCGCTTGGCGACCATCACGCCAAGGTCGTGATGGAGCCGTTCGAGCGCGGCTACGGCCATACGCTCGGTAACGCCCTGCGTCGTGTGCTGCTGTCGTCGATGGTCGGCTATGCCCCGACCGAAGTGACGATCGCTGGGGTGGTCCACGAGTATTCGACCATCGACGGCGTGCAGGAAGACGTCGTCAACCTGCTCCTCAACCTGAAGGGCGTGGTCTTCAAGCTGCATAACCGCGACGAAGTCACGGTTTCGCTGCGCAAGGATGGCGAAGGCGTCGTCACGGCTGCAGACATCGAGCTGCCGCACGATGTCGAGATCATCAATCCGAACCACGTGATCGCCCACCTGTCGGCCGGCGGCAAGCTGGACATGCAGGTCAAGGTCGAGCAAGGCCGCGGCTACGTGCCGGGCAACGTGCGCAAGTTCGGTGACGAATCGAGCAAGGTGATCGGCCGTATCGTGCTGGACGCCTCGTTCTCGCCGGTTCGCCGCGTTTCGTACGCAGTCGAATCCGCCCGCGTCGAGCAGCGTACCGACCTCGACAAGCTGGTGATGAACATTGAAACCGACGGCGTGATCTCGCCCGAGGAAGCGATCCGCCAGTCGGCCCGCATCCTGGTCGACCAGCTGTCCGTGTTCGCCGCGCTGGAAGGCACCGAGTCGGCAGCCGAAGCTGCTTCGAGCCGTACGCCGCAGATCGACCCGATCCTGCTGCGCCCGGTCGACGACCTGGAGCTGACGGTGCGTTCGGCCAACTGCCTGAAGGCCGAAAACATCTACTACATCGGCGACCTGATCCAGCGTACCGAGAACGAGCTGCTCAAGACCCCGAACCTGGGTCGCAAGTCGCTCAACGAGATCAAGGAAGTCCTCGCCTCGCGTGGCCTGACCCTCGGCATGAAGCTCGAGAACTGGCCGCCCGCAGGTCTGGAGAAGTAATTGTGGAGCGGGGCTTTTGCCCCGCGCCGCGGTAACCGCCCCGGTGCTTTGCCGGGGCATGTATGACTACCGGCCCGCGTCCGGCGGCTTGCGCCAACGAACGATAGAAGAGCTGGTCAAACACTCAATCTGAAAAGGAATCATCATGCGTCACCGTCATGGTCTGCGGAAACTGAACCGCACCTCGTCGCACCGTCTTGCGATGCTGCGCAACATGTCCAACTCGCTGTTCCAGCACGAGCTGATCAAGACCACCGTGCCCAAGGCCAAGGAACTGCGCAAGGTTGTCGAGCCGCTGATCACGCTGGCCAAGAAGGACACCGTTGCCAACCGCCGCCTGGCTTTCGCCCGTCTGCGCGACCGCGACATGGTCACCAAGCTGTTCACCGAACTGGGCCCGCGCTACGCCACCCGTCCGGGCGGCTACACCCGCATCCTGAAGTTCGGTTTCCGTCAGGGCGACAACGCGCCGATGGCGCTGGTCGAACTGGTGGATCGTCCGGAAATCACCGAAGCCCCGGCTGAAGAAGCCGCGGAATAAGGTTGATTGCCGACCCGTCGTTCCGACGGGTTCGGACACACCGCTTACAATCGAGCCAGGCAATTGCCTGGCTCTTTTGTTTTGGGTGGCGGGCAAAGGCGGCGGCCGCAGGGGGAAGGTAGATGAGCACTATTGGCAAAGTTGCAGAGGGCCTGGATGACACCGATAGCCAGGTCATCGTCGTGATGACGAACCTGCCGGATGTGGACTCCGCCACGCGCCTGACGCGGGCGGTGCTCGAAGCCCGCGCCGCTGCCTGCGTGAACCGCCTGGCGCCGGTCGACTCCGAGTACTGGTGGCAGGGCAAGCTCGAGCGGGCGCAGGAGTGGCCCCTGCTGATCAAGACCACGCGAGCGCGCTATGCGGCGCTGGAGGCCATTATTCGGGAGCAACATCCCTATGATGTGCCGGAAGTCATTGCCTGGCCGCTGGTGGCTGGGCTGGCACCATATCTGGCGTGGGTGCGGGACGAGGTCAGGCAGACTGCGGGCTGAGCGCCCTCGGGCGCCCGGATGGCAGGAACAACAGATTCAGGAACAGGTTCATGAGCATCGGTTTGGCACTTTCGGGACGTCCGCGCGGATTGGATATGGCGCGGCATATTGCCGCAGCCTTGCTGGCGGCATTCGCCTGGCTGTGCCTGGCGGGTGCGGCCCGTGCCGCGACGGAAGACGATTTCCTGCCGCCTGAACAGGCCTTCCAATTCGCTGCGCGCCAGATCGACGAGAAGACCATCGAAGTGCGCTTCGACGTCGCCAGTGGCTACTACCTCTATCGCGAGCGCTTCGCTTTCACCGCGCAGCCGGCAAGCGTCCGGCTGGGCAAGCCCGATTTCCCAGCGGGCAAGATCAAGTTTGACGAGAATTTCGGCAAGGAGGTGGAGACGTACCACCAGGCCGTCACCATCCGCGTCCCGGTGGAGGCGGCGCCTGCCGACGGCAAGTGGTCGCTGGTCGTGACCTCGCAGGGCTGCGCCGACAAGGGCCTGTGCTACCCGCCGATGGAAAGCGTGTTCAAGGTTGGCGGCAGCGCGCTGGGCAATCTGTTTGGCCAGCGCGAGCGCAGCGAAAGCCCGGCAACACCGGTGAACCCCGACAGCACCGCCAGGCAGGCGGCGCCTCGTGTGGACGAAAACGACCGCATCGCCGGCGCGCTGGCCAGCCGCAACCTGGGCGTGGTGGCCGCGCTGTTCTTCGGGCTGGGGCTGCTGCTGACATTCACCCCGTGCGTGCTGCCGATGGTGCCGATCCTGTCCTCCATCGTCGTGGGCGAGCACGTCACGCGCAGCCGGGCGCTGGTCGTTTCGCTGGCTTATGTGCTCGGCATGGCGGTCGTCTATACGGCGATCGGCGTGGCGGCAGGGTTGCTTGGCGAAGGGCTGGCTGCGGCTCTGCAGACACCCTGGGTGCTTGGCGCATTCGCTCTGCTGATGGTGGCGCTGTCGCTCTCCATGTTCGGGCTCTATGAGCTGCAGTTGCCGCAGCGCTGGCAGACCCGGCTGACCGCGTCGTCGAGCCAGCGGCAGGGCGGGCAGGTGGTGGGGGCAGCGGCCATGGGCGCCATCTCGGCGCTGATCGTCGGGCCCTGCGTGACGGCACCGCTGGCCGGCGCGCTGGCCTACATCGCCCAGACCGGCGATGCGGTCACTGGCGGCGGCGCGTTGTTCGCCATGGCAATCGGCATGGGCGTGCCGCTGGTGCTGGTTGGCGTGGGGGCAGGCAATCTGCTGCCGCGCGCGGGGCGCTGGATGGAAGCCACCAAGCGCTTCTTTGGATTCCTGCTGCTGGGCGTGGCGATCTGGATGGTGACGCCAGTGGTGCCGGCATGGGCGGCCATGGTGGCGTGGGCGGCACTGCTGCTGGTGGCGGCCGTCTTCCTGGGCGCTTTCGATTCGCTGGGTCCGGAACCGCGTGGACTGGCGCGGCTGGGCAAGGGGCTTGGCGTGCTGGCGGCGCTGGCCGGCGCGATCCTCCTGGTAGGGCTGGCTTCCGGCGGGCGCGATCCGCTGCAGCCGCTTTCGCACCTCGCTGGCGGGCGGATCGCCGGCGGCACGGCTGGCACCATCGCCAGCGCTGACACCGTGCACTTCGAGCGTATCCGCTCCGTTGCCGAACTCGACGCCCGCGTGGCGCAGGCCGCCGCCGCCGGCAAGCCGGTCTTGCTGGACTTCTACGCCGACTGGTGCGTGAGCTGCAAGGAGATGGAGCGCATGACGTTCGTCGATCCGAAGGTCCGCGCCAGAATGTCGGAAATCGTCCTGCTGCAGGCCGACGTAACGGCCAACAATGCCGAAGACCGGGCGCTGCTCAAGCGCTTTGGCCTGTTCGGCCCGCCAGGGATCATCCTGTTCGGCGCCGACGGCCGCGAACGCCCGGTGCGCGTGATCGGCTACCAGTCGGCCAGCCGCTTCCTCGACAGCCTTGAGCGCGCTTTTGGCGCGCGCACGCGTACCTGAACCTGCGCTAGCGGTCCAGCTGCCGCCCCAGCCCCCACACCGCGCCCAGCACGACCACGACGGCTCCCATCAGCCCGATCGACCACCAGAAACCATTGGGTTCGCGAAGCCACGGCATGCGCTCGAAATTCATGCCGAAAACGCCGGTGATAAGCGTCAGCGGCATAAACAGCGCGGTGATCAGCGTCAGCGTGCGCATGGTGCGGTTGGTCCGATGCGCCACCGCCGAGAAGTGGATCTGTACGGCCGATTCGATCGAGTCTTCCAGCCGTCGCGCATGGGCCAGCACGCGCTGGATGTGCTCCATCAGGTCGTTGATGCGCACCAGCAGCACCTCGTCCCGGCCGGGAGCGTCATTGGCGCCTTCGCCCTCGCTGCTGTAGCGGTTGTCGAGCAGGCTGTCGCGGAATTCCTGCAGCGCATCGCGCTGCTCCTCGCTGAGGTGCTCCAGCCTGCGCAGCTGAATGCGCGCATCCAGCAGCCCCTCCCAACTCGAAAAGCCCCGCCGTGCATTGAGCAGCGCACGCTGCCAGCGGTCGAGCTGGCGCGTCAGCGGTGCGCGCAGTTCGAGGTAGCGGTCAACCATGGCATTGAGCAGCCGCAGCATCAGGTCCTCGGGCCGCGACGGCGGGCGTATGCCGTGCAGCAGCGGCGCCTGGCCGTTGCCGCGCGAAGGTGTCTGCGGGCGCGGTGCGTGGCAGAGCTCGATCAGCCGCTGGCGCACCTGGTCGATGGTGCGCGAAGGCCCCGGCCGCACGGTGACCAGCAGGGTGTCGAAGACAAAGAACGTGACCGGCTGGGTATCGATCTTGGCCAGCGCGGGCAGGAAGCCCGGAGGGTAACGGCGCGCCTTGTGAGGCGCCGTTGCCGGTGCCGGAGCGGACGGTGCCGTAGCGGTGGCAGTGTCGCTGTCGGCTGTGGCTTGCGGGCTGTCACCGCCGGGTTCCGCCTCGGCAATCGCCCGGCTGGTCTCGAAGGTCAGCTTGCGGAAGATCACCATGTCGTACGCATTGGTCGTATCGAAATACGAGGGATGCGTCGCGTTCACGGCGTCGACCAGGTGCAGGTCGAGAATCGGCGCGCCGGTCAGCTGCTGCAGGCTGTCGCGCCAGCCCGCGGGTGCGGCGGAGACTTCCTCGGTGGTGAAATCCGCCCAGGCGAAACGGGCAGCCGCGTTGCCGCTCAGGAACTCGCCCGCCTCGGCCAGCGAGGCAAGCGGATGTACCTGGCTGGCCGAGAAGCCGAGCAATTGCATACCGGAACGATCAGGCGGTCAGCAGGCGCGCGGCGTCGCGCGCGAAGTAGGTCAGGATGCCGTCGGCGCCGGCGCGGCGGAATGCCAGCAGCGATTCCATCATGACCTTGTCATGGTCCAGCCAGCCGTTCTGCGCGGCGGCCTTGAGCATCGCGTATTCGCCGCTGACCTGGTAGACATAGGTGGGGAAGCGGAATTCGTCCTTCACGCGCCGCACGATGTCCAGGTAAGGCATGCCGGGCTTGACCATCACCATGTCGGCGCCTTCCAGGATGTCCTGGGCGACTTCGCGCAGGGCTTCGTCGGTATTGGCCGGGTCCATCTGGTAGGTCATCTTGTTGCCCTTGCCCAGGTTGGCCGCGGAGCCGACTGCATCGCGGAAGGGGCCGTAGAAGGCCGACGCGTACTTGGCCGAGTAGGCCATGATGCGCGTGTGGATGTGGCTGTTGTCTTCCAGGGCCATGCGCACCGCGCCGATGCGGCCGTCCATCATGTCCGACGGCGCCACGATGTCGACGCCGGCCTCGGCCTGCGTCAGCGCCTGCCTGACCAGGATCTCGACGGTCACATCGTTGATGACGTAGCCGTTCTCATCCAGCACGCCGTCCTGCCCGTGGCTGGTGTACGGGTCGAGTGCCACGTCGGTCAGCACGCCCAGTTCCGGGAAACGGTCCTTGAGCGCGCGCACGGCACGCGGAATCAGGCCTTCGGCGTTGATGGCCTCGATGCCGTCCGGCGTCTTCAGCGCGGGGTCGATCACCGGGAACAACGCAATCACCGGGATGCCGAGCTTCACGCAGTCTTCGGCAACGGGCAGCAGCAGGTCGATGGAGACGCGCTCCACGCCCGGCATCGAAGGCACGGCCTGGCGCTGGTTCTGCCCATCCACGACGAACACGGGATAAATCAGGTTATCCGGGGACAGGCGATGCTCACGCATCATCCGGCGCGAAAAATCATCGCGGCGCATGCGGCGGGGACGGTACTCGGGGAAAGTGGACATGGCTGGCTACTGTTGGAGAGCAGGAAGGAATGCAAGGAAGACGTCACCGCTGAAGGGGCGGGCTGGCGGCTCCCGAAGAAAAACTAAACTTTTAAGTGTGCCCGCTATCATACTCGCGGACACTTTGCGTTGCGCCTTGCGTGGCGCGGTGTCCCCCGCTACTCCTCCCTGAGCGGGTACCCGCCTTCAACGGCGGGAAAGTTCATCCCCGTTGCTTGCAACGGGGTTTTTTTTGCGCGCTGGCAATGGGCGCCGCGGGGCTCAGGCTTGTGGCTCTGCCGCCGGCGGTTCTGCCTTTTCCGACTTCGCGGACTGGGCGGCTTCCTGGGCCGCGAGTGCCTCCGGCAAGGACAGCCAGCCGGCGACTACACGCTGTGCCTCCTCGATGCCGCGCCGCTTGAGGCTGGAGAAGAGCTGCGCGGTCAGCGGCACCGGTGTCTTGAGCTGCTCGGCGTATCCGGCCAGGATCTGGCGGGTTTCGCGCAGGGCCTTGGCATTCTCGCTGTTGGTCAGCTTGTCGGCCTTGGTCAGCAGGACGTGGATCGGCCGGCCGGTGGGCAGGAACCACTCCACCATCTGGCAATCCAGATCCGTGAACGGGCGGCGCGCGTCCATCATCAGGATCAGGCCGGCCAGTTGCGGACGGGTCTGCACGTAGTCGCTCAGCAGGCCCTGCCAGTGGAATTTGGCCGAGCCCGAGACTTCTGCGTAGCCATAACCCGGCAGGTCGACCAGGAAGGCGAGCGGGTCCGGGGCCTTGACCGGGGCCACAGAGAAATAGTTGATGTGCTGGGTGCGGCCCGGCGTGCGTGAGGAAAACGCCAGCCGTTTCTGATTGCACAGAATGTTGATGGCCGTCGACTTGCCAGCGTTGGAGCGCCCGGCGAATGCCACTTCCGGCACGGCCGTGGCAGGCAGGTCGCGCAGGTGATTGACGGTGATAAAGAAGCGGGCCTGGTGTAAGAGGGACATGCGCAATGGGCAGTGGGGCGGAGTGTTGCGGCGGGGCGCCTGTTGCGCGGCCCGAGAACATTGTCACGCCGAGGTGGGGTGGCTGGCGGTGCTTAGTCCATTGAATCACGGATCCAGTGGACAGACCGTCCGGCCGGTGTTGATCTGGCGCAGCATCAGAGGCGCATGGCATCAATCCGGCACACGATTTATTGTACAATACGCCGGTTTACGGTCTCCTGATTGGGTGACTCGTGGCATCCTTGGCCGCTTGCCTGGATGCCCGTTATCCGCCGGGAAGCCTTGTGTGTCGTTCCATCGTGGTTGTGCTTGTCGCGCCGGGTGCGCGTGCAAGGCAGTCATCTCGCCATTGCCGGTTGGGGCATCGCGCGACGCCGGGCAGTCAGGGTCTGCTGCCGGGATCGCCAGGCCGATCGGGGCAGGTCGCCGGCGCGAGTCCACGAATGTCAGGCCTTTGCACGGGCGCGTCCTCACCGCCAGCAGAGTGCCGGCCGGCATGCATTACGGTATTCAAAACAAATTCAGAGAGAAGGTGTGCGAATGAACCGCATTGCGAAACATCTGGCTGTCCTGGCGCTGGCTCTGCCTGCAACCGCCATGACCGGTCTGGCATCTGCCACAGAGCAGGCCGCCGTAAAGGCTGATCCGGCAAAGGGCGAAACGCTTTACACGCAAGGCGCGCCTGATCGCAATGTCCCCGCCTGCCTGAGCTGCCACGGTGCCGCAGGCAACAGCGGCGGCGCCGCCAACCCGAAGCTGGCCGCCCAGCACCCTGAGTACGTCCACAAGCAGCTGGTGAACTTCAAGGAGAAGTCCCGCAGCAACGCCATCATGTCGCCGTACGCGGCGGCCCTGTCCGATCAGGAGATGAAGGACGTTGGCGCCTACCTGGCCAAGCAGGCGCTCAAGCCGGCAACCGCCAAGAACAAGGACACCATCGAGGCCGGCCAGAAGATCTACCGTGCCGGCATCTCCGCCAAGGGCGTGCCCGCCTGCGCCGCCTGCCACGGCCCGACCGGCGCCGGTATTCCCGCACAGTATCCGCGCATTGGCGGACAATGGTCGGAGTACACCGAGGCCCAGCTCGTGGCTTTCCGTCAGGGCACCCGCAAGAACAATCCGGTGATGACGACGATCGCTGCCAAGATGTCGGACGCCGAGATCAAGGCCGTGGCCGATTACGTCGCCGGCGTTCGCTAAGTCGTTCCGCACCGGCCGGCCGGTTGACCTGCCGCCTCGCACAAGCGGGGTGTCGATCAGGATGCAACCGGACGCGCCGGCAACAATCGAAGAGGGTGGCCTGCTCGCAAAGCATGTCCACCCTTTTTTTTTCCAAAGCTTTCCGCCGCACTGCACATGTCGACCGCTTCCACTTCGGGGCTGCACCTGAAGACCTCCCACCGCGTGCTGCGCGACACGGTCGAGTTGTTATCCTCGATGCGCTTCGCCATCACGCTGCTGACGGTGATCGCCATCGCCAGCGTGATTGGCACCGTACTCAAGCAGAACGAGCCGTATCCCAACTACGTGAACCAGTTCGGGCCGTTCTGGGCCGACCTGTTCCATGCGCTGTCGCTGCAGAAGGTGTATGGCTCGTGGTGGTTCCTGCTGATCCTCGCGTTCCTGGTCACTTCCACCACGTTGTGCCTGGTACGCAACGCTCCGAGGATGGTTGCGGACATGCGATCGTGGAAAGACCACGTGCGCGAACGCAGCCTGCGTGCCTTCCATCATCGCGGTGAATTCGAGGCCAGCCGCCCGCGCGCCGAGGCGGTCACGCGCCTGGGTGCGCTGCTGCGCAACCGCGGCTACCGCATCAAGCAGGTCGAGCATGACGGCGCCACGCTGCTGGCGGCAAAGGCCGGCGCGGCCAACAAGCTCGGCTACATCCTAGCGCACACGGCCATCGTGGTGATCTGCATCGGCGGCTTGCTGGATGGCGACATGCTCATCCGCGCGCAGATGTGGTTCGGCGGCAAGTCCCCGATCAGCGGCAATGCCGTGATCAGCGAGATCCCGCCGCAGAACCGGCTGTCGGCCAGCAACCCGGGCTTTCGCGGCAATGCCTTCGTACCGGAAGGCTCGACGGTTTCCACGGCGATCCTGAACGTTGCCGATGGCGCGCTGGTGCAGGACCTGCCGTTCACCATCACGCTCAAGAAATTCCACATCGATTTCTACGCGACCGGCATGCCGAAGCTGTTTGCCTCGGATGTAGTGGTGACAGACCGCGCCACCGGCAAGCAGACCACGGCCACGGTGAAGGTCAATGAGCCGCTGATCGTGGACGGCATCGCCATCTATCAGTCGAGCTTCGAAGACGGCGGCTCGCGCCTGAAATTCGTCGGTTACCCGATGCAGGGCAGCGGCAACGGCACCTTCGCCTTTGACGGCACCGTGGGCGGAAATGCGCCGCTGGCCGGCACCGGGACCGCCGCGGACAAGGACGGCCTGACCGTCGAGTTCAGCGATTTCCGACTGATGAACATCGAGAACGTCACCGACGCCTCTGGCAAGCCCGACGCCAGGGGCGTGGCGCGCAAATCGCTGAACGAGACCATCGAGTCGCATCTGGGCGCCGCCGCCAGCACCGACCGCGCGAAGGAGTTGCGTAATGTCGGCCCGTCGGTGCAGTACAAGCTGCGCGACCGCAACGGCCAGGCGCGTGAGTTCAACAACTACATGGTGCCGGTGCAACTGGAAGGCCAGTCGGTCTTCCTCGCCGGCATGCGCGAGTCGCCCAGCGAGCCGTTCCGCTATCTGCGCATCCCGGCCGATGATCGCGGCAGCGTGGCCGACTGGATGCGCCTGCGCGCGGCGCTGCAGGACCGCGCCATGCGCGGCGAAGCCGCACGCCGCTTCGCGCTGGCGTCGATGCCGGGCGCGGACAAGGCTGAACTGCGCGGCCAGCTGGCCGAGAGCGCATTGCGCGCGCTCGATCTGTTCGCCGGCGCCACGCGAGCCAACCCGGACTCGCCACCAGGTGGCTTTACCGCCATCGCTGCTTTCCTGGAAAAGTCGGTGCCGCCCGCCGAACAGCAGAAGGCCGCGGATGTGTTGCTCAAGATCCTGAACGGCTCCATGTGGGAGCTCTGGCAGCTCGCTCGCGCTGAAGACAAGCAGCCGGTCGTGGCCAGCAGTGCGCAGAGCAGTGCCTTCCTGCAGCAGGCCATCAATGCACTGTCGGACAGTTTCTTCTATGGCGCGCCGGTCTTCCTGCAGCTCGATGACTTCAAGGAAGTCAAAGCCAGTGTGTTCCAGATGACCCGTGCGCCGGGCAAGAACATCGTGTATCTTGGTTGTTTGCTGCTGGTCCTGGGGGTGTTTGCGATGTTCTACATCCGCGAGCGCCGGGTCTGGATCTGGGTCAGGGACCGGCAGAAGGATGCCGGCGGTCCGGACGCTCCGGGCACGCAGGCCAGCCATCTCCTGATGGCGATGTCGACCCAGCGGCGCACCATGGACTTCGAGAAGGAGTTTGTTGCGCTGCGAGACGACATCGGCCGCGCCGCGGGCGCAGACGGTGAAGCCGCGGCACAGGCGCCGCATTGAACAGGGCAGCGTTGCACGAACGCGCAGAACCCAAGCAGGTATCGTTATGTCTTCAAATGTGAACCAGGCTAGTCCGGCCATGCGCCCGGCGACGACGCGCGCCGATGCCGCCACCGCTGCGCTTGCGGCAGACGAACCCTATCTCGAACCGTCGTTCCTGCGTCGGCTGAGCTGGCTGGACTGGGTGTTCGCCCTGCTGCTGGCCGTTGGCGCAGGGGTTGCACTGGCCCGCTATGGCCAGTGGATGAATGGCTATGACAAGGCCGTGCTGATTGCAGCGGTGCCGACCTTTGCCCTGCTGGGCTGGCACTGGAAGCCAGTGCGTCCGCTGATGGTGGGGCTGGCGGTGCTGTCGCTGTTCGCCGTGCAGTTGTACCAGGGACAGCTTGCACGCGCCGATCAGGCATTCTTCCTCAAGTACTTCCTCTCCAGCCAGTCGGCCATCCTCTGGATGAGCGCGCTGGTATACCTGTCCACGCTGTTCTACTGGGTGGGCCTGGCTTCGCGCTCGAACACCGGCTACAGCATCGGCAGCAAGCTTTGCTGGGCCGCGGTCGTGCTCGGCTTCACCGGCCTGCTGGTGCGCTGGTACGAGTCCTACCTGATCGGCGCGGACATCGGCCATATCCCCATCTCGAATCTCTATGAAGTGTTCGTGCTGTTCACGCTGATCACTTCGCTGTTCTATCTCTACTACGAAGGCCGCTACGCCACGCGCACCCTGGGGCCGTTCGTGATGCTGGTGGTCTCGGCAGCGGTGGGCTTCCTGCTCTGGTACACGGTCAGCCGCAATGCGCAGGAAATCCAGCCGCTGGTGCCCGCGCTGCAAAGCTGGTGGATGAAGATCCATGTGCCGGCGAACTTCATCGGCTACGGTACGTTTTCGCTGGCGGCGATGGTGTCGGTGGCCTATCTGCTAAAGCAGAATGGCATCCTGGCCGAGCGCCTGCCTTCGCTGGAACTCCTTGATGATGTGATGTACAAGGCCATCGCCGTCGGCTTCGCATTTTTCACCATCGCCACCATCCTCGGCGCGCTGTGGGCGGCCGAAGCCTGGGGCGGCTACTGGAGCTGGGATCCGAAGGAGACCTGGGCGCTGATCGTCTGGCTGAACTATGCCGCCTGGCTGCATATGCGTCTGATGAAGGGGCTGCGCGGCACAGTAGCGGCCTGGTGGGCCCTGGTCGGTCTGCTGGTGACGACCTTCGCGTTCCTGGGCGTCAACATGTTCCTGTCCGGCCTGCACAGCTATGGCGAGCTCTGATTCGCCGCGTAACGATGCTGCAATGCAAAAACCTGCCTTTCCGGGCAGGTTTTTTTTCGCCTTTTTTCGCACAAAGGGAATAAAGACGTCACATTCGGTGTTTACTGGAGAAACGGTGCCGGTTGGCGGCACCGGTTTGCATGGAGAAGAAAATCATGGCACGTCTGCGTCTTACCACCGCTGCATCCCTGCTTCGTCCCGCCGCGCTCACGCTCGGCTGCGCTTCCGTCCTGCTGCTGGCTGCCTGTTCAGGCATGGGCATGGGTGGCGGCGCCGGCAATATGCCGCCTACCGTGAAAGTGACTGACGGCGTGCTGACGGATCCACAAGGCCTGACCCTCTACACCTTCGACCGAGACAACGGTGGCAAGAGTGCTTGCAACGGCGCCTGCGCGACCAACTGGCCGCCGCTGATGGCCGCGCCTGGCACCAACGCCTCGGGCAGCTACACCATCATCACGCGCGAAGATGGCGGCAAGCAGTGGGCCTATCGCGGCATGCCGCTGTACCGCTTTGCCAAGGATGCCAAGCCGGGTGACCGTGGCGGCGACAACTTCAACAACGTCTGGCACGTGGCGAAGCCCTGATCCGGCCTGGGCAGTCCGTAGCAAATGGACGGGTTTGAAGGCCAGCTGGTAGCGCTGGCGCCGCGCCTGCGGCGCCATGCGCGTGGCCTGACCGGCGATGCCGCACTGGCCGATGACCTGGTGCAGGACACGCTCGAGCGTGCCCTGCGCTACCGCTGGCGCTTCCGCCTGCGTCCCGGCGCATGGTGGGGCGACGGCACCGACGGGTTGCTGCCGTGGCTGCTGACGCTGATGCACCGGCTGCGCCTGAATGCCGTTCGCAGGAAGGACCTTGTGATTGCCACCGACACCTTGCCCGACGTGAGCGCCCCGGTCTCTGACCCGGGGCTGCGGCGCGACCTGCTGCAAGCGCTCGGCCAATTGCCGGAAGCGCAGCGCGCGGTACTGCTGCTGGTCAGCCTGGAACAGCTCACCTATGCCGAGGCGGCGAAAGTGCTCGATATCCCCATTGGCACCGTGATGTCGCGCCTGGCACGCGCCCGCGAGCATATGCGCAGCCTTCTTGACGGCGAGCCCGCCCGGGGCCGGTCCGGATCCGGCGACCCCGGCAACTCGCTGCATCGGGTGAAGTGATGTCCTCGATCAACGAAGCCGATCTGCATGCCTACGCCGATGGCCAGCTGTCGGGGCCGCGCCGTGCCGCCGTGGAGGCCTATCTCGCGGCAAGGCCGGATGTCGCCGCGAAGATCGCCGGCTGGCGCAGGCAATCGGATGAACTGCACGGCGCGCTCGATCCGGTCCTGAACGAAGCGGTGCCGCTGGCCGCGCTGCCATCGAACCTGCGCGGCGACGCCCACCGCGCGGTGCAGACCGGCAGCCGCTGGCGGATCGCGCTGGTGGCCGGATTTGCCTCGCTTGCTTCGCTGGTCGTGGGCGGGGCGCTGGGCTGGATGGCGCGCGACCGGCTCGATGCCGGCACGCTGGCGGCGATGGCCCCAGGCGAGCGCTTTGCGCGCGAAGCGCTGGCCACGCATGTGATCTATGCGCCGGAAATCCGCCATCCGGTCGAAGTGCCGGCCAGCGACGAGGCCCACCTCATCGCCTGGCTGTCCAAGCGGCTGGGCGCGCCGCTGCAGGTGCCAGACCTGCGCGCGCAGGGCTTCCACCTGATCGGCGGGCGCCTTGGCGTGGCCGAGGGCGGGCCCTCGGCGATCCTGATGTACGAGGCCGACGACGGCACTCGCCTGTCGCTGCAACTGCGCCGTATGGCACAGGGCACGCCTGATACCGGCTTCCGCCTGGAACGGATGCGCCAGGGCCCGGCAGGGCGCCCGGCGCCGGCCGGCCCCGCCATGGCGTTCTACTGGATCGACCGCAACCTGGGCTTCGCGCTGGCCGGCCCGCTCGAGCGCACTCGGCTGCTGGCGCTGGCGCAGGTGGTCTACCAGCAATATCAGGGCGGATAGGGCACGCCGTGCGTGCGTTGCGAGGGCTGCGTCGTAACGACGCAGCAAGAAGCTTGTCAGGAATCGCCCGCACTATCCGACCAAGCTGATAGTCCAATCCTGCATGCGTGCGCCAGCACGTGCAGGCAACGAGGAAAACCATGCTGATTCCCTCCCCCAGGTGGCTGCGCGGCGACGACATCGCCGCAGGCGAGATCACGCCCCGCCACGTCTTCGAATCCCGCCGCCGTGTGCTGGCGCTGGCCGCCGCAGGCGTGGCAGGCGGCACTCTGGCGCCCTGGTTTGCGCGCGAAGCCTTCGCGCAGGCCAAGCATGGCCAGAAGCTGGCAGCCACGCCCAACAATGCCTATGTCGTTACCGAGAAGCGCACGCCTTATGACGACGTGACGACCTACAACAACTTCTACGAATTCGGTACTGACAAGTCCGACCCGGCCCGCAACGCCGGCACGCTGCGCCCGCGCCCGTGGCAGGTTTCAGTGGAAGGGCTGGTGAAGAAGCCGAAGGTTTATGACCTCGACGAGCTGATGAAGATCGCTGCGCTGGAGGAGCGTGTCTATCGCCTGCGCTGCGTCGAGGGTTGGTCGATGGTGATCCCGTGGACCGGCTTTCCGCTGGCCGAGCTGATCCGCCACGTCGAACCGCAGCCCGGTGCCAGGTACGTGCAGTTCATCACGCTGGCCGACAAGAAGCAAATGCCGGGCGTCAGCAGCGGCGTGCTGGACTGGCCGTACAGCGAAGGCCTGCGCATGGACGAAGCCATGCATCCGCTGGCGCTGCTGACTTTCGGCCTGTATGGCGAGGTGCTGCCCAACCAGAACGGCGCACCGGTGCGCATGGTGGTGCCCTGGAAGTACGGATTCAAGAGCGCGAAGTCGATCGTGAAGATCCGCTTTGTCGACAAGCAGCCGCCGACCAGCTGGAACCTCGCGGCGCCGCAGGAGTACGGCTTCTATTCGAACGTGAATCCGGACGTGGACCACCCGCGCTGGAGCCAGGCCACCGAGCGGCGCATCGGTGAAGACCGTGGCGGCGGCTTCGGGGCGCTGTTCGCGCCCAAGCGCAAGACGTTGCCGTTCAACGGCTACGGACAGCAGGTGGCGTCCCTGTATCAGGGCATGGACCTGAAAAAATTCTTCTGATGCGCAGGCCCGACATGACTGCTTCCCAAACCACTTCGGCGCCGGTGCGCCCTGCCTTGGCAGCGAGGGCGCCGGAGGGACTTGCCATCCTGACGCCCGAACGCGTGCGCACGGTCAAGGTGCTGGTCTGGGTGCTGGCAATGCTGCCGTTCGCGCGCTTGATGTATCTCGGCGCCATCGGCCAGTTCGGTGCCAATCCACTCGAATTCGTCACGCGCTCCACCGGCACCTGGACGCTGGTCATGCTGTGCGCGACGCTCACCGTCACGCCGCTGCGCCGGCTCACCGGCTGGAACTGGGTGATCCGTCTGCGACGCATGCTGGGGCTGTTCGCGTTCTTCTACGGTTTGCAGCATTTCCTGCTGTGGATCGGCGTGGATCGCGGCTTCGACCTGGCCTACATGCTCAAGGACGTGGCCAAGCGCCCGTTCATCACGGTGGGGTTCACGGCCTTCGTGCTGATGATCCCGCTGGCCCTGACATCGACCAACGGCATGGTCAAGCGCCTCGGCGGCAAGCGCTGGCAGGCGCTGCACAAGTCGGTGTACGCGATCGCGGTGCTGGCCATCCTCCACTACTGGTGGCACAAGGCGGGCAAGCACGACTTCGCGGAGGTGTCGGTCTACGCCGCGGTGGTGTTCACCTTGCTGGCGATGCGGCTATGGTGGTGGTGGCGCCGGCCGGCAGCACGCTGAGTGCGCATCGGCCGGCCAGGCTGCTGATGCGTCAGTCCTGCAGCAGCCGCTCGTCGCGGAACAGGTCTTCGACCAGTTCGCGTTCGCGCACCAGGTGGACGGCGTCGCCATCGACCATCACTTCGGCGGCACGCGGACGAGTGTTGTAGTTGGAGCTCATGGTGAAGCCGTAGGCGCCAGCCGACATCACCGCCAGCAGGTCGCCCGGCTGCACCGCCAGCGCGCGGTCGCGGCCCAGCCAGTCGCCGGATTCGCACACCGGTCCCACAATGTCGTAGGTCACGGCCTGCGCACTGCGCGGCTCGACCGCTTCGATGCGGTGATAGGCCTCGTACATTGCAGGGCGCGCCAGGTCGTTCATCGCGGCATCGACGATGCAGAAATTCTTGGCGGCGCCCGGCTTGAGGAACTCGACCTGCGTCAGCAGCACGCCGGCATTGCCCACCAGCGAGCGGCCCGGCTCGAACAGCACTTCGCGATGCCCGTGGCCACGCGCGGCCACGCGGTCCAGCAGCGTGGTGGCAAAGCCGGTGATGTCCGGCGGCGTTTCGTCGGTATAGGTGATGCCCAGGCCGCCACCGACGTCGATATGCTCGAGCTTGATACCTTCGCGCTCGAGTGCCTCGACCACGTCGAGCACCTTGTCCAGCGCCTCCAGGTACGGCTCCACTTCCGTAATCTGCGAGCCGATATGGCAGTCGATCCCGGTGACTTCCAGGTGCGGCAGCGCCGCGGCGGCGCGATAGGTCGGCAGCACGTCCTCGAAGGCGATGCCGAACTTATTGCCCTTCAGCCCGGTGGAAATATACGGATGGGTCCTGGCGTCCACGTCGGGGTTGATGCGCAGCGATACGCGCGCACGCTTGCCCACGCGGCCGGCAACCTCATTGAGGCGATCCAGCTCGGGAATCGATTCGACGTTGAAGCAGCGCACGTCATGCGCCAGCGCCAGTTCCATTTCGGCCGCGCTCTTGCCCACGCCCGAGAACACGACCTTGCGCGGATCCCCGCCCGCGGCCAGCACGCGCTTCAGTTCGCCGCCCGAAACGATGTCGAAGCCGGCGCCCAGTCTGGCGAATACCTGCAGCACGGCCAGGTTGGAATTTGCCTTCATGGCGTACTGGACCTTCGCATTGCGGCCCTTGCAGGCAGCGGCGTACGCCTGGTAGGCGGCGGTCAGTGCAGCGCGGGAGTACACGTAGGCAGGCGTACCAAATTCGGCGGCGATGCGCGCGAGCGGCACCTGCTCGACGGCAAGCGCGCCGTCCTGGCGATGGAAAAAAGCGGTCATGGTTACTTGGTGGTGGGGGCGGCGGACGGGGCTGGCGCCGTGTCCGATGCGGGCGGCGCAGCCGGTGCCGGGGCGGCATCGGGCCGGCCGAGGCCGGGATCGGGCACCGCGGGAGCGGTCGGCTCGGGCGGGCGCTTGGGCATGGTCAGCGGCCCGCGAATGCCGCATCCGCCCAGCAGGGGCATCGCAAGGCTGGCGGCAAACGCCGATACAATCGCAACACGACGTAGCATCGGGTTGTCCTTAAAGCTGTTGGAAAGGCAGTTGGAACGTCGCTTGCCGCCACCCGTGCGGGCTTTGGGGCACAGCGACAGAGGATCCGGAAATTCTTAACAAAACGCCGGCCGCGCCATGGCTGCCCAGTCCGGGACGGCTACGGCGCCGGCGGTCTTGGAGTTTAGCATGCCCCCCTTGAGTGAAAGCGAGTTCCTGGCCCTGGCCGGCCAGGAGCTGGACCGCATTGAAGGCGCCGTGGAAGCCGCTGCCGACGCGGCCGACGCCGACATCGAAATCAGCCGCACCGGCAATGTGATGGAACTGGAGTTCGAGGACGGCTCCAAGATCATCATCAACAGCCAGGCGCCGATGCAGGAACTGTGGGTGGCGGCCCGCTCGGGCGGCTTCCATTTCCGCCGCGACGGCGAGCGCTGGCTGGATACCCGCAGTGGCTACGAGCTGTATGCGGCACTCTCCGGCTACGTGAGCCAGCAGGCGGGCGTAACGCTCAAGCTGGGCTGAACGCCGGGGCGGGCAACCGCCAGGGCAACAAAAAGCCGGCCATGGCGGCCGGCTTTTTTGTCAGCGTTGGAAGCGCTCACGCGCCGCCAAACCTCACGCGCCGCCAAACATTTCCAGGATCTTCTTCTTCTCCGCTTCGACATCGGCCGGCGGCCGCGAGCTTTCCTCCGGCTTGCCCGGCCACGGATCGCCCAGGCCGACCGAAGCCACGCCGGCGCCGCTGGCGTTCTCTTCGAAGGTCCAGTCGCCGCCCACCATCAGCACGCCTTCGGGCGCCGGACGCTCGGGGATTTCCGGCACGCCCTTGAGCATCTTGCCCATGTAGCCGACCCAGATCGGCAGGGCCAGACCGCCACCGGTTTCGCGCACGCCAAGGCTCTTGGGCTGGTCGTAGCCCATCCATGCGATGGCGACCAGGTTGGGCGTGTAGCCGGCAAACCAGGCATCGACCGCATCGTTGGTCGTGCCGGTCTTGCCAGCCAGGTCGTTGCGGCCCAGGCGCTGTTTGGCGGGGTTGGCCGTGCCGGAGCGCACCACTTCGCGCAGCATGCTGTCGGCGATAAAGGCGGTGCGGGCATCGAGGACCCGCACGGCATCGGTGCCGGCGCGTTGCGGCTGCGTTTCCGAGATCACCTTGCCGCGCGCATCCACTACCTTCTGGATCAGGTACGGATTGACGCGGTAGCCGCCGTTGGCGAACACCGAGTAGGCGCCGGCCATCTGCAGCGGCGTAACGCTGCCCGAACCGAGCGCCATTGGCAGGTAGGCGGGGTGCTTGTCGGCCTCGAAGCCGAAGCGGGTGATGTAGTCCTGTGCGTACTGGGTGCCGATCGCTCGCAGGATGCGCACCGAGACCAGGTTCTTGGACTTGGCCAGCGCGCGGCGCATGGTCATCGGGCCTTCGAACTTGCCGTCATAGTTCTTCGGCTCCCAGACCTGGCCGCCGGTGTCCGGGCCGATCGTCAGCGGCGCGTCGTTGATCACGGTGGCCGGCGAGAAGCCTTTCTCCAGCGCCGCCGAATAGATGAATGGCTTGAAGCTGGAACCCGGCTGGCGCCACGCCTGCGTCACGTGGTTGAACTTGTTGCGGTTGAAGTCGAAGCCGCCGACCATCGAGCGGATCTCGCCGTCCTGCGGATTGATCGACACGAACGCCGCCGAGACCTCGGGCAGCTGGGTGACCGTCCAGGCGCCCTTGTCATCCTGCGTCACGCGGATGATCGCGCCCGGGCGGATCTTCGTCTTGGGCTGGGCATTGCCCGACAGCGACGGTGCAATGAAGCGCAGCGCCTGGCCTTCGATCGTCGCCACTTCGCCGGACAGGAGCGTGGCCTTCACCTGGCGCGGCGACACACTGGTCACCACGGCGGAACGCAGGTCGTCGCTGCCCGGATGCTCCAGCAGCGCATCGTCGATGGCCTGTTCGCGCTCGGCGGCGTCGGAGGGCAGGTCGATGAACGCCTCGGGGCCGCGATAGCCGTGCTTGCGCTCGTAGTTCATGATGCCGCTGCGCACGGACTCGTACGCGGCATCCTGGTCGGGCTTGGTCAGCGTGGTGTAGACCGTCAGGCCGCGGGTGTAGGTCTCCTCGCGGTACTGCGCGTACATCAGCTGGCGCACGATCTCGGCCACGTACTCGGCGTGCGTGGAGAACTCATTGCCTTCGCCGCGCACCTTCAGCTCCTGGTGCAGCGCCTGCTCGTACTGCTCGGGTGTGATGTAGCGCAAGTCGCGCATGCGCTGCAGGATGTATTCCTGGCGCACCTTCGCCCGGCGCGGGTTAACCACCGGGTTGTATGCCGACGGCGCCTTGGGCAGGCCGGCCAGCATGGCGGCCTCGGCCGGCGTCACGTCGCGCACGGACTTGCCGAAGTACACGCGCGCGGCGCTGTCGAAGCCGTAGGCGCGCTGCCCCAGGTAGATCTGGTTCATGTACAGCTCGAGGATCTGGTCCTTGTTCAGGTTGGCCTCGATCTTGTACGCCAGCAGCATTTCGTAGATCTTGCGCGTGTAGGTCTTCTCGCTCGACAGGAAGAAGTTGCGCGCCACCTGCATCGTGATGGTCGATGCGCCTTGCGACAGGCCGCCGCGCAGGTTGGCCAGGCCCGCGCGCATCACGCCGACGAAGTCGACGCCGCCGTGTTCGTAGAAGCGGTCGTCCTCGATGGCCAGCACGGCCTTCTTCATCACATCCGGAATCTCGGCGATCGGCACGAAGTTGCGGCGCTCTTCGCCAAACTCGCCGATCAGCACGTTGTCGGCGGTGTAGATGCGCAAGGGGATCTTCGGCCGGTAGTCGGTGATGGTATCCAGCGAGGGCAGGTTCGGTGCGGCCACCAGCAAGGCGTAGCCCAGCAGCAGTCCCATCGCGACGACGCCGGCCGCGATCAGCCCCACCGCCCAGAACGTGAGTCGCGCCCAGAGCGGGCGGCGTGCAGGGTGGGACGGCTTCTGTTGTGCTGTGGCCATAGGGAAATACCTAGTCAGGAGTGCCCGCGATTATATCTGCCGGGAATGCGGCAACCGGGCGCACGGTGGCCCGGGCGTCGCAATCGCGCTGTTACAAGATGTAATGCCCGGGATGTCTACATGTAGCGCGAACCTGCCTGCAGCAAGCCGAGAAAGAATGGAACCCGACGACCGTGGGGTTTTGGCAACGCTTTGGGGCGGGCCATCAGAAAAAGAAACCATGGCCAGACCGGCACATTGCCAGCGGTGTCGGATTTTGTGAGAATCCACCAACATAAAAGAGCAAAGGTTTCATTCAAGAAACAAGGCTCGCCCGATTAGAGCAGTCAAGCCAGGGGCGAGTTCAAATGTCAGGGGGTCACCTTGCGACGGGGCATTTTGTCGGGGCTTCTGCGCCGGACTACGGTCGGCGTGGATATCGGGTCGTCCAGTATCAAGGTAGTCGAACTGTCCGTTGGGGGCAGCAAGGGAGACTACCGGCTGGAGAAATGTGCCAGCGAACTGCTGGACCGCAACGCCGTTGCCGATGGCAACGTCATCAATATCGAGGCTGTCGGGATCGCGCTCAAGCGCGCGCTCGGCAAGGCCGGCATCCGCTCGAAGGACGTGGTGCTGGGCGTGCCATCCATGCTGACCGAATCCCAGACGGTCAGCCTGCCGGACAACCTGTCCGAAGACGAACTCTATTCCCAGGTCGAGTCCGAGGCGCATCGCCTCTATCCGCCATCGCAGGCGGTGAACTTCGACTTTGCCGTGATCGGTCCGAGCGAAACCGAGGGCGGTATCGGCGTGCGGGTCACGGCGGCCAACAGTGATCGTGTGCAGGAGCGCGTCACGGCGGCCGAGATGGCTGGGCTCAAGCCGCAGGTGATGGACGTCGAGGAATACGCCGTGCAGCGTTCGATCGTGCAGATGCTTGGCGTGCCGAAGGAGATGTCCGAGGCCGACGCGCGGGCGCTGCCGGTGGTGGCGGTGATCCACCTCGGCGGCAGCCGCTCCAAGGCCATCTTCTACCAGGGCTGGAAGGAACTGTACGAGCAGCCGCTCAACAGCTACGGCGACCAACTCACCCAGAGCGCCGCACGCATGTTCACGCTGGATGCGCTGAAGGCCGAGATCAAGAAGCGCAAGAACACGCTGCCCGAAGCCTGGCGCACGCAACTGCTCAAGCCGTCGCTGGAAGCGCTGGCCATGGAAGTGCAGGGCGCGATCGGCAACTTTATCGCCAGCTCCAGCCTGGGCCGGGTCGACGAGATCCTGCTGTCGGGCGGGCATGCCTCGCTGCTTGGTGTGCAGGCTGCGATCCAGCAGCAGACGCAGATCACTACCACGCTGGCCAATCCTTTCGCCAACATGATGACGACCGGCAAGGTCAACGAGCGCTACCTGCAGCGCGACCTGCCGGCCTACATCGTTAGCGCGGGTCTGGCGTTGCGCGGGCTGCAATAACCCACCGGGGGGAATCCGAATGTCAACGAACACGCTCCCGTCGGTCAACCTGCTGCCCTATCACGAAGCGCGCAAGGCCGCCCGGCGCAGGAAGGTGTATTCGATCCTGGGTGGCGCGGCCGGTGCCGGCGCCCTGGTGGTGCTGCTTGGCGGGTTCTATATCGATGGCCGGATCGAATCCGTCGTCGCGCTGAACCACGTGCTGACTGCCGAGAACGCCAGGCTGGACGTCCAGATCCGCGAGGTCAACACGCTGAAGAAGGATATCGAGGCCTTGCTGCAGCGCCAGAGGGCGGTGGAAAGCCTGCAGACCGAGCGCAACCGCCCGGTCCAGCTGCTGGAGGAGCTGGTGCGGCAGGTGCCGGAAGGCGTCTACCTGACCAGCCTGAAGCAGAGCGGCGAAGCCTTCACCATTTCCGGCGTCGCGCAGTCGAACGAGCGCATTTCCGAGCTGCTGCGCAATATCGGCGCGGTGCCGTGGCTGGACAAGGCCGAGCTGGTCGAGTCCAAGGCCGTGACGATGAGCAACAACCTGCGCGAGCAGCGCCGGCTCTTCGATTTCTCCATGCGCTTTGCTTTCAGGCCGCCCGAGCCGCCCGCCGACAAGAAGGCGGCCCCGGCAGGCGCGAACCAGGCCGCAAACGGAAAGGCCTGATCCCATGGCGCTCAATTCTGAAATTTCGCTGGCCGATCTGACCAGCCAGTTCCGCGGGCTGAACCTCAACGAACCGGAGACCTGGCCGACTGCGCCGCGGGTGCTGTTCGCCATCATGGCGGCGGTGCTGGTGCTGCTGCTGGGCTGGCAGTTCTACTGGAGCGGCAAGTTCGACGAGCTCGACCGCCAGCGCGCCGAACAGGAAAGCCTGAAACAGGCCTACCAGAGCAAGGTGGCGCAAGTGGCCAACCTCGATGCGCTGCGCGAGCAGAAGAAGCAGGTGGAGTTGCGCGTGGCCCAGCTCGAGCGGCAACTGCCCAACAAGACCGAAATGGACGCCCTGCTGGCCGACGTCAACCATGCCGGCGTCGCGCGCGGGCTGCAGTTCGAGCTGTTCAAGCCCCAGGCGGCGGTGGTCAAGCCGTACTTTGCCGAGATCCCGGTGAACCTGCGCGTGACCGGCCGCTACCACGACGTCGCCCAGTTCAACGCGGATGTCGCGGCCCTGTCGCGGATCGTCTCGATGCAGAACCTGCAGCTTTCCAACACCAAGGAGGGCGGGCTGTCGATGGAGGCCGTTGCCATGGCCTACCGCGCGCTCGACCCGGATGAGCAGGCCGCGCAACGCAAGGCCAGCGCCAATGCCGCCAAGCCGGCCGGAGGTGCCAAATGAGCCGCCTCGGGAACCCCGTGATCCTGCCGGGCCGCGTCCGCGCGCTGACCGTTTCGGCGCTGGCCATCATGCTGCTGGCGGCATGCGGCGCGAGCGACGAAGAATCCCTGCGCCAGTGGATGAACGCCACGCGCGCTGCCAAGGCGCAGCCGCCAGCGCCGCTGCCCGAACCCAAGCCCTACGTGCCGCGCGACTACGCTGGCCGCAGTGCGCCGGAGCCGTTCGCGCAGACCAAGATCGGCGAACTCAACAAGACGCTCACGGAATCGCCCGAAGCCGGGCGGCGCCGCGAGCCGCTGGAGGACTATCCGCTGGAAAACTTCAAGATGCTCGGCATGATGAAGAAGAACGGCGAGACCTACGGCATTGTGCGTGTTGATAACAAGATCCACCACGTCAAGGTGGGTCAGTATCTCGGCCAGAGTTACGGCCGGGTGGTCCGCATCACCGATCAGGAGATCGTGCTGCGCGAATTGGTCCGGGAAGGGGTAACCGAGTGGAAAGAGAAAATGACCAGCCTGAAGCTGGAGGTGTCGGCATGAGGACTCTGGGTCGCTGGTACCGTGCGCTTGCGGGCGCCGCAACGATGGCGCTGGTGCTGGCCGCTCCGGCCGCGCTGGCACAGGGCAACAAGGTGAAGTCGGTGGACGCCAGCGTGGTGGGCGAGCAGACCGTGTTCACGGTCGATCTCGACGCGCCGCTCACGCAGAAGCCGGCGGACTTCACCACCCAGAATCCGGCCAAGATCGCCATCGATTTCTTCGATACCGGCTTTGCCGCCGGCCGCGCGCAGTATGACTACGCCGGCAAGCTGGTCAAGGCCGCGAACGTCATGCAGATCGGCGATCGCACCCGCGTCGTGCTCGACCTGACGCGCACGGCGAGCTACCGCACCGAGACGCGCGGGAAGCAGTTCGTGGTCCTGCTCGACAACGTGCCAACCGCGTCCAAGACCGCGGCGCCGACCTTCGCGGCCACATCGGCACCAGCGCCCGCGACGATCGGCGGGCGTCCCGCCATCCGCACCGTCGACTTCCGCCGCGGTGCGGACGGCGCCGGGCGCGTGGTGGTGGACCTGTCCTCGCGCGAATCAGGCATCAACATCGCGCAGCAGGGCCAGAATGTGGTGGTGGATTTCCTCGCCACCACGCTGCCCGACAATCTGCGCCGCCGCTTTGACGTTAGCGACTTCGGCACGCCGGTGCAGGGCATGCGCGCTTCCGATACCAACGGCAACGCCCGCCTGACCATCGAGCCGCGCGGCAACTGGGAATACAGCTCGTACCAGACCGATACCCAGTTCGTGGTGGAAGTGCGCCCGATCAAGGAAGACCCGTCCAAGCTGATCAGCGGGCCGGGCTACCGCGGCGAGCGCCTGTCGCTCAACTTCCAGAACATCGATATCCGCTCGCTGCTGCAGGTGTTTGCCGATTTCACCAATCTCAACATCATCACCAGCGACACGGTGCAGGGCAACCTGACGCTGCGCCTGAAGGATGTGCCCTGGGACCAGGCGCTGCAGATCGTGATGGATGCCAAGGGGCTCGCCTCGCGCCGCAACGGCAACGTGCTGTGGGTGGCGCCCAAGGCCGAACTGGCGACCAAGGAAAAGCTCGAGCTGGAATCGCAGCAGCAGATCAATGACCTGGAGCCGATCCGCAGCCAGGTGTTCCAGCTGAACTACCAGCGCGCCGAGGACGTGCGCAAGATGCTGCTGGGCATTTCCACAGGCGGCCCGGGTGCCGCTGTCGGCGGCCTGGGCGCGGTCGGCGGAGCGGGTGGTGCCATGGCCAGCCGCATGCTGTCCAAGCGCGGCTCGCTGACTGCCGATGCCCGTACCAACCAGCTGTTCGTGTCCGATATCTCCACCAAGCTCGAAGAAGTGCAGAGCTTCCTGATGAAGATCGACATCCCGGTCCGCCAGGTGATCATCGAGGCGCGCATCGTGGAGGCCACCGACACGTTCAGCCGCAACCTGGGTGTCAAGCTGGGCTTTGCCGGGCAGTACAACAACGCACGGCTGGGCAACACCTATGGCAGCGTGTCACCTGTGCCGGTCACGACCCCGGGCAATCCGCCAACGCAGCCGGGCTTTGCTCCGGACAACGGTACGTTCCTGAGCCTGCCCGCCGCAGCAATCAATGGTGCGAACCCGGCCAACGTGGCGGTAAGCCTGTTCAATAGTGCCGCCACCAAGTTCCTGTCGCTGGAGCTCTCGGCACTCGAGGCGGACGGCAAGGGCAAGATCATCTCCAGCCCGCGCGTGGTGACCGCCAACAACATCAAGGCGCTGATCGAGCAGGGCACCGAGCTGCCGTACCAGGCCGCGACCTCCAGCGGTGCGACCTCGGTCCAGTTCCGCAAGGCCAACCTCAAGCTCGAAGTGACGCCGCAGATCACGCCCGAAGGCAATGTGCTGCTGGATGTGGACGTGAACAAGGACAGCGTCGGTATCCAGACCACGTCCGGCTTTGCCATCGACACCAAGCACGTGCAGACCCAGGTGCTGGTGGAGAACGGCGGCACGGTCGTGATCGGCGGTATCTACACGCAAACCGAGTCCAATGACGTCGACAAGGTGCCGTTCCTGGGCGACATTCCGGTCCTGGGCTACCTGTTCAAGAGCAACGCCAAGGTCAAGAACCGGACCGAGCTGCTGGTGTTCCTGACGCCGCGTATCCTGAACGAAAGCGTCTCACTCAAGTAAGGCCCAGCGGCCCGCCGCATAGCGCCAGAGACGCCGGATGCAGTAGACTGGCAGGCCGCATCACTTCGATGCGGCCTTTTCCTTTTATGGGCGGATCGGGCGGGTCAATGCCGCATCCGCCACTTGCCGGTTGCGGCCCAACATAAGAAGATGATGCAGTTCCCAACCGGGGAGGGTGGGCCAGGTACCGCGCTCCCGAGCGAAAGCCCCGTGACAGACCCCGCGCCGTCCCTGACGACGGCCACGCGCCCGAACCTCTTTTTCGTCGGCCTGATGGGCGCTGGCAAGACGACTGTCGGCCGCACCGTGGCGCGCCGCCTGGGCTATCCGTTCTTCGATTCCGACCACGAGCTCGAGGCGCATTGCGGCGTACGCATCCCCGTCATCTTCGAACACGAGGGTGAGGAGGGCTTCCGTGACCGCGAGGCGGCGATGATCCGCGAGCTGACCGGGCGCAGCGGCATCGTGCTGGCCACCGGCGGCGGTGCCGTGCTGCGGGCGGAGAACCGCGAATTGCTGAAGGCGCGCGGCACCGTGGTCTACCTGCGGGCGAGCCCGCACGACCTGTGGCTGCGCACCCGCCACGACCGCAACCGCCCGCTGCTGCAGACCGAGGATCCCAAGGGCAAGCTCGAAGCCCTGTACGCCGCGCGCGATCCGCTGTACCGCGAAGTGGCTGATTTCATTATCGAAACCGGCAAGCCCTCGGTGGCGCAGCTTGCTAATATGGTGTTGATGCAACTCGAAATGGCCGGCTTTACGGTTCATCCCGCGGAGCCCGCCCAGGCGCCGGCCGGGCAGCCGGCGCAGGACACAAATTCATGATCACGCTTGAAGTCGACCTGGGGGAGCGCAGCTACCCCATCCATATCGGAACCGGCCTGCTGGACAACGCCGACCTGCTGCGCCCGCATGTGCGCGGCCAGCACGCCGTCATCGTCACCAACGAGACGGTTGGCCCGCTTTACGCGGCCCGGGTGGAGTCCAGCCTGAAGGCGCTGGGCAAGACCGTGCGTGTCGTCACCCTGCCGGACGGCGAGGCCTTCAAGCAGTGGGAAACGCTGAACCTGATCTTCGACGCGCTGCTGCGCGCCGGTGCCGACCGCAAGACCACGCTGGTCGCGCTGGGCGGCGGCGTGGTGGGCGACATGACCGGGTTTGCCGCCGCCTGCTATATGCGCGGCGTGCCCTTTATCCAGATGCCGACCACGCTGCTGTCGCAGGTGGATTCGTCGGTGGGTGGCAAGACCGGCATCAACCATCCGCTCGGCAAGAACATGATCGGGGCGTTCCATCAGCCCAACGCGGTGATCGCCGATATCGACACGCTGCGCACGCTGCCGCCGCGCGAGCTGGCGGCCGGCATGGCCGAGGTCATCAAGCACGGCGCCATTGCCGATGCGGAGTACTTCAGCTGGATCGAGCGCAATATCAAGGCGCTGAACGACTGCGACCCGGACCTGATGGCGGTGGCGGTGCAGCGTTCGTGCGAGATCAAGGCCGGCGTGGTGGCGCAGGATGAGCGCGAGGGCGGCCTGCGTGCCATTCTCAACTTCGGCCACACCTTCGGCCATGCCATCGAAGCCGGCATGGGCTACGGCGCCTGGCTGCACGGCGAGGCCGTGGGCTGCGGCATGGTGATGGCGGCGGATCTTTCCCATCGCCTTGGCTTCATCGATACCGAGACCCGCGCCCGCATCCGCGAACTGACGCAGGCGGCGATGCTGCCCGTAGTCGCGCCGGAACTCGGCACTGACCGCTACATCGAACTGATGAAAGTGGACAAGAAGGCCGAGGCCGGCAGCATCAAGTTCATCCTGCTGAAAAAGCTCGGCGAGGCGTTCATTACCACCGTACCCGACGCAGACCTGCGCGAGACCCTTGCGCGCGCCGTATTGAAACCGCCCACCGAGGCCCCGGTCGCCTGATCGATCGGTTATGCCTCGCAACCCAGGCCTCCCAACCTCCCAGCCACCGGATTGCCGCATGACCGACCTTGAAAGCCATCTCGCCCCATACGCCGCCCGCTCCGCGCAGACGCGCGGGCGTGTGCACGCCGAACCCGCGTCGTCGTCGCGCAGCGAGTTCCAGCGCGACCGCGACCGGGTCATCCACAGCACAGCGTTCCGCCGGCTCGAGTACAAGACGCAGGTCTTCGTCAATCATGAAGGCGACCTGTTCCGCACCCGCCTTACCCATAGCCTGGAAGTGGCGCAGATCGCCCGGTCGATCGCGCGCAACCTGCGGCTGAACGAAGACCTGGTCGAAGCGATCTCGCTCGCCCACGACCTCGGCCATACTCCCTTCGGCCACGCCGGGCAGGATGCGCTCAATACCTGCATGAAGAACCACGGCGGCTTCGAGCACAACCTGCAGAGCCTACTGGTGGTGGACGAGCTGGAAGAGCGCTACGGCGGCTTCAACGGCCTGAATCTGACGTTTGAAACACGAGAGGGCATCCTCAAGCATTGCTCGCGCGTCAATGCCGCGGCGCTGGGCGAACTGGGCCGCCGCTTCCTGGAGGGCACGCAGCCGTCGCTGGAGGCGCAACTGGCCAACCTGGCCGACGAGATCGCCTACAACAACCACGACATCGACGACGGCCTGCGCTCCGGGCTGCTGACGCTGGAGCAGCTGGACGAAGTGCCAATGTGGGGCCGCCACCGCGCGGAGGTGTCGGCGGCGTTCCCCGGCATCAATGGCCGGCGCGCCATCAACGAGACGGTCCGCCGCATGATCAACACGCTGATTGTCGACCTGATCGGGACCACCAACCGCAATATTGCCGCCGCCAACCCGCGCTCCATCGAAGCGGTTCGCGCCGCCGGGCCGCTGGTCGGCTTCAGCGCGCAGATCCACGAAGAGGCAGCGGAACTCAAGCGCTTCCTGTTCCGGCACCTGTACCGGCACTACCTGGTGATGCGGATGTCGGCCAAGGCCCAGCGCATCGTGGCGGACCTGTTCCAGGCATTCATGTCCGATCCGCGCCTGTTGCCGCCGCAGTACCAGGCCGGCCATGGCGGCGACCAGCCGCGGCTGATTTCCCACTACATCGCCGGCATGACGGACCGCTATGCGATCCGCGAACACCGGCGAATCTTCGCAGTCAGCGAGAGCAACTGAGCGGGTCGATGCCCGGGCGCCTCGGTGCTTTTCAAGGCGCTGTTTTAAATGGGGACGGATCAGCTATCATGCGGGCATGACACCTGCATGATTTCCCATGGCACGCCTTCCCCGTTTTTCTCCCTCCGGCCTCCCGGCCCTGGTGTTGCAGCGCGGCAACAACCGCCAGGCCGTTTTCCGGGGGCCGGACGACTATCTGCACTACCTCGACAGCCTGCGCATGGCCGCGCGCGAGTACGACCTGGCCGTGCACGCCTACGCGCTGCGCCCGAACCACATCCATCTGGTCGCGACCCCAAAAGGTGCGGATTCACTGAGCCTGACCATGCAGGCGGTGGGGCGCCGCTATGCGCGCTACTTCAATCGCGTCGCGAACCGGACCGGTACGCTGTGGGAGGGACGCTTCCGCTCGGCCGTGTTCGACCCGGTGCAATGGATGCTGCCGGCCATGCTGTACGTGGAGGGTAATGCGGTCCGGGCGGGCGACGTGATGTCGCCGGATGCCGATCGCTGGAGCAGCTATCGCCACCACGCAGGGATTGAGGCCAGCGCCTTTGTGAGCGATCACTCCGCCTACTGGGACCTTGGCAACACACCGTTCGAGCGTCAGTCCAACTACCGCCTGCTGACCGCGGAAGGCCTGTCCGGCAAGACCCTGACGACACTGCGCAGCCACGCGCACAGCGGCTGGCCGCTCGGCGATGCCACCTTCCTGGCCCAGCTGGAACGCCATGCGACGCGCCGGGTACAGCCATTGCCCAAGGGGCGGCCGAAGCGCGCAGCAATGCCGGAAGAGCAGGAACCGGCCGACGCACAAAGTTAATGTGTCCCCATTTAACCCCGTCACTGATCTGGTGCGAAATTTAATGTGTTCTGACCCCATTTAAAAATTTTGCGGTGGAAACGGGATTCTCATATAGTTGCTCCACCCACAGTCATTGTGCGGCGCGTCACGCTCGTGTACGCCGCTGCGGCCCGCAGACAGCTTCGTTCCCAATTCCCTTCCCGCCTTCTCCGGTCCGGGTGGATATACAGAAAGCGCGCGGTTTCCGTTCCGGTACGCCTTGCCAGTTCGCGCAGCCTTCACCGGATATCAGCCCGTGGACCAAACGAAAAATCTTTCGGCCCAAGCTCAGGCACAAGCGCAGACCAGCGAGTCTTCTTCTGTCATCGCCACGCGCCCGCAGGCGCAAGGCCTCTATGACCCGACCAACGAGCATGACGCCTGCGGCGTCGGCATGGTCGCGCATATCAAGGGCAAGAAAACCCACGAGATCATCAGCCAGGGCCTGAAGATCCTGGAGAACCTGGACCACCGCGGCGCGGTCGGCGCCGATGCGCTGATGGGCGACGGTGCCGGTATCCTGATCCAGATCCCGGACCAGTTCTACCGCGAGGAAATGGCCGCGCAGGGCGTGAAGCTGCCGCCTGCCGGCGAGTACGGCGTGGGCATGATCTTCCTGCCGAAGGAACATGCTTCGCGCCTGGCCTGCGAGCAGGAGCTCGAACGCACGGTCCGCCTGGAAGGCCAGGTCGTGCTGGGCTGGCGCGACGTGCCGGTCGACGCCAACATGCCGATGTCGCCGACGGTGCGCAAGACCGAGCCGGTGATCCGCCAGATCTTCATCGGTCGCGGCCGCGACATCATGACCACGGATGCGCTGGAACGTAAGCTCTACGTCATCCGCAAGACCGCCAGCCACGCCATCCAGGCGCTCAAGCTCAAGCACGGCAAGGAATACTTCGTGCCGTCGATGTCGGCGCGCACGGTGGTGTACAAGGGCCTGCTGCTGGCCAACCAGGTCGGCGAGTACTACCTCGACCTGCTGGACCCGCGTGCCGTGTCGGCCCTGGCCCTGGTGCACCAGCGCTTCTCGACCAACACCTTCCCGGCCTGGGAACTGGCCCACCCGTACCGCATGGTCGCCCACAACGGCGAAATCAACACGGTCAAGGGCAACGTCAACTGGATCAACGCGCGTACCGGCGCCATCTCTTCGCCGGTGCTGGGCGCGGACCTGCCCAAGCTGTGGCCGCTGATCTACCCGGGCCAGTCCGACACCGCGTCGTTCGACAACTGCCTCGAACTGCTGACGATGGCCGGCTACCCGCTCGTCCACGCGATGATGATGATGATCCCGGAAGCCTGGGAACAGCACGCGCTGATGGACGACAACCGCCGCGCCTTCTACGAATACCACGCCGCCATGATGGAGCCGTGGGACGGCCCGGCCGCGATCTGCTTCACCGATGGCCGCCAGATCGGCGCCACGCTCGACCGCAATGGCCTGCGCCCGGCACGCTTCTACGTGACCGAGGACGACATCGTGGTGCTGGCGTCGGAAGCCGGCGTGCTGCCGTTCCCCGAGTCGCGCATCGTTGAAAAGTGGCGCCTGCAACCGGGCAAGATGTTCCTGATCGACATGGAGCAGGGCCGCATCATCGACGACAAGGAGCTCAAGGACAACCTGGCCAACGCCAAGCCGTACAAGAGCTGGATCGACGCCGTGCGCATCAAGCTCGACGAGATCGACGCCAAGCCGGAAGACATCGCCGCCGAGAAGAAGCCAGTGGCCAAGCTGCTGGACCGCCAGCAGGCCTTCGGCTACACCCAGGAAGACGTCAAGTTCCTGATGGCCCCGATGGCGCTGGCCGGCGAAGAAGCCACCGGCTCGATGGGCAACGACTCGCCGCTGGCGATCCTGTCGTCCAAGAACAAGACGCTGTACCACTACTTCAAGCAGCTGTTCGCCCAGGTGACCAACCCGCCGATCGACCCGATCCGCGAGAACATGGTGATGTCGCTGGTGTCGTTCATCGGTCCGAAGCCGAACCTGCTGGAACTGAATAACATCAACCCGCCGATGCGCCTCGAAGTGTCCCAGCCCGTGCTGGACTTCGAAGACATCGCCAAGATCCGCAACATCGAGCACTACACCGGCGGCAAGTTCCGTTCGTACGAGCTGAACATCTGCTACCCGAAGGCCTGGGGCAAGGAAGGCATTGAAGCCCGCCTGGCCTCGCTGTGCGCCGAAGCCGTGGATGCGGTGCGTTCGGGCTACAACATCCTGATCGTGTCCGACCGCCGCGTGGATGCCGAGCATGTCGCGATTCCCGCGCTGCTGGCCACGTCCGCCGTCCACCACCACCTGGTGGAGAAGGGCCTGCGCACGTCGACCGGCCTGGTGGTCGAAACCGGCACCGCCCGTGAAGTGCACCACTTCGCGCTGCTGGCCGGCTACGGCGCGGAAGCCGTGCACCCCTACCTGGCGATGGAAACCCTGGCCGAAATGGCCCAGGGCCTGTCCGGCGACCTGTCGCCCGAGAAGGCGGTCAAGAACTTCGTCAAGGCAATCGGCAAGGGCCTGTTCAAGGTGATGTCCAAGATGGGCATCTCCACGTACATGTCGTACACCGGCGCCCAGATCTTCGAAGCCATCGGCCTGTCGCGCGAACTGGTGCAGAAGTACTTCCACGGCACCCCGTCGAATGTCGAAGGCATCGGCATCTTCGAAGTGGCCGAGGAAGCCCTGCGCCTGCACCGCGACGCCTTCGGCGACAACCCGGTGCTGGAAAGCATGCTGGACGCCGGCGGCGAATACGCCTTCCGCATCCGCGGCGAAGAGCACATGTGGACCCCAGATTCGATCGCCAAGCTGCAACACTCGGTGCGCGCGGACGACGGCAAGGGCGCCTACCAGACGTACAAGGAATACGCCAACATCATCAACGACCAGAGCAAGCGCCACATGACGCTGCGCGGTCTGTTCGAGTTCAAGGTCGACCCGGCCAGGGCGATTCCGCTGGAAGAAGTCGAGCCCGCCAAGGAAATCGTGCGGCGCTTCGCCACCGGCGCCATGTCGCTCGGCTCGATCTCGACCGAGGCGCATACCACTCTGGCCGTGGCGATGAACCGCATCGGCGGCAAGTCGAACACCGGTGAAGGCGGCGAAGACGAGAAGCGCTACCGCAACGAGCTGCGCGGCATCCCCATCAAGCAGGGCGATACCCTCAAGGGCCTGCTCGGCGACAACGTGATCGAACGCGACCTGGAACTGCAGGCAGGCGATTCGCTGCGCTCGAAGATCAAGCAGGTGGCGTCGGGCCGTTTCGGCGTGACTGCCGAGTACCTGGCATCGGCCGACCAGATCCAGATCAAGATGGCGCAGGGCGCCAAGCCCGGCGAAGGCGGCCAGCTGCCTGGCCACAAGGTGTCGGACTACATCGGCAAGCTGCGTTACTCGGTGCCCGGCGTTGGCCTGATCTCGCCGCCCCCGCACCACGACATCTATTCGATCGAGGATCTGGCGCAGCTGATCCACGACCTGAAGAACGTCAACCCGGTGTCGGATATCTCGGTCAAGCTGGTGTCCGAAGTGGGCGTCGGTACCGTGGCGGCAGGCGTGGCCAAGGCCAAGGCCGACCACGTGGTGATCGCCGGCCATGACGGCGGCACCGGCGCTTCGCCGTGGTCGTCGATCAAGCACGCCGGCACGCCGTGGGAGCTGGGCCTGGCCGAAACGCAGCAGACCCTGCTGCTCAATGGCCTGCGCAACCGCATCCGCGTCCAGGCCGACGGCCAGATGAAGACCGGGCGCGACGTCGTCATCGGCGCGCTGCTGGGCGCCGACGAATTCGGCTTCGCCACCGCGCCGCTGGTCGCCGAGGGCTGCATCATGATGCGCAAGTGCCACCTGAACACCTGCCCGGTGGGTGTAGCCACGCAAGACCCGCAGCTGCGCAAGAAATTCCAGGGCAAGCCCGAGCACGTGGTGAACTTCTTCTTCTTCGTTGCCGAGGAAGCCCGCGAGATCATGGCCCAGCTGGGTATCCGCACCTTCGACGAGCTGATCGGCCGCGCCGACCTGCTCGACACCCGCCCCGGCATCGAGCACTGGAAGGCACGCGGCCTGGACTTCTCGCGCATCTTCTACGAAGTGCCGCTGGCTGCCGAGCTGCCGCGCTACCACACCGACGTGCAGGACCACGGCCTGTCGGTCGAGGCCGGCAAGGCGCTGGATCACGTGCTGATCGCCAAGGCCCGTCCGGCGATCGAGAAGGGCGAGCGCGTCTCGTTCATCCAGCCGGTGAAGAACGTCAACCGTACGGTGGGCGCGATGCTGTCCGGCGTGGTCGCCAAGCAGCATGGCCACGAAGGCCTGCCCGACGACACCATCCACATCCAGCTGCAAGGCACCGCCGGCCAGTCGTTCGGCGCGTTCCTGGCGCACGGCATCACGCTGGACCTGGTGGGCGACGGCAACGACTACGTCGGCAAGGGCCTGTCGGGCGGCCGCGTGATCGTCCGTGCTCCGCACGAGTTCCGCGGCGATCCGACCCGCAACATCATCGTCGGCAACACCGTGCTGTACGGTGCCATCGCCGGTGAAGCGTTCTTCAACGGCGTGGCCGGAGAGCGATTCGCCGTGCGCAACTCGGGTGCCGTGGCTGTGGTGGAAGGCACCGGCGACCATGGTTGCGAGTACATGACCGGCGGCACCGTGGTGGTGCTGGGCGCCACTGGCCGCAACTTCGCGGCTGGCATGTCGGGCGGCGTGGCCTACGTCTATGATGAGGACGGCCTGTTCGACAAGCGCTGCAACACCTCGATGGTAGCGCTGGAAGCGGTGCTGGCCTCGGCCGACCAGGAGAAGGGCCAGCCCCAGGCTTCGTGGCACAAGGTCGACGGCAAGCGCGTGCTGGATGAAGTCATCCTGCGCGACCTGATCGAGCAGCACTTCCGCTACACCGGTTCCGAGCGCGCCAAGGCGCTGCTGGCAGACTGGACCACGGCACGCCGCAAGTTCGTCAAGGTCTTCCCGACCGAGTACAAGCGCGCGCTGGGCGAGATGTACGCCAAGGAACAGGCCGCGCGCGACAGCGACCGCGAAGCCATCGCGGCCTGAGCCGGACGTAACAGCGGCACCAACGGAGCAGGGGCCGCGGCAGCCGCCGCGGCCCTCACAAGATACTGACCCCACAGCGGGGCCGGCGCAGTCGCCGGTCCCGCGCAGCAAGACCAAGGACGCAACATGGGTAAGGCGACTGGCTTTCTCGAATTTCCGCGCCAGAACGAAGGCTACGAACCGGTAGTCAAGCGCGTGAAGCACTACAAGGAATTCGTGTTCGCGCTGTCCGACAGCGAAGCGAAGATCCAGGGTGCGCGCTGCATGGACTGCGGCATTCCGTTCTGCAACAACGGCTGCCCGGTCAACAACATCATTCCCGACTTCAATGACCTGGTGTACCGCCAGGACTGGAAGTCGGCGATCGAGGTGCTGCACCAGACCAACAACTTCCCCGAGTTCACCGGCCGCATCTGCCCGGCACCGTGCGAAGCGGCGTGCACGCTAGGCATCAATGAGCTGCCGGTCGGCATCAAGTCGATCGAGCACGCCATCATCGACAAGGCCTGGGAAGAGGGCTGGGTTGCCCCGCAGGCGCCCCGGCACAAGACCGGCAAGACCGTGGCCGTGGTCGGCTCTGGCCCCGCTGGCATGGCTGCCGCGCAGCAGCTGGCGCGCGCCGGCCACGACGTGACCGTGTTCGAGAAGAACGACCGCATCGGCGGCCTGCTGCGCTACGGCATCCCCGACTTCAAGATGGAGAAGACGCTGATCGACCGCCGCATGGAGCAGATGCAGGCTGAAGGCGTGACTTTCCGCGCCGGCGTGATGGTGACCGACGGTGCACTGCCGGCCGGCATCAAGAACTACGCTCGCGAAACCATCTCGGCGCAGGCCCTGATGGACCAGTTCGACGCCGTGGTGCTGGCGGGCGGCTCCGAAGTGCCGCGCGACCTACCGGTGCCGGGCCGTGACCTGGCCGGCATCCACTACGCGCTCGAATTCCTGATCCCGCAGAACAAGGAAGTCGCCGGCGACGGCGTCAACGAGATTCGCGCCGAAGGCAAGAGCGTGATCGTGATCGGCGGTGGCGATACGGGTTCCGACTGCGTTGGCACCTCCAATCGCCACGGTGCTACCTCGGTGACCCAGTTCGAACTGCTGCCGCAGCCACCGGAAGAAGAGAACAAGCCGCTGGTGTGGCCGTACTGGCCGATCAAGCTGCGCACCTCGTCGTCGCACGACGAAGGCTGCGAGCGCGACTGGTCGGTCGCCACCAAGGAATTCATCGGCGAGAACGGCAAGGTCACCGCGCTGAAGGCCTGCCGCGTCGAATGGAAGGACGGCAGGATGCAAGAAGTGGAAGGCAGCGAGTTCATCCTGCCGGCCGACCTGGTCCTGCTGGCGATGGGCTTCACCAACCCGGTGGGTTCGGTGCTGGACGCGTTCGGCGTCGATACCGACGCACGCAAGAACGCCAAGGCTGCCACCGAAGGCGAGCGCGCCTACCAGACCAACGTGCCCAAGGTGTTCGCCGCCGGCGACGTGCGCCGCGGCCAGTCGCTGGTCGTGTGGGCCATCCGCGAAGGCCGCCAGGCCGCGCGTTCGGTCGATGCCTTCCTGATGGGCCATACCGAACTGCCGCGCTGATCGCAAACGCGCTGTAGTCGGTCACAGCAAAAAGCCCGTCCGGCGCAAGCCGGGCGGGCTTTTTGTTTCCTGTTGTCCTGCTGTCAGTCTTCCGTCAGGCCGCCAGCCTACGCTCCATGATGACCGCGCCGGCGCCATAGCTGGCCAGCTTGGCGGCATGCGGCGCTGCCGTCCCGGCGTCGAGCGGCGCGTACCCGAGCCTGCGCCACCACGCCGCAGCCGACTGCACGGCAATCAGCCGCGATCGCCGCAGGCCCGCTTCGACTGCCGCGACAGACGCTGCCCGATACAGCAGTCCGGCAAGGCCGGTGCCGCGGCCGGCAGGCGCCACGGCCATGTCGTGCACGAACCAGGTGAGGTGGCCGGTGTCATGGTCGGCGTTGCCGTGCTGGCGCGACAGCACGCCATCCAGCGGGGGGAGGCTGCTTTCCGGCCAAGCGTGGGTGAACAGGTAAGCGGCGAGTGCCGATGCCTGGCCCGGGTCGGGCGCCACCCAGCAGGTGTCGGGAGACAACGCCAAACGGCTGGCCAGTGCTGCTTCGGATTCGAGCAGGGTCTCGCCGTAGCACTGCGCCTGGACCGCCAGTACGGCGGGCAGGTCGGCGGCGGTCATCGGGCGCACGGTAAAAATTGGCATCGGCCGATTGTAAATGAGCAAGTGACGTTGATTGAAATTGCCGGCAGTTGGGCATCGGTTCCCTGCGTCCGGCCGATGTACAGGGTTCTCCCGGCTATGGTTTACGTGCCTGTGCCCTAAAAAGCAATGTTCGTACAATCGCCAAAAACAATAACGGAAACCGCCTCGAATCCTTTTTCAGCCGAACCTGTTGCCGCCTCCCGACCGGGGTGGGCCGGAGAAAATTGATGTCCGAAGTGCGCACTTTTTCGCGGCTTTGGCGAGGTAAAGCGAAGTTGACGCTTCCTGCTGCCATCCGGGACGCCTTGGAGCGCTGGCTGCGAATCGTCCTCTGCGTGTTCGTCGCCGGCTATTCAGCCACGGCGGCGATGGCATTTGCCCTGCCGCCCGCGCCGGTCGCCACGCCGGCTGTAGTCCGCACTATCTCCTTCCCCGTCCGGCCCATGCGGCTAATCGTGCCGTTCCCGGCGGGAGGCGTTGCCGACGCCATTGCGCGCATGCTGGCCGAGCGCCTTTCCGAGCGGCTTGGGGTGCCGGTCGATGTCGACAACCGTCCCGGCGCAGCGGGCACCACGGCCGGCGACGTCGTCGCCAAGGCCAGTTCCGACGGCCATACGCTGCTGTTCCACCAGGCCAACATGCTTATCCAGCCAGGCCTCGAGCCCGTGCCCTATGACGTGGTGCGCGACTTCACGCCGGTGGCGCGCGTGGCGACCATGCCGCTGTTCCTGGTCATCGATGCCCGCCTGCCGATGCGCACGCCTGAGCAGTGGGCCACCGCGGTGAAATCCAGTCCGGGTTCGTACAGCTATGGTTACGGCCAGCCGGGCAGCCCCTCGCACCTCTACGCCGAGTACGCCGTGCGTGGCATCCGCAATGGCGTGCCGCTGGTCACCGCAAAAGGCGAGAGCGCCGTGGTGCAGGAAATGCTGGCCGGACGCATCAGCGCGTGCTTCTGCTCGTTTGCCGCGGTGCAGGCGCACGTCCGGAGCGGCACGCTGCGGATGATCGGCGTGACCGGTGTGGCGCGGTCCCCGCTGGCACCGTTGGTGCCCACGCTGCAGGAATCCGGGCTTGAGGGTTATGGCGCCGCCGCCTGGTTTGGCGTGATGGCGCCGGCCAAGACACCGCGCGCGATCGTGGCCCGTCTGGCCACTGAACTCGACGCCGTGATGGCCGAGCGCGAGGTGCGGGCGCGCTTGCTGGCCGCCGGCCTGACGCCCTTGCGCGACTCGCCGGAGGCGTTTGCCACGGCGATCCGGTCCGAGTCGATCCAGTGGCAGGTCATCCTGCGCGATGCCGCCCAGAGCGAGCCATAGGGTGGCCGAGCCAGCCTGATTTGTAATATCTGCGCGCCGGAAACCCTTACACGCCGCGCCAATGTGGCGCGAGGCATACGGGGCACCAGCATGTCTAGGTAGTAGCCCTTATAATGGCCGACTGTCCTGACCGGTGCCAACGTGACCGCTTCTTCCCAAAACCTCGTCGAGCTGAACGCCGTAGATTTTGCCTACTCGGCGGACGCCAAGCCGATCCTGTCCGGACTGACCATGCATTTCCCGCGTGGCAAGGTGATTGCCGTGATGGGCGGGTCGGGCTGCGGCAAGACGACGGTGCTGCGGCTGATCGGCGGCCAGGTGCGCCCGCAGTCGGGTGTGATCAGCTTCCAGGGCACCGATATCGACAAGCTGGACGAGCCCGGCCTGTACGCCGTGCGCCGCCAGATGGGCATGCTGTTCCAGTTCGGCGCGCTGTTTACCGACCTCTCGGTGTTCGAGAATGTGGCCTTTCCGCTACGCGAACACACCGACCTGCCGGAATCGATGATCCGCGACCTGGTGCTGATGAAGCTCAATGCGGTCGGCCTGCGCGCCGCGCGCGAGCTGATGCCGTCGCAGATCTCCGGCGGCATGGCGCGGCGCGTGGCATTGGCGCGGGCGATTGCGCTCGATCCGGCCCTGCTGATGTACGACGAGCCCTTTGCGGGCCTCGACCCGATCTCGCTGGGCCTGACCGCGCGCCTGATCCGCAGCCTCAATGACGCCCTCGGCGCCACTACGATCATCGTCTCGCATGACGTGCATGAGACCTTCCTGATCGCGGACTACGTCTACTTCATTGCCAACGGCCATATCGTGGCGCAAGGCGAACCCGAGGCCCTGAAAGCTTCCACGGATCCGTTCGTGCACCAGTTCGTTCACGCCGAGCCCGATGGCCCCGTGCCGTTCCACTACCCGGGCCCGTCGCTGGCCGAAGACTTTGCCGGCGGAGGTGTGCAGTGACTGGTTTCTTTACTGCCATCGGTTCGGCGGTCCGGCAGGGCGTTTCCGGCCTGGGGCATGCGACGCGCATGTTCTTCGCGCTGCTGGCGCTGTCGCCCGCGCTGCTGCGCCGCTTCCGCCTGGTGAGCGACCAGATCTTCTTTGTCGGCAACCTTTCGCTGGTGATCATTGCGGTCTCCGGCCTGTTCGTCGGGTTCGTGCTGGGCCTGCAGGGCTACTACACGCTGAACCGCTACGGCTCCGAGCAAGCGCTGGGGCTGCTGGTGGCGCTTTCGCTGGTGCGTGAGCTGGGCCCCGTCGTGACGGCACTGCTGTTTGCCGGGCGCGCCGGGACGTCGCTGACGGCCGAGATTGGCCTGATGAAGGCGGGCGAACAGCTCACTGCCATGGAGATGATGGCCGTCAATCCACTGCAGCGTGTGATCGCGCCGCGTTTCTGGGCCGGCGTGGTGGCCATGCCGGTGCTGGCGGCGATCTTCAGCGCGGTCGGTATTCTGGGCGGCTACCTGGTTGGCGTTCAGCTGATCGGCGTGGACGCCGGCGCTTTCTGGTCGCAGATGCAGGGCGGGGTGGATGTGCGGGCCGATGTGATGAATGGCGTCATCAAGAGCTTCATCTTTGGCATTGCCGTGACGTTTATTGCCCTGTACCAGGGCTTTGAAGCCAAGCCCACGCCGGAAGGCGTCTCGCGCGCCACCACCCGGACCGTGGTGATTGCGTCGCTGGCCGTGCTGGGGCTGGATTTCCTGCTGACCGCGCTGATGTTCAGCTGACAAGAGATGGCCGCGCCGAAGGCTTTGACAGGACAACGGGGTTGAAGAAGAGATTCCAATGAGAAAAAACACACTCGATTTCTGGGTGGGGCTGTTCGTGGTGGCGGGATTCGTCGCCTTGCTGTTCCTTGCGCTCAAGGCGGGGAACATGAGCGCATTCAGCTTCCAGGACACCTATACCGTGCAGGCCCACTTTGACAATATCGGCGGCCTCAAGCCGCGCGCGCCGGTCAAGAGCGCCGGGGTGGTGGTTGGCCGTGTGGCGGATATCCGCTTCGATGACAAGACCTACCAGGCCACGGTGGAGCTCAACCTGGAAAAGCGCTACCAGTTCCCGAAGGACACCTCGGCCAAGATCCTGACCTCCGGACTGCTGGGCGAGCAATACATCGGGCTCGAAGCTGGTGGCGATAGCGCGATGCTGGCGCAGGGTTCGCGCATCACCATGACGCAATCTGCGGTGGTGCTGGAAAACCTGATCGGGCAGTTCCTGTACAACAAGGCGGCCGACGCGGGTGCGGGCGGTGGTACCGGCGGCGCTGCAGCGAGCGCGCCGGCACTGGGCGGGGAGCACAAATGACCGCTGCCTCGCCCGTTCCCAAACGGAGGTTTTCCGTCAGCAAGCTAGTGGCCGCCGCGGCCATGCTCGGCGCGCTCGGCGGCTGCGCCACCGGCCCCACGGCCAATCCGAAGGATCCGCTCGAGCCGTTCAACCGCGAGGTCTCGCGCATCAACGATGACTTCGACAAGGGCGTGCTGCGCCCCGTTGCGCAGCTCTACGCCGACTACATCCCGACGCCGGCGCAGCGCGCGGTGGAGAACTTCTTCTCCAATGTCAGCGATGTCTATTCCGCGGTGAACAACCTGCTGCAGGGCAAGCCCAGCCGCGCCGCCGAAGACACCATGCGGGTGGCCATCAACAGCGTGCTCGGCATCGGCGGCCTGATCGACATCGCCACGCCTGCCGGCCTGCCCAAGTACAAGGAAGACTTCGGCCAGACCCTGGGCGTGTGGGGCGTGCCTGCGGGCCCGTACCTGGTGCTGCCGTTGTTCGGACCGAGCACCGTGCGCGATACCGGCGGCATGCTGGTCGATCGCCAGTTCGACCCGTCGGCCTATATCGATCCGGTCTGGCTGCGCAATTCGCTGGTGGGCGTTCGCATCGTTGCCGGCCGCGCCCAGCTGCTCGGCGCGACCAGCCTGATCGAACAGGCCGCGCTGGACAAGTACACCTTCTTGCGCGATGCCTACCTGCAGCGGCGCGAATACCAGATCTACGACGGCAACCCACCACGCAAGAAAGACGAAGAGGAATCCGAAGCCGCCCCGCCGGCCGAAGGCAAGCCTACCGAAGGCAAGCCTGCCGATAGCAAACCTGCGGAGGAAAAGCCTGCGGAGGAAAAGCCGGCCGATGGCAAGCCTGCGGAGGAAAAGCCAACCGAAGGCAAGCCTGCCGACGCCGAGCAGGAGAGTCCCAGCCTGCCCTTGCCGACCAATATTGTGCCCCCGGGCATCCGGTTTGGCCGCTGACGCGGGCGTCCGAGGTGATGCAGGCGCGCGACGCAGGTGGCGGAACGGCTGTGAATGCGCTGTGACCCCTGAAACAAATTGTGTGAATGTGGCGCCGGGTGCCCTGGCGCCAGCAACCCCGGGCCCGAGCCTGTGTTCCAATCAGCGCAAGGGCAGGACGATTCGCCAGACGGCCCGGCCAGTCCGCGTCGGGGCGGACAAAGTCTTTGATTGACAAGGAAAATTCATGATTAAGCGACTGTTGCTCCCCTTCCTCACGGTAGTTGCCTTCGCAGGTGCTGCGCAGGCGCAGGTCCCTGCGCAGGACGCATCCAGCCCGGAGACCCTGGTCAAGGCCGTGGTCAACGATGTCATGGCAAGCGTCAAGGCGGACAAGGACATGCAGGCGGGCAATATTGCCAAGATCAGCGCGCTGGTCGAGCAGAAGATCCTCCCCAACGCCAATTTCCAGAAGACCACCCAGATCGCCATGGGCCGCAACTGGTCGAAGGCCACGCCCGAGCAGCAAAAGCAGATCACTGAAGAGTTCAAGACGCTGCTGATCCGTACCTACGCCGGCGCCATCGCGCAGATTCGCGACCAGACCGTCCAGTACAAGCCGTATCGCGGCTCGCCGGAAGACACCGACGCCACCATCCGCACGCAGGTGATCAACAAGGGCGAACCGATCCAGCTGGACTATCGCCTGGAAAAGACCGCGCAAGGCTGGAAGGTCTATGACATCAACGTGCTGGGCGCGTGGCTGACCGAAGCCTACAAGGGTAGCTTCAACACCATCGTCGGCCAGCAGGGCGTCGACGGCGTGATCAAGACGCTGCAGGACCGCAACCGCCAGCTGGCCAACGCCAAGAGCTGAGGCTGACGCGGAGTGGCGCGGATGGCGTTGCAATGCAGCACGCCGCGCTGAACTGCTCTACAATACGCTTTCGCGACAAGGCTCCCGCCTCCGGCGGGAGTTTTTCGTTGCGCAATCTGCCGGCATCCAACCGCTCGTATCAATACCCATGCTTTCGCTCGGACCTTCGCTGACCAACCGCAACGCCGCCGCCGTGCTGCGTGACGGGCTGGCACGCGTCGCCCAGGGCGAGACGCAGGTCGATTGCGGTGCGCTGACGCAGGTCGATTCCTCCGCCGTAGCCGTGCTGCTGGCCTGGCAGCGGGCCGCCTCGGCGCGCAGCCAGTCGCTGGCGCTCAATGGCGTGCCGGCGCAGCTTGCCGAACTGGCCAGCCTGTACGGCGTGGACAGCCTGCTCGGACTGGCGCCGGCAGCGAGCGCTGCGGCCACCGTGGCCGAGCTGCATCGACATTGATCCGGCATCGTCGGCCGCACGCTGCAACAGCGGTCCTTGCGATGCCCCGACGACTGCCTGAAGCGGTCGCCGCGCCCCGAGCGGGAGTTTCCCCGCATCCCCTATAATTCCGGGTTGTTCGCCCAATTTCCCCATTCCGCGCCAGGCGCTGCACTGGGGTTCCCCGGGCGCCCAGTTGTCCCCCACTTCCAGGAGGCCGGCCCCAGACGGGCCAGCCACAGACATTCGGCCATGAAAGCCATCGAACTCACCGACGTTCGCAAGCGCTACCGCAATCTGCAGGCGCTCAAGGGCGTCAGCTTTACCGTCGAGCGAGGCGAATTCTTCGGCCTGCTCGGACCCAACGGTGCCGGCAAGACCACGCTGATCTCCATCCTCGCCGGCCTGAACCGGGCGGATTCGGGCAGCGTCAGTGTGCTCGGCCACGATGTGGTGTCCGACTACCGCATGGCCAGGCGTATGCTGGGTGTGGTGCCGCAGGAACTTGTGTTCGATCCCTTCTTCACGGTGCGCGAGACGCTGCGACTGCAGTCCGGCTACTTTGGCCTCACGCGCAACGACGACTGGATCGACGAGATCATGGCCAACCTGGACCTCACCAACAAGGCCGATGCCAACATGCGACAGCTCTCGGGCGGCATGAAGCGTCGCGTGCTGGTGGCACAGGCGCTGGTGCATCGCCCGCCTGTGATCGTGCTGGACGAGCCGACCGCCGGGGTGGACGTGGAACTGCGCCAGACCCTGTGGAAGTTCATTTCCCGCCTCAACCGCGAAGGCCACACCATCATTCTGACCACCCACTACCTGGAAGAGGCCGAGGCCCTGTGTGACCGCATCGCCATGCTGAAGTTTGGGGAGGTGGTGGCGCTGGACCGCACCAGCAGCCTGCTGACGCAGTTTGCCGGCCTGCAGTTGGTGCTGACATTCGCCCGCGGCACGCTGCCGGCGGCGCTGGAGCCGCTGCGCATGCCGGCCAATCCGGGCGAGCGCGCGGTGCGGCTGCGGCTGTCGGGCTACCAGGCGGTCGAGCCGATCCTGGCCGCCTGCCGTGAAGCGGGCTGCGAGATCGAAGACATGGAAATCAACAAAGCTGACCTGGAGGATGTATTCGTCCAGATCATGCGTCGCGAGGGCCACATGCCGGATGCATTGCCTGACCAGGCCATGGAGGCCGTCGCATGAAGCCCACCGAATTCGAAATCGCCGACGACACGCGGCTGGCGCCGATGGCCGTCGGCAGCCTGGTCGGCTTCCGCACCCTGCTATACAAGGAAGTGCTGCGCTTCTGGAAGGTCAGCTTCCAGACCGTGGCCGCGCCCGTGCTGACCGCCGTGCTGTACCTGCTGATCTTCGGCCACGTGCTGGAAGATCGCGTCAAGGTCTACGACCAGATCAGCTACACCGCCTTCCTGGTGCCGGGCCTGGTGATGATGAGCGTGCTGCAGAACGCCTTTGCCAACAGTTCGTCGTCGCTGATCCAGTCCAAGATCACCGGCAACCTGGTGTTCGTGCTGCTGCCGCCGCTGTCGCACTGGGAGATGTTTGGCGCCTACGTGGTGGCTTCGGTGATCCGCGGCCTCGTGGTCGGGCTGGGCGTGCTGCTGGTGACCGCGTGGTTTGCCCACCTGCATTTCGCCAGCGTTGGCTGGATTCTCGTCTTTGCCCTGCTGGGCGCGGGCATCCTCGGCACGCTGGGGCTGATCGCCGGCATCTGGGCCGAGAAGTTCGACCAGCTGGCCGCGTTCCAGAACTTCCTGATCATGCCGGCGACCTTCCTATCCGGCGTGTTCTACTCGATCCACTCGCTGCCCGCCTTCTGGCAGGCGGTGTCCCATGCCAATCCGTTCTTCTACATGATCGACGGCTTCCGCTATGGCTTCTTCGGCGTCTCGGACGTGTCGCCGATGTTCAGCCTGGCCGTGGTCGGCTCGGCGTTCGTAGTGCTCGCCGCGCTGGCGTTGCGACTGCTGAAGTCCGGATTCAAGCTGCGCCACTAGCCCTGAACAGGACACTGGCCGCGGCCCCCAAATTTTGAAGTGAAAGCTGAAGAGAAAGACATGCTGCCTACCCCGGAACAAGTCAGGGAATACATTGCCCAAGGGTTGCCCTGCGAACATCTGGAAGTCGAGGGCGACGGCCAGCACTTCTTTGCCACCATCGTCAGCGCCGAATTCGACGGCAAGCGGTTGATCCAGCGCCACCAGCGGGTCTACGCCGCGCTTGGCGACCGCATGCGCGCGGAGATCCACGCGCTGTCGATGAAGACGCTGACGCCTGCCGAATGGCAGGCCGGCGGCAGCAAGTAGGCCGGGCCGACAATACAGCCGGCCGCGCCCGTTGCGCGGCCCCGCAATACTGATGCCGGGCGTGTGCCCGGCTCCAACCGAAAGAACATGGACAAATTCGAGATCCAGGGCAATGGCCCGCTGAAGGGCGAGATCCGTGTCTCGGGCGCCAAGAACGCCGCCTTGCCGATTCTCTGCGCGGGCCTGCTTTCGGCCGACACCGTCTCGCTGGACAACGTGCCGAACCTGCAGGACGTGCGCACCACGCTGAAGCTGCTGCGCCAGATGGGCATGAAAACCGGGCACGATGGCGCGAAGGTGACCCTCAATGGCGCCGACGTGAGTTCGCTCGAAGCGCCTTACGAGCTGGTCAAGACAATGCGCGCCTCGATCCTCGTGCTGGGTCCGCTGGTGGCACGCTTCGGCGAAGCCCGTGTCTCGCTGCCCGGCGGATGCGGCATCGGTGCACGCCCGGTCGACCAGCACATCAAGGGCCTGCAGGCAATGGGCGCCGAGATCAGCATCGAGCACGGCTTCATTCATGCACGTGCAAAGCGCCTGAAGGGCGCGCGCGTGGTGACCGACATGATTACCGTGACCGGCACCGAGAACCTGCTGATGGCCGCCACCCTGGCCGAGGGCGAAACCGTCCTGGAAAACGCCGCGCGCGAGCCTGAGGTGACCGACCTGGCCAACATGCTGGTGAAGATGGGTGCGAAGATCGAAGGCATCGGCACCGACCGTCTGGTGGTGCAAGGCGTCGAGCGCCTGCACGGTGCCAGCCACAGCGTGATTGCCGACCGCATCGAGGCCGGCACCTTCCTGTGCGCGGCCGCCGCCACGCTTGGCGACCTGGTGCTGCGCGGGGTGTCGCCCGACATCCTGGATTCGGTGCTCGACAAGCTGCGCGAAGCGGGCGCGACGATCGAAAGCGGTGCCGACTGGATCCGCCTGGCCATGCCTCAACGCGCGAAGGCCGTCAGCTTCCGCACCTCGGAGTACCCGGCGTTCCCCACGGACATGCAGGCCCAGTTCATGGCGCTGAACGCGGTGGCCGAGGGCGCGTCGCACGTCACCGAGACCATCTTCGAAAACCGCTTTATGCACGTGCAGGAACTGAACCGCCTGGGCGCCAATATCGTGGTCGAGGGCAACACCGCCGTGGTCAACGGCGTGCCGCGCCTGTCGGGCGCGAACGTGATGGCGACCGACCTGCGCGCCTCGGCAAGCCTGGTGATCGCCGGCCTGGTGGCAGATGGCGAGACGGTGATCGACCGCATTTACCACCTGGATCGCGGCTACGACCGCATGGAAGACAAGCTGTCGGCGGTCGGCGCCAAGATTCGCCGCATCGCCTGAGGACGCCCGATGAGCCCCACCTTCAACGCATCGCCCAACCAGCTCACCCTGGCGCTTTCCAAGGGCCGCATCTTTACCGAGACCCTGCCGCTGCTCGAAGCGGCCGGCATCCGCGTGACGGAAGACCCCGAAACCTCGCGCAAGCTGATCCTGCCCACCTCGGATCCGGCCGTGCGCGTGGTGATCGTGCGCGCTTCCGATGTGCCGACCTACGTGCAGTACGGCGCCGCCGACTTCGGCGTGGCCGGCAAGGACGTGCTGATGGAGCACGGCATGGCCGGCCTGTATGCGCCGATCGACCTGAACATCGCCCGTTGCCGCATGTCGGTAGCGGTGCCGGCCGGGTTTGACTACGTCAACGCGGTGCGCCAGGGCGCGCGCCTGGCGGTGGCAACCAAGTATGTGCAGACTGCGCGCGAGCACTTTGCCAAGAAGGGCGTGCACGTCGATCTCATCAAGCTGTACGGCTCGATGGAGCTGGGCCCGCTGGTGGGCCTGTCAGACGCCATTGTCGACCTGGTCAGCACCGGCAGCACGCTGCGTGCCAACAACCTGGTCGAAGTGGAAGAGATCGTGCAGATTTCGTCGCGGCTGGTGGTGAACCAGGCCGCGCTCAAACTCAAGCGCGAGCGGCTGGCGCCGATTCTCGACGCATTCGAACGGGCTTCGGCGGCGCTGGCCTGAAGCCGGCGCCACCTGTAAGGAATGGAGTCATGAACTCAATCGATATGGAAAAGCTGTCGATCCGCCGGCTCGACTCCAGCAAGCCGGGCTTTGCCGAGTCGCTACGCCAGGTGCTGGCCTTCGAGGCCGGCGAGGATGAGGCCATCGAGCGCGCGGTCGCGCAGATCCTGGCCGACGTGAAAGATCGCGGCGATGCCGCCGTGCTCGAATACACCGAGCGTTTCGATCGCGTCGACGCCTCGTCGATGGCGGCGCTCGAAGTGTCGCAGGCCGAACTCGAGGCTGCGCTGGAAGACCTGGAACCCAAGCGCCGCGCCGCCCTGGAAGCGGCCGCCGCGCGTGTGCGGGCCTACCACGAGAAGCAGAAGATCGAGTGCGGCAGCCACAGCTGGGAATACACCGAGGCCGACGGCACCATGCTGGGCCAGAAGGTGACGCCGCTGGACCGCGTCGGCATCTACGTGCCGGGTGGCAAGGCCGCGTATCCGTCCTCCGTGCTGATGAACGCGATTCCGGCCCGCGTGGCGGGCGTCAAGGAGATCATCATGGTGGTGCCCACGCCGGGCGGCGTGCGCAATGAACTGGTCCTGGCTGCGGCGCAGATCGCCGGCGTGGACCGCATCTTCACCATCGGCGGCGCGCAGGCCGTGGGCGCGCTGGCCTACGGCACCGCCACGCTGCCGCAGGTCGACAAGATCGTCGGCCCGGGCAATGCCTACGTGGCCGCCGCCAAGCGCCGCGTGTTCGGCACCGTCGGCATCGACATGATCGCGGGCCCGTCCGAGATCCTGGTGATCTGCGATGGCACCACCGATCCCGACTGGGTGGCGATGGACCTGTTCTCGCAGGCCGAGCACGACGAGCTCGCGCAGTCGATCCTGCTGTGCCCGGACGCCGGCTATATCGCGCAGGTGGCCGCCAGCATCCAGCGCCAGCTCGACAGTATGCCGCGTCGCGACGTGATCGCGGCATCGCTCTCCGGACGCGGCGCGCTGATCAAGGTGCGCGACATGGACGAGGCCTGCGAGATCGCCAACGCCATCGCGCCCGAGCACCTCGAGATCTCGGCGGAGAACCCGCATCAGTGGAGCGAGAAGATCCGCCATGCCGGCGCCATTTTCCTCGGGCGCTATACCAGCGAATCGCTGGGCGACTATTGTGCGGGCCCGAACCACGTCCTGCCGACCTCGCGCACGGCGCGCTTCTCGTCGCCGCTGGGCGTGTACGACTTCCAGAAGCGCTCCAGCCTGATCGAAGTCAGCGAGGGCGGGGCGCAGATGCTTGGCCAGATCGCCGCCGAACTGGCGTACGGCGAAGGCTTGCAGGCCCACGCGCGCAGCGCGGAATATCGTTTCAAACGCAGTTGAATCCCTGACCCATGCCGGTCCGCCGGCAACCACCTGGAGTTTCCATGTCAGCAGCAGAGCCCACCCTGATCGAACGCATCATCCGTGACGACGTACGCGCCATGGGCGCCTACCATGTCCCGGATTCGCACGGTCTGGTGAAGCTCGACGCCATGGAGAATCCCTACCTGCTGCCGCCCGAACTGCGCCTGCAGCTGGCCGCGCGGCTGGGCGAGGTGGCGCTGAACCGCTATCCCGTTCCCAGCAGCGAAGCCTTGCGCGCGAAGCTGAAAGACGTGATGCAGGTGCCTGCCGGCATGGAGGTGCTGCTGGGCAACGGTTCGGACGAGATCATCAGCATGCTGGCGCTGGCGGCGGCCAAGCCGGGCGCCAAGGTCATGGCACCGGTGCCGGGCTTCGTCATGTACGCGATGTCGGCACAGTTCGCCGGCCTGCAGTTCGTGGGCGTGCCGCTGCGCGCCGACTTCACGCTCGACCGCGCCGCCATGCTGGCGGCCATGGCCGAGCACAAGCCGGCCATCATCTACCTGGCGTACCCGAACAACCCGACCGGCAACCTGTTCGATGCCGCCGACATGGAGGCCATCGTCCGCGCGGCCCAGGGCGAGGTCTGCCACAGCCTGGTGGTGGTCGACGAGGCCTACCAGCCGTTCGCGCAGGAAAGCTGGATGCCGCGCCTGACGGAATTCGGCAACCTGCTGGTGATGCGCACGGTGTCCAAGCTGGGGCTGGCGGGTATCCGCCTGGGCTACATCGCCGGCGCGCCGGCCTGGCTGTCGCAGCTCGACAAGGTCCGCCCGCCGTACAACGTCAACGTGCTGACCGAAGCGGCCGCGCTGTTCGCGCTGGAGCATGTCTCGGTGCTGGACGAGCAGGCCGCGCAACTGCGCGCGGAGCGCTCCCGAGTGGCCGAAGGCATGGCCGCCCATCCGGGCGTGACCGTGTTCCCGAGCGCCGCCAACTTCCTGCTGGTGCGCGTGCCGGATGCCGCACAGACGTTCGACCGCCTCCTCGCGCGCAAGGTATTGATCAAGAACGTGAGTAAAATGCACGCATTGCTGGCCAACTGTCTGCGCGTGACGGTCAGCACTCCCGAAGAAAACGCGCAGTTCCTTGAGGCATTCGCAGCTTCGCTGCAGGATTAACACCATGCGTGTTGCAGAGGTCACCCGCAATACTTCGGAAACGCAGATTCGCGTTTCCCTGAATCTAGACGGCACCGGCCGCCAGAAACTGGCGTCCGGCGTGCCGTTCCTCGACCACATGCTGGACCAGATCGCCCGGCACGGCATGATCGACCTCGAGGTCGAGGCCAAGGGCGATATCCATATCGACGACCACCACACGGTGGAAGACGTCGGCATCACGCTCGGCCAGGCCGTGGCCAAGGCCATTGGCGACAAGAAGGGCATTACCCGCTACGGCCACAGCTATGTGCCGCTGGACGAATGCCTGTCGCGCGTGGTCATCGATTTCTCGGGCCGTCCCGGCCTGGAGTTCCACGTGCCGTTCACGCGTGCGCGCGTGGGCAGCTTCGACGTGGACCTTACCATCGAGTTCTTCCGCGGCTTCGTCAATCATGCGGGCGTGACCCTGCATATCGACAACCTGCGCGGCATCAATGCCCACCATCAGTGCGAAACCGTGTTCAAGGCCTTTGGCCGGGCACTGCGCATGGCGGTGGAGCTGGACCCGCGCGCGGCCAACACCATTCCCTCGACCAAGGGTACGCTCTGATCCGTCTGGAACCCGTAGGCGTGCCGGCTGGTTGCGGCGCCCGCTGACTCTTCAAGGCTGAACCTGGCCAGCATACTGGCCACCCGCAACCGATGGATACGCTCAAGTCGTTTATCTCGCTGCTGGCGCTGATCAATCCGATCGGGGCGATTCCGTTCTTTATCAGCCTGACCAGCCAACAGACCGAAGCGGAAAAACTGCGTACTATCAAGATTGCGTCGATCTCGGTGGCAATCGTGGTGGCCGTGTCGGCGTTGCTGGGGCAGCAGATCATCGAGTTCTTCAATATCTCGGTGGCATCGCTGCAGGTCGGTGGCGGTCTCATCATGATCATGATGGCCATGAACATGCTGAACGCCCAGACCAGCCGCACCAAGGCCACGCCGGAAGAGGAAGACGAGGCCGAGGCCAAGTCGAGCATCGCCGTGGTGCCGCTGGCGCTGCCGCTGCTGACCGGGCCGGGTTCGATCAGCACGGTGATCGTCTATGCGGGCAAGACGCAGCACTGGTACCAGCTGCTGATCTTGGTGGGAATCGGCCTGCTGCTGGGCACGGTGGTGTACCTGGTATTCCGCGCGGCGGACCCGATTGCACGGGTGATTGGCCGCACCGGCATCAATATCGGCACGCGTCTGATGGGGTTGATCCTGTCCGCGCTGGCCGTTGAATTCATTGTGGACGGGCTGAAGACATTGTTGCCTGTTTTGAAATCATGACTACCATAGCAATTGTGGATTACGGCATGGGCAACCTGCGCTCGGTGGCGCAGGCGCTGCGTGCCGCGGCGCCGGAAGCCGATGTAAGGGTGGTGGATGCCCCCGAAGGCATCCGCTCCGCGGACCGCGTGGTCCTGCCGGGCCAGGGCGCCATGCCGGACTGCATGGCGGCGCTGGGCGCTTCCGGCCTGCAGGAGGCGGTGATCGAGGCCGCCGGCAGCAAGCCGATGTTCGGGGTGTGCGTGGGTGAGCAGATGCTGTTCGGCTTCAGCACCGAAAGCCGCGCCGGCATGGACAAGACGCCTTGCCTGGGCCTGATGCCGGGCGAGGTGGTCCGGTTCGAGCTGGAAGGCAAGACCCAGCCGGACGGGTCGCGTTTCAAAGTGCCGCAAATGGGCTGGAACCGTGTGCGGCAGGCGGCAGCCCATCCTTTGTGGAATGGGATTCCGGACGAAAGCTGGTTCTACTTCGTCCACAGCTATTTTGTGCGGGCGCAGGATCCGGCCCATATCGCCGGCGAAACGGACTATGGGGTCGTATTTACCAGCGCGGTGGCGCGCGATAATATTTTCGCCACGCAGTTCCACCCCGAGAAGAGCGCGGCCATGGGCCTGCAGCTGTACCGGAACTTCGTGCACTGGAATCCTTGAAGAGCATCCGAGCCATTCAACGCTATACAAGCCAGATTGCTTACTGACCTGACCTGACCGGCTGCGCCGGTCTCGCTCAACCTTTCTTTACTCAACCACGCTCGTCACGCTTATGTTGCTCATTCCGGCCATCGACCTGAAGGACGGTCAGTGTGTACGCCTCAAACAAGGCGACATGGACCAGGCCACCGTCTTTTCCGAAGATCCCGCCGCCATGGCACGTCACTGGGTGAACCAGGGTGCGCGTCGCCTGCACCTGGTCGACCTCAATGGTGCCTTTGTCGGCAAGCCCCGCAATGAAGCCGCCATCAAGTCCATCATCGCCGAAGTCGGCGATGAGATCCCGGTGCAGCTGGGCGGCGGCATCCGTGACCTGAACACCATCGAGCGCTGGCTGGACGACGGCCTGTCGTACGTGATCATCGGCACGGCGGCGGTCAAGAACCCCGGCTTCCTGAAGGATGCCTGCTCGGCCTTCGGCGGCCACATCATCGTCGGCCTCGACGCCAGGGACGGCAAGGTTGCCACCGACGGCTGGAGCAAGCTGACCGGCCACGAAGTCGCCGACCTCGCCCGCAAGTACGAAGACTACGGCGTGGAAGCCATCATCTACACCGATATCGGCCGCGACGGCATGCTGCAGGGGATCAATATCGATGCCACGGTCAAGCTGGCGCAGTCGATGTCGATCCCGGTGATCGCCAGCGGCGGCCTGTCGAACCTGGCCGACATCGACAACCTGTGCGCGGTCGAGGGCGAGGGCGTGGAAGGCGTCATCTGCGGACGCGCCATCTACTCGGGCGACCTCAATTTCGCCGACGCGCAGGCGCGCGCGGATAAACTGGGCGCGGAGTAACCAGCCAACGCGCCCCTGGCGCAGCCGCCGCCCGGCCCAACCTGGCGGCGGACAAGGAATCACATGCTAGCCAAACGTATCATCCCCTGCCTCGATGTGACGAACGGGCGGGTGGTCAAGGGCGTCAACTTCGTCGAACTGCGCGATGCGGGCGACCCGGTCGAAATCGCGCGCCGCTACGACGATCAGGGCGCCGATGAGATCACTTTCCTTGACATCACCGCGACCAGCGACGGCCGTGACCTGATCCTGCACATCATCGAAGCGGTGGCCTCGCAGGTGTTCATCCCGCTGACCGTAGGCGGCGGCGTGCGCGCCGTCGAGGACGTGCGGCGCCTGCTGAATGCCGGCGCGGACAAGATCAGCGTCAATTCGTCGGCCATTGCCAACCCGCAGCTTGTCTCCGATGCCACCGCTAAGTACGGCTCGCAGTGCATCGTCGTGGCGATCGACGCCAAGCGCAGTTCCGCGCCGGGCGAGCCGCCGCGGTGGGAAGTCTTCACCCACGGCGGGCGCAAGGCCACTGGCCTCGACGCGGTCGAGTGGGCACGCGAAATGGCCGCGCGCGGCGCGGGCGAGCTGTTGCTGACCAGCATGGATCGCGACGGCACCAAGAGCGGCTTCGACCTGGAGTTGACACGTGCGGTCAGCGACGCGGTCTCGATTCCGGTGATCGCCTCGGGCGGCGTCGGCGGCCTGCAGGATCTGGCGGATGGCATCAAGCTGGGCCGCGCGGATGCCGTGCTGGCCGCCAGCATCTTCCACTATGGCCAGCACACCGTTGGCGAGGCAAAGGCATTCATGGCCCGCGAGGGCATCCCTGTGCGGATCTGATCATGGCAAAGAAGTGGCTCAACAAGGTCAAGTGGGACGATAACGGGCTGGTGCCGGTGATCGTGCAGGAAGTCGGCTCGAACGACGTCCTGATGTTTGCGTTCATGAACCGCGAGGCGCTGCAGCGCACCGTGGAGCTGGGCGAAGCCGTGTTCTGGTCGCGCTCGCGCAAGCGCCTGTGGCACAAGGGCGAGGAATCCGGCCATGTGCAGAAGGTGCACGAAATGCGCCTGGACTGCGACGAAGACGTGGTGCTGCTCAAGGTGACGCAGGTCGACAGCATTGCCTGCCACACCGGCCGGCATTCGTGCTTCTTCCAGAAGTTCGAGGGCGATGTCGAGAACGGGGACTGGCAGACCGTCGAGCCCGTGCTCAAGGATCCTTCCCACATCTACGCGGCCAAACCATGACCGACACACAACCCAGCAGCGCCGACATGCTGGCGCGCCTGGCCGCCGTGCTCGAATCGCGCAAGCCGGAAAACGGCGGCGATCCCGAAAAATCCTACGTGGCGCGGCTGTTCAGGAAGGGCGACGACGCCATCCTCAAGAAGATCGGCGAAGAGGCGACGGAAACTGTGATGGCCGCCAAGGACGCTCGCGCAGCCGGGAAAACCGGTGCCGGCGCGGACAAGGTCGTCTACGAAGTGGCGGACTTGTGGTTCCACACCATGGTGCTGCTGGCCAACTTCGGACTGACGCCGGCCGACGTCGTCAACGAACTGGCGCGGCGCGAAGGCCTGTCAGGCCTGGAAGAAAAAGCCCGGCGCCCGGATCAAGGCTGACGGTTTCCCGCTTGCCATCCGGCAGGCCAGCATTACTGGAGCGCGACGATGGCGAACGACTATACCGGGCAGGTCAGTAACCCCGACAGCGATCAGCTCAGCAGCCTGCGCAAGCTGATGCACATCCTGTATGCGCTGTACGCCATCTTCTGGCTGACTGGCGGCGTGACCGCGCTGATTGCGATCGTGGTCGATTACGTCAAGCGCGACGACGCGCGCGGCACCCTGTATGCGTCGCATTTCGCGTGGCAGATCCGCTCATTCTGGTGGTCGGTGGTATGGGCTGCCTTGGGCGGACTGCTGTTTGCCACGGTCTTTCTGATTCCGCTGGCGTTCGGCGTGTGGGCGGTCCTGTCCCTCTGGATGCTGTATCGTATCGTCAAGGGTTGGCTGTACCTGAACGACAGCAAGCCCATGTACCCGGATCAGCGTTTCTGATGCCAGTCTGGTAGTGCCGGCGAGCAGGTGGCCGGTTCGGTCTTCGCAACGAAAACTTCATGAATTCTCAGGATAATTGCATCTTCTGCAAGATCGTGGCCGGGCAGATTCCGTCGCGCAAAGTCTACGAAGACGACGAAATGATGGCATTCCACGATATCCATCCCAAGGCCCCGGTGCACTTCCTGCTCATTCCCAAGTCGCACGTCGACTCGCTGGCTGACTGTGGACCCGGCGAACAGGCTGTGCTTGCTAAAATGATGCTGAAGGTGCCTGAACTGGCACGCGTGGCAGGCTGCGGCAACGGCTTCCGGACGGTCATCAATACCGGCCCGGATGGCGGTCAGGAGGTCTACCACCTGCACCTCCATGTGCTCGGCGGGCCGCGCAATCAGTGGAAGGTACCGCTGCCCTGAACGGGTAGCCTTGGCATGGGAGCGCCCGGGTGACATGCCCGGGCCGGATGTCGCACCGGCAACCGTCGCCCGGCGCGGCCATAACGGGACGGAACAACGGGTCCGGACAGCAAGAGACGCTGGCCGAGGCTTCATCAGGAGCAAGAAATGGGTTCGTTTAGCATTTGGCACTGGCTGATCGTGTTGGTGATCGTCATGCTCGTATTCGGCACCAAGAAGCTGCGCAATATCGGCCAGGATCTTGGCGGCGCGGTGAAGGGCTTCAAGGACGGCATGAAGGAGGGCGGTGACGACAAGCCGGCCGAGGCCAAGGAACTGCGCGATTCCACCACCATCGACGTGGACGCCAAGGAAAAGACCCGCCAGCAGTAACAGCCGCGTGCTCGCCTCCCTCATTTATATAGTGGCTGCCCGCACGATGCGCGTTGCTTCCGCTGCTACCGGTCCGACGTCCGCATGATCGATCTCGGCATTTCCAAACTGGCGCTGATCGGCGCCGTGGCGCTGATCGTGATCGGTCCCGAGCGGCTGCCGAAGGTTGCGCGCACGGTTGGCGCGCTGGTTGGGCGCGCCCAGCGCTACATCAACGACGTCAAGGCGGAAGTCAGCCGCGAGGTGGAGCTCGAAGAACTGCGCAAGATGCGCACGGAATTCGAAGACGCCGCCCGTGACGTCGAGCGGACCATCCACAAGGAAGTGAACGAGCAGACGCAGGCACTCAATGAAGCGCTCGGCGGGGTTGAGTCCGCTGCGGGCGGCAGTGCCGGCGGCGGTAGCGGCGGCTTCGTGCCGAGCTGGGACGCCGCGCACAAGTCGCATAACGGCCGCAAGAGCTGGCGCGTCAAGCAGGGCGCGCGTCCGCTGTGGTTCAAGCGGCAGAACAACGTGCGGGTCTGGGCGCAGTCCGGTGCCGCGCGCGTCAAGCGTCACCGGCCGGCCAGCGGCCGCGCCCGTTCCTTCTTCGAGTGAGCATGGCGCGCGGCGCCGTTTTGCCGGCCAGCCGGCGGGCTGCCCCTGCCAATGCCATATCAGACTTCACCGCTCCGGGCGGTGCCATCGATTCCACGTTGCCAGCCAGCGCAGCTGAGCGGTCCACGCCATGAGCGACTCCAGGTCCCAAGATCCCCAAGACGAATCCCAACAGGAAACTTTCATTTCCCACCTGATCGAGTTGCGCGAGCGCCTCGTCAAGGCGGTGGCAGGAGTCATTCTTGTTTTCCTGGGCCTGATCTACTGGGCCCCGCTGATCTTCAACCTGTTCGCGCGGCCGCTGATGGAAGCCCTGCCCAAGGGTGGCAGGATGATCGTGACTGATGTCACCGGTTCGTTCTTCGTGCCGATGAAGGTCACGCTGCTGGTTGCCTTCCTGATCGCGCTGCCGTGGGTGTTGTACCAGATCTGGCAATTCGTCGCGCCGGGTCTCTATCAGCATGAGAAGCGACTGATCCTCCCGCTGGTCAGCAGCAGCTACGTCCTGTTCCTGTGCGGCGTGGCGTTCGCGTATTTCCTGGTCTTCCCCACGGTGTTCCACTTCATGGCGCACTACAACGCGCCACTTGGGGCGGACATGTCGACCGACATCGACAAGTACCTCAGCTTCGCAATGACGATGTTCCTGGCCTTCGGTATCACGTTCGAAGTGCCTGTGGTGGTGATTGTGCTGGTGCGGTTTGGCGTGGTGGAGCTCGACAAGCTCAAGCAGATCCGCCCGTATGTGATCGTCGGCGCCTTCATCATTGCTGCGGTCGTCACACCACCTGATGTACTTTCGCAACTGCTGCTCGCCGTGCCGCTGGTGGCACTTTACGAACTTGGGCTGCAGATGGCGCGTTTTGTGAGCCGCCCGGCTCCTGACACCTCCGCTACTGGCGAAACCCAGCCCGACTAATCTCTTTGAGGTAGGTGGCTTTCCGGTTGGGAATGCTGGATTTGCACCATTTTGGTGAATTTCTGAGTCCTTCTTGTTGCTCGATCACAACAAAAACCGTCCGCAACCACGGTTTACGCCGAAAAAGCCTTCTGACGGCCGGGGGGGCTGGCACATAATACGCAACAGACGTGAATGTAAATGCGTCGCCCAAGCACTTGGGCAACCAAGATTTCCCAATCAGTTGACAAGGAAAGTGTCGATATGAAGATGAAACTGTTTGCTGCTGCCGTCGCCGCCCTGGCCGCTGGTGGCGCCTATGCCCAGTCGAGCGTGACCCTGTACGGTGTTGTTGACGCTGGTATCGAATATCAGAACAAGCAGCCCGGTAACGCAGCAACCGGCCTGAGCGGCGGTCACGACGTGGTCCGCCTGACCTCGGGTAACCAGTCGGGCAGCCGCTGGGGCCTGCGTGGCGTCGAAGACCTGGGCGGTGGCCTGAAGGGCGTCTTCGTGCTGGAAAGCGGTTTCAACGTTGACGACGGCAAGTCGGGCCAAGACAACCGTCTGTTCGGTCGTCAAGCCTACGTCGGTCTGTCGAGCCAGTGGGGTCAGCTGACCCTGGGTCGTCATCAGACCCCGATGTATGACTTCGGTCTGCAGTTCGACCCGATGGCCATCTCGACCAAGTACTCGATCACCTCGCAAGACGGCGCCTTTGCCGGCCGTGCTGACAACTCGATCAAGTACATCGGTACCTTCGGTGGCCTGACCGCCAACGCCCTGTACAGCGCCGGTTCGAACACCGGTGGCACAGCTGGCGTCTTCCAAGGCAACGCGGGTGAAGTTCCGGGTTCGGCAAAGATCGGCCGTGAATACAGCCTGAGCCTGACCTACGCTGGTGGCCCGTTCGCAGTTGGTGCCGTCTATGACGAAACCAACCTGGGCTTCGTGGGCAACCCGGACGCCGTGGTTCGCCGCGCTTCGGCCGCTGGCTCGTACGCTTTCGGTCCGGCCAAGGCATTCGCCGGCTACCGCTGGGCGAAGGGTGTTGACCTGGGCACGATCCCGTTCCTGGGCGCAAGCGTTCAAGCTCTGACCGGTGCCAAGGCTTCGTCGAACCTGTACTGGCTGGGCCTGGGTTACCAGATCACCCCGGCGTTCTCGCTGACCGGCGCTGCTTACTACCAGGACTTCCGTGGCAACAAGTCGGATCCGTGGCTGTTCGTGGCAACGGCTGACTACGCTCTGTCGAAGCGCACCGACGCTTACCTGAGCATGGCCTACGCCAAGAACAAGAACACGTCGAACCTGGGCGTGGACGGTTTTGGCAAGACCAACGTTGACGCTAACGGCAACGCTGACAGCCAGTTCGGCGCTGTGGTTGGTATCCGCCACAAGTTCTAATCTGACGCGAGCGTAAGCTCGCTTAGGGTTGGCTTGAAAGCAAAACGCCGGCATCCGCAAGGATGCCGGCGTTTTGCGTTGTGGGTGTCGGAGCGGGGCTATGCATGGGAAGTCATGGCGCGGCAGTAAAGGCCCCCCCGGTAGCGGCGGGCCATTATTGCTGGCTTGCATTGCCGGCTGCCGGTTTGCTCCCCTCTCCCGCAAGCGGGAGAGGCGCCGGGGGGGAGGGCAGGCGCCGGCAAACCACGGACGTTTGCTTCGTGGACATCCCCGCCTTCTCCCCAACCCTCTCCCGCGCGCAGGAGAGGGGGCACCCAAACAGTTGTCCAAAAGCGGTGGGCCTTGCCACTCCCACAGGCATACCGGAAAGGTCTGTCAAAAAAAGAAAAGCCCCGCCAGTAATGACGGGGCTTTCCAGTTTCCCACCGACGACGTCTTACTCTTCGTCATCAAACGGCAGCGCACGCCGCGGTGGCGGGGGGCGCTTGCCGATGGTCACCGACAACTCCACAGGCTTGCCACGCCGGATCACCTTCATCTTGACGTCGACCCCGGGCTTCAGCTGGGCGATGGCATTGAGCAGCGCGGTGGTGTCGCTGATCGACAGTCCATCCACTGCTGTCAGCACATCGCCAGGCTTGACCCCGGCCTTGTCTGCCGGGCCGCCCTGAACCACGGCGGCAATCAGCGCGCCTTCCTTGGCGTCAAGGCCGAAGGATTCGGCAATCTCCGGCGTCATGTCCTGCGGCTCGACGCCGATCCAGCCCCGCGTCACACTGCCGGTGGAAATGATCGATTCCATCACCTGCTTGGCGGTCGACACGGGAATGGCGAAGCCAATGCCCAGCGAGCCACCAGAGCGTGAATAGATCGCCGTGTTGATGCCAAGCAGGTTGCCACGGGCGTCGACCAGCGCACCGCCGGAGTTGCCCGGGTTGATGGCCGCATCGGTCTGGATGAAGTTCTCGAAGGTATTGATGCCGAGGTGGCTGCGGCCAAGTGCCGAGACGATTCCCATGGTCACCGTCTGGCCGACGCCGAACGGGTTGCCGATCGCCAGCACCACGTCGCCGACCTGCACATTCTCGATACGGCCAAGGGTGATGGCAGGAAGATCCTTCAGCGTGACCTTCAGCACTGCAAGATCGGTTTCGGGATCGGAGCCGACCACCTTGGCGTTGGCCTTGCGGCCGTCGGTCAGCGCAACCTCGATCTCGTCGGCGCCGTCCACCACGTGGTGGTTGGTTAGAATGTAACCCTCGGCACTGACGATCACGCCCGAGCCCAGGCTGGATACCGGCTCCTGGCGCTCCGGCAGCCGGTCGCCAAAGAAGAACCGGAACCAGGGGTCTTCGGCCTGCGGGTTGGGCGTACGCTTGTTACCGTTCTTGCTGGTAAAGATATTCACCACGGCCGGCATCGCCTGCTTCGCGGCTTCGCTATAGGAGCCTTCGGCGGACGGACCGGCCACATTTGGCACGACTTCCTTCAGCGCCACGATGGGCGAGCCGGACTGCACCGCGACGCGGCCCCTCTGCAGCCATTCGGGTTTGAGCGTGGCTACGACGAACCAGACGGCCAGCACGACGGTGACAGCCTGGGCAAAGAACAGCCAAAAGCGCCGCAACATATTGGATTTTGAGTAGAAAATGAAAACCAAAGAGCTGGAATTGTACTTGAACGACCTGCTGGAAGTTCCCCGCTACAAGGACTATTGTCCCAATGGTCTGCAAGTGCAAGGCAGCGTTGAAGTCACACACATCGTAACCGGTGTGACCGCCAGCCTGGCGCTGGTCGATGCTGCCATCGAGGCCGGCGCCGATGCCATCCTGGTCCACCACGGCTACTTCTGGAAGAACGAAGACGCCCGCGTGGTCGGCCAGAAGCATGCGCGGCTTAAGCGCCTGCTCGGCGCCGATGTCAATCTGCTGGCCTACCACCTGCCGCTCGACAACCACCCTGAGTTCGGCAATAACGCACAACTCGGTCTGCAACTCGGCCTGACGCCCACGGGCCGCTTCAGCGACGATCAGCTCGGCTGGACCGGCACGCTGCCGACTCCGATGCCGCTGCAGGCCTTCGCCGCGCATGTCGGCGGCGTGCTGGGACGTGAGCCCCTCGCGATCGGCGAGCCCGGTCAGATGATTCGCACCGTAGGCTGGTGCACAGGCGGCGCGCAGGGATACTTTGATGCCGCCATCGCCGCAGGCGTCGATGCCTACCTGAGCGGGGAGGTCTCGGAGCAGACCACCCACCTCGCGCGCGAGAGTGGTGTGGCATATCTTGCCGCAGGTCATCACGCGACCGAACGCTATGGCATACGATCGCTCGGCGAGCATCTGGCGCAGCGTTTCGGGCTGCGCCATACCTTCATCGATATTCCGAATCCGGTTTGAGAAAAGGCCCGCACTAGCGGGTAATGCCGTTCAGTTAAGGTCCTTTCTCAGGAACCGAACGGTGTAACGAGAAGGTCGAGACTTAACGACCCGTGCGCATGTGCGTGCGGGTCGTTTT
>NZ_JWMA01000073.1 GCF_000812465.1 Cupriavidus sp. IDO | reverse complement strand
CACAATCAACCGGAAACCGCAGGGACACAGCGGTCACGATAAAACGGAATCCGTGGTCACGATGCCGGAATGACCGGTCACAATCACCGGAATACGCAGCGACAGCCGGGGAACCTGCACAGCGGCTGTTGGCATACGTCAGGCTCGACCCAACGCATCCAGCTCTGCAAGCACCACATCCGACAGCGCGATTTGCGCCGCCTTGATGTTCTCCCGCAAATGCTTCACCGACGAAGTCCCAGAAATCAGCAACACATTCCGAGGTTATTGATCCAATGATACGGTTTGTACGATTAACTCGAACTCTGAGAGCAAATCGGAATGTCTTTGGCGAAGGAAGGCAGACACCGACTCATTCTCGAGGAGCTTCGCTAGGTACCTGTTGTGCCAAGAGCTGTGGGCAAAGCTTGCAGTAAACCGCAATTAGCCGGACGACATGCTCTTTTGCAATCCGGAATTGATTGGACGCCCGTGCAGGAAATCCTGCCTATCAACTCGGGCTTCGACTCCAATATGAGCTGTACATGGGTGGCGCCCTGAAAGGAACGGAGGGATGGGATTTACCGGGACATCCGTGAGGCAAGGTTCCTCTTGCACGCCTCATTGACGGCCCGCCGGGCCAATGCCATGCCGGATTCGCCCCATTGTTCTGGGTGAGAGGCGATGTATTGACGCGCAATCGTCATAAATTGCCCCCTGGTCTACGCCCGGCTGATCGAGGAAGGCGATGGCATGAACAACCTGATCTGGTCGCGCAGCAAGCCAGCGGCCTGACGGCCGCCCCCAAACGCCCCACCCCTTTGCGGCGGGGCGCAGTTGCTGCTAGCCCGCAGCATCGCACGCGCCTACAGCGCGTCGCGCTCTTTCAATATCGCCTCTAGTTCCTGGCGCACCTGCGCCAGAAGCTGGTCGGCCTTGTGCGTGTTGTCGCCGGCATATGCCAGCGTCAGCAGCGTAAGCGGATGCACTTGCATGACCTCGCATAGCTCGGTCAGTTTGTGCATGGTTGGGCTTTTCAGGTTGCGCTCCAACGAACTCATATAGGTGCGGCTTGACACGTCAGAGAACGCTTCCTGGCTCAAGCCGCGCGCTTTCCTGACTATGCGTATTGCTGTCGCCAATGTGTGTTTCGCCGTCACCAATGGTTCCCCTAGAAAACCATGATGTCAGCCGATTGCGCACTATAGTGCTACAATCTATAGTGTTCATTTTAGACTGATCGAGCTGCTTTCGGGTTTTTGCCGAAATCTGCATTTGTGGATTCCGACAGATTAGGGGGACCGCATCCGTGCCTTGCCTGGCTACCGCAATTCCGCTTCCATGGTTCTGTGCTTGCATGAATCCGGGGTGCGGTGCCTACCGGGTGGGAGAGAGGCGTGGCTTCACACCATCCCGGAAAGGTGCTCAACGCGTGGTGCACGCCGCTTGCTGTAAACCCAGGCCCGCACCGGACCGTGTTGGGATGTGACGACCCGCGATAGGGACGTGCTCCCAGTATTGCCTTGCTCCGCGTGGAGCGAACTTTCCCAGAGGCTGCAATCATGAACCCAACCCTCATCACCGCAGAACAACGCGCGCAGTTGCTCGCAAATGGCCAAGCATACGTAGCCGGCTACGCTGGCGACCCGCTGCCCGTGGTACGGCTCTTTACCCCGGACGCGCATGCGACTTGGCTCTTGGCCGCGCTGGACCCGGCCGATGGTGACACCGCCTACGGTTTGTGCGACGTGGGTATCGGCATGCCCGAACTGGGCCATGTGAAGCTGTCCGACCTCGCATCCATCGTTGGGCCGCTCAAAAGGCCGATTCTTCGCGACCTGTACTTCCGGCCTACGCGACCGCTATCGGCGTATGCGCAGCTGGCGCAGCTCGACGGTTCGATCCCGGACTGATCGAACCGTCTGGCCCACTCTGGCAGGCCGGCCCGAGAGGCCCTTGCTCTAGCCCCGGCAGATCCAAAGCCTGACGCCTCATCGGCGATATTTCGTTGAAGGGCTGGTAGAGCGGCTGTGAGAAGAGTCCCGCCTGAGATACGGCTTGATGTCTCACCGGCTGGCCGTTTCCATGCAGGCGTGGCGCATCGGACGATGCCTGATCGGCATCGCTCACGCGCAACCAATGGGGTCTTGGTCTCAAAAGGACCAGCCCTGACCGAAGTCCATTGATCACAACCTGACGAGGACCGAACATGAATCCACAACAGGAACCCCATGTGAACCCCCTGAGCGTACCGGGCGGCGTCTTACCCGCTCCGGCACGCACGCTGGCTGCTCGCGACTACAAGACCTTGGGTCTTGCCGCCCTCGGCGGCACGCTGGAATTCTATGACTTCGTCATCTACGTCTTCTTCGTCACGGTGCTGGGCGCGCTATTCTTCCCGGCCAACATGCCAGACTGGCTGCGACAACTGCAGACGTTCGGCATTTTCGCCGCTGGCTACCTGGCACGCCCGCTGGGCGGCATCGTCATCGCCCACTTTGGTGACCGGCTTGGCCGCAAGCGCATGTTCACGCTGTCGATCTTGCTGATGGCCGCGCCCACGCTGATGATCGGGCTGCTGCCCACCTACGCCAGCATCGGCGTCGCGGCGCCACTGTTGCTGCTGGCGATGCGGGTGCTGCAGGGCGCGGCCATTGGGGGCGAGATGCCCGGTGCCTGGGTGTTTGTCGGCGAACATGTGCCGAGCCGGCACTACGGTTTCGGGATCGGGACCCTGACCTCGGGTATCACTGGCGGCATCCTGCTGGGTTCGCTCGTTGCGGTCGCCATCCATCGACACTACACGCCTGAACAGGTGAGCGATTTTGCCTGGCGCATCCCTTTTATCCTGGGCGGCGTGTTCGGACTGGTGTCCGTGTACCTGCGCCGGTTTCTGCATGAGACCCCCGTGTTCCGCGAGTTGGCTGACCGCAGCAATCTGGCGCGCGAACTGCCGATCCGCACCGTGCTGCGCGATCACCGCTCGGCCAGTGTGTTCGTGGCACTGCTGACCTGGGTACTTTCGACCGCCATCGTCGTGGTCGTGCTGTATACACCCGCCTACCTGCAGAAGATCCACCACATAGACGCCGCGCTCGCGCTCGAGACCAATGCGTTCGCCACCCTCATGCTGACCATCGGCTGCGTAATCGTCGGCTGGGCATGCGACCGCATCGGCACCCGTGCCGTCATGCTGATTGGCTGGGGCGGACTCTTCATGACCGCTTACCTCTTCTACGGCAGCCTGCCCGGCACGCCTAGCACGCTGTTCTGGCACTACGGACTGCTGGGTCTGTTCGTCGGCACCATCGCCACCGTGCCGATTGCTGGCGTGCGCGCCTTTCCGGCACCGGTGCGGTTCACCGGTCTCTCGTTTGCCTACAACATGTCTTACGCAGTCTTCGGCGGCCTCACGCCGATGATTCTCACGCTGTGGCTGCAGCACGACACCATGGCGCCTGCTCACTATGTGGCAGTCCTGGCCGCTGTCGGCTTCTTGCTTGCGTTCTGGCCCCTCGCCAAGTGCGGCCATGCCAGTCGATAACGAAGGAGCAACGCAATGAATGCGACGGAAAACACGCCACCAGTACGCCTGCTGACTCCCGCCGAGCTGGCTGTCTGCATCAAGGTGTTCCGCGATGCCCGGCAATGGACGCAGGAGCAGTTGGCCGTGATCGCCGGGCTCAACGTGCGAACCGTTCAGCGCGTCGAGCTAGGCTGGCCGGTCGACCCCGACACCTGCCGGGCGCTGGCCAGCGCGTTCGATTTCCTGGACATCGACGCGCTCAACAAGCCATTCGCGATTCCGCCCGAAGACGAACTCAAGGCTGCGCAGGAACAGTTTGACCGCGAGCACGTCACCTTCGCGGCGATTCCGCTGACTACGGGTAAGCAGTTGGCCGAGTTGGCGCAGACCAGCACGATGGACATGTCGCAGCTGGCCTTCGAGATGGGCCGCGAAGCGGAAAAACGCTTCGCCGCGCTGATGGAATATTTCCGCGACTACCGGGATGGCCTGAACGCCTACACCGAAGCGCAGAAGCGCGAGGCGACTGACACGATGCAAGCCAACATTGATGTGCTCAAGACCCTTGGCGTTTCGCTACGCTATGCCGAGCGCAACGTGCTGCTGAAGGGGGGCTCGGACCCGGATAGGCCAATGCCAGCTAATGTCCTGTACGTGATCGGGTTTCCGCTCGGCAAGGAACCCAAGCTGTTCGCCACGCCAACTTCCGTTGATATCCGTCTGTAGATCCTGAAGGGCGAAGATTCACGCTTGCCGGAGCCGCACTCAGCAGGCACTGGCGCATAGCGGATGCCAAAAGCCATGCTGTTACTGGCTTTGCGGGGGTTGTGTGCTCCTGATAGCACGATGGGCGTACTCCCGATAGCACGAGTCCTGATAGGTCCGTCCTGACTTTGCTGGACCTGCAGAGCGGCGATATCCCCGATAGCATCGGCCCCAACACCCTGCTTTCGCCGCTCAAGCAGCAGATTGACCAGAACGCCAAGCGCCAGCAGGCCCTTGGCTGACGAGGGGCAGGCCCGCATAATGCGGGCCTGGAAGCAAAACGGCGCGAGCCAACTGGTTTCGCGCCGTTCTGATTCTGGCACTGTGAAGTGCTGCAAGCTGAAGCCTCAGTACTCCCTCAAGATCCAGCTGCTGATCGCTGCAAAATACTCACGCAGCCACGCATTGAAGCGAAGGTACAAAGGCGTCTCGGCTCCCACGCCGAACACTTTGCCGAACCCCGCCTTCCGCGCAATCCGCTTCGCCCGCATCAGATGAAAATCACTGGTCACCACAATCAGCGGGTCCGCAGCGCTCACGCCCTGTTGCTCCAGCAACCGGCGGCTGAAGCGCATGTTTTCCTCCGTGCTGGTACTCCGGTTCTCCCGGATCAGACGATCGGCCGCCAGGCCGTGCGCGGTCAGGTAGTCCGCCATGACGTCCGCCTCGCGGCATTCCCGCAAGAAGTCCTGCCCACCACTCACCACCACCCACGCCGCAGGCCATTGCCGCGCCAGCGCCATGCCTGCATCCAGCCGAGCCACCAGCGTCGGCGACGCAATGCAATGCGGCGTACCAGAGCCAAGGATGATGATGGCCCTGGCCGCCGTTGCCTTCGGCGCGGATTCGGCAATGCCGCGGTGGATGAGATAGAAGAACGCCGCCACCGTCGCTAGCCATACCGCGAATGCCGTCCACCCTGCCCGCCAGATCCATCGGCGCCCCACGCTGGCCGCTCGCCATTGCGCCACGGCTTCCCAGCGCCATGACAGCGCAAGGCATGCAGCGCCGATCGCGCCGGGCAGCGCAACGCCAAAATTGAACGGCCCCGTCAGCATCAGCGCGATGGTATCGCCCAGCAGCAAGGCGCCCGCCAATGCCAGGCCGATGCGCCGCCACGGGGCGCCGGCCTTCATGCCATGCGTTGTGGTTCGTGCCAACTTCGTCCTGTGTGTTGAACTCGTTGGCGTGAAGCATACCGCGCGTGATGGACCCCAGTCGCGACAGCCGGGGAACCTGCACAGCGGCTGTTGGCATACGTCAGGCTCGACCCAACGCATCCAGCTCTGCAAGCACCACATCCGACAGCGCGATTTGCGCCGCCTTGATGTTCTCCCGCAAATGCTTCACCGACGAAGTCCCGGGAATCAGCAACACATTCGGCGCCCGATGCAGCAACCACACCAGCGCCACCTGCATCGGCGTCGCCCCAATCGCTTCAGCCACCCTGGACAACCCCGCCGACTGAATCGGCGAGAACCCGCCAAGCGGAAAGAACGGCACGTACGCAATCTCCTGCTCCGCCAGTTCATCCACCAGCGCATCATCCCCACGCTGCACAAGGTTGTACTGGTTCTGCACACAAACAATCGGCGCAATCTTCCGCGCCTGCGCCACCTGCGCCGACGTTACGTTGCTCAGCCCGATGTGGCGAACCAGCCCCTGCCTTTGCAGCTCGGCCAGCGCGGTGACCTCCCTTTCGATCGAGGCTTCAGTCGGCGCATGGATATCCCCCATGATCCGCAGGTTGACGACATCCAGCACATCCACGCCAAGATTGCGCAGGTTGTCATGGACCGCTTGCCGGATGGCCTCCGGCTCCAGCGCCGGCAGCCACGAGGCGTCTTCGCCGCGCCGCGCGCCTACCTTGGTGACGATCACCAAGTCATCCGGGTACGGATGGAGGGCTTCGCGGATGAGGTGGTTGGTGATGTGCGGGCCGTAGAAGTCACTGGTATCGATGTGGTTGACGCCTGATGAGACGGCTTCGCGCAGCACGGCGATCGCTGCATCACGGTCCTTCGGCGGTCCGAACACGCCTGGCCCGGCCAGCTGCATGGCGCCGTAGCCCATGCGGCTCACGGTGCGGCCGGCAAGCGTATAGGTGGTGGCGGGGCGGTGGGATTGGGACATGGCGCTCTCCTTGATTCGGTTTGGCTGAACAGGTGGAGCCAGTATGTTTGGCATTGCAGTGTTTGAAAATCCGGCCTAGATTGAATGGGCTGTTCCAAAAATTGAACACTGGCATGGAATTCAACGATCTTGCCGCGTTCGTGTCCGTGGCCCGCGCCGGGGGCTTTCGGGATGCGGCGCGCATCAGCGGCGTTTCAGCGTCAAGCCTCAGCATCGCCGTGCGCCGCCTGGAGTCGAAGCTGGGCCTGCGCCTGCTCAACCGCACCACACGCAGCGTCGCCCCGACCGAAGCTGGGCTGCGCCTGCTCGAGCGGCTCACGCCCCTGTTCAGCGAGATGGAATCCGCGCTGGACGTCCTGAACGCCTTCCGTGACAAACCAGCCGGCACGCTCAAGCTGAACGTGCCATCAAGCGCCGCGTGGACCGTGTTGCCATCCATCCTCCCGCCATTCCTGGAGGCCTACCCCGACATCCGCGTAGAGGTGGTGGTCGAGGATGGATTCGTCGACGTGCTGGCCATCGGCTGCGACGCAGGCATCCGCTACGAAGAGCGGCTTGAGCAGGATATGGTCGCCATCCCGATCGGACCGCGCATGCAACGCTTCGCGACAGCGGCAACGCCTGGCTATCTCGACCGCCACGGCAGACCGGAGCACCCGCGCGAGCTGCTCTCCCACGTCTGCCTGCGCGGCCAGTTCGCCAGCGGCGCCACGCCACCGTGGATCTTCGAGCGCGACGGCGAGGAACTGAGGCTGGATCCGCCGAACCGCCTGCTGGTCCGGCCCGGGGCGTCCATCGATCTTGCGATCAGCGCGGCGCTGGCGGGCATTGGCGTGACCCACATCTTTGAGGGCAAGCTGCGGCCGGATCTTGACAGCGGGGCGCTGGAGCCGATTCTTGAGCCGTGGTGGCAGTGGTTTTCGGGGCCGTTTCTTTACTATCCGGGGCGGCGGCATTTGCCGGCGCCGTTGCGGGCGTTTGTGGATTTTTTGAAGGGTGGCGGGGAGGTGTAGCACGTTCAGGGGCTATTCAGCCCCATCGACATCAGTGCGCTGGCATCGCCAGGCAGCGCGGCGGCCTGTCAAGGCAAGGCCGATGCGCCGCCATGAGCGTTGGGAATGCTCAGCAAGAGGGCGCCTCTTAGAGGCCCTAACAAAATGAATCTGCAGGGCTGTTAACTTCAAGTGATCTTTGTTAACCTTTGCGTTGTCTCATCAGCGCAAAGGACATGGCCAAACTCATACTCGACGACGAACTGTGGGCACTCATCCAGCCACTACTGCCACCACCGAAAGCTCGGCGCGCTCGCTATCCCGGGCGCAAGCCCCTGGACGATCGGGTCGTGCTCACCGGCATTCTTTTCGTCCTTCAGTCCGGCATTCCCTGGGAGATGTTGCCCAAGGAAATGGGCTGTGGCTCCGGAATGAGTTGCTGGCGACGACTACACACCTGGCAGAAGGCCGCCGGTGTTTGGGATCGCCTGCACGAGGTGCTGTTGGCCAAGCTACGGGCGGCCGACCGCATCGATTGGTCACGTGCCATCGTCGATTCCTCCTCCATTCGTGCCGTGGGGTCGGGTCAAAAACAGGACCCAACCCCACCGATCGCGCGCGACCAGGTTCAAAGCACCACCTCCTGACGGAAGCTCAAGGCATTCCACTGGCGCTGATACTGACCGGCGCCAACAATCATGACGTCACACAACTACTGCCGCTGATTGAGGCGATCCCGCCCATCCGCGGTAAGCGTGGTCGGCCACTGTCCAAGCCCACCATCGTCCAGGGCGACCGCGGATACGACTACGACAAGTACCGCAAGCCACTTCATGCCGATGGTATTGCCACAGAGATTGCCCGTCGCGGTGAACCTCACGGCAGCGGTCTTGGCAAGACTCGCGGGGTTGTCGAACGAACGATTGCCTGGTTGCACAACTTCAAGCGATTGCGCGTGCGCTTCGAGCGCCTCGCCATCATTCATGAAGCCTTCCTGAAATTGGCCTGTTGCATCATCTGCTGGCGCCACCTCAGGAAGTCATTTTGTTAGGCCTTCTTAGATCGAAGTTCTAGGGAGTAAGAGATGGCAAGAAGAAAAAACACCAGCGTATTTGAAGACTTGTATGAGATCGCAGCAATGCTGCCTTGGTGGGTGGGTACCTCCTTGGCGCTCGTCGCATATGTGGTGCTACATCGCTATGCAGTGGCCGAAGTGCCTACCACTACCGTGCCGGGACAGATCGGCCAGATGGTCGTCGGGCAGATGACGAAGGTCCTCGCGACTTATGGTCAGTACATGGTGCCGCTGGTGTTATTGGCTGGCGCAGTCGCCTCCGTCCTTGGACGGCGCAAGCGTGAAGGGTTGGTGCGCGGCGTCGCCGGCGACAAGTCTGGTGATGCGCTGCGCCAGATGAGCTGGCGGGACTTCGAGTTGCTTGTGGGTGAGGCGTTTCGGATGCGGGGCTACGCCGTCGTCGAAACTGGTGGCGGCGGTGCGGACGGAGGCATTGACCTCAAGCTGCAAAAGGGTACGGAGACGCTCCTAGTGCAATGCAAGCAGTGGCGTGCCTACAAGGTGTCCGTCAGCGTGGTGCGTGAACTGTATGGCGTCATGGCGGCGCAGGGGGCGGCCGGCGGGTTTGTCGTGACGTCCGGTGAGTTCACGGCTGACGCAAAGGCATTCGCCCAGGGGCGGAACATACAGTTGATTGGGGGCGTAGCGCTTGCTGCAATGATCAAGGCTGCGCGCGCGGCGTCGGACACCAGGACTAGCGCCAAAGCGCAGGAGCATCAGAGGCCGCAGGCGACTGCTTCAGCGCCGTTGAGGCCGGCACAAGATCCGGCATGCCCGCGCTGCGGAAGCGCAATGGTAAAGCGCGTTGCCAAGCAAGGCGCGAACGCCGGCAATACTTTCTGGGGATGTGTCACGTTTCCGAAGTGCTGGGGGATTCGCACCTAACGAAGCGCTGATAGCCTGTGGGGGGCGCGCTTGCTGCGGATCTGCCGGCGCCTGGTCAATGGTTCATTTCTCCAGGCATAGGCATGCCGGTGGCTACTTCGGCGTGGTTCAATACAGCTTTCAGCATTTCCGCCGTTGTCACCCATGCCTCTCATCGACATCAAAAACCTCCAGCAAGCCGCCATGGAATTTGGCGATGCCCGCGGCTGGGCCAAGTACCACAGCCCCAAGAACCTGGCCATGGCGCTGAGCGTGGAAATGGCCGAGCTGGTGGAGATCTTCCAGTGGAAGACCGAAGCCGAGTCACGCGATGTCATGGCCACGGCGGAACGCGAGCACGTTGAACAGGAGCTGGCGGATATCACCATCTACCTGGCGCAACTCGTGACAGCGCTGGGCGTCGACCTCGACGCAGCAATCCGGGCGAAGATGGAAATGAACGCGAAGAAGTACCCGTTACCCGAGTGAGGCGCGCAGCCGCTTCACAGCCCTGTTTGATCATTTGATCAACCGGAACAAACGCCCACGGCGATCCACTCGCCGCAGTTGCCGGACAGGCTGTGCCGAAGGCACATGGCAAGCGAGGGAGCGTGCCGCTCTCTGCTCTGGCAGGGAGCCGCACGAGGTACCCGAACAAAGCCGTTTGATCATTTGATCAGCCACGACCGGCCTTTGATCATTTGATCAAGTCACCTGGCCCGCGCCACTGCGTTCCTGCCAGCTTTCATCCACTTTCCTTCGGCCTCATCTGCGCGACTCGCCACTCCGCACCGCGCACTGCACCCCACGCCAGCACTCCGCGCCCTTGGCACGCCGAATGCAGTGGATAGGACAAGGCCAGCAACGGCCCGGGCAGGTGGGAGACGGCAATGACACACAGCAGCGAACACGCAGGAGCGGCCAGGCAACCCGCCCGCAGCCTGCGTGCCGATACACCTGAACGCGCGATTACGGATCTCGCTGCCGTTGCGGAACCGCCCCTCGGCGCCCACCTCACTACCCCACGCCACGGCTACCACCACCATGGCATCTATGTCGGCAACGGCATGGTGGTGCACTACGCCGGCTACTGCCATCGGCAACAGAGCGGCCCGGTGGAGGAGCTTAGCCTGGCCCGGTTCGCCGCGGGTCACGGCATCGCGCTATTGGCTACGCCGCTGGCCCGGTATGACGCCGCTGAGTCGATCAGGCGCGCCCGCTCACGCTTGGGCGAGGACCGCTACCGCCTGCTGACCAACAACTGCGAGCACTTCTGCACGTGGTGCCTGTATGGCGAAAGCCGCAGCGAGCAGGTGCGGCACTGCCTGGTGCATCCGCTGAGCGGGCTGCGCCTGGCCGCGGACATGCTGAAGTGCTGGTGGCAGAGCCTGGATGAGCCGGTGTGCGGCTATGCGGCGGCCTGAGCTGGCTGGCGCGCCTAGCCGCCGGTCACGATGAGAAGCAGAAGCAGTCCGTTCGCGGCCAGCAGGCCACCCAGCACAAGCGCCCTTGCCGGTGGGACATGGACCCGTTCGTAGAGGCCTGCCAGGTGCGGCATCCAATGACCGCGGATGCGTCTGGACCAGCAGGCCAGGCCCACGCCGCACATCCCCAGCCACGCCAGCGCGCCAAGCGATCCCCACGCGCGCACCGCCCGCTCCTGCGTGAGAGGCGCCTTGACCGACCGGGGCTGTGCCACAGACGGTGCCACTGGCTGAGCCACGGGTTCGGGCGCAGGCGCGGCTGGTTCTGCGGCGGCCTCAGGTTGGAGGAGTGGCTGGGGCGAAGGCGGATTCAGTGTCGGTGTCATCGCCAATGCCGGTGCCTCGTCTTTCGGCATGGCGCGAGCCACCTGGTCTTTCGGCGCATCGCGCATGGGCGCTTCCGGCGGCTTCTTCTGCTGCTGCATGGCGGCTCGCGCCGGCCCCTTATGCGCGGCGTACTGCCGCCAGTTGGCAAAGACCCAGTCAAGACAGTTCACCGAGGTGCAGGCGTCCCGGCGCTTGCGCCACGCCATGATGTCTGTCTCGCGGATGGCACCCGCTTTCAGCATTCGATGCTGTTCGGCGTAGATGCGCTCGTGCTCGATTTGGAGGAGCGCGTAATCGCAGATCAGGCTCCTAGCACTCGGGTGCCTGCTGGACTGGTCCTGGCAATGCTCGCCAGCTGTCATCGGGCCTTCACAGCCGATCGGGGCCGGGCGCAGCGTCCTCCTGCAGGCAATATCCGACGCCTGCGAGCTGGCGGTAAGGAAAAGACCGAACGCGATGAAGGCGGCCAGATGGCCTATGAGCCCTTTCATCCTGTCTTTCTCAGGTGATAGCGAATCCGGCACCGGGGTCCGGCGCGGACGAGGCCTTTATTCTGGTACGGCGCAGCCAATGCGCAGTGCGATACCGCACACATCCTCGCATTTTTCCACCAGGTGGCGACCTGCGTCGCGGTGCGACTGCTTATTCAACCGCGGAGCAGGACACTAACTTTCAGTCAGTATCAGAAGCAGAAGCAGTCCGTTCACTGCCGCCAGGCCAGCCAGTACAAGCGTCCTTGCTGGCAGGCCACGCACTTGTTCGCAGATGCCTGCCATGTACGGCATCCACTGACGCCGCATGCGCCTGGACCCGCAGGCCAGGCCCGCGCCGCACATCCCCAGCCACGCCAGCGCGCTAAGCGGTCCCCAGGAGCGCGCTCCCCGTTCTTGCGGGAGAGGCGTCTTGATCCACCGGGTCTGTGCCGCTGGTGGTGCCTCTGGCCGCGCCTCTGACTGTACCTCTGGCTGTACCTCTGACTCAGGCACCGGCACAGGCACGGCCGGTTGCGCGTTGTTGGCCTCTGGTCCGATGAGTGGCTGGAGCGCGGACGGATTCACTATCGGTGCCATCGCCAGTGATGGCTCGCCGCGCTTTGGCACGGCAGAGGCCGCCTTCTCTCTCGGCACAGTACGAGCCGTCTTGTCTTTCGGCCGATCGCGAGCCACCTTCGCTCTCGGCGCATCGTGCAAAGGCGCTTCAACCGGCTTCTGCGGCTGCGTGACGCCTCGCGCCGGCCTCTTCTGGGCCGTGGACTGCCACCAGCTGGCAAAGACCCCGTCGAGGCAGTCCACCGAGGTGCAGGCGTCCCGACGCTTGCGCCACGCCATGATGTCCGTATCGTCGATGGCATCCGCTCGCAGCATTCGCTGCTGCTCGGCATAGATGCGCTCATACGCTATGTGAAGGAGCGCGTAGTCACAGATCAGGCGCCTTGCGCTCGCGTGCCTGTCCGGCTGACTCTGGCAATGCTCGCCGGCTGACATCAGGTCATCACAGCCCGCCGGGCGCAGCGTCGTCCTGCAGGCGATATCTGACGCCTGCGAGCTGGTGGAAACGACAAGACCGAACGCGATGTACGCGGCCAGACCGCCCGGGAGCCCTTTCATCCTGCCCTTCCCATCGGCATAGAAAATCCTGCGCCGGGGGCTGGCGCCGGATGAGGCCTTTATTCTGGTACGGCGCCGCAAATGCGCAGTGCGATATCGCACACATTCCCGCCGGGGAAGCACAGATCAAATGTTCGGACGGCGACCCCTATGATCGTGTGAATTTGCCAAAAGGCGAGCTAGCTCACCGCCTTATTCGCCTCTTGAATATCACGTGCCTATTCCACGGTTGCGTGAGTGGTCTCGGAAATAATGCTGGTCACCTTCGAGACATTGCCGACGATCTCGTTCATGGTGTCGCCGGCGCGGCGGACGTGCTCGGATCCGGAAGTGACGTTGCCTTAGGCATCTCATTGAGCACATTCACATGCTGCAGTGAATAGCCTGTTTATTCTCCGCATAATTTGCGTCAAATAGATTGCCCGTGCAGGGATTGCCATCCATAATCTCCGCATGGAACGCGGAGATTGGCTCTATATCTGGCAGGCACCTGACTGGCCGGCCCTGCACTACGATCTGGCAAAGCTGGCGGAGCCTCTCGCCGAGGTCGCTCGCGCCCAGGGTATGCTGCTGGGGCGTCTGGCCGATGTTGGCATGGCACTGCGCGATGAAGCCAGCCTCGCTGCGCTCACCGAGGATGTGCTGAAGACCAGCGAGATCGAGGGCGAGCGGCTCAACGCTGATTCGGTGCGGTCGTCCATCGCGCGGCGGCTGGGCGTGGATATCGGCGCACTGGCACCGGTCGATCGCCATGTGGAGGGCGTGGTCGAAATGGTGCTCGACGCTACCACTCGCTGCGATGCCCCGGTAAGCGTGGAGCGGGTATTCGGGTGGCATGCGGCGTTGTTTCCCACCGGGTATAGCGGCATGTCGAAGATTCGGGTTGCAGCCTGGCGCGACGATGCGAAAGGCGCCATGCAGGTGGTCTCGGGCCCGTATGGTCGCCAGCGCGTGCATTTCGAAGCGCCGCCTGCCAATCGGCTGGATATGGAGACCAGCCGCTTCCTCGACTGGGTCAATGCGGATACCCCTGATCCGCAGGTTCTGAAGGCCGGGCTCGCCCATCTCTGGTTCGTGACGCTGCATCCATTCGACGATGGCAATGGCCGCATTGCGCGGGCGATCGGCGATCTGCTGCTGGCCAGGGCGGACGGCAGCCCGCAGCGTTTCTACAGCCTCTCGGCCCAGATTCAGCGCGAGCGCAAGGACTACTACGACATCCTCGAGCAGACCCAAAAAGATACGCTGGACGTGACGGCCTGGCTTTCGTGGTTTCTCGGAACGCTTCTGCGTGCGGTGCAGAACGCGCAGCACACCCTGGATGCCGTGCTGGTGAAAACGCGCTTCTGGCAGCGCTGGGCGGCAACGCCCATGAACGAGCGGCAGGTGAAGCTCCTCAATCGCTTGCTTGATGGCTTCGACGGCAAGCTCACAAGTAGCAAATGGGCGGCGATTGCCAAGTGCTCGGCAGATACGGCGCTGCGCGATATCAACGAGCTGGTTGCGCTGGGTGTGTTGCGGAAATCGGGGGCTGGAGGGCGGAGTACTTCGTATGAGCTGGCAGACTGATATCCACTGATCGTTCAGAAGTACCGGGCGATGGGGTACCAGATAGTCCGGGAAGACGAATTTGCGCGCCAAGATCGATAGGCAGGTCGTCATCGGCCTTGACAGTGCTCTCCTGGCCGCTATGTTTCAAAGCGATTTTCGGGTTCGTGCCTTTTTTGGATGAGCACCATGAATATCAACACCGAAGCGATCGACGAGATGGTCCTGGCACTCCTATATCTGACTCTGCATGACCGTTACCGGGCATGGAAGGGTTTTGACTGGGAGGCGCTGAATCGGCTCCACGAACGAGGATTCATCGGCGATCCCGTCAACAAGACGAAGTCCGTGGTCTTCAGTGAGGAGGGCTTGCGCGAAGCCGAGAGGCTCTTCAGGCAACACTTCGTTATCCCCGACGACAAGGATAAGAAGTGAATGTCTGACTCCGGGCACCTGGTGGGCAGGCGCAGGAAAAGCTGCTGCGCCTGCGTCGGGCAGTAAGTTGCCCTCACCCCAACCTGAACTGCCCCACCGCCCCCGCCAGGCTCCCCGCCTGCGTCTGCAACGCCGCCGCAGCCGCGGTCGACTGCTCTACCAGCGCCGCATTCTGCTGCACCATCTCGTCGAGCTGGCTTACCGCCTTATTCACCTCTTGAATACCGCGTGTCTGTTCCACGGCCGCGTGAGTGATCTCGGAAATAATGCTGGTCACCTTCGAGACGTTGCTGACGATCTCGTTCATGGTGTCGCCGGCGCGGCGGACCTGGTCGGAGCCGGAGGTGACGCTGCCGACGGTGGATTCGATCAGGGCCTTGATTTCCTTGGCGGCCTGGGCGCTGCGCTGGGCCAGGCCGCGCACTTCACCGCCCACGACGGCAAAGCCGCGGCCCTGGTCGCCGGCGCGGGCGGCTTCTACGGCGGCGTTGAGCGCCAGGATGTTGGTCTGGAAGGCGATGCCTTCGATCACGCCGATGATGTCCGAGACCTTGACCGAGGCATGTTCGATCTGGCCCATGGTGGTGATTACCTCGCTGATCACCACGCCGCCGTTGGCGGCCACGCGCGAGGCGGAGCCGACGCTCGTTGGCGTGTCTGGCCGAGCTGGCGGACTGGCTGACGGTGGCGGTGATTTCTTCCATCGATGCCGCGGTTTGCTGCAGGCTGGCAGCGGCGGATTCGGTGCGGCGCGAGAGGTCGACGTTGCCGGCGGCGATTTCGTCGGAGGCGGCGCGCACGGATTCGCTGGCGTCGCGGATCTGGCGCATGGTGGTGGTGAGCTTGTCGGCGAAGTTGTTGAAGGCGCGGGCGATTTGCGCGACTTCGTCGCTGCCGTCGGCGGGCAGTCGCTGGGTCAGGTCGCCGTCGCCGGTGCCGATGGCGTGCATGGCGTCGCGCACGGTGGACAGGCGGCGGAAGGAGATGGTCGCCACGGCGCCCACCACGGCGGCGGCCACGCAGGCGATGATGACCAGCGCGAGCACAGAGGCCATCAGCACGGAGCGCATGCCGGCAGTGGCTTCGGCCTTGTCGAGCGCGACGATGACCATCCAGTCGGTGCCGGGAATCTCGCGGGCGCCGAGCAGCTTGGTGCTGCCGCCTGCGTCCACTTCCATCGGCGCCTTTGCACCGATAAGCGCGCCGAGCTTGTCGGCGTTCAGCGCGGGGACGAGTTCGGATACGGGCTTGAGCGTGAGCTTGTCGTCGGGATGCGCCACGATCTGGCCGTTCTTCGCCACCAGCATGCCGAAGCTTGCGGGCGTGGGGTGGATCGCCTTGACGCTGGCGATGACGGTGTCCATGGCCACGTCGCCAGACACTACGCCCTTCACATTGCCATCCCGCACGATTGGCGCAGCAAACGCGACCACCAGCTTGCCGGTGCCGGCATCCACATAAGGCGGCGTTACCACCGGCTTGCCGGCGCCAGCTGCCTGCTTGTACCAGGGACGGCCGGTGGGGTCATGGTCCGGCGGAATGCCTTCGGGCTTGGAGAACTTGGCGGTCTTGTCCGCATAGCCGACGTAGACGTTGGTGAACCCGCCGGCGTCGGCAATCTGCTTGAGCGCGGCGATAGGATCGGGTTCCAGCGCGGCGTCCTGCAGCGAGTTGATCATCTGGCTGTGCGAGGCCACCCATTCGGCGATGGCGCTGGTGTGGCCGCTCTGCACGGCGCTCAGGCTGCTGTCGATCGCGTCCTTGTTATAGGAATTGGCAACGAGTTGGTTGAGTGCGGTGTTGATGGCGAGCGCGGCGATGACAATGGCCACGCTAAGGGCCACGATCCGCGCGGATGGTAGTGAACATACTGATGGTTCCTTCGTAAGGAATCGTTTGGCGGCGTTTGGGCGTGGGGTTGCCACGTGGCTGTATACGGAGCCACCAACGCTTCCTTGAGGAAAGACACGCAGAGGTCGGGAATTCTTGTGTGAATTACAGAGGAAGGCGCCGATTTGGTGCGCAATTGGGCGCTTTTGGCGCGGCAGTTGTTTTGTTTTAAAGACACGCACGGCGCCGGATGGGCCCGGGGTGATCGCTTTGCGGCGGCGCATTGGTGCGCTGCAATGTGGTGGGACTCATTGCGCTGCGGCGATGGCGGTGAAGAACCTGCGATGCGCGATCATCCCTGAATAAGCGCGAGGATTCTCGCGGGAAAGAAATGTCGCTACGCACGGTAATGCCGCACAACCATGAACGCTGTGTGTCAACGGGTTCCTGGTTTCTCATGCAGACATGCTGTGAACATTTTCACAACGTATTACAAAGATTTACAGCCGGTATTGGAACTGCAACATATGCTCCGGTACATCCACAAATAACCATGAACGGAGAGATTATCGTGCCAGCCTTTTCCTCTTACTCCGCGCCCTTGCGCATTCTTGCACTGAGCGGTGCGCTTGCACTGGCCGCTTGCGGCGGCGGCGGCGGTGACAATTCCTCCGGCTCCGGCCAGGGCACGCTGCAAGTGTCGATGACCGATGCGCCGTCCTGTGGCTTCGACCACGTCTTTGTCACGGTTAACAAGGTGCGTGTCCATACGGATGCCAATGCCGATCCGAGCGCAAACGGCTGGGTGGATATCAGCCTCAGCCCATCGCGCAAGATTGACCTGCTGTCGCTCACCAATGGCGTGCTGACTACGCTGGGCCAGACGCCGCTGCCGGCAGGCACTTACCAGCAGGTGCGGCTGGTGCTGGATCCGAATGGTAGTGGCGCCAGTGCGCTGTCGAATTCCGTCGTGCCGACGGGCGGCACGGAGCAGGCGATGGATACGCCGAGCGCCGTGCAGTCCGGCATCAAGATCAACCGTCCCTTCGTCGTGGCCCCGGGCACGCTGACTGACCTGGTGCTGGACTTCGATGCCTGCAAGTCGGTGGTGGCGCGCGGCAATGGCAGCTTCAACCTCAAGCCGGTGGTGACGGCGATACCGACGCTGGTGAGCGGTGCCGTAACCGGCGTAGTGGGCGCCGCGCCTGGCGCGCGCGTCTATGCTGAACGCAATGGCGTGGTGGTGAAGGCGACGCTGGCCGATGGCAGCGGCAACTTCACGTTGTCGCCGATCGAGCAGAGCAGCACGGCCGGGCCGGTTGATGTCGTGATCGTGCCGGGTTCGGCGAATCTGCGCGCCGCCGGCGTTGTGCGCAGCGTGCCGGTGGTGGCCGGCGGCAGCACGACCATCTCCACGGCCGGTTCGCCGATCACGTTGCCGACCTCGGCATATCGTCTGGTCTCGGGTACGGTCACCCCGGCGAGCGCGCTGGCAACCATCCGCGCACTGCAGGTGACCAGCGGCGGCACGTTCGAGTTTGCTGCCACGGCCGCGGCATCGGACACTGGCGCGTACAGCCTGTTCTCGCTGGCTGATCCTGCTCTGCCTGCGGCTGCAACCATGATCGGCACGTACCAGACCACGCTGCCGATCCCGCTGTCGGCCGATGCCGGCTCCGCTGGCAAGTACAACATCCAGGCCACCAGCGCGACCGGTACGGTCAGCACGCAGGCGGTGAATGTGACGTCCGCCAACGCGATCCAGAACTTCTCGTTCTGATGGTTGATATGCGCCGGCGTTCGTGACGGCGCACTAGCCGGGAAGGGGAAACTTACCCTTCCCGGCTTTTTTATCGGCATTCCGGCGCCATCAAAAGAAAAACCGGGCTACCTCTCGGTGCCCGGGCGCAATCCTCAGCGCTCAACAACCACGGAAACTCCCTAGAACCCTTCTTAGCTCCCCCGATACGTCCCGAAGCTCCACGGCGAGCACAGCAGCGGCACGTGATAGTGCTGCGCGGCGTCCGCGATGGTGAATCGCACGGGAACGATGTCGGCGAATATGTCCGGCGTCTTGAAGTAATCCGCCACCCAGAACCGCAGCTCGAAGTCACCGGTGCGCGCCTGCGCGGCGGGCAGCATCGGTGCGTCGGTGCGGCCGTCGTTATTGGTGCGGGCGCGGGCGATGAGCCGGGGCGGCTGCGTGCCTACGTCGAACAGCTCGATCTGCATGCCGGCGACTGGCTTGCCGAGCGATACGTCGAGCACATGCGTGCTGATGCCTGCCATGATGCGATGCCTCCGGATATGCGCGGCTTCAGCTGCCGCGATAGTAGTTGTAGCTCCACGGCCCGAACAGCACGGGCAGGTGGATGCGCTGGCTGGCGTCGGTCACGCGGAAACGCAGCGGGATCTTCGACAGGAACAGCGGCTGCGGCAGGTTGGCCTTGCGCGCGGCGAAGTATTCGTCCACGTGCAGCAGCAGCTCGTAGGTGCCGGTGCGGTAGGTGTCGCCGATCAGCAGCGGCGGTTCGCTGCGGCCGTTGGCGGCGAGCGTAACGGTCTGCATCAGCCGGGGCTGGCCGTTCTCGATGCGGAACATGTCCACGCGCATGCCGGCGGCGGGAGTTCCGTGCCAGGTGTCGAGCGCGTGCATGGTCAGGCGCGGGCTGAGGCCGCCTTGCTGCACCGGGCCGGTGGTCTGGTTGGGCGCGGCAGGGGAGGTGGCTTCCGGCGTCGCCGCGAAGCTTGCGCCGGCGAGCAGCGCGCCGCCGCCGAGCGTCACAGATTGCAGCGCAAAGCGCCGGCGGCTGGCATCGAAGGTATCGTGGTTGTCGTGGCTCATGTCAGGCCTCGCGCTTATTGCCGAGCTGGCGGATGCCGATCAGCACCAGCAGTGCTGCCAGCACTTCGATCACGGCGACGATATACAGGCCCGTGGTGAGCTTGCCAGTGGCGTTCTTGATCAGGCCCATCACATACGGCGCGCCAAAGCCGGCCAGGTTCGCCACCGAGTTGATCAGGGCCACGCCCACCGCGGCGGCGCTGCCGGCCAGGTAGCGGTTGGGCAGTTGCCAGAACACCGGAATGGCGCTCATGGTGCCGACCAGCGCAGCGGTCATGGCGAGCAGGGCAATCACGGGCGAGATCACCTGCGCACCGAGCATCACCGCCAGCAGCGCCATCGAGGCACCGCCGATGATGGCCGCGCCGCTGAAGTGCCAGCGCACCTCGTTGCGGCGATCGGAATGCGCGCCGTTGACGATCATGCCGACCGCGCCGCACAGGTACGCCACCGCGGCGATCCAGCCCACCGCCATCGGGGTGGTGAAGCCGACGTCCTTGATGACGGTCGGGATCCAGAAGGTGAGCGTGGAGTTGGCGCACAGCAGGCAGAAGAAGATCGCGATCAGCAGCCACACCTTGGGGTTGGTGAACAGCGAGCGCCAGTCGTGGCCGCGCTCGCCCATGGCGGCGTTGTCGCGCTTCAGGGCCTCGAGCACCACGCGCTTTTCGTTATCGGTCAGCCAGCGCGCCTGCTCCGGCTTGTCGGTCATGTAGAACCACGCAAAAATGCCGGCCAGCACGGACGGGATGCCTTCGATGACGAACAGCCACTGCCAGCCGTGCATGCCGTGCACCCCGCCCATCGAGGTCATGATCCAGCCGGCGATTGGGCCGCCCAGCACGCCGGCGATGGCCGAGGCGGACATGAAGGTGCCGAACGCCCTGGCGCGCCGCTGCGACGGGTACCAGTAGGTCAGGTACAGGATCACGCCCGGATAGAAGCCCGCCTCGAACGCGCCGAGCAGGAAGCGCAGGATATAGAACTGCGTGGGCGTGGTGACAAAGGTCTGCAGCATGCAGATCACGCCCCAGCAGATCGTGATGCGCATCACGGTCTTCTTGGCGCCGATCTTCTGCAGCAGCATGTTCGACGGCACCTCGAAGAAGAAGTAGCCGAGGAAGAAGATGCCCGCGCCCAGCCCGTACACCGCTTCGCTGAAGTGCAGCGCGTCGAGCATCTGCAGCTTGGCAAAGCCGATGTTCACGCGGTCCAGCCAGGCCAGCACCCACAGCACGCCGAGAAACGGCAGCAGGCGCCACGAGACCTTGCGGTAGACGCTGTCTTCCGTGTCGTCCGCCGCGCCGGCGAAGATCGGAATCCCTTGTTTGGTGATCGACATGGTGTCTCCTGTCTGGTCGTGTCAGTGTCGTCTGGCTTGTCTTGCGCGGCTCTGGTCCGCGTGGCTGGAAGCAAGTATAGGAACGGCCCGGCAATGGGAAACGGGGGTGCTGGTATAGGCTCTATAGCAGCCTCGATATGGGCTGCAAAGCCTTATGTGGCGCGGGTTTCAGGGGATTCGGCAGGGCGTCTGGCGGACCTATGGATTACCCCTAGGCGGGCCATTGCGCCATCGTGGGACGCGCCTCGCGCACAGGGCATGATGGCCGCCCATGCCGCATGTCCGGGTTCCACCGCGTTGCCGCGCGGTGCGCGACACGCTACAAAGTCGCCATTGGCGGCCCGGGCGTGCCACCATTTGCGGCGCCCGACGCACTCGCCAACCATCCATCCGGGACCCACCATGATTCGCGCCGACGATCCGTTCGATACCTACCTGCTGCGGGTGCTGTGCATCCTGATCGCGGAGCAGAGCGTCTCGCGCACCGCGATCCGCCTGAACCAGTCGCAGCCGGCGATCAGCTCGGCGCTCAAGCGGCTGCGCGCCATCTTCAACGACCCGCTGCTCACGCGCGAGAAGAACGTGATGGTGCCCACCGAGCGCGCGCTGCAGCTGGCGCGCAACGCGCAGGCGGCACTGAGTGCGCTCGACAACCTGCTGGTGTCCGATGACCGCTTCGACGCGGCCACCACCGAGCAGAGCTTTGTCGTGGCCATGCCGGACTACCTGGCGCCGCCCTTCTTCGCCCACGTGGTGCGCGAGTTCCGCCGCGCCGCGCCGCACGCACGGCTGGTGGCAATGCCGCTTGGCTCCAGCTTCGACTACGAACAGGCATTATCCGAAGGGACGGCGGACATCGTGATCGGCAACTGGCCGAATCCGCCCGAGCATCTGCACCTGTCGGTCCTGCTGGAGGACGAGGTGGTCTGCGTGGTAGCGCAGGACAGCGTGCACACGCAGCCCGGCAAGTTCACGGCGCAGGCCTACCTGGGCGCGTCGCACATCGTGCCCACGCCTTACTCGCGCGACCAGCGGGGCCTGGTCGATTCGGGGCTCAGCACGATGCGCGTGCATCGCGACAACCGTGTGAGCTGCCCGTACTTCAACCTGGCGCCCAGCCTGATTCCCGGCACCGACCTGATCCTGACCACGGGGCGCCACTTTGCCAACTATCACGCGCAGCATGTGCCGCTTGCCGTGCTGGCGCCGCCCATCGAATTCCCGTTCATGCGCTTCTATCAGCTGTGGCATCCGTCGCGCCATCGCTCGGCCGCGCATATCTGGCTGCGCGGCATGCTGACTGCGGCATCGCAGGAGCTGCGCAACCTGCGTGACATGCGCCGGTAGCCGGTATCGGATTCTGTTATGCGATCTATAGGGCCGGGGCCCTCGCCGCTGCGGCGGGCCCTTCCTATACTCGGCCCGTATTCAACGATTCCTCGGGATCCTTACGGGAGAGCAGTCCATGTCACAGCCACTCGATCTGGCTTCGGTCAACGCCCTGGACAGCACGGGCTTTGCCAGCGCCTTTGGCAGCGTGTTCGAACATTTTCCGCAGGCGGCGGAGGGCGCGTGGGCGCAGCGGCCGTTTGCTTCGGTGTCGGCGCTGCATGCGGCCATGATGGACGTGGTGCGCAAGCTCGACGAACAGGGCCAGCGCGATTTTCTCAACCTGCACCCGCAGCTGTCGGCGCGCAATATCCGCGCGGGCACCATGACGGCGGATTCCAACGCGGAGCAGAAGAGCGCGGGGCTCGATGCGATGTCGCAGCAGCAGGAAGCCGCGCTCGACCGCCTGAATGCCGACTATCAGGAACGCCACGGCTTTCCGTTCATCATCTGCGTGCGGCACTACACGCGCGAAGGCATCTTCGCCGCGTTCGAACGCCGCATCGGGCGCAGCACGCCGCAGGAACTGGACGAAGCGCTGGCGCAAATCGCCGCCATCACGCGCGGGCGTCTGAACGCTCGCCTGCAAGGCTGAAGGAGGGGGCAGCGTCCCCCACACCGCACGATTTCCCGCTAGACTGCCATTCTCGCGTCCCGGGAGATCGCGCCATGGCAGCACGCAACGCAGCGAAGAGCAAAACTGCCGACGTCATTCGCGTCGGCATAGGCGGCTGGAATTTCGCGCCGTGGCGCGACAACTTCTATCCCGCCGGACTGACGCAATCGCGCGAGCTGGAATACGCCAGCCGCCATCTCAGCGCCATCGAAATCAACAGCACGTACCACGGCACGCAGAAGCGCACGTCGTTCGCCAAATGGCGCGACGAGACGCCCGATGATTTTGTGTTCTCGGTCAAGGCATCGCGCTTTGCCACCAATCGCCGCGTGCTGGCGGAGTCGGGTGAATCGATCGAGCGCTTTATCGACAGCGGCATCGCCGAACTCGGCCCCAAGCTGGGCCCGCTGGTCTGGCAGTTCGCGCCGACCAAGCAATTCGAGGCCGAGGACTTCGAAGCCTTCCTCCAACTGTTGCCCGCTTCCGTCGAAGGCGTGAAGCTGCGGCACGTGCTGGAGGTGCGGCATGACAGTTTCATGTCACCCGATTACCTGAAGCTCGCGAGCAAATACAAGGCCGCCACCGTGTTCACGGACTCGCCAAAATTTCCGTCGATGGCGGACCTGACTGCGGACTTCGTCTATGCGCGGCTGATGGAGAGCAGCGAGAAGCTGAAGACCGGCTACGGACCCAAGGCGCTTGATGCATGGGCGCAGCACGCGCGCACGTGGGCACAGGGCAAGGCGCCGGCGGACCTGCCTGTGATTGGGGACAAGCAGCCGGCCCGCAAGAAGCGCGAGGTGTTCGTCTTCTTCATCAACGGCGCCAAGGAGCGGGCGCCCGCTGCGGCGCAGGCGTTGCTTTCGCGGCTGGACTGGGAGCCGCAGGAATGGGTACCAGAGAAAAAGCGAAAATAAACGCGCGTTTGTCCAAGGATGGCGCCGTGCAACTGGTGGTAAGTGGCGCTTTGTACGACTGGCCCTCGCTATAATCCGGCATGAACTCAAGTCCCGCTCAGCCGCCCGTCGGCGCCCCCTTCTCCGACCTCCCGCTTTCGCCGGCCATGCTCGCGACACTCGCGCAGCTCGGCTACGACGAAATGACGCCGATCCAGGCCGCCAGCCTGCCTGTCACGCTGGCCGGCCACGACCTGATTGCGCAGGCCAAGACCGGCAGCGGCAAGACCGCCGCGTTCGCGCTCTCGCTGCTCAACCGTCTCGATGCGCGGCGTTTCGACGTGCAGGCCATGGTGCTGTGCCCCACGCGCGAACTCGCGGACCAGGTCACGCAGGAAATCCGCCGCCTCGCGCGTGCCGAGGAGAACATCAAGGTGCTGACGCTGTGCGGCGGCGCGCCGATGCGCCCGCAGGTGGACAGCCTGATCCACGGCGCGCATGTCGTGGTGGGCACGCCCGGCCGCATCCTCGACCACATCGATCGCGGCAGCCTGGAACTCGCGGGCATCAACACGCTGGTGCTTGATGAAGCCGACCGCATGCTCGACATGGGCTTCTTCGATGACATCGCCTACGTGGCCAGCCGCTGCCCCAGGGACCGCCAGACGCTGCTGTTCTCGGCAACGTACCCGCCCGGCATCGACAAGCTCAGCCAGAAGTTCCTGCGCAATCCGCAGGAAGTGAAGCTGGAAGAGAAGCACGACAGCAGCAAGATCCGCCAGCGTTTCTACGAAGTGGAAAATGGCGAACGCCTGCAGGCAGTGGGCCGCCTGCTCGATCATTTCCGCCCGGCCAGCACGCTCGCGTTCTGCAACACCAAGGCGCGCTGCCGCGACCTGGTGGACCTGCTGCGCGCGCAGGGCTTCCAGGCGCTGGCGCTGCACGGCGAACTGGAACAGCGCGAGCGCGATCAGGTGCTGGTGCAGTTTTCCAACCGCAGCTGCTCGGTGCTGGTGGCTACCGACGTGGCTGCGCGCGGGCTGGACATCGCCCAGCTGGAAGCCGTGATCAACGTCGACATCACGCCCGATCCGGAAGTGCACGTGCATCGCATCGGCCGCACTGGCCGCGCCGATCAGGAAGGCTGGGCCTTCAGCCTGGTCAGCATGGAAGAGATGGGCCGCGTGGGCAATATCGAGCAGCACCACGGCGGCGAGTTCGAATGGCACGCGCTGGCCGAACTCAGGCCTGCGAGCGACGAACGCCTGCTGCCGCCGATGGTCACGCTGCAGATGCTGGGCGGCCGCAAGGAAAAGATCCGTCCTGGCGATATCCTCGGCGCGCTGACCGGCGAGGCCGGGTTCACCAAGGAGCAGATCGGCAAGATCAACGTGATGGAGATGTCGACCTACATCGCGGTGGATCGCGCGATTGGCCGTGAGGCGGTCAAGCGGCTGAATGATGGAAAGGTGAAGGGCAAGAAGGTGAAGGTGCGGATGCTGACGGAGTGAGTCGCACCGCTGGTTTGCTCCCTCTCCCGCTTGCGGGAGAGGGAACATGCAATTGGCCTGTGAAGCGCCTGCGCTCAATCCCCCAGCACCACCACATACCCTTCCTTCGGCTCCCCACCCCCTGCCACCAACCGCGCAATCCTCTCCTGCGCCGCCCCAAATCCCCGTTCCTGAATCAGCGACAACCAGCCATTGCCAGGCTCACGCGCATGGTCGATGAACTGGCGCTGCGCCGCATTGAAACGGCGATTGACCTCCTGTGGCCCCCAGTCCGCATTGCGCTTGCGGATCTGCACCGGTGCGAAGTAGAACTCCGGCTTCGGCCCGGGCAACCGCAGGTCGCGCAGGAAGCCGGTGTTCTGTGCGGACCCTGCATAGCAGTCGTAGACCAGCGACGCACCGAAATACTGGTGGATACGGGCGCGCAGGGACTCGTCGCCGGAGAAATCGACATAGAGCGTCGGCACATCCGTTGACAGCGTTTCCAGCTCGTCATAGGTCACCGTCTCGTCATAGCTGCGCAGGCCTTCCACAAAGCCGCGGTTGCGTTTCGACGTCAGCCCGACCAGCGAGATTTCCGGGAAATCCTCCAGGCAGAAGGCAGTGCCATATGCAGTCTTGCTCGAGGCGCTGGACACGACCAGCCGCTTTGCGCCGAAGAAGTGATTGTCCTGCAGGAAGTCGGCCAGCATGAACGATGTGATGAACAGCGGCCGGTACAGCATCTGGTAGTTCTCCAGCTCGGGCGCGTAGGCGGCGTCGTTGCGCACGCGGGTGTACTGGTTGTACGCGGAAGTCAGCCTGGCGCGATGTTCCGCAGCGTCGTAGAAGCCGCGGTCCGTCACGCGTTCGGGCTGCATGCGGATGTGGCTGGCGATGGGGAAGTAGCCGTAGAAGCGCTCACCGACGTCGACCCCGTCCACCGTGGACGACACCACGTCGGCAAAGCCCCACACTGGCATATGTCCCCATTCATGCTGTCCGGTGGGAAAGAACCCCCAGTACTGCATGGCCTCGCCGAAGGCGGCGTAGGTGATGTTGTTGGTGGTGAGGGCGAAGCGGTCGATGCGCAGCAGCACTTCGCCGGGTGCGGCGCCGGCCGGCTCCTCGCTGGCTTCCAGCCGGCTTTCGTTTAAGGCATCCTTGCGGGTGAAAAGCCGGGTCACGGCGATTGTCTGCTGCGTGGCTGTCATGCTGTCTCCTTGTCCGGTTCGCTGCTCAATGAATCCCTGAGGCCGATGCCAAGAATCTATCGCCGCGCGCGCGCCGCCGGGTTCGGAAACGACGCGGCTGCCGCCACGGCCCCGCCCGCGCCCGCCACGCCGCGCAGCAAGCCGCTCAAGCGGCCTTCGCAGCAGCGCGCGCACTTCACCGTCAACGCGATCTACGACGCTTTTGTTCGGATTTGGCGCCGGCACGGCTGGGAGGGGGTGACGACGCGTGCGGTGGCGCTGGAAGCCGGCTTCTCGGTCGGCACGCTGTACGAATACTTCCCGAGCAAGGATGCGTTGCTGTCCGGCTACGTGCGCCATACGGTGGAATGGCTGCTGGCGCGCATCGACGAAGACGTCACGCAGGCGAATGCACTGGACTGGCGCACGCGCGTGGGCCGGCTGGTGGCCATCACCTGTGGTGCTGATGACGAAGCGGCCGGCATCGTGTACGACCACGACATGCTGAGGCTCGAATCGCGCATTGCGGAGCCCAAGCATCACCGGCGCGTGTTCGAGGAACTCTCGGCGGCGTGGCAGCGGGCCCTGGCTGCCTGCGAGGATCTCCCGGTCCCGGTCGATGCACCGATGGCGCAGTCGCTGTTGCTCGCGGTCTGGGGCGCGCGGCGCTACCGCTTGCTGGTGCAGGAGGCTGCCGTGCCGCACGCGGAATGGATGAGGCAGATGCAGAAACTGTGCATTGCAGCACTTGCCGGGGCAGCCATGGAATGAAGTCATTGCTACAGACGCGATCGCGTGCAGATCAGTTTTTACAAAGATTCGTGTAAGTCACCCTGTAAGGGGGCGCGATCCTTTGCTAATCTGGATGAACGTGGCCAGCGTCAGCCGCAATGCATTCACGACAGAAGAGGAGGGGTGATGAAATCCGCACGCCAGGTTCTGGAATCCAAGCCGAGTCAGGCCATCTTCAGCGTTCCCCCCACGGCGACGGTGTACGCCGCGCTTCAGTTGATGGCGGAGAAGGGGATTGGCGCCCTGCTGGTGATCGAGCACGGCAAGATCGTGGGCATCCTGAGCGAACGCGACTATGCGCGCAAGGTGATCCTGATGCAGCGCACCTCGCGCGAGACGCTGGTGCGCGACATCATGACCTCGGCGGTGATCTATGTCAGCGCCGACCAGAGCACCGATGAATGCATGGCATTGATGACCCAGCACCGCCTGCGCCACCTGCCGGTGATGAACGGCGAGGAGCTGATCGGGATGCTGTCGATCGGTGACCTGGTCAAGGACATCATCTCGGAGCAGCAGTTCATCATCAGTCAGCTGGAGCACTACATTACGGGCGGCGGCCACTAGCCGGCGCTTCGAGGCCGGGAATGCGATTGCGGGGCTTTGTTGCCGGTGAGCGGAGTTCCCGCAGTCTTGCCCGCTGGAAAATGCAGGCTTTACGCGACTCCGACCTCATGCAGGTGACGTGCGAGGCGCCTTTCGCCCGTCGTTGAGGGTTCAACCCGATATGCGATAACCGCATATAATTATGCGGTTGCTGAATTCGGCCGCCCGCCACGGTCTCCCATGCCGCGCGACAGGGTTTCGGGTCGGAAATTTCCCGCATTTGCCGTGCGTTTGCAGCCGATGGCTGCGCTTTTGGTCGTTGCCCGATGTCTTCCCCCCTTTCCTCCAGCCAGGCCCAGTCTTCGCCCGTTCCCGTGCATGACCACCACGCGATCATGCGTGTGATCGGCGGCATCGTCCTGTGCATCCTGCTGGCCGCGCTCGACCAGACCGTGGTGATCCCGGCCGTGCCGGCCATCGCCAACGACCTGAATGGGTTCGGGCATCTGTCATGGATCGTCACCGCGTATCTGATCACCTCGACCGTGGCGACGCCGCTGTACGGCAAGCTCTCCGACAGCTTCGGGCGCCGCCGCCTGCTGATGGTGGCAATCACGCTGTTCATCCTGGCCTCGGTCGCATGTGCGATGGCGCAGTCGCTGGGCCAGCTGATCTTGTTCCGCGCGCTGCAGGGGATCGGCGGCGGCGGCCTGATGTCGCTGGCGCAGGCGGCCATCGCCGACGTGGTGGCGCCGCGCCAGCGCGGGCGCTACCAGGGCTACCTGGCCACGGTGTGGGCGGTGGCGTCGATCGCCGGCCCGCTGGTGGGCGGCTGGGTATCGGATCACATGTCGTGGCGCTGGCTGTTCTGGATCAACGTGCCGCTGGGCTTGCTGGCCATGTTCATGTGCTACCGCGGACTGGCAATGCTGCAGGCGCGCGGCGGCCGCCCGCGCGTGGACTGGCTGGGTGCGCTGCTACTGGCGGTGGCCATCGTGGCCTTCCTGCTGGCGATGAGCTGGGGCGGCGACGTATTCCAATGGATCTCGCCCGAGATGGGGCTGCTGGCGCTGGCCACCGTGGGCGCTATCGCGGCGCTGGCGTGGCAGGAGCGCCGCGCCGCGGATCCGATGCTGCCGCCGCGGCTGTTCCGCAATCGCGCCTATGTGATGGGCACGGCGGCATCGGCGCTGGCTGCGCTCAATATCTTCCTGTGCATCTTCGCCCTGCCCCTGCACTTCCAGCTGGTGCGCGGCGCCGATGCGTCGATGTCCGGCCTGCTTGTGATGCCCTTCCTGCTGGCGACGGTGGCTGGCAACTTCGTCGTCGCCTGGCTGGCGCCGCGCCTGGGCCGCATGCGCGGCATCCTGACCGGCGGCTTTATCGCCGCCACGCTGGGACTGGTGGCGCTGGCGCTGATCTCGCCCGCCCTGCCGGTGGTGCTGGTGCTGCTGGCGATGACGGTGGCCGGCGTCGGCCTGGGCATGACCATGGTCGGCACCCTGATGAGCGTGCAGAACACGCTGGAGCGGCGCGATACCGGCGCGGGCACCGGCGCGCTGCTGGTGCTGCGCTCGCTCGGCAGCGCGCTCGGCGGCGCCCTCGCCGGCACGCTGCTGACGCTGGAATTCCGCCACGCTACCCTGGCTGCCGGGGTGACGCAGCAGCTGGACCTGGGCGCGCTGCGGCACGGCAGCGAAGCGCTCGCGCACTTGTCGCCGGCAGTACGGCAGATCCTGTCCGGCGGCGTGGAATCGGGCTTCCAGCTGATCTTTGCCGCCGGCGCCGCCGCGGCCGTCCTGGCATTGCTGATCGTGCGCCGCATGCCGGACCTGGAGCTGCGCGGCAGCGTGACGGAGCACGCGGCAACGCTGGCGATGGACTGAGCTGGCCAGCCGCAAAGCCGCTACCGGCGTAGACTATGGCGTACCCGATACAGCGAGCCGCCATCCGGAGCCCCATCGCCATGACGCGTCGTTTCTCTTCGCCTGCCACCCTCCGACAACTTCGCCCGGCCGCCCTCGCCGGCGCGCTGGCACTGGCCGCGGCCGGCGCCGCGCTGCTGCCGCACCCTGCCCGCGCCGCCGACAAGCCGGCGCCCGCGCTAGCCCCGCAAGCCGAGGGCGCCTGTCCCGCATCGCTCAATTTCAAGTTCCCGCGCCTGCAGGACGAAGCCCCGCAGAACCTCTGCCAGTACGCCGGCAAGGTCGTGCTGGTGGTCAATACCGCCAGCTACTGCGGCTTCACGCCCCAGTACGAAGGGCTGGAGGCGCTCTACAGCAAGTACCGCGACCGCGGCCTGGTCGTGCTGGGCTTCCCGTCGAACGATTTCTCGCAGGAGCCGGGCTCGGAGAAGCAGATCGCGGACTTCTGCTACAACACCTACGGCGTCAAGTTCCCGATGCTCGGCAAGTCGCACGTGCGCGGCAGCGATGCCAACCCGATGTACGCGCTGCTGGCGAAGGAAACCGGCACCTCGCCCAAGTGGAACTTCTACAAATACCTGATCGGCCGCAATGGCCAGGTGGTGGGCAGCTACAACAGCATGACCAAGCCTGACGACAAGCAGTTCGTGGCGAAGGTCGAGGAATTGCTGGCAGCGCCGCGCTGAAATCCCCGGCACGCAGGCGAGGTGTCCTCGCCTGACGACAGTCCGGCAGCAGGCGGAGGTTTTTCCCATCTGCATTGATTCGCATCAAGATTGCAACGGGATTCGCTGAGTAACGTCGCCGCTTGCAAAGAGCGGAGCGAGACGATGGGAATCACGTTGTACGACGCGGACGGGCATACCTGCCTGATGTTCACCGACCTGGTCGAAGAGGCGCATGGCGAGGTCGTGCAGACCAACCAGTTCCTGGTCGTCGATCACGGGCATGGCGCGCTGATCGATCCCGGCGGGCAGATGACCTACAGCGAGCTGTACCTCACCATCAGCCGCTACTTTCCGCCCAAGCAGCTCGACTATGTGCTGGCCTCGCACGCCGATCCGGACATCGTCGCGTCGGTCGGGCGCTGGCTGACTGGTTCCGACTGCCGCATCATGATTTCCAGTGTGTGGGCGCGCTTCCTGCCGCATTTCTGCCAGGCCGGCAAGACGGCCGGGCGCATCGTGACGATTCCCGATGCAGGCACGCATATCCCGCTCGGGCACAGCTCACTGGTCGCGGTGCCCGCGCACTTCCTGCATTCCGAGGGAAATTTCCAGTTCTACGATCCGGTCAGCAAGATCCTGTTCTCCGGCGACCTTGGCGCGGCGATGACAGGCGCGGACGTGGCCGCCACTACAGTGACGGATTTCGATGCGCACATCCGCCTGATGTTGCCGTTCCACCGCCGTTACATGAGCGGCAACCGCGCCTGCCGGCTGTGGGCCGCGATGGCGCGAACCATGGACATCGAATGGATCGTGCCGCAGCACGGGCCGTCGTTTCGCGGCAAGGAGATGGTGGCGCGATTCATCGACTGGATCGATGCGCTCGCGTGCGGGCTGGACCTGCTGACGCAGGACAACTACCGGATGCCGGCCCCCGTCATGCGCTGACGAGGGCCGCGCGGATCGTGCAGACCCACGCGGGCCGGCCTCAGTCCAGCAGCTTTGCCAGCGCCGGCGGCAGCCCCAGGTTGGGTTTGCGCGGCGGGCGTGCAAAGCTGCCCTGCTTTGCGCTGCCTGCCGACAGCGCGACCAGCGATTCACAGTGCCGGACCGCGCTCGACACGCCGTCCACCACCGGCACCGGAATGCGCCCCTTGAGCGAACGCGCCAGCCCCGCCAGCGGCGCGCCGGCAACGATGATCACGTCCGCGCCGTCCTGCTCCACGGCCTGCAGGGCCATCTGCTCCAGCCGCGCCGAGTGATCTTCCTGCACGCTGCCGATATCGCGCAGCGGCTCCTGCAGCGAGCGCACGCTGGCCAGCCGCGAGCTCAGGCCGTTCGCCGCCACGCATTCGCGGTACCAGGCCTGGATGCGGTTGGAGATGGCGATGATGGAAAAGCGCTGCCCAAGCAGGCAGGCGCTTGCCAGCGCGGCTTCGGTCATGCCGACCACCGGCACATCGAACAGCTCCTTGATGCCCGCCAGGCCCGGGTCGCCGAATGCGGCGACGATCAGGCCGTCGAACTTGCCAATGTGTTCGGCGGCGGCGCAGGCAGTCGCGTAGCCGCCCACCAGCGCTTCAAAGCGCGTCTCGATGTAGGCAACGCCAAACGGCGCGGTGGCCATGGTCAGCGTCGTATCCGGCGACGCCGTGCGCCGGGCCTCGGCCTCGATCAGGTCGGTAACCGACTGCGAGGTATTGGGATTGACGATCAGGATGTTCATGGTTGCATTCCGCTCAACTCAGCTCAGTTCCGGCGCGCCGGCTTCCAGGAAACGCCCTCTTCCCGCCTCGGGTTCCAGGTACTTGCCATCCTCGACCAGCAGTTCGCCGCGCGAGAGGCAATGCACCGGCCACCCGGTGACTTCCATGCCTTCATACGGCGTGTAGTCCACCGCGTGATGCAGCGCCTCGTTGGCAATGCGGACCTTGCGCGACGGATCCCACAGCACGATGTCGGCATCGGCACCTACTGCGATGGTGCCCTTGCGCGGATACAGGCCGTACACCTTGGCGGGCCGATAGGACGTCAGCTCCACGAACTGGTGCAGCGACAGCTTGCCGCGCGCCACGCCGTCGAACAGCAGCGGCAGGCGCGTCTCGATGCCCGGCACGCCGTTGGGAATATGGTCGAACGGTTGTGCCGTGCCGCCGAGCTTCTTGCCCTGCGGATCGTCGTAGTTGAACGGCGCATGGTCGGACGAGAACACGCTGAACACGCCATTGGTGAGCGCGCGCCAGACGGCGGCCTGGTTCTCCGGGTCGCGCGGCGGCGGGCTGCAGACGCACTTGGCGCCTTCGTAGCCGTGATCGCCTTCGAGTCCCATGTCTTCCGCCGTGAGGTACAGGTACTGCGGGCAGGTCTCGGCCAGGATCTGCAGTCCCCTGCCCTGTGCCCAGCGGATCTGCTCGATCGCTTCCTTGCCGGAGACGTGCACAATCAGGATCGGCACATCGACCAGTTCGGCGAAGGTGATGGCGCGATGCGTGGCTTCGCGCTCGACCGCGGCGGGACGTGCGATGCCGTGGAAACGCGGCGCGATGCGCCCTTCCCCGACCAGCTTGTCGGTCAGCCACGAAATGCAGTCGGCGTTCTCCGCATGCACCATGACGAGCGCGTTGTTCTCCCTGGCGACGTCGAGCACTGACAGCATTTCGCGGTCCGATAGCTTGAGGTCATCATAGGTCATGTAGACCTTGAACGAGGTGTAGCCCTTGCGGATCAGCGCCGGCAGTTCGTCCGCCAGCACGGCGGGCGTGGGGTCGGCCACGATCAGGTGGAAGGCGTAGTCGATCACGGCACGGCCTTCTGCGCGGCGATGGTAGTCCGCCACGGCAGCCTTGAGCGAACCGCCCTTTTCCTGCGCCGCGAACGGAATCACCGTGGTAGTGCCGCCGCACACGGCGGCGCGCGTGCCGGTGAAGAAATCGTCGGCCATGCGCATGCCTTCCGGCATGGGCTGGTCGAGGTGGCAGTGGCCGTCAACGCCGCCGGGCAGCGCGAGCAGCCCGTGCGCATCGATCTCGCGCACGCCTTGCGGCAAGCCGTGGCCGAGCGTGACGATCTTGCCGTCACGCACGCCGATGTCGCAGCGGAAGCGATCGGAGGCGGTGACCACATCCGCGTTGCGGATCACCAGGTCGAGACTGTCGTTGGCGCTCATCTTCGTTACTCCACTTCGCGGAACAGGCGGCCCCAGCCGCGCAGCTCGCGCGTGTCCACGCCGGCCAGGCGCAGCGATTTCCATACGACGGTCGAGATGGTGTCGTAGATGGGGATATCGATCTCGGCTTCGAGGGCTTCGACCAGGTGCGCCGCGTGCAGGTTGGTGCAGAAGGTGGTGATGGCCTGCGGCTTCTGCGCGGCAATCTCGCGTACCATTTCGCCGATGGTCTGCTCCTGGACTTCTGCGAAGCTGTAGTTCACGTGCAGGTCGAGGTGGCGCTCGGCCACGCACTCGAAGCCGCTGCGCTGGTAGTTGGCGACGATGCGCTGCTGCACATCGTCCAGGTACGGCGTGGCCAGCCCGAAGCGGCGCGCGCCGGTCTTTTCCAGGATCTCGTTGAGCGCCAGCACCGAGGTGGTCGCGGGAATGCCGGTGGCTTCGGTGATCTGCCTGCAGAGCGCTTCGTCCTTGTCGAAGCCGAGCCAGCCCGACGAGGTGCCGTTCCAGGCGATCACGTCGACGCGCGCATCGGCCAGCAGGCTGGCGGCGGCGAGGATCTTGTCGAGATTGAACTGGCCGAGTGCCTGGTCGCGCAGCGAGATCTCGGTCACGGTAAAGCGCGAGAAATGCGCGCTGACGTTGGGCAGGCCGCTGACCATGGCGCTGGTGATCGGTTCGAGCGCCGTGTTGGAAGACGGGGTCAGCATGCCGAGTCGGATTTTCTTGGTCATTTCAGTTGTTCTCAGGAGTTGGGCGGGCGCTACTGCATGAGCGGCGCCTCTGCATTCTTATTGTTCGGGTTTGTCGTTGAAGGCGAGGGCGGTGCCGGGCACGCCCTGGCTGGCATGCGCCAGTTCCAGTTCCTTCTGCAGCGCAGCCTGCCGCGCGGCATCTGGCCGGACGGACTTGCCTGCTTGCAGCGCGGGCAGCACATACTGGTTCACCATGCGCCGGTACAGGTCAAGGTAGGCCGCATCGCGCAGGCCGCCTTGCGTCGACATGATGCTGTTCATCACGATCACGGCGTTCTGCTTCGGCAGCACCGTGATGAACTGCCCCTTGTAGCCCATCGCGCTGAACTCGCGTTCGCTCTGCACGATGTTGTTGACCCAGCAGTAGAAGCCGTAGTCCTTCGCCGGCCCGGCCGGTGTGGTCATGCGCGCGACCCACGAGGCCGGCACGATCTGCTGGCCGTTCCAGCGGCCCTGGTTCAACATCAGCATGCCGAGCTTGGCCATGTCGATGGAGCGCAGCCGCAGGCCCCAGCCGCCTGACACCGCGCCCTTGCCGTCGGCGCCGTCCCAGCGGTAGTGGCTCATGCCGAGCGGACCGAACAGGCGGGCCTTCGCATACTGGTCTTCGGGCTGGCCCGCGGCCTGGGTGACGGTGGCACCGACCAGCACCGGGTTGACGTCGATGTAGTCGAACTCGGCGCCGGCCCTGGTGCGCACGGCGGCGGAGGCCGCCACGCGCAGGCGGTCCGGCACGCCGTAGTAGAGCGTGTCGGTGCCTTCCACCAGCTTGTACGACAGTCCGCTGGACATCGACATCAGGTGGCGCAGCTGGATGGCCTGCTTGTCGGCCAGCGCGGCGGCGAGGTCAGGGCGTGCAGCCGCCAGGCGCGGTACCGGCGACTCTTCGGCGCTCAGCTTGCCGTCGCCGACCAGCGTGCCGACCAGCAGGGCGCTGATGAACTTGGTGACCGAATAGAGCTCGTGGTTGTAGTCGCGCGAGAGACCGTCGCCGTAGCGCTCGAACACCAGCTTGCCGTCCTTGATGACGAGCAGGCTGCGCACATCGAGCTTGTCATGGCGGATCCATTCGGACAGCGCGACGAGCTTGCTTGAATCGACGCCAACCGCTTCCGGCTGGGCTGTGGGGATGCCTTCGGCAGTGGCTCTGACGGACGTGGCCGGGGCGGCGTGGGCTTGCGCGGCGCCCAGCACCAGCAGGGCAGCCGCGAACACAGGGGACAGACGTTTCATGGGGAGTCTCCTCCACTGCCGCGCTGTCGATGGCAGCGCGGCATGTGCAAATCGGGTTTGCGTGGATGGGCGCGTGCAGCGCCCCGGGGGGTCAGACCGGAATCTTCGTCTCGTAGTCGATCGCCGTGGAAGCGAACAGCAGGCCCACGCCGGCGGCCGCGAAGAACATCAGCGCCAGGAAGTAGGAGCCCGTGGCCTGCACGATCAGGCCGACGATGATCGGCACGCTGATGCCGGCGATATTGCCGCCCAGGTTCATCAGGCCGCCCAGGAAGCCAATCTTGTTGCGGGTGCCCAGCATCGACGGCACGGACCAGAACAGGCCGCACCAGCGCAGGAAGAAGAGGGTGGAGGAGAGCAGCGCCACAACGGCCACTGCGTCGGTGACATAGGCCACCGAAAAGATCGACACGGTGGCGACGACGGCCGCAATGCCGAACAGCGTGCGCATCACCACGTTGGGGCGGCCGCCGGCTTCTTTCCATTTGTCGGCGATCCAGCCGCCGACGAGTTCGCCGACGAAGCCGCTCATGAAGATGATGAAGCTCGCGCCGCCCATCGTCTTGAGGTCAAAGCCGCGGGCCTTGCTCAGGTAGGTCGGCATCCAGGTGAGCAGGCCGTAGAAGACGGCGTTGAAGCACATCCAGCTGATGGCCATGCACCACACCGAGCGGTACTTGAAGAAGTCGAGCGAACGGCCGGACAGGTTGGTCGGCTCGGCGCTGTGCTCGAGGGCATGCGCATCCTCGATATGGCGCGCTTCGAGTTCATTGACGCCGTTGTGTTCGCGCGGCGAATTGCGGATGTACCACCAGGCCACGAAGCCGGCGAGCACGGTGCCGACGCCGGCTACCACGAACGACATGCGCCACGAGCCGAGTTCGCTGATCAGCCCGGCAATGATGAGAGAACCGAGCGCTGCGCCCAGCGGCGCGCCGCCGTCCAGCAGCGTGGCGCCGCGACCGCGTTCGTTCTGCGTCATCCAGATGGCGTTGAGCTTGCCGCCGGCCGGGTAGATCGGTGCTTCGGAGGCGCCCAGCCCGAGCCGGGTGAGCAGCAGCGAGGTGGCGTTGGTGCAGACCGCCGCGATCGCCTGGAAGAAGCCCCAGAACACGGTGGCGCAGGCAATCACGATGCGTGGCTTGTACTTGTCAGCCAGCATGCCGCCCGGGATCTGCATGAATGCGTAAGTCCAGAAGAAGGAGCTGAGGATCAGCCCCTGCATGGCGGGACTGAGGTCGAACTCCTTGGCGATCAGTGGCATGGCCACCGACAGCGAGGCGCGGTCAATGTAATTGATCGCGACGAGCAACAGCATCATCAGGAAAATCTTCCAGCGCACGGAGCTCCTGTTCTCCGCGAGCGTGGCTGCCCGGCTTGTCGTTTGCATGACGGTTGTCTCCTTTTAGTCCTTTGGGTGAGGCGTTTCTGATCAGGTGTCGCGCAACTGGCCGGAGTATAGGATACGTAATCTGTAATTACAACTCTCGTAAGTCATTGATTTTACGTTGGTGCGTGTGCACAATTTGAGGGTGTGATAGCCTTCTCGTGGTGCATTTCCCAATTCTGGTGACGTCCGTGACACAAACGCTTCCCAAAAACGCCCGATTGCGCACGCTGGGCATGTCTGCCGAAATTGCGGCCCGCCTGCGCACGATGATCGAAGAGGGCGAACTGCCACCCGGCGTCCGCATCGACGAGCGGGCCTTCTGCGAGGTCTTCGATGTCTCGAAGACACCGCTGCGCGAGGCGCTGAAGGTGCTGGTGTCCGAAGGGCTGGTGCTGCACCGGCAATACATCGGCTATCGCGTCGCGCCGCTGGACCTGGACGAGCTGCGCGCCACGTTCGAAACCCTGCACGGGCTGGAGGCCACGGCCGGTGAACTGGCCGCGCAACGCCTGACCGACGCCTCCATGACGCGGCTGGAGCGCCGCCACCAGGCCATGATCGATGCCCATGCGGCCGGGCGCCGCACCGACTATTTCCGCATCAATCAGGAAATCCACCAGCTCATCATCGACGGCGCCGCCAATCCGGTGCTGGCTGGCATCTATGCCTCGCTGATGAGCAAGGTCCATCGCGCGCGCGGCGCCGCCAATGCCGACATGCTGCGCTGGCAGGAGTCGCATGAGGAACATGAGGCCATCATGGCCGCGCTGCGCGAGCCCGGTCGGCCGCGCCTGGCGCAGGTCATGCGCTGGCACTCCGAAAACACCGCGAAAGAAGTCCTGAGTGTGGTCGAGCGCTCGCTCGCCGAGCCCGCCGGCCGCCTCGCCAATTCGAAGACAGCAGCCTGAGGGAGACTATGAAACTGGTACGAGTGGGCCAGCCCGGCGCGGAGCGCCCGGGCGTGATTGACGCGCAGGGGCGCGTGCGGGACCTGTCCGGCGTGATCGCCGATATCGGCGCGGCCGACCTCGCGCCGGCGGCGCTGGCGCGCCTGGCGCAGGTGGACGCCGCATCGCTGCCGGTGGTGGAGGGCGCGCGCTTCGGCGTGCCCTGGACCGGTATCGGCAAGATCATCGCGATCGGCCTGAACTATGCGGACCACGCCGCCGAGGCCGGCATGCCGCTGCCGGCCGAGCCGATTGTCTTCCTCAAGGCCAACAGCTCGCTCAACGGCCCCGATGACGACGTGATGCTGCCGCTCGGGTCGGAAAAGACCGACTGGGAGGTGGAGCTGGGCGTGGTCATCGGCAGCACCGCCCGCAACGTCTCGCGCGACCAGGCGCTGCGGCACGTGGCTGGCTACTGCGTGGTCAATGACGTCTCCGAGCGCGAATTCCAGATCGAGCGCGGCGGCACCTGGGACAAGGGCAAGGGCTGCGACACCTTCTGCCCGGCCGGCCCGTGGCTGGTGACCCGCGACGAAGTGCCCGATCCGCAGGCGCTGGGCCTGTGGCTGGAGGTCAACGGCGAGCGCGTGCAGAAGGGCAGCACGGCCACCATGGTCTTCGACGTGGCCACGGTGGTGAGCTATGTCAGCCGTTTCATGACGCTGCTGCCGGGCGACCTGATTGCCACCGGCACGCCGCCGGGCGTGGGCATGGGCTTCAAGCCGCCGCGCTACCTGAAGGCGGGGGACACCATGCGGCTGGGCGTCGACGGGCTCGGCGTGCAGACGCAGAGGGTGGTGGCCTACGCAGAGCGGTGAGACACAGGCCGTTCCCTCACTCGCGAGCGGGAGAGGGGACGAAAGACATCATCGCAATGGTTCCCCGTCGAAACGCTTTCATACAAAGCGTTGGACTTCCATACAAACCGTGCCGTGCGAGCAACAGTTCTGGTGTCGAAAACGGCCGGATTACATAGTTTTACGGGAAATCGCACACTTGGCATTTCCGTTGCCATTCCTGCGTGAAATACTGGTTATACAGGTTCCGCCGGAAGAGCAATGCCATGTCTGAACACGCCCCCGAGATCGAGTCCTACCTCGGTACCACACTGAAGCGCCGCTTCTGCGCGCTGGCCGACACCCTGGACAGCCGCGCGGAACTCGAAGCGATCCGGCGCAATATCCATCAGCATCCCGAACTCGCCTTTGACGAGGTCCGCACCTCCGGGCTGATCGCCAGCCTGCTGGAAGCCTGGGGCTACCAGGTTACGCGCGGCGTGGGCGGGACCGGCGTGGTCGGCTCGCTGACAGGCACCGCGGGCAGCGGGCAGGGCGGGCACAGCATCGGCATCCGCGCGGACATGGACGCGCTGCCGATCCACGAGCGCAGCGGTCTGCCGTACGCGAGCGTCAACGAGGGCCGGATGCACGCCTGCGGCCACGACGGCCACACCGCGATCCTGCTGGGCGCCGCCAAACAGCTGGCGCGCACGCGCAACTTCAACGGCACCGTCCACCTGATCTTCCAGCCGGCCGAGGAAATCGGCGCCGGCGGCGGAGCCGAGCGGATGCTGGCGGATGGCCTGTTCGAGCGATTTCCGTGCGATGCCATCTTCGGCCTGCACAATCACCCAGGCGTGGAGCAGGGCACCTTCCTGTTCCGCGCCGGACCGTTCATGGCGGCCTGCGACACGGTCACCATCACCATCCGCGGCAAGGGCGGCCACGCGGCCCGCCCGCACCAGTCGATCGACCCGATCCTGGTGGCGGGCAGCCTGGTGATGGCGCTGCAGTCGGTGGTGTCGCGCTATGTCGATCCGAACGAGACCGCGGTGGTCACCATCGGCACGCTGCACGCCGGCCATGCGCCCAATGTGATCCCGGACAGCGCGCGCATGGAGATCAGCGTGCGTTCGTTCAGCCCCGAGGTGCGCGCCTCGCTGGAAACGCGCATCCGCGCGCTGGCGGCTGCGCAGGCCGAAGGCTACGGCGCCGTGGCCGAGGTGGACTATGTGCGCGGCTATCCGGTGCTGATCAACAGCGAGCGCGAAACCGAGTTCGCGCAGCAGATCGCCGAAGAGCTGGTGGGCGCCGACAAGGTGGTGTCGCAGGCCGCGCGCATCGCCGGCAGCGAGGACTTTGCCTATTTCCTGCAGCAGCGCCCGGGCTGCTTCGTGCGGCTGGGCAACGGCGCCAACCAGCCGCTGCTGCACAACGCCGGCTACGACTTCAACGACGACAACCTGACCGTGGGCGCGGCCTACTGGACGCGGCTGGTCGAACGCTACCTGGCGCGCTGAGTCCTTCAGCGCCGCCAGCCATGGCCGCTCAGCGGAAGAACGCGCTGGGCGGCACGCCGAACTGCCGCCGGAACATGGTGGCAAAGGCGCTCGGGCTCTCATAGCCCAGGTCGAGCGCCACATCCACGACCTTGCTCCCTCCCGCCAGTTTTTCCAGCGCGGCCAGCAGCCGCGCCTGCTGGCGCCATTGGCCGAAGGTCATCCCCGTTTCGCGCGCAAAGCGGCGCTGGATGGTCTTGGGGTCCACGCCGAGGCGCTGGCCCCAGTCCGCCAGCGTGAGCGGTGTATCGGGCGCGGCAACGATTGCGCTGCAGATCTGGCGCAGGCCGTCGTCGGTGGGGCTCGGCAGGTGCAACGGCAGCGACGGCACCAGCATCACTTCATCCAGCAGCAGGCGCATCAGCCGGCCATCGCGCGAATCTGCGGTGTAGGGCAGGGGAATGTCGATCGCCGCCAGGATCAGTTCGCGCAGCAGCGGCGAGATGCCCAGCACCGTGCAGCGCTCGGGCAGGTCGGGTGCGGCATCGGGGCGGATATAGGCGGTGCGCATCTGCACGCGGCCGACCATGCGGATCCAGTGCGTGGTCCCGCCCGGCATCCACATGCCGCGCGTGGGCGGCACGATCCACTGGCCTTCGGCGGTGCAGACCACCATCACGCCGTGCACGGCATGGATCAGCTGCGCATGCGGATGCTGGTGCGGATTGGTGACGTGGCCGGGCAGGTAATCGGCCGCCATAGCGGTGACCGGCATCGGGCTGCGGTCGAAGCGGACGTAGGGCGGCGAGTCGCCGTAGGTGTTGCCCAGCGCCAGCGATTCGGGCGTCGGCGCGCGGGGAATGTCAGGCTGCTGGAAGCCGCCGGAGGTGGTGAAGGAGCGACGAGCAGGGCGCTGCATGTCCTTTTCTCCAAGGTTGCGGACCCATTCTCGCAGGACAGGCGAAAACGCGCCAGCTAGCATCGGTTCTCATCCACATCATGGCCAGCGCCCCGCTGTCCGCTTCTACCCCGTCGAGAGCCGCCAATGAGCACAACCATCGACTCCGCGCCGCAAGGCGCATCGCAGACCGCCGCACAGCAACCCGGCCAGCAGGCCGAACGTACCGGTTTCCGCGTGCTGTCGGCAATCAGCTTCGCCCACTTCCTCAACGACATGATCCAGTCGTTGATCCTGGCGATCTATCCGATGCTGAAGGGCGGCTTCAACCTGAGCTTCACCCAGATCGGCATGCTGACGCTGACCTACCAGATCACGGCGTCGCTGCTGCAGCCAGTGGTGGGCCTGTACACCGACAAGCATCCCAGGCCGCACTCGCTGGCGATCGGCATGGGCTTCACGCTGGCAGGCCTGCTGCTGCTGTCGGTGGCGCCGACCTACGGCGTGCTGCTGGTGGCGGCGGCGCTGGTCGGCACCGGCTCGTCGATCTTCCATCCGGAGTCGTCGCGCGTGGCGCGCATGGCCTCGGGCGGGCGGCACGGACTGGCGCAGTCGATCTTCCAGGTTGGCGGCAATGGCGGCAGCGCGATGGGGCCGCTGCTGGCGGCGGGCATCGTCCAGCAGCAATCGAGCGTGGCGTGGTTCTCGCTGGCGGCGCTGCTGGCAATCTTCGTGCTGTGGCAGATCGGCGGCTGGTATGCGCGCCAGCTCGCGCACGGCGCCCGCAAGAGCAAGGGTGCCGGCGCAACGGCGGCCCGCCTGCCGACCCGCGTGGTGGTGCGCGCCATGCTGGTGCTGATGGTGCTGGTGTTCTCCAAGTACTTCTATATGGCGAGCCTGACCACCTACTACACCTTCTACCTGATGGAGCGCTTCGGGCTGGCGCGCCAGAGAGCGCAGCTCTACCTGTTCGTGTTCCTGTTCGCGGTGGCGGCCGGCACCATCCTGGGCGGACCGATCGGCGACCGCATTGGGCGCAAGCGCGTGATCTGGGCTTCGATCCTCGGCGTGGCGCCGTTCACGCTGGTGCTGCCGCACGTGGACCTGTTCTGGACCGGCGTGCTGACCTTCGTCATCGGCTTTATCCTCGCCTCGGCGTTCTCGGCCATCCTCGTCTTTGCGCAGGAGCTGATCCCGGGCAAGGTCGGCATGGTGTCGGGCATGTTCTTCGGCTTTGCCTTCGGCATGGGCGGCATCGGCGCCGCGGTGCTGGGCGGGCTGGCCGATTCGCACGGCATCCGCGCGGTCTACCAGCTGTGCGCCTACCTGCCGCTGCTGGGCTTGCTGGCGGTGTTCCTGCCGGACCTGGGCGGGCGCAAGAAAGCGGGCTGATTCCCCGCCGGCCTCAGTCGGCCGGCTCGAACGCCAGCAGCCAGCGGCGCAGCAGGCCGGCCAGCTGAGCGCGTTCCGCGGCGCTCAGCGCCTCGAGCAGCCGATGCTCGTTGGCGACATGGATCTCGAGCGCGCGGTCGACGCGCTCGCGGCCCGCGGCGGTCAGTTCGATCAGCAGGCCGCGGCGATCCTCGGGGTTGGGCTGGCGCCGGATCAGCCCTGCGCGCTCGAGATGATCGAGCCGGTTGGTCATTGTGCCCGAGGTAATCATCAGCGATTCGATCAGTGCCCCGGGCGACAAGGCATAGGGCTCGCCGGAGCGGCGCAGCGTGGCCAGCACATCGAATTCCCACGGCGACAGCCCGGTTTCGGCAAGCGCGGCCTCGACGGCGCGCCCGGTATGGCGGTTCAGCCGGCCGAGCCGGCCGATCAGACCCATCGGCGAGACATCCAGGTCTGGCCTCTCGCGCGCCCATTGGGCGAGGATGGCGTCGACATGGTCGGCGCGGTCGGGTGGCTGAGGCTTGCTGCGGGCGGACATGGCGGGGCAGGGTGGATTCATCGAATTCAAGAATCTTGACATCAAACTATCTGCTTCGTAAAGTTCAGACTATCTTGATATCGAGATATGAAGCCGAACCTCTTGGCCAAGTCTTCCTCGAACGTGGTGTCCTCGCCCTGATTGAGGATCACGACCTCGACGTTCTTTGCTTCGCAGATGGCCAATACCAGTTCCGCGCCAAAACGCAGCAAACGGTCCTTGTGCGTGATGACCAGCCGCCCGACGCGCCCCTCCACCACATCCTCGAGCAGGCGCTTGAGGCCCTTCTTGTGGGAGTTCATGCCGCAGCCGAGGTCTGCAATGACCTCGAACGCGCCAGTGGCTGCCGCCGGGGCAGCCGCTGCTGTCGGTGGTGATCCGGGCGCTGCCGGCGGGGCTGGCGATGCTGGCGGTGGGGCGGCAACTGCCGAGAGGCGGCTGGTGGTGGCGGGCGGCGGTGCTGGGCGTGCTCAATATCGGCTTCTTCCAGGCCATGCTGTTCATCGCGGCATACCGGCTGCCGGGCGGGGTGGCGGCGACCGTCGGCGCGATCCAGCCGCTGATAGTGGTCGCGCTGGCGTGGGCGCCGCTGCGGATACGGCCGGGCCGGGCGGCGTGGCTTGCCGGCGCTGGTGGCGTGCTGGGGGTGGCCCTGCTGGTGCTCGGGCCGGCGGCGCGGTTGGACGCGATCGGGGTCTGCGCGGCGGCGGCGGGTGCGATGTCGATGGCGGTTGGCACGGTGCTGACGCGGCACTGGCATCCGCCGGTATCGCCGCTGGTGATGACCGCGTGGCAGTTGTGCGCGGGCGGCCTGTTCCTGCTGCCGTTTGCGCTGGCGCTGGAACCTTTGCCCGGACACTTTACGCTCGCCAACTGGCTTGGATACGCGTGGCTGTGCATCGCCGGGGCGGGCTTCAGCTACGCACTGTGGTTCCGCGGCATCGGCCGGCTGCCGACTTCCGCCGTCTCGGCGCTAGGGCTGCTAAGTCCGGTCAGCGCCACGGTGCTCGGCTTCGTGGTGCTGGGCCAGGCGCTGACACTGGTGCAGGCCGCCGGCGCCGCGCTGGTGCTGGCCAGCGTCTGGCTGGGCCAGCGCGCGGCCGTGCAACGGAGGTAGTTGCCGGCGCCAGTTTTGCGGCATCATGGCGGACATGAAGTCTGCCGTACCGCCGCCCCCCACGCCTTCCCCTTCTGCCGCATCCGCTGCGCCTGCCGTGCCGGCCTGCGCCAACTGCCTGGCGCTGGCCGCCGATCCGCGCCGGCGCGAGCCACCTTCATGCCTGACCTTGCGCAACTCGGCGACCGCAATCAGCCAGAATGCGGCAGGCGTGCCGTTCAGCATGATGACCTTCAGCTGCCGCGACTGCGGCACCGTGTGGCGGCTGTACGATCGCGCCAATGAGCTGTTCGTGTCCTGGGTGCCGGAACACCCGCTCGTGCGCTGAGGGCGATCGGCTAAGATTACGGCTGCCTTCACAGGCGCAGCGATGCGGGTTCCAGATCTTCCGCGCGCCGCCTCCATCCATCCATTTCTTCGCGGTCCTTTCTCCGTCATGGCCTTCTCTTCCCGCTTGCCGCTGCTGGCCGCCCTTGGCGCCGTCAGCCTGATGGCCGCACAACCCGCCGCCGCAGCCGACACTTATCCCAGCCGCCCGATCCGCATCATCGTCGCCTATCCCACCGGCGGCATCAGCGATGCGGTGGCACGCGCCCTGGGGGAGCGCCTGTCGGCGCAGATGGGGCAGTCGGTGGTGGTGGAGAACAAGGCCGGCGCCGGCGGCAGCATTGGCATCGAAGCCGTGGCCAAGGCGGCGCCGGACGGCTACACGCTGGGCTTTGCCTCCTCCAGCCCGCTGACGCTGAATCCGCACGTGGGCCGCGTCAACTACGATCCGCAGCGCGACGTGGCGCCGGTGATGAGCGTGATGTACTCGCCCGTGCTGATCGTTGCGACGCAGAGCTTCGGCGGCAAGACCTTCCAGGACCTGGTCGCGCAGGCCAGGGCCAAGCCGGGTTCGGTGCGCTGGGCGACATCGGGCCTGGGCACGGTCGGTCATGTCGTGCTGGAACAGGTCAAGGCCAAATCGAAGGCTGAGCTGACGCTGATCCCCTACAAGGGCGCCGGCCAGCAGATGAACGATGCGCTGGGCGGCCAGTTCGAGGTGATGAGCACCAACGCCAGCCCGATACTGACCCAGCATATGCAGGCCGGCCGCCTGCGCGCCATTGCCGTCGGAGCGCCCCGGCGCATCGACGGACTGGCCAGCGTGCCGACCCTGGCCGAACTCGGCTATCCGAAGGCGAACCTGACGTCCACCTTCGGCGTTTTCGCCCCGGGCAAGACGCCGCCCGCCATCATCCAGCGCCTGAACGCCGAGCTGAACAAGGCGCTGGCCGAGCCCGAGGTCCGCGAGCGACTGCTGAAGGGCGGCGAAGTGCCGACCGGCGGCACCGCTGCGCAATTTGCCAAGGCAATTCGCGAGGAATCCACGGAGAACGCCCGTATCGTCAAGGAAGCGGGCATCAAGGCCGACTGAGCTAGGCCGGATCAGGACGGCTGCGCAGCCATAAATGGCAGACAGCAGCACGCCATTGTGCGGCCACAGTGACAGCTTGGTCCGGATGCGCGACAGGTGGCTGTCCACCGTGCGCGAAGATGGATCGACGTGGTAGCGACGATGCGCGCGAGCCCCTGGCTTCACCGAGGCAGGCTGGTATCTCTGGCTGCCGCGCAGGCCGCGGGCATAAAAAAAAGCCGACCCGAAGGTCGGCTTTTTGCCAGACTGATCAGATAACAATCAGAAGATGTGGCGAATGCCAGCGCCCAGGCCGAGCTGGTTGTCCCTGCCCGGCAGTTGGGTCTTCGCGCCACCGGTCACCTTGTTGTAGTCCACGGTGCCATAGACTTGGGTACGCTTGGACAGCGAGTATTCAGCCAGAAGGACGCCGGTGTAGCGGTTGCCGCTGACATCAGCCAGGCCGTTCGTGTTCTTAATGTGATCACCATAGAACACGCCGGTCAGCGCCAGAGCCGGAGTGGCCTGGTAGGTCGCGCCGATGTAGCCGATGTTGTCCTTACGCGGGCTTGCCGTGTAATTGCCACCAGCCGGGATCGGATTGGCGCTGCTCGACGGCGTGAAGAAAGCGGCGTCGATCAGGCCAGTCTTATCCTTGCCGCCGATGTAGCCGAGGAAAACCTTGGCCGGGCCAAAGGCGTACTTACCGGCGGCACCCCACATTTGCTGCTTGTTGCCGTTCGTGTCACGGAATTCCTGGTACACGCCGCCAACACCCCACGGGCCGACTTCATATGCAGCGCGGGCGCCAAAGTAGGGCGCATTGCCATTAGGCGGGTTGGTTTGTGCGTGCGTGAAGCTGCCAGGCTTCTCACCGAAGCCATAGCTGGCGCCAACATTCAGACCACCGAACTTGCCGGAGTAGCTGACCACGTTGTCGCTGCGGAACTGCGTGAGGAAGAAGGGCCAGGCGTTGTTGTCGTAGTTACCAATGGTCAGCGGATCATAGTCGCCGAAGAAATTAAAGCCTTCGGTGTACTGGCGGCCCAGCTTGATGGCACCGAATTCGCCGCTCAGGCCAACATATGCCTGACGACCGAAGAGGCGACCGCCTTGGTTGGCCTTGCCCGTATCCGGATCGAAGCCGTTTTCCAGTTGGAAGATCGCCTTCAGGTTATTGCCCAGGGCTTCGCTGCCCTTCAGGCCCCAGCGGCTGTTGGTGACCGCGCCATTGGTCAGTTGCGTCTGACTGTGGTTCTGAGGGTCGGAGTTGGTGGTGAAGCGGATGCTCTGGTCGACGATACCGTAGAGGGTAACCGAGCTTTGTGCGAAAGCCGAACCTGCCAACAGGCTGCCGGCTGCGAGAACGATGGCCGATTTCTTCATGGTGCTCCTTTTCTGTCTTGTACTGTTCTCCGTCGGATCACGACGGGGACGGGGTCTACGTTTCGTGTAAACGCCGCGAAAATTTAACAAAACACCGGAGCTTCGGACACAAATCCTCGCTGGCGCACGGATTTGAGCAGGATTTTGGTGCAAAAGCGTTGTCTGGCCGCTACACAATACCGATTTGATGCTTTGCGGCAGATTGGACGACGTTTTATGGCAACAGACGGCGCGCGCAAATAAACACGGCCGCTCCCGGAAGCCGGGAGCGGCCGTATTGAGGCAAGAGCAGGGAATCAGCTCTGCGGGATCTCGATTTTGACTTCCAGGACTTCCAGGTTGTCCTGGCGTTCGAGGCTGACGCGCAGGTCCTGGTCGCTGATCTTGACGTACTTCGAGATCACCGCGACCAGTTCGCGTTGCAGGGCCGGCAGGTAGTCGGCGGGCGCCGAGTGGCCGGTGCGTTCGTGGGCAAGGATGATCTGAAGCCGTTCCTTGGCGACTGAAGCCGACTTCTTCTTTTCCCCCAGCAGGAAGGACAGGATCGACATGGGGATGAGTCCTCCTTATTTGTTGCCGAAGATGCGCGACAGCAGCCCCGGCTTCTGATAGTCGGTGAATCGCATCGGCTTGTCCTTGCCCAGGAAGCGATCGACGATGTCGCCATAGGCGTCCGCCACGTCGGTGCCTTCCAGGTGGATGGCGGGCGTGCCCTGGTTGGAGGCATGCAGGACTGCCTCGGATTCGGGCACCACGCCGATCAGCTTGATGCGCAGGATCTCCTGGATGTCGGTCAGCGAAAGCATTTCACCGCCGTGCACGCGCTTCGGGTTGTAGCGCGTGATCAGCAGGTGTTCCTTGATCGGGTCGCCGCCTTCGCTGGCGCGCTTGGTCTTGGAGGCCAGGATGCCGAGAATGCGGTCCGAGTCACGCACCGAGGAGACTTCCGGGTTGGTGACGATCAGGGCTTCGTCGGCGAAGTACATGGCCATCAGCGCGCCGGATTCGATGCCGGCGGGCGAGTCGCAGATGATGTAGTCGAAGTTCATGTCGATCAGGCCCTTGATGACCTTCTCGACGCCGTCCTTGGTCAGCGCATCCTTGTCGCGAGTCTGCGAGGCCGGCAGGATGAACAGGTTTTCGCACTTCTTGTCCTTGATCAGGGCCTGGTTCAGGTTGGCTTCGCCCTGCACCACATTGATCAGGTCATACACCACGCGGCGCTCGCAACCCATGATCAGGTCGAGGTTGCGCAGGCCGACGTCGAAGTCGATCACGGCAGTCTTGTTGCCGCGCAGGGCCAGGCCGGCGGCAAAGCTGGCGCTGGTGGTGGTCTTGCCGACGCCTCCCTTGCCGGAGGTCACAACGATGATTTTTGCCATGGCTCTTTGGTCCAGTAATGGGTTGTTGCTGCTGTGATTCAGATCCCGATGGGCCGCGATTACTTCGTCCGCAGCGGTTCGAGAATGAGTTTTTCCTCGGCCAGGCGTACCTGCGCCGATTTGCCGAGCACATCGGCCGGAAGCGTCTGCTCCGCGGTCCGGTAGATGCCGGCGATCGAAACCAGTTCGGCCTCCAGGCAGGTGCAGAAAATGCGCGCTTGCTGGTTGCCCTTGACCCCCGCCAGCGCGCGGCCGCGCAGCGGGGCATAAATATGGATATTGCCTTCGGCAATCACCTCGGCGCCGTAGCTGACCACATCGAGGATCACCACGTCGCCATGCGCGTACACCTGCTGGCCGGAGCGCAGCGGCTTGTCGATCAGGATGGTCTGGGTCTGGCGTACCGCGGCGGCGACTGCTGCGTCGGTGGCGGCATGTGCCGCGGCAATTGCCGCTTCCGCTTGCGCGGCCTGTTCGGCGGCGGCCCGCTCGGCCTGCTCGGCGGCTTTTGCCGCGGCGGCACGGTCGGGCGATTCCGACGCGCGCCCGCCGCGGCGGCTCTGGCTGTCGAGCAGCGGCAGGCCGAAGCCTTCCGCCCAGCCGCGCTGTGCCTCGCGCGCCACCACGCCGATGGCACGGGCCTTGAGCGCGGCAAGCGTGTCGATCACCTGTTCGAGCGCCACTTGCTGATCGTCTTCCAGCGTGCGCAGGTCCAGCGCGATCACGTCATTGGAGAAGAAGTCGGGGGTTGCTTCGAAGCGGGAGAGGAGGTCATCCCGCAGCGCAGCCATGTCGGCGGTCTGGAGGGCGAGGAGGAGGGCGTCTACGTTGCCACTGCGCAGCTCGAATCGTGGCGATTTCTTCTGGGACATAGCCGGGTGACCGTGGAAATGCCACATTCTAACGTCGTCTCCGGCGCGAACTGTAACAATTGGCGCAAGATGTTTCCCGCGTGGCCCGTGCGTTCCTTTGCGCCGCGGATATGCGCCGCACGTCGCTGCAAAAGTGTGGTTCGCGTGGCGCGCCTGCGCTGGCGGGCTCGTGGGCCGGGCCGATGCGGCAAAGCCTTGTTACGATTGCGCCATCTGATAAGGGAGTCCCCATGGGCGCAATCGTCAACTGCGTGGCCTATCGCGAAGGCAAGCGTATCGGCTCGGTGGAGATCGGCGAGATTCCCGGCGCCATCAGCGTACCGGGCACGTTCGTGTGGCTGGGCCTGCATGAGCCCGACCTGGCGCTGCTGCGCCAGGTGCAGCAGGTGTTCGGCCTGCACCCGCTGGCGGTGGAGGATGCGCTCGATGCGCATCAGCGGCCCAAGCTGGAATCCTATGGCGATTCGGTCTTTGTCGTCCTGAACACCGCACAGCTGGTGGAAGAGGAAGTGGTGGTCGGCGAAACGCACCTCTTCGTCGGTCCGAACTACGTGGTTTCCGTGCGGCACGGCGCCAGCAGCACCTACGCGCCGGTGCGCGAGCGCTGCGAGCACGACCCCCACGGGCTCGCCAACGGCCCGGGCTACGTGCTGTACGCGCTGATGGACTTCGTGGTTGATCACTACATGCCGCTGGCGGCGCGTCTCGAAGACACCTTTGCGGAGCTGGAGCAGGGCATCTTCCGTGACGAGTTCGATCGCCGGGCCATCGAGCGGCTCTATGACATCAAGCGGCAGGTGCTGAGGCTGCGCAACGCGGTCAGCCCGGTCGAGGATATTTGCGGCCAGCTGATCCGTCTGCACGAAGACCTGGTGCCGAAGGAACTGCGCGCGTACTTCCGCGACATTGCGGACCATGCCAGCCGGCTGGTGCGAACGCTCGACGTGGTGCGCGAAATGCTGACCACGGCGGTGCAGGTCAACCTGGCCCTGGTCACGGTCGGCCAGAACGAAGTGGTCAAGCGGCTGGCGGGCTGGGGGGCGATTCTCGCGATTCCGACCGTGGTGTTCAGCCTGTACGGGATGAACTTCTCATTCATGCCCGAGCTGAAATTCCAGTACGCCTACCCGGTGGTGGTCGGCGTGACGGCCGTGGCGTGCGCGGGGCTGTGGCGGCGCTTGCATCGGGCGGGCTGGATCTGAGCCGGCGCAAGGGCACTAGGTATATTTACCTGAAGAATGATGTGCTTGCAAACTCGGCGAAGTTCATCATTCGCGCAGATATTTCGTAGCCCTGGGCCTATGGCCCGCGGGTGACTGGCCGATCTGGGCATCCGCTTCCGTCCTCTCCTTGCGGCTCCTACACTGAATTAAAGAAGGCGCAGCGAACCGCAGGGAGCCCGCCATGCCAACTGCCCGCCACCTCATCCTCCGCTGGTTTTGTGCCGTCGGCGTAACGCTTGGCGCCCTCGGTCCGTTGCCGCTCGCGCACGCCGCGCCCGTGCCCACCGCGCCCGCCCAGGCGCAGACGCGCGATGCACTGGCCGCGTACGAGGCCGGGTCGTTCGATGTAGCGTTGCGCGGCTTTGCCAGCGCCGCGCAGCAGGGCAACCGCCTGGCCCAGTTCAACTACGCCATGATGCTGCTGCGCGGCGAGGGCACTCCGGCCCGGCCGCAGGAAGCGCTGGTCTGGCTGAAGAAGGCCGCCGACAACCAGATGACGCATGCCCAGTTCACCTGGGGCGACCTGTACGAACGCGGCGAGCTGGTGCCGAAATCGCTGGTGGAAGCCAATCGCTGGTACGAGCGCGCGGCGCAGGGCGGCCACGTGCAGGCGCAGATGGCGCTGGCGACCAACTACTTCACCGGCCGCGGCGTGCCGCGCGACTACGGCAAGGCGTTCGAGTGGTACAGCCGTGCCGCCAGCGCCGGCGACGGTGGTGCGCAGTACATCGTTGGCAGCTTTTACGAGCATGGCGAGCCCGGTGTGGTCGACAAGGACGTCGAGCAGGCCAAGATCTGGTATGCGCGTTCGGCCGCCCATGGCGATCCCGGGGCCCTGGCCAAGCTGCGTTCGCTGCTGGAAGAGTCCGTGCGTGCCCGTACCGGCAGCGCAATGTGAGAGTGCTTGCGCTGTCGTTTATCCGGCCCGGTTGCGGGGCGGTACAAGTCTTGCTTGGAATAAATGACCCTAACCGCACGCCCGGGAGGCCGTCGTGGCTACGCATGTCGCACTGACTCATGTCACCCATTACCGGTATGACCGCCTGGTGGAACTGTCGCCGCAGGTAGTGCGGCTTCGCCCCGCGCCGCATTGCCGCACGCCCATCCTTTCCTATTCATTGCGCATCGAGCCGGCGCAGCACTTCATCAACTGGCAGCAGGACCCGTTCGCCAACTACCTGGCGCGGCTCGTGATCCCCGAGGCCACGCGCGAGTTCAGGATCACCGTCGACCTGGTGGCCGAGATGTCGGTCTACAACCCGTTCGACTTCTTCCTGGAGCCCTCGGCCGAGCGGTTTCCGTTCACCTATGAGGAGGGCCTCGCGCACGAGCTTGCACCGTATCTGGTCCGGGACGAGCTGACGCCGCGCTTCGCTGCCTTCGTCGACAGCATCGACCGCACCGATTCGGCCACGCTCGATTTCCTGGTGGCGCTGAACCAGCGCCTGCAGCGCGAGATCCGCTACCTGATCCGCATGGCGCCGGGCGTGCAGAGTCCGGAGACCACGCTCGCCACGGGCTCGGGCTCGTGCCGCGATTCCGGCTGGCTGCTGGTGCAGACGCTGCGCCACCTCGGGCTGGCCGCGCGCTTCGTGTCGGGATACCTGCTGCAACTCGCGCCGGACGTGAAGGCGCTCGACGGCCCCAGCGGCACCGAGACCGATTTCACCGACCTGCATGCGTGGTGCGAGGTCTACCTGCCGGGCGCGGGCTGGATCGGCCTCGACCCGACCTCGGGCCTGCTGGCCGGCGAAGGACATATCCCGCTGGCGTGCACGCCCGAGCCCGGCAGCGCCGCGCCGGTCAGCGGCGCCGTGGAAAAGAGCGAGGTCGAGTTCCATCATGAGATGGCGATCAAGCGCATCTACGAATCGCCGCGCGTCACCCTGCCCTATACCGCGGCGCAGTGGCAGGCCGTGTACGAGACCGGCGCCGGTGTCGACCAGCAGCTCGACGCGATGGACGTGCGTCTCACCATGGGCGGCGAGCCGACCTTCGTCTCGGTCCGGGATCGCGAAGGCGCGGAATGGAACACCGATGCGCTCGGCCCCACCAAGCGCGGACTGGCCACCGAACTGGTGCACAAGCTGCGCGAACACTATGGTGCAGGCGGCTTCCTGCACTTTGGCCAGGGCAAGTGGTATCCGGGCGAGCAGCTGCCGCGCTGGGCCCTGTCGATCTGCTGGCGTGCCGATGGCGCGCCATGCTGGCAGGATCCCGCGCTGTTTGCCGATGAACGCCATCCGGGCGAGTACACCGACAAGGACGCGCGCCGCTTCATGGAAGCGCTGGGCGCGAGGCTCGGCCTCGATGCCACCTGCATCCAGCCCGCCTACGAAGACGCCTGGTACTACCTGTGGCGCGAGCGGAGGCTGCCGGTCAATGTCGATCCGCACGATGCGCGGCTCGACGACGAGATGGAGCGCGTGCGCCTGCGCCGCGTGTTCGACGCCGGGCTCGCCCGCGTGACCGGCTACGTGCTGCCGATGGCCCGCACCGAAGGCGAGCCCGACGATGCCACGCGTGGCTGGCTCAGCAGCCAGTGGTTCCTGCGCGGCGAACGGCTGTACCTGCTGCCGGGCGATTCGCCGATGGGCTACCGGCTGCCGCTGGATTCCCTGCCGTGGGCGAAAGCCGCCGACCGTCCGGCGCAGATTGAGCAGGACCCGTTCGCGCCGCGGGCGCCGCTCGCGGCCACGGCCGCGCAACGCTGGCAGCGGCCAGGGGCGACGGTGCCGTCCGCCGCGATTGCTGCGCGCGGCACTGTCGCTGGTGGCGCGGGCCGTGCAGCGGCCTCGGCCAGCGCACCGGCGCGCGGCGAATCGGCGCCGGACATCATCCGTACCGCGCTCTGCGTGGAAGTCCGCCATCCGTCCCGCGCCGCCGGCCCGGCAGTGGAAGCCAGCCAGATGGAAGACAAGCGCGGCGTAATCTACGTCTTCATGCCGCCGCTGACCGTGCTCGAGGACTACCTGGAGCTGTTGTCGGCAGTGGAAGCCACGGCTGCCGGCCTTGGCGTGAAGATCGTGCTGGAAGGCTACCCGCCGCCGCGCGACTCGCGCCTGAAGGTGCTGCAGGTCACGCCCGATCCCGGCGTGATCGAGGTGAACATCCATCCGGCATCGAACTGGGAAGAGCTGGTGGACCACACCGAGTTCCTCTACCAGGCCGCGCACGAAACCTACCTGTCCACCGAGAAGTTCATGCTCGATGGCCGTCACACCGGCACCGGCGGCGGCAATCACTTCGTGCTGGGCGGCGCGACGCCGGCCGACAGCCCGTTCCTGCGCCGGCCCGATCTGCTTGCGAGCCTGATCGCGTACTGGCACAACCATCCGTCGCTGTCGTACCTGTTCTCGGGGCTCTTCATTGGACCCACCAGCCAGGCGCCGCGCGTGGACGAGGCGCGCAACGACCAGCTGTACGAGCTCGATATCGCCTTTGCCGAACTGCGCCGGCAACTCGACCAGGCGCGCGAAACGAACAGCGACGGCTACGTGGCGCCCTGGCTGATCGACCGCGTGCTGCGCAACCTGCTGATTGACGTCACGGGCAATACGCATCGCGCGGAGTTCTGCATCGACAAGCTCTATTCGCCGGATGGACCCACCGGCCGCCTCGGGCTGCTGGAGCTGCGTGCCTTCGAGATGCCACCGCACGCGCGCATGAGCCTGGTGCAGCAGTTGCTGTTGCGCGCACTGGTGGCGCGCTTCTGGAAAGCGCCCTATACGGCGGGACTGACCCGCTGGGGCACCGCGCTGCATGACCGCTTCATGCTGAGCACCTTCGTGCAGATGGACTTCGACGACGTGCTGGCCGAAATGCGGGCCGCCGGCCATGCATTCGATGCCGCGTGGTTCGCACCGCATTTCGAGTTCCGCTTCCCGCGCGTGGGCGAGCTCAACGCCGCTGGCCTTTCCCTGACCCTGCGCGCGGCGCTGGAGCCGTGGCACGTGATGGGCGAAGAGGGCTCGGCGGGCGGCACGGTGCGCTACGTGGATTCATCGGTGGAGCGTATCGAGGTGCGCGTGCTTGGCCTCAACGACAGCCGCTACGTCGTTACCGTCAACGGCCACGCCTTGCCGTTGCAGCCGACCGGTCGCGCCGGCGAGTTCGTGGCCGGCGTGCGCTATCGCGCATGGGCGCCGCCCTCGTCGCTGCATCCCACCATCGGGTCGCATGCGCCGCTGACGTTCGACGTGGTCGATACGTGGACGGAGCGCAGCATCGGTGGTTGTCAGTATCATGTGTCGCACCCGGGCGGCCGCAATTACGAGACCTTCCCCGTCAACGCCTACGAGGCCGAGAGCCGGCGGCTGGCGCGGTTCTCCGCGCACGGCCACACACCCGGGCGCAGCGTGGCGCCTGCCGTGCGGCGCAGCCTGGAGTTTCCCTTCACGCTGGATCTGCGAGAGGGCTAAGGCCGATAACGGCATAACGGACGCGCCACCCATAACATCACGCGCCATCGCCACACAGGAGACAGTCACTTGCCCCAGCCCTCCACGCTGCCCCTCGGCGGACCGGACGCACCGGCCCGTTCGGCCGGTTCCGCTGAGGCGAGTCGCATCGCCCGGCCGGTGACCGCCGGGCACCTGGACGAGCTGCGCTTGCCGGACGGCACGCTGCGCGCGCCCTGGGCGAGCTTCTTCTCGGTGCTGGGAGAGCCGCGTGCCGATATCCTGGCGCCGCGCGCGGCCGTGATGGCGCGGCAGATCCGCGAAAACGGCGTGACCTACAACGTCTATGCCGATCAGGGCGCGGCGCGGTCATGGCCGCTGGAGCTGTTTCCCTTCCTCGTCTCGGAGGAAGACTGGCATCTGATAGAGCGCGGCGCCGCGCAGCGCGCCGCGCTGGCCAACGCCATCATGGCCGACATCTACGGGCCGCAGACGCTGCTGACACGCGTGATGCTGCCGCCGGGGCTGGTGTTCGGCCATCCCGGCTACCTGCATATGCTCAAGGGCTATGTGCCGCCCGGCGGCAGCTACCTGCAGATCGTGGCGGTGGACCTGGTGCATACCGACGAAGGCTGGACCGTGATGGCGCATCGCACCGACACGCCATCCGGCATGGGCTACGCGCTGGAAAACCGCCTGATCATCTCCAGCCTGTTTGCCGATGCCTTCCGCGAGCTGCGGGTGCGGCGGCTGCCGCCATCATTCGCGCAGCTGGTGTCGACGCTGGCGCATGCGCCGCTGGCCGCCGCCGCTGAATCCGACAACCCCGCCGGCGCGGCCGGGAGCATCGGCGCCGGCTCGGGCCGTCACATCGTGCTGCTGACGCCGGGTCCGTACAACGAGACCTACTTCGAGCACACCTTCATGGCGCGCTACCTCGGCGTCACGCTGGTCGAAGGCAAGGACCTCACCGTGCGCAACGACGTGGTCTACCTGAAGACTCTCGGCGGCCTCGAACGCGTGGACGTGGTGCTGCGCCGGCTCGACGACGTGTATTGCGATCCGCTCGAACTGCGCCACGATTCCACGCTGGGCGTGCCGGGCTTGCTGGAGGCGATGCGCGCCGGCAACGTGATGGTTTCCAACGTGCCGGGATCGGGTTTTCTCGAGTCGCCGGCCATCCACGGTTTCCTGCCGGCGATTGCCGAAGACCTGCTCGGCGAGCCGCTGGTGCTGCCGGGCGTGCCGAGCTGCTGGTGCGGCGAAGATGCGGCGCGCGAGCAGGCGCTGGCCACGCTGGGCGAGGCCTTCGTCATGCCCACCTATCCGCGCCGGTACGACGTCACGGACGAGCCGGCGCTGGGCATGGAGATTGGCCTGCAGTCGCTGGACAACTGGCGCGAGCAGATCGCACGCATGCCGGATCGCTATACGCTGCAGCCGGCGCTGCCGCTTTCGCACACGCCCTGCTGGGAAGGCGGGCAGATCGGCTCGCGCGCGGCGATGCTGCGTGTCTTTGCCGTGGCGGACGGCAACGGCGGCTGGCAGGTGATGCCCGGTGGATTTACGCGGCTGGCCGCGCAGCGGTTTGAATCGGTGTCGATGCAGCTTGGCGGCACCAGTGCCGATACCTGGGTGCTGTCCAGCCAGCCGGTGCCTGCCGCGCCGCTGACCGGCCGGGGCGGGCTGGCTGCGCCCGCGGTGGCGCGCCCGCTGGCCGTGTCGAGCCGCGCCGCCGAGAACCTGTTCTGGGCCGGGCGTTACGCGGAGCGTGCCGAGAATAACGTGCGGCTGTGCCGGCAGATCCTGGGATCGATCGAAAGCAGCGACAATACCGACGACGGCACGCTGTCGATGATGGGCAGGCTCGCGCAACTGGGCGGGCTGGTGCCGCCCGAGACGCCGATGCCGCAGGCCTCGTTGCGCGTGTTCGAGCGCAGCCTGGTCGCGGTGCTGGCCGATGCGCAAGGGGCGTCGGGCCTGGTGCAGAACCTGGCCGGCCACGCGCGCGCCGTCAGCGAGATCCGCAACCGGCTCTCCAATGACCACTGGCGCACCGTTCTCGCGGCACGCAACGACTTCGGCGATGCCATGGTCGATGCCACCATGGCATCGGGCGAAGGCTCTGCCGTCAGCTACGACCGTCCCCGCGTGCTGGCCGCGCTGGAGCATCTCGCCATGCAGCTCGGCGCGATCAGCGGCGCGCAGGGTGACCGCATGACACGCGACGAAGCGTGGCGATTGCTGTTTGTCGGCCGGCACATCGAACGGCTGTCGGCGTTGTCGGCGTTCCTTGGGGTCGCGGTCGATACCCGTGCGCTGCAGTCGCGCAGCGGATTCGACATGCTGCTGCATCTGTTCGACAGCACGCTGTCGTATCGCTCGCAGTATCCGGGCCGGGCCGACATCGCTGCCATCGTCGACCTGCTGGTGCTGGAGCCGACCAATCCGCGCGGCATCTACGGCGTACTGGACCGGCTGCGTGCCAAGCTGGCCCAGCTGACACCGGGCGGCAGCGGCCAGTCGCGCGTGCCGCTTGCGGAACTGCTGCCGCGCGCCAGCGCGCTACCGAGGCGCGCGGTGCTGTGCGAGGCTGACGCAAGCGGCTACTACGCCGCGCTCGCGGCGCTATGCAGCCAGCTCGGCGAGCGCATGGCACGGGTTTCGGACGAAATCAGCGCGCGCTATTTCAGCCACGCCGGCGTCAACCCGGAGGCTGACCTGCCATGACGGATGCTTCGAAAGATGCGCCGGCAAACATTGCGCCGGGCGATATCGGCGCGCCTGCGATGCAGAGCACGCTGAACGTCTCGCATATCACCACCTACCGGTACTCGCGAGCGGTCGAGCACGCGCAGCAGCGCGCCGTGGTCACGCCGCCAGGCCTGCCGTGGCAGACCGTGGTGGCGCACAGCACGGAGATCGAGCCCGGCGCCACGCACCAGCATGTGCGCACCGATGACTTCGGCAACAGCGTGCTGCATTTCATGCTCGACGTGCCGCACGACGTGATGCGGCTGGCCTGCGCCAGCACCGTGGTGCTGACACCGCGCTGGCAGGCGCTCGATCCGGAGGCATCCACGCCGTGGGAGGTGGCGGCGCAGGCGCTGCGATTCCACGCCAGCCAGCCGTACTGTCCGGAGGCGGAGTTCGTATTCGGCTCGCCCAATATCTCCCTGCACCCCGACCTGCGTGACTACGCGCTGCCCAGTTTTGGCGCAGGCATGCCCGTTATTGCCGGCGCCATCGACCTGATGCACCGGATCCATGCAGATTTCATCTACCACAGCGAAGCCACGGAGGTGGACACGCCGGCCCTGCACGCCTTTGCGCTGCGCAGCGGCGTTTGCCAGGACTTCGCCCAGGTCATGATCGGCTGCCTGCGCTCGCTGGGGCTGGCCGCACGCTACGTCAGCGGCTACCTGTGCACCGAGCCGCCGCCCGGAGAGCCGCGCCTGCTGGGCGCCGACGCCTCGCACGCGTGGATTTCGGTGTTCTGTCCGGATAACGGCTGGGTCGATCTCGACCCGACCAACGACATGCTCGCCGATACCCGCCACGTCACGCTGGCGGTGGGGCGCGACTACAGCGACGTGCCGCTGCTGCACGGCGTGATCGTCGGCGGCGGTGCCCACACCATCGAGGTGGAAGTCAGCGTGGTGCCGGCGGACTGAGCCGGGCCGGCTGGCAAGGCAATTGCTTCAATGGATTGGCGTCGACCCGACCCGGGCATGTCGTCCCCGGCCGCCGACCGCGTATCCGACGAAAGGGGGAGCCGTCATGCTGAGCCGCACCGCTGACCACCTTTACTGGATGGCCCGCTATACCGAGCGTGCGGAGAACACCGCACGCATGCTCGACGTGAACCACCAGGCCGCCTTGCTGCCGCAGCCAGCCGAAGTCGCCGAGCAGGGCTGGCGCGCCATGCTCGATGCCACCGACCTCACCCGCCTCTACGCAGCGCGGCATGGTTCGCTTGAGCGCGACGAAGTCATCGCCTTCATGGTCAGCGAGCCGTGCCACCCCTCCTCGATCCTCTCCTGCCTGCGCGCCGCGCGCGAGAACGCCCGCGCCGTGCGCGGTGCGCTCACCACGCCGCTGTGGGAGACCATCAACACCACCTGGCTGGAAGTGCGCCAGATGATCGAAGACGGCGTGCCGCAACGCGATCCCTCCGGTTTCTTCGAATGGGTCAAGTTCCGCTCGCACCTGGCGCGCGGTGTGGAAGTCGGCACCATGCTCAAGGACGAGGCCTTCTGCTTCCTGCGGCTCGGCACCTTCCTGGAGCGCGCCGACAATACCGCGCGCCTGCTGGACGTGAAGTTCGCAGCAACGGGCGGCACCGAGGCGCATGAGGATCAGTACCAGTGGGCCGCGGTGCTGCGTTCGCTGTCAGGCCTGGAGACCTATCGCAAGGTCTACCGCTCGGCGATCACGCCAGAGCGCGTGGCGCAGCTGCTGATCGTGCACCCGGACATGCCGCGCTCGCTGGTGGCGAGCATGCATGAAGTGGTGGGGATCCTGGCGCAGGTGCGCAACCGGCGCTCGGCGGATACGGAGCGCCGCGCCGGGCGGCTGCACGCCGAGCTGAAGTTCGCGCGGATCGACGACATTTTTGCCGTCGGCATCCACGGGTGGCTGGGGGATTTCCTGCGCAGGGTGCAGGAAGTGGGGGAGGGGATTCGGGGGGATTTTCTGATGGCGTAGTGTTATCGCTCTCGCGACGCGCTGCCTCCTTCAACGTCAAAGGCGGCAACGCTTCGCGAAAGCGAAAACCTCACCCCAGCTTCTTCTTCAGCAACTCATTCACTTGTGCCGGATTGGCCTTGCCTTTGGTCGCCTTCATCGCCTGCCCGACCAGTGCATTGAACGCCTTCTCCTTGCCCGAACGGAATTCCTCCACCGACTTGGCGTTGGCGGCCAGCACCTCGTCGATGATCTTTTCCAGTTCGCCGGAGTCCGACATCTGCTTGAGGCCCTTGGCCGCAATGATGGCGTCGGCGTCGCCGCCGGATTCGCCTGCCCACATGGCCGGGAAGACGTCCTTCTTGGCAGTGTTGTTGGACACGGTGCCGTCGGCGATGCGCGTCAGCAGCCTGGCCAGCTGCGCGGGGCTTACCGGTGCGGCGTCGATGGCGATGCCTTCGCGGTTGAGCTGCGAGGCCACGTCGCCCATCAGCCAGTTGGCCGCGGGTTTGGCATTGGCCACGCCGGCTGCGGTGACGACGGCCTCGTAGTACGTGGCGAGCGCCTTGGCGGCGGTCAGCGTGCTGGCGTCATAGGCCGACAGGCCGTACTGCGACACAAAGCGCGCCTGCATCGCGGCGGGCAGCTCCGGCAGTTCGCCACGCACGCGCTCGACCCACGCCGCGTCGATTTCCAGCGGCATCAGGTCCGGATCGGGGAAGTAGCGGTAGTCGTGCGCGTCTTCCTTGGTGCGCATGGCGCGCGTTTCGCCGGTATCGGGATCGAACAGCACGGTGGCCTGCTGGATCTTGCGGCCGTCTTCGATCTCGGCGATCTGCCACTGCACTTCGTACTCGATGGCCTGCTGCAGGAAGCGGAACGAATTCAGGTTCTTGATCTCGCGGCGGGTGCCGAATTCCTTCTGGCCGACCGGGCGCACGGAGACGTTGGCGTCGCAGCGGAAGCTGCCTTCCTGCATGTTGCCGTCGCAGATGCCGAGCCACACCACCAGCGAGTGCAGCGCCTTGGCGTAGGCCACGGCTTCGGCGGCGCTGCGCATGTCGGGCTCGGTGACGATTTCCAGCAGCGGCGTGCCGGCGCGGTTCAGGTCGATGCCGGTCATGCCCGCGAAGTCTTCGTGCAGGGATTTGCCGGCGTCTTCCTCCAGGTGGGCGCGCGTGAGGTTCACGGTCTTCTCATAGACCTCGCCCTGCTTGTCTTCGACCTGGATGGTGATGGTGCCGCCCTGTACCACGGGGATCTCGTACTGGCTGATCTGGTAGCCCTTGGGCAGGTCGGGGTAGAAGTAGTTCTTGCGGGCAAAGATGCTGCGAGGCGCGATGGTGGCGCCGATCGCCAGGCCGAACTGGATGGCGCGCTCGACCGCGCCCCTGTTCAGCACGGGCAGCACGCCGGGCAGCGCCAGGTCCACCGGCGAAGCTTGTGTGTTGGCCTCGGCGCCGAAGGCGGTGGAGGAGCCGGAGAAAATCTTGGAGGCCGTCGAGAGCTGCGTGTGCGTTTCGAGGCCGATCACCACTTCCCATTGCATGGCGGTATTCCTGTTCGGTTCTGTCTGTTTCTGTTGTGGCATCCGGGCGGCGGAGGCATCCGCCTGGCCCATGTTCTTGTCGAGGCTTGCCTGCTGAGCGGCGTCAGGGGTCGGGGCTGGCCAGCCATGAATCGAGCTGCGCCAGCGCGGCCACGCGTGCCATGGCATCGCCACCGATGGTGACGCCGCGGCCGCGCCGCGTGCCGCCGGGTACGTCGCGGCGCATGTGCAGTTCGCTGGTGCCGTCAAAGCCGTGATACGCGCCCGGGTAAATCTCCAGGCGGAAGCGCGCATTCGGCTGGCGGGCCAGCACGGCACTTTGCAGCATCGCGCAGCGGGTGGCCGGCGTCCAGTCGTCGGCGCCGCCGATCATCAGCAGCATCGGCGCGCGCAGCCTGAAATTGTGCTGCTGCACGGCGCGCTTGCAGCCCGGGTAGAACGCCACGGCGCGCTCGACCTGCGGCGTATCCAGCGGCCACGGCCGGCTCGCGTCGATCGTGGCCAGCACCGCCTGTGCGCCGTTCGACCAGCCCAGCAGCACGATGCGTCCGGTGTCGATGCCGGGCTGGCGCGCCACCCAGCGCAGCGCGGCCAGCGCATCGGCGCGGCGCGTGCGGTCGTCGATGGCGCGCGATTCCACTGGCTCCGGGCATACGCCCTGCGGCTTGCCGCGGGCGCTGAAGCTGTCTGGCATCAGCACGGCGTAGCCGCGTTCGGTCAGCCACTGTGCGTATTCGCGATAGCGGCCCTGCAGCGCGATGCCGGCATCGGCGCCTTCGGCGGCATTGCCGCGGCCGTCGGTGCGCGTGGTGCCAAGCAGCCCGCCGCAGCCATGCAGCGCCACCACCACCGGAAAGGGCTGGGTGCGCGGCACGGTGCCCTCGCGCGGGACGAACCAGTAGGCGGTCAGCGTGGGCATCCCGGCTTCACCGGGCAGGCGCACCAGTTGGGCGGGCGTCGTGGACGTTGCAGCCGGCGGCGGCGCCGGGTTCGGTGCCAGGGCGGTCAGCGGCGTCAGCGTGGTGGCCTGCGTCAGCGGCGGGGCGGGGAGCCCGGGGGGATGGG
>NZ_JWMA01000072.1 GCF_000812465.1 Cupriavidus sp. IDO | reverse complement strand
CTCCATTACGCCGGTGATCTGCTGGCGCCATTACGCCGAAGATCTGGTGGCACCATTACGCCGGCGACGGATTGGCACCATCATGCCGGCGATTCACATTGGTTTTTGCGGAATTTTGTTCCCGCCCCCCCCACGAGCACGCCTGCAGGCCGGCAGGCAAGGTATACCACCGGCGTGACTCAGCTAGCTCGTGTGGCACACCTGACGGCGACCGTCCTCGCTTTGTACAGCCGAATCCCGTCCATTGGATCGTCTCGCCTCGTCGGCCTGGATCCTGCCGACGACTGACCGTTCGCTGCTAGCGGCGCGAGCTAGCCGACGCGTGATGCATGCGCTGCGGCTGCAGGGAATACGCATTGGCCGCTACCGGGTGCGTACGCTGATGTGCGAAGCGGGCTTGCGTGCGAGCTGGAAGCGCAAGTTCGTCTCAACGACTGACAGCCGGCACACGCTGCGTGTGGCAGCGAACGTGCTGGACCGGCAGTTTGACGTGACAGAGCCAAACCGCGCCTGGGTTTCACTATATCCGCACGGCCCAGGGCTGGTTGTATCTGGCGGTCGTGCTGGACCTGTACTCACGAAAGGTGGTCGGCTGGTCCATGGCGCCCACCATGCCAGCCGGCCTGGTCATGTCGGCGCTGACTATGGCGCTGCAGCAGCGCCGGCCAGCGCCGGGACTGGTCCTGCATACGGACCGGGGGAGCCAGGGCGCGAGCGACGAATACCAGGCCTTGCTCAGACAGCATCACGTGGTCTGCAGCATGAGCCGCAAGGGAAATTGTTGGGGCAATGCGGTGATGGAGCGGTTCTTCCTGAACCTAAAGATGGGGCGCGTGTGGCAGCGTCAATACGCCAATCACGACGAGGCTCGACGTGACATCACCCAGTACATCGTTGGCTTCTATAACCCGGTGCGCTTGCACTCAACCCTGGGGTATCTGTCGCCCACCGCCCGCGAGGCGAAATTGACAGCGAAAGAACCTATCTGCTTGTCCGAAATAACCTGACCACCACATCGCCCTTCAATCGGCTTGCTGGCGGGCGACCAGTGGGAACAAGTCTATGCAAACCGACGGCTGCGGAGGCCGCCAAACTGCCGGCAGTTGAATTTGCCGAGAGCCTTGGTAGCGCCGCGACGGCGAGCACTGTGCTGGCCAAAGCAAAGACATGGGCAGGTTGACAGTAAGATGCGCGGCACTCGAGGATGAACCCCACAGGGGGGCAGACGTTACGTTCCGCTGCGTCGAGAAATTTAGCAGTTGATCCTCCAGTTCAGCACCTATGGCTGAAGCAAAGCAAGAGTTGGTAGGAGTGATGGCGGGGCCGGAACACCGACGACGATGGCCCGCGAATGAGAAGCTGGTAATGGGACCTCAAGGCGGACAAGACGGTATCAATAGTGGATCGCCAGCACGGCGTCATCCCAATCCGCACTTTCACTGTGATGGGTTTTTCCTGGATGGCAGCCGCACAGCAGTCCGTGCCGACGAGGAAGTCTTGCCGGCCTCAGATCTGAACGAAACAAGAAGTAAACCGGGTGAGCCACTAAGCGGCACCTTTCGTGCTAAAGGCAACAGAGACGAGCGCCTGTCCTACCGCTTCACCCACCACCCGCTCGATTTCTGCTGCTTCACTTCCGCAAACTTCCATCCCTGTCTCCAGATTCCTGCCGAACCCCTTCCCCGTCAGATTTGCCGACCCCACAATGCCTCTGTCGCTATCAGCGACGATGAGCTTCGAGTGCAGGAGCATGAGAGCGTCGTCTATTGCCGTGTACACCAGCAACTTGCCGGGTAGCCTGCAGCTTTCTCGCCGCAATGATTCGAGAGCGGCGGATGACCAAGAAGTGAGGTCATCTGCGCCATGTGTGACCACAGTTACAGAGACTCCGACCTGAAGCGCATCCAACAAAGCCCGTTGAATCCGGCCAACTCCTTCCGACTCCAGAAAAGGCGCCACCAGCAGTAGTCGCGTTTTCGCTTGTTCGATGACCCGGACTGCGGCATTAAGGTATCCTCCTTGGTCAACGCCTTCAACTTGCAAAGCTGTTGGCAAAGTCCATACAAGCCTTGGAGCTTCGGCCTCTGGGTTTCCTCCTTGCCATAGCCAGCACAAAAATTCAGCAAGAGGCCGCGCAGCCAAGATTTGATTGGGCCCTTCCAAGCAGCCGTACTGGGAGAGAGCAGCCGATAAGTCCTCCTCAGCACGATCCCCCAGCACACCGCGGGCCCACAGCAAGCCCGACGCTTGGACTGGCTCACCAACCATCATCCACAAAGCCTGGCCAAGACGTCGAACGCCCTCCGGGCGCGGGATACGTTTCGCGATTTCGGCGGCTGCGCTCATTATTCGATGGGTGCCGCTTGCCAAGCGTTCTTCCAGTACCCGTGAGGCAGGGACATTCCTTCGAACGCACTTGCCTGCGGCGTTGGACCGCCATACACGGTGGCCCGAGACAGCTCGCGGTTGAAGGAGACACAGTTGTGCTCGCGATGGGTGCATCCCGCGCAGCTGCCACCGTCATCTGCGCAGATGGGGTCGTACACACACTCATAGCCTGACTGGACTGCATCCCACAACCATGTGTTCAGTCGTTGCTCAAACAGCGTGGTAAGTCCGCCGATCTTTGTTTCAGCGTGCCGGTTGGCATACAGAATGAACGACAGCGAACCGGGAATCAGATACTCCCCAACGCTCGACGGCGCAAATCCGCTCCACTCAATTCGCCGCAGGAACAAATGGCTCATTGTGTGCAGCAGCGTGCGGACTGCGGCTGCCTCCTGTTGACTGTAGAAGGTCTCGTGTGGTGCCTCACGGAGGCCGGGCACCTCTGCATATAGGCGTGCCCATGCCTCTTCGGTACCCGCCGGCATGGAGCCACTGCTCAAGCCATTCTCCAACAACCATGCATAGACTCGGAGCGGGTCAAGCTGAAACCAGAGCGCCTCGGTCTCAGACGCAATTGCGTAGACTGGAATGCGCCCGCGGTCGTCCACAGGAAACGGCGTAATGAGCGTCCGCGCGGGGTCCCGCGCAGTTCTGGTGTAGCCGTATGCGCACAAAGCCAGTGGAAAATCATTTATGACTTGGATGTTAGAGATCCCGAGAAGCTCTGCAGCCTTCTTCTGGCTCTCCTCGATGTCTCTTGCACCGGCCTCATCTCCAGCCCGTCGAAGCATCGCTGCGACATCTGGAATGGTGCTGATGTCGGTCTCGTCCAATAATGTGGTGTGCTCTACCAGCCAGCGCCGTGGTACTCCTCCCGGTACGACCTTGCAATCGGACAACAGCTTGTTGACGCGGTCAATCTCCGCATGTCCTTTGGGCTGGCTCTTTTTGGAGTCATAGTCGCGAACTAGGGAATTGGACGGATCAAGCTTTCGTAGCTCTTCCACAATCTTCGCTGTCATGTCGGTGTCTTCTGGCTTTCCAAGACTCGCCCGCTCTCGAAGAGTCTCGGAAACCGAGTCCGGCAGCATACCCCACGTCCGTGCGAGCATCAGCTGCAATGCGTCAGGTGCCTTACCTAGCTTCCCTTGTGCATCCTCCGGAAAGTTGATGAATGCAACGGTGTGGGGAATATAGAGTGACGGGTCGCCGGTCGGAACGACTCGCAAGTACTTCTCTGCGCGAGGACCTGGAGGTAGCGAATTGTTGTAAGCGCACTTGCAAGGAGTGAAGCGCAAAGCTTGTACGTCTGCGCCACATTTCACGCAATACCATCGCGCTTGCTTCACCCGGCCCGGGTCATAGAAAGCCAAATCCTCCGGCCCGTGTCCGTTTGGACAGCGCTGTGTTGGCACGAACAGCTCTTCGAGCCGTCCACAGTTATGTGCCTGCACATAGCGCATCTGGTTCATGTACCCGCCACACACGCACTTTCCGGATGCCGACGCCCCGCGCTTCAGAAGGTCTGTGAATCGGCCCGCGCGTCCGCACGAGCGGCACTTGAAGACCTGCGGGTACGGTGTGAATCGCACCTCGCGGGGCGAGCCCACAGCGTAGTATGACCTCCTACTTACATCTCGCGTGTCGGGGTACTTGGCGGAAAACTCGCTTGGCCACATGGCCAAGGCATCAGCCATTGCATCAAAGAGCGCGTCGCAATTTACCTCAGCGTCGCCCAAGGCGACCTGAGTTACCTTGCATAGACCATAGTCATCGTGTTCAAAGACTGCCTCCGGCAAGTGTCGGAACAGAACTTGTGTCTGGCCGCGCGAGAACCCTTTGTTTGCCATTGTCAGTCCTTGGTCCGTTGTACGAAAGTCAGCAGTCGGGAGTCACAGCGGTCCGGCCAGAATGGAACGCCAGCTTCGACGTCCCGGAGGCTGGTCATCGGCGCAGGTCTGACGGCGTCCTTAGCCTTCTTTTCTGTACTATTGCGCATAGACATCTCCACAATCCCGAGTTGCCGCTCGACGACATCGCCAAGCGCCTTTTCGAGGCGACTGTCGTACACACCCTCGCCAAGGGAATAAGCTCTCTTGATTTCGTCGACAAACTCGGGCCCCATGCCTTTGATAAGCTCAACGGCCTCCACCCGCATGTTGAGCTTTGAGTTGCCCGTTTGAGCAGTGTGAACGCCGTAGACCACGCCAAGAACGACGCCTGGCAACGTACGCTGCGCGGCATACTTAGCAAACCGGTTCACAGGCACCGGCGAAACCATGCGATCTAGGTGCTGGTGATACTCAATAAATCGGTGGTAGATGCTATTTGCCCGCAGAGAGAAACTACTCAGAACGACAACGACGAGTCCGATGTGCCGTCGACCGCTACGGCTGGACGCTTGGATATACTCAGCAGTCTCTTCTGGGACGCCATCCATTGTCATGAGGTTGACCCGCTCAAGGTCAACTCCATGAGAAATCATGCTTGTCGCGACAAGAGCATCGAGGAAGCTTTCGTCGCTCCAGTTTGGCGGACTTTCGACACGATGAACCACGTCAGCCACTTCCGCGCTCGATGAGCGGCTTGAGTGATACTCAACGTTAAGGTCCCGAGCCCCCGGTCTGATTTTCGCCGCCACCTCCTCAAGGGCCTGCCTGACGCGCGAGCCTTTGGCGAGACTGCCGACATAGTTCAGTGTCGTTGAGTAGTGGCGAAGCAAAGCAGCTACATCGTTAGGCGTCTTTGCATCATGCAAGAAGGCGAGCGCCTGATGAGGGTTCTTGAAGAGGTTGCCAATCTCACCATGCATGATTTCCGTACAGAACGCCGACGCGTCGGCCGGAGATAGAGAGGGACTCCTGAAGGCGACGAAAATGCGTGCGGTCTTTGGCTGGCTTCGCTCGTCGCGGTCCGGCTCTGCGTAGAAGCTTCGCATGCGATCGTAGCCTCTGCCCGGAAATCGCCGTGCATCCTTAACACCATACAGATGGCGAACCTGGTTCTCAAACCCTTCAATGGTGGCGGTAGCCGCGATGATCTTCGAAGGCTGCCCTCCGACAGCTTTCTCACAGTATCGGATAAGTGTTTCGTAGTGGCCAGCGAACGCCCCAAGCTCTTCCTGCAACAGATGCAATTCATCTTGGATGTGGAGAGCCGGCGCGGGATCATACGGCTTCAGAGTTCTACGCTTTTTCTTGTCAACCTTGCATCCGAACGCCGTGCACCATTCGCCAAAGCCATAGCCGTGCTCGGGGCACTTCCACTTGGCGCCGCCCCAGAGCAAGCCGAATTTTGGTTGCTGGCCAACCGTAGCCATTTTGTCGATGGTGCCGAGCACCAGCGTAGGAAGATTGCGGTACACCTCGTCGTCCGACACATCCAGCGGCAGCTCGACGCTACAGTTGCTGCACACATGCCTAAAGCGGATTGCCTGAACGTCCGCATTGACGTTGACAGTTCCGCGTCCGCCGCACGCCGGGCAGTCCGGTACTGCCCGAACAAACTCAAGGCTCTCGGGAGTAGTCAGATTGCTGAGATAGTCCGCCGTCAGGCTGTTAGGCGTGGTCGTGCTGCCAACGAAGTACCCCAGGCGAATCGGCGCGGATTGGCTTGCTTCTTCACCTAGCACACGCTGCCGTTCTTGCTCCGTCTCCCAAATGACTCGCATTGCGCGCTGCAACTGCTGAATGCTGAGCATTCGGAGCGGAAAGCGAAGCCATGCAGTCATGCCGAAGCGCTTTCCCCTGAGGCGGTCGTAGAGCATCGCGCAGCAGGTCAAGCCAAGGTACGCTTCGGTCTTACCACCGCCTGTTCGGAACCAGAGCACGTCGCCCCAATCAAGGACATCCTTCCATTCGCGCTTCACGCCTTCGGGGTACTGCCCTTCGAAGTAGTTCTCTCGAATGGCCAGAGCTGGCAGTTGAGTAACGATGTAAACGAGCTGAAACAGACGCCAAGACTCGTAGCCGCTCGCTAGCTTGCCGAACACCCGGTTGGCGGCCTGAAACGCGGAAAGTAGCCGCCCATCCGCCTTCAGAGCTGCGACACCGCATGCGAACCGCCGAATCTCATCAACGAAGCCAGCGTAGTCCTGTTTGCACTCAGCAAGGGCTGCATCGTCAAGCTGGAGCGCATTTTTTCCGAGAATGCGTTCCTCCCAGTCCTTGCCATATTCGCACATCGCCTGATAGATTGCGTCCAGTGTTTGGAATGGCTCGGTCGCGAGCGCAGCGAAACGCGCGGGCACAGCATCACGGGTCATAATCCGCGGCTGCTCGTAGACAGCCAGTGCCGCCGACCTAACCGTACCGGCCGAACGATCTGCAACGACGCTCGTGTTATGGCCTACCACCCAGACACGTCGGTCATATTGGTAGTCCTGTGGCACCGGCAGGATCTCAATGGGATGTAGCTCGCCGTTTGTCAGTTTTGCATCAATGCAAACGTCACTGATAACTTTGAATGCATCCTTCAGACCCTTCCCCTTGGTCAACGGCGGCGTTTCCGGGGTATCGTTCTTGAAATAACAGCCGATCCGCAATTTCCCGTCCGGCCGCGGTGTTGCTCTCAACTCAATTGATGCGTTGAGTTGCCACTTTTCGACGGGCTGGCCTTGCAGCCGCGAGGATAGAAAGGCCTTGAACGCGCCCTCAGTTTTGATGTCGCTCTCGGATACCTTGGGTCGAGTACCAGGCAAGACGCGCTCAGCATCAGGGCTGTCAAATGCACTTTCAAGTTGCTCGTCGAGCAGGCGCTGGACAAGCCCCTCGTCGGTCAGAGTCCCGCCCGCCACTGGCACGTGAAAGGTAACGCCCTTGAGTTCCAGAGGCCATCGCTGAACCACATCCGCGAGCGGAGCGCCTGCTGATGCGCCAGACTCCAACACGTTGGACTGTTCCGCGAAAGTAGGCCAGTGCTTCGTGAAGATGCAGAAACGAACGTCGAGCGTCAAGGCGACCTTACCGTTCGAATCAGGCTGAACAAGCGTCTCGAAGCCAATGGCTGAAGGTGGTCGGCGGGTTCCTTCACGGTCGTCGCCCTTGTCAGCAACGACTTTCGGCTCGTCCGCAGATTCGTCCCCTCGGGATCTCGAGATGCCCGTGGTCAGATGAGGTTTCGGTCCTGTGGTTGATGGTGCGGCTGCTGCCGCCACCGGCACGACTGTATCTGCAGCCTGGGGCTCCAGAGTACCGTCGGGCGGAACTTCCGCCTCAAGCGTCGCGGCATCAAGTTCAATGGCGCTGTGCTGAATCTTTGCGGGCCCGATAACGCCTAAGTGACACCAGTCAAGGGGATGCACGTTCGTGCGTCGTGTGCTGTCTCTCCCTGCCAGCCTCTGCTCGAGAACACGAACGAAGTGATGTGAGATTGCGAGTTCATCCCTGTAGGTTGGGACATAGCCCTTTTCGTCAGTCATCAAAGGTCCTTTGAGTAACTTTCACAGAGGCCACTTCCAAGACTTCGACGGCCGCGAACACATCCGCCATGGCCGTATCCAATTCTCTGGCACTAGCAAGAGCCTCTTCGTATCCTTCCCCTGAGATCACTGATCTCAGAAACCTTCGAAGAGTTCTGCCGGCTTTTCGATTTCTGCCGCGCTCATGCTGTACTGCCTTGAACGTGCCTTCAAGCATCACTTTCGATCTAGCGTAGGATTCGATTTCTGAGGCGAGAATCTTGAATTCATCGAACTGCTGAGGAGCGATGACCCCTTCCTCACCCTCGATCAGCCAGCTGATAAACGTGCCGTAGCTCGAAGTCAGGCCCTTCGCGACCAGCTTGTCGTAGAGGTCTCGCTTGTTGCTGTAGCTTTGCACCAGGCTCTGTTTCGTGGCTCGCCAGAGCTCAAGCGTTACTCGTTGCTGCTGCGACAAGCGAGAATTTACGGCTTCGGTCAATCTCTGGAACAACCCGTCGTAGCGACCGTCCACGAACGTAATCACCTTCCAGCCAGGACGAAGCTCGCACGCCAGGTGCCGTTGGACTGATGAGGTTTCCGAAAAATAGACGTCCACCTTCTGATTGCCATAGAAGGTCTCCGTACTGTCCGTTACGTAGCGAACTTCTGTGGCACCGTCTGTTCCTCCTCCGAAGTAGGTGTCAGATTCCGGTCCGTCGAACGAGTTATGCTCAATGGCTGCAGCCAATCCGTCGATGTCAAGCTCGTGCGAGAGCTCGGAGTCGCTGACAAGGGTCACCGGGTGCCCATCCATCCTTTGAACTGTAATTGGTGGGCGTGGCCCGGCAGGCCTCACCTTAGCGCTCTTGATCGGTCTGAACCCTAACGGCTCTAGAAGTTCGACCCGGCGTTCGTCCGCCTGCAATGGCACCCAAGGAGCGTGCAAGCGGTTCTGTGCGCTGCGCTCGGTCTCCACTTCATGAGGGTACAGAAGCTCGTCGACCCGCACTGAAGAGAACGCGTCCAGGTATCGATGACCATTTGTCCGGGGCGCCAACAGTACTGTCGGGCAGACGTGACCATCGGCAACCAAGCGTGCTTCTTTGTTGGCCGTCACAAGCTCGACGCGTCCCGCGGAAACTGCCTCGGCAAAACCATCAACAAGCGTCTCTAGCGCTGGTACGAGCAATGTCAATTCAGCTTCAGAGCCCACTACGATCCGGAGGTGTTCTGTCGGCGAGGCAAGAAATGCCTGGACCTTTGACGCTACGGCCCAGAATTTCGCAGTTTCTTCCCGTTTGAGCAGTGTTTGATATGCAGCCTTGGTTGCTGCCAGTAGCTCTGGCCAAGTCGTATCCCAGGCCACACTCCCGTGCCCCTGCATTGAGTCAAGCTCGTCAATACGTGTCCTGAGATTGCCCGACCAAGTTGTGGCTGCGACTTGCTCAAGCTGTGCGAGAGGGACTACTAGCTGACGCAGGCGATTGTAGATACTCCAACACTGTCTAAGGCCCGGGAACGAGCGCCCGTCCGCAGCTTTGGCCGCTGCGGTCAACCATTTGTAGAGTTTCGCAAGAGCCGCTGTGGCGTCATTGTCGGAATCACACACCCAAAGGAACCGGTCGCCGATGCTGTGTGTGACGGGATCGTCTGACTCAACAGCTATCTGAGCATCCTGCTTGGCTTGCGGATCCCAGAGCCAGACAGATGTTTTCGCAGGATAGCCACATGCCGCTAAGACTGAATCGCTCGGAGGGGGAGTGATGCAAACACGCAGGGAGCTACAGCCACATGCTGTGCGCAGGAGCGTCGACAATTGATCAAAAGTTCGGGGGTGAGATGCATCAATGATTACCGCACCGAATCGCCGGCCGGCGGTACTCTTCGCGACCCAGCCCGGATTCGCGATGAACACGCGAGGCTTGGACGCCTTCGGTGCAGAGTATTTTGACAGCGGCGTTACATCCCAAATGTCAGAAAGGCGCTGGCCTCGCCCTACGCACAATTCGTCTAGCTTTAATTTGCTGTCTGAAATCGCTTGTGTGACGATAAGCATGTCGCCTTTCAGCAGGTGACGCACTTCTTCCGGCGGGAGTTGCTCACGCGAATTTTTGTGTGCGTGGTCGCCGATGAGCAGTGCGGCAGCAACATGACGAGCCGTTGAAGGGGTTGCTTCCGGTACCACAAACAGGAGCGTCTGTTCGGAGACTTGTACACGCAGCGCGGTGCGAACGGAGATGGCCCCGCTTATCTTCTCGAAGGCCATCGCATCAACAGGAAGAACAGTGCGGTGCAGGAGCGCGTCTGTGACGAGCTGCGTGGACAACTGGATCGCACTGTCCCACATATCTACTCAATGAGGCGCTTCTTGGCGCCAAGGCTGGCCAGTTGTTCGAGATACGCTTGCGCTAAGCATTCAGGGGCTTTCGTAGCAATACTCTGTGCCAGTGCGAGGCCAATGGCCGCAAGGTTTTTCTCAGCCGTAGACACCGGCTTAAATTCGAGCCGCGGAGCTTGGATAGAGGCGCCTTTTTCTGCCACGCACTCGATGACGAGGTCATGAAGCATGGCGTTGACGTTACGCTTGCAGTGGTCCGCGCTGTTTTCTGCGAGTACCGCGGCGAGCGCACTGACTCGAAAGCCCGCCTTGCTGATTGCACCAGCGAGCGCCCGCCACGCGACAAGCTTTTTGTTGTGAAATGTGAGAACCAGTCTGCCGTCTGCTCTTAGAGTACGACGGCTTTCGCGTAGGCACGCTGCAATGGTGGCTTCGTAATCCGCTGCCGAAGTGCCTCGGGCGGTGTTGGGAACAGCTTCCGCTTTCTCATCGATCACAACTGCAGGGTCGTATACCGAGAGCCACGTGTGGAAGAGCCGAGAGAGCTCACCGTACTGAACGTCGTCGAAATACGGGGGATCAGTGATGACAACGTTGACCGAGGCATCACGAAGTTCCTGCTTGACGCTGCTTCCCGTTGTAATGAGAACATCCCAATCGGTCCGCTTCGGCCCTCGCTTCCCGGGCGTGGTCGCCACAACTTTAGGCAGTCGCTCGCGCGACTCAATCAGCCATTCAAGGGCACCTGCAGCAGACTCAAGCCGACGAGGCAGCGTGCCACGGCCCACGGGCGACAATAGGTTTGCCTCCACAGCCAACGTGGTTTGTGTGTACCGGTGGTTCGCCATTCCCTCGAACGGCTTGAGGTTAAACCTGTCCCATCGGCTCAGGAAGGCGGGCATCTCCGCCGCACCAAGTAGTGAGAAGGCCAAGCGATCCTTCACAGCAACGGCAACCTGCAATTGCTGGATCGCGGTTAAGCCAGATCCCAAAGCATCCGCCTGTCGCTTTGTGTACAAGTCGCCCCAGCAAGCGAATCCATTGTCCAAGAGTCGTTTTGTTTCCTTGCCCGGAGGAATCGGGCGCCTGAGTGCTTCGCTGAATCTGCTTGCGAATTCGAACTGCACAGGGTCGTCCGCTCGAACAGGGCGCAGCACAGCTTTGGTTCGGGCCCCTTCACGCACTAGTTCTTGAACGAGGACCGCTTGCCATGTCCTCGGTCGCAAGTAAGGGTGCGGGCAATGTGGGCAGCCGATGGCGTTGGCTTCGACTATGTGCCGAGTGCTACAGGCCTCACACGTAAATGACTTAGCCGCTCGATCACGTACGGTCAAGTGGCCGCACGCCCTACATCCGAAATACGCGCGCGTGTTCGTGATACTGCGACTTGCTATGGAAACCAGTGCGTGAGGAAATTCGAATACGGACCCGGCACAAGAGGCACAGTCAGCAACGCGGACTCGCAGAATGTGGCTGAGTTCCGCCCCGGAAGGCGTTCGATATGCTTCCCGAAGAGGCTCGAGCACCTCCAAGACCTCGCGCGAGGCTGTTTCAAGCTCGTCCGCCTTACAAGCCCCGAGCGCTGAGGCCAATCCTCTCGCGGGCCAAGGGTAAAGATCTTGCGCGTACGTCTTCAGCCCACGTCGGGTTGCCTCGAAGGTCACGGTCCCGCCGCCACTGAACGGGTCAGAGACCGTCAAGTTCACGCCGTATTGGGCGACTGCGGCGTCAAGCAGCGCTCCCATGACACTGTGCGGCCGCCGCGCCCACCATCGGTATGCGGAGACGACTGGGGCATGGATCTCTCGGTTACTAAGCTCTTTCGCTGCTCGAAGACCTACTCCGCGCCATTTGACGCGGGAGAGCAATGACTTGGAGGAAGATTGTCTTGGTGCGGATCGCATACGGCCTATAGGTCGTCATGCGAAAGTAGCTGCACTATGCAGCGTATGCTCTCAGTCTCCACGCAAATCATCTGACCCTCCCCGACGACGTTATTCGCCCAGCATGAATTACAAGGTGCGGCAGCTTTGTTAATTCTACGTTACATATTATTATCGAACAACTGATACAGGGGGCTTGCCCACTTCTCACTTGGCCGCCCTGCAGGGGATCGCTTGTGGCTGAGTGCAGCCATTTCCATGTCCATGGAGATACCCCCCAATCGAGGGGTCCCCGGTTCTATTGATTTGCCTTGGCGTGCCCTTTCGACGGGACGCTCCTCCCCAACCGGACTGCAGGCTTCCAGGTTCAACGTGTTCCGCGCTACCCCTCCGAGCGCTGCGGGCCACAGTATCTGGCATCGTTGAGCAACGCTGCCACCAACAGCTACACCGATCCCGTAGAATCGGCAATAGTCGAAGAGATGCGGATATGCACAATGAGCGCCGGGAATAGCCAAACGACTCAGCCGTCCACAGTTCCAGGGCGGGCCTCCGCTTCGGCTACACGTATTGCTCGATGAACCGCGCCAGGACATGAGCGTAGGACCTCGCATCCCCTTGCAGGAAGGCAGTTTGCAGTAACTCGAGCTCTTCCACTGTTGCGTTGGCCAAGATGTCATCATCCAGCGCGCTCAACGCGGCAGCCCGCGCGTCCCTCAGGAATTGCGTATCCAGGCCCAGAATTTCGATCATGTAGGCAGCACGCTCATCGGCCGGCTGGGTCGTGGCGATGCCACCCATTGCGGTATAGAGGAACCGCCGCTCGCATCCCATTTCCAATGGCGAGATGTGCCGCGCCTCATCGAAGCGGTTTCCCTTGAAGTGACCACAGTGCGTTGCCTCCGGTGCGGGCATGCGGTAACACGAGGCGTGCAGATTGCGAAAGTTGAGCGCCTGTTCAGGATATTGCTCCTGGGGCCGGAAATGCTCGACGTGGCTGCTGTCGACGGTAATCGCGCGGCCGCAATAGCAACAAGCGCCCCCCCTGCTCCTGGATGAGCGCCTGTTGCAGGATGCGCTTCTGCGGGTTCTGTAGCTGGTCAAAGGTGGGCTGCCAGTCCTCGGTAGCGAGGCCCAACCATGCTTCAAACTCGGCCGACGGCAGGCCTTTCAGGATGTACCTCATCGCCCAAGCACCTGCTTGCGCTTGATCAAGGCCTCGGCCCGGGCTAGTTCCGGCAAGTCGGGAGCAGCTTTCTTGAGATGTTCCAGCATCGCGGTGCCACGATCCAGCTCGTTGCGCTCAATGACCAGAAACAGTTCATCGAGCAGCCGCTGAATCTCAGCGGGCCTCGACGGGGTGTCCATGACCTGTTCCAGCACGCGGCTGGAGTCAAGACCATAGCTCGCTATGGGGTGCAGCGGCGTATCGCCATTCGACAACAGAATGATCTGCTCCGGCTTGAGTTCACTAAGAATCTGCGGCGAGTGGCTGGTCGCAATGAACTGAACCTTCGGGAAGGCCCTTAGAAGGCCCTGCACCATCATTCTTTGCCATTTGGGATGCAGGTGAACATCAAGTTCATCGATTAGAACCACCCCAGTGGTCTCTTCTGCAACATCCATCCCTAATTGGGGGTTCAGCAGGCACATTCGGCGTGCGATGTCGGCCACGAGCGCAATGGCCACGCGCTGTCCGTCACTGAGATTGTCGAACAGTGTTGGCACGCTATCCAGATCCGCCCATTCAACAATGAGGGCTTTGCGCGTGAAGTCATAGCGAATGCCCCTGGCGCCTTCTACAACCTTCGCTATTGCATCATTGACGATACCCAGTTCATCGTCATCAGCGACTTCCAAGGGCACTTCTTGCTCTGTGGCCCGTTGCAGCCGTTCAATACTCTTTGCAATAACCCATTGCTGGAAAACCAATACCTCTGACGATGCGTCCCACCAGCTGCGATACCCATCACTCCGAGATTCCTTCTGGGTTACCGCAGATAGCTCGTTTAGCTGGATCGACGGCCATTGTCGATATGCGGGATAGAACGCCAAGATGGGAAGGACGGGGATTTCCCCCGACGCGAAAACGCTGTCTTGGCCAGTCAGAAGATTCCAGCGCTGACCTGGCGTATCGCCCTCCCATTCGACTCCGTTGGTTTGGGAGCCACGCTTGACGGTCCATTGGCAGATCCCGTCAAGAACGATCGCGTTTGTGGTAACGCGAACGGGATACTGAGGCTCGAAACGGTATCGACGGCTCCCCGGAGATGTCACGTCAATCCGTACTTCCGGATCTTGAAGCGGTTGGATAGATCCATTACCTATCTGAAAAAACGATAGTAGGCCGGTGAAGGATTCACGCACTGCCCTCAGCAGCGAGGTCTTTCCGCTGCCGTTCACACCAGCGACAACGTTCATCCCCGGCTGGAACTGCGCCGTAAAATCAGCATAGCAACGGTAGTTCTGGATCTTTATCGAGTTAATGTTCATGCCTTGTTCCTCATATTCGCGCGCCAGTCCTTCGCGGTTAGCAGCTTACCAAGAACTGCAGTCAACAACCCAGGCTCAGTTTCAAGAGAAGTACTCTTTGGAGCGAAACTAGTCTTCAGTTGTCACGTCTTGGCTCGCAAAGCCTGCCTGTATGCGTCCACGCCTGAGCGCGCTGTCTTGAGTTCCTCTTCGAGAAAGGCCACCCGCCCGGCCAGCGCATCGCGCTCAGCCCGGTACGCCTGGCGGAGGTTGTCGATCTCCAGTCCGCGCCGGCGGTCGGCGGCGGCCTGCCGCTCGCCCATGCGCGCCAGCTCCTCGGTCGCGGCCTTGAGCGCGGTCTGCGCAGTCTTCGCCTCGGCCAGCCCCCCCCACGGCGGCCTCGGCGGCGGCGGCCCGCTCCCGCAGCGACCAGTTCTTAGGGCCGCGCGCGCCAGGACAGCCCTGCCTGTCGCCCGTTGCGCGGGCCGCTCTCGGAGGCCTCGCGGCGCCAGAGCACAGTCATCATGGGCGGGTTGTTCGACTGGCAGGTGGCGGTGCAGGCCCTGCGCGTGAATCCGTTCCAGGCCATCCCGCGCAGTCGGGCGGCGCGCGGGCCGGGATCGCAACGACGCTTCCTCGAGGCGGAACAGGTGACGGCGGTGTTCGACGCCATCGAGGCGCGGCCGGTGCCGACGCTGTGGGCCCAACTCCACAAGGCGCGCGACCAGCTGCTGCTCGCCCTGCTGTTCCAGACCGGTCTGCGCGCCTCCGAGGTCGCGGCACTGACCTAGCCGGACTTCGAGCGGCAGCGCGGCAAGGCGGGGCACTTCTGGACCGTCCGCATCCGGCATGCCAAGGGCCGCGACGACCAGCTCGTGCCCTGCGAGAACGTTATGTTGGAACTGGCACGCTTCCGGCAGCTGGTGGGCTTATCACCTGAGCCGCGGGCGACGGACACCATGGCCGTCATTCCGGCCATCGCCGGCGGCCGCCAGCGCGCGGCGCCCCTGACCGACGCGCTTGCGCTGCAGCGCGAGCTGAGCCGCCCGGTGCGGACGCGGCAGGGCAACTACGCCATCGTGCGGGAGATTTTTGAGACAGCGGCCACGCGGCTAGAAGCGGCCGGCCGCGCCAAGGCGCTGGCGGGGAAGCTTCTAGTTAGCTAATAGTGGCCCGAGCAAATATTGTTGGCTTTCCGGTGAGGAACCGATGCCGCCGCCGTACATCCAAATCAATCGCTTGCATGAATCATCGATTTAACCTCCTCAAAAGACAGATCCGATGGGGAGAAATTCGATTGAAGTGCCTCAAGCACTTGGCGTGTAACCTCTACTTTGCCGTCCAAAGCGACTGTCATCTCATTTGAGAATTTACTCGGCTGCCCAAGCGCAGTTCTAACGATGGCGATCTTCTTTGACTGGTAGCCTTGCGGTGCCTTAACTACGGCCTCAACAGACTTATCATGCACCGCAAACAGCACAAACCACTTCTTAGAACCTTGCGTCAGTTCCACGATCCCTGAGGCGTCGCTCAAGTCCATCGTGTGTGTGTTAATTGGCTCGTCGGCTGCACCAAATGGCCACTTCAGCAATGACCATTTATGCGATGGCAGTTTCTCAAGCGCAGCCGCAAAGAAAGAGCTGTAGTCCTTGTTCGAAACTCGTTTTGTGTAGTACCGCTCCCACATGGCAGGATCAATGAACGACTCGAGAGCCTCGTCGTGTTTTTTGACGATTCTTGCGTAGGAACCTGAACCTGGTGGCGTCCAGTGCTCTCTTTCTGGGGAACTATCACCGGCTTCGATTGACTTTTCAAACGCTTCCGAGCCGATTGGCCAGTCTCCAACAAAAGGATCCTTCTGTTCCTTTTTGCGAGGTCGATAGGGCGAGAGGTTTCGCGCCGCAAGACTCACGGGAGAAGCCAACATAGAAGGAGTATCTTCGACGGGGGAGGCTCCAGCAGCCAATGCTTCCAGGAGCTTGCCGTCATCATTTGTCTCTGACGAGAGAATCTCGTGGAGCTTTGCCCTCGCAGCTTCAACTTCTTCCGGTATTTGCAGATCGTAGATGTAACCCAGGTGACCAAGAACACGCACCAGTTGCTCCGGGGTCAGTTCCGAATCTGCGAAGACGTCGCCACTGGAGGTGTAATTGGTGATCGCTGTCATGATCATAGCTTCCTGAACTCATCCAACGTGCTACAGAAGTTCCGTGCGGCAAAGTCGTCCCACAGAAGGTATTCCCGGTCCTTGAACCTTCGCCACAGCGAGATACGAGGCCCGTGTCCACGAATTTGCGTCATGCCCACTTTCTTCACATAGTACTTCACAAGCTTAGGACCGCCTGCTGGGTCTGCGTGAAGGAACGTACAAGCGTCTGACAAACTTAAGTCGAGGCGGTTCTGCACCGCAATATCCAGCAATACCTTGGCCACTCCTCGAGGAGGCTCAATGCCCAACTCTCGATAGAGATCGTCGGGGGCATCAGCGAAATACCAAACAAACGCCCTGCCCCGCCTACCATGTGCAGCCAACGTCGCATCAAAGTCAGGGACCGTGGTCGTCATCCCGATCGGGATGACATCGCCTGCTTTGTCTGAAAGCTTCAGTAGTACCGCCCACGCGTAGGTACGGCTCGACCGGCTCGCAAATCGAGTAGCGTTGTGGGCCTGTGCATAGAGCAGATTGTTGCACCAGTTCCAGCCGACGTCAGCCCTGTGGCGAGGAGAGGCGTCGCCGCCTGCCCAATGGACGTACCGCTTGTCGATCAAGTTCGTCTGGACGTGGAAATGCCACCATAGCGCATGCGTCGGCGTCATAGGGACAACTTGAACTTCATACTCGCGGTCCTCGTCAACGATTATGCGACAAACCGGTTGTGACAGTGAGCTAAGGTGCATTCAGAAGGTTACATGGCGTCTGCTTCACACGCATTCTCGCTTGCGTAAACGCTGTGCGCAATGGGCGAGGACGGCTCCGGCCCAGATTGGCCTCTACGCTCTGATGGCAGTGCGATCCGGGCTCCCGCGCCCGGGCGACGCGCGGAGCTGACGCTTCCTGGAGGCAGAACAGGTTACAACCACACCTGTGTCAGCGCTAGGTCGAGTTCCTTCACAGGCATGATGCGGTCAGGCAGACCCTCAGGTGGCAAGGGGCAGCCCAGCACCGCCGAAGTCAGGGACGTCATGCCGCCCCTTGATCACCGGCGTATCGATCACAACCTGGACAACCGGATCGTCATGAACTTTATGAAATCAATTGGCGGTTTCCAGCCAGCGCCGGATCGCTTCCCTCCCCCTGCATGCCTTTGCCGCCGCGCTGGCGAACGGGTGTATCGGAGCCAGCACTTGAGACGACTTCAGTATATGACGGCAGCCGACTTCCCTGTCTTAGTCCGCCCTGGCCAAGGTCCGGCATGTAGCTCCGGGCGCGCTGTGGGCGCTGGCTCAAGGAGGCGCTCCGAGGCGGGCCCGCCGATCATGCGCGAGCAGTTCGCCAGGATCCAGCGGATCAGCTTCGACCGAAGCTTTGATGAGGGTGTCGCGCTGGCGCGGGATTTTCTCGATTCGCCGCGGGAAACCAATGACGCTCCACAGATGGCGCAGGAACGACAGCGCCCGTAGGACTCAACACTTGTCGGCGAAATCGAAATGCACATGCCTTTTCTGCTCAGGTTCGCCCTCCAGTTAGTGGCCGCAGCCGCCCATGGGGTCATCGTACCTTTTGAGAAAAATCTGGCGGTTCAGCCCTGAAAACGCTTTCGAATCAGACACTTGAAAAATCAGCGGTCACGCGGGACTGGATAACCGGTGAGGCGTTGCAGCAAGCGGCATTCCGACTCGTTAGCGCCAGATTTTGCGCAAAAAGTACGAAGTACAATGACCTCAGTTAGCCATACCGACTTCGCACGGTTGACCGGATCACCGATAAGCCCTTTCTCGTGCAGGCGATTCAACACGTCCCAATCAAAGCTTTTGCAGGCACGAATCTCCTCGCACAGATTCAGGTAGAGAAGCGCTCGAGGTCATCGACATACTGCCGGATTCGATCCTCATCCTTCGATGAGCAACCTTGTTGCCCATTTGTACTCCTTATCGTACCCCACACCCGAAAAAATTCCACGCTTTGCCCGCATTGACAGCCCGCCGAAGCCAGTCCGGCATCTCGCCGGCCCCGTCCCAGCTCAGAACTTCGACCAGGCGAGGACTGCGCCCGACGTACCGACATCTCCGCTGAACTACCGCCCGGGCGGTTGAGGGAGGAGTCGCCGAGCACACGACCAGCCGCGCCGAGCCACGCGTCATGGCCACGTACAGGTGCCGGGCGTCCTTCCAAGCCCTTCAACAGCAAGGTGCTGCCGACAGCGCGACGCGCCAGCGGCCGGCTCCCATGCCGATTCCGCTCCCGTTCTCGGATGGTCGCCTCTGCGAAGGTGCAACTTCCGCCGGCCGCAATCTGCATGGCGCTTTCACCAATCGCGTCAATGCATGCGCAGCCGCAGCGCGGTCACGCCCGCGTTGGTATGAGTGAGGATGAGTACGGGCTTGGGGCCGGCGTGCTGGGTCTGGGCGTCCTCCAGCGCCAGTTGTGCGTCCACGGACTGCAGGCAGAGCGTGTCGCGCTCAGCCTGCAGCCGCCAGTTCGGTGCGCAGGTCGCGACCACCTGCTCGCCCTTCTGGCGCAGCGTGCGTTCTTGGTCGATCTCGCGCGGCGCGCGCAGCTCGGCGGCATTGGCGCGCTCCTGCGCGACCGCGACCTGCTCGCGGGTGCGCTCCAGGTCCGCCGAGAATTGGGTACGCAGCTCGGCCTGCCAGATCGACTGCACGACGTCGACTGCGATCGACTTGAGCGCCTCCGACAGCCCGGGGTGGTCGATGGTGACGCGCATCTTGTCGCGCATGTCTTGCCAGGGGAGTGCTTGCAGCCAAGACGTGCCCCCCTAAACTGAGCTCATCCCGGCACCTCCGCATCATCCTCTTCATCCAGTACCTCCTCGGCCGGCGACAGCGTTCCGCTTATTACGACATTTTGGCGTAAGCGCTGCAGCAACGCTTGCCGTCTCTGTTCACAGAATGCCTGAAAGTCACCGAAATGCAGACTATCCTCGTCGCTCAGCAGCAGGTCAGCTGGCTTGAAGCCAGTTTGCTTCTCAGCCATCCATTCGATCAGTGGTATATCCTTCTTTGAACGATTCTGCGAGGCGTGCAACAAGTGCAGGTTAGCAATAGAGTTCCAATTGACGGGATTCTGGTAATACGCCAACGACTCGGGGTTATCCTTAAGGAAATTCTGCTGACCGAGAGCAGCCTTGGTAAAGGCGCTCTTCGGATGAAGGTGATCAATGTCCAGTTGCAGGTTCTCGTTGATCTCGGGGAAGAGCAAGCTGAGTACCGATCGACACCTGGAGTCCTCATACTGAATGTCGATCAACCCCCTCAGGTATGCCTCGTCAAAACGCAGGTCCTTGTTCGTCGCAGTGAAGGCGGCAATGATCTCGCTCAAAGGGAAAATCCCCTTGTCCAGATGCTGGGTCAGCAGTCGCTGCATCTTGGTCAGCACACCATCGGCCTGCCCACCGAACACACCACGCAATAGCACCATGTGCAGCCAGCGGGAAAGCGCCAAACGCTCCTCCCGCAGGTAGTTGATGTTATTGATGGATAGATACAGTGACTTGCCCCGGAATGACTGCCTGTAAAGATAGAACGCCAGCGGGATTGCAGCGTTTTTGGCTCTCAACGACTGGTCATTTAAACCAAACTTACGCAGCAACTTGAAGGTTGCGACCACGCAAGCTCTAATCTCTGGCCAATGCTGCTGAATGACACTAACTTGATCAGAGTCGAAGTTCTTGACTCGGAATCGCACATCAGCGCCGATCAGCATCAGGCAAGCCTTGAGTACCCAGTCCCGTCCAATCGAAAACTGCATCTCCGAGCTTTGCCGAACCTCAGTGACCAGTTCGTCGATGTCCTTGCGCGCGTCACCCTCCCAGTTGGCAATGGCGATCGACATCAACAGATCAGAAAACGCCAGCGGTGTACCGCCGCTATTAGTTCGGATGAAGACATCCAGCACGTGATCAATGTCCTGGCTTTCTTCGTTGTAAAAATTAATCACCTCCTCATGCCTGACGAGGTAATACAAGCGGGTCAGCGCCTTTCGAGAGAACGCGTTGGACTCGAAGCCGTGCTGCGCCAAGTATGGAAACACCACCTCAAACGGGATTTCATCCACCGAGCGCACGTCAGGAAGGCTCAACACCTTGCCCACCTCGAACCAGTGCGAGGTCGGGTCGCCGCTATATGCGGCCACCTGCTTCTCTGTCAGAAAGCGAAAGTGATACTGGGCCATCGACTCGTTATCTTCGCCGTCCACCGCCTTTGCAAGATCCAGATAGAGTCGACGCGGAGGCAGCACCTCATCGTTACGCGCATTTGGCCACCATACACGGGGTTGCTTGTACGCGTAGGTACCCTTCAAGCCTATGTATATGGAAGTCAGTCGCTGCTGCCCGTCGATGACCGCCTTAAAGTCCTTGAAGTCGCCTTGCGTCGGGACGTAGTCATTGGACTCCTTGAAGCGTTGACAGTAGTCAGTTAGGAAGCTGTAGAAACGGTACTTGTTCTTGATCTCCGGGCTCCTCACGTCCCACATCATGAAGGTGTTGATGGGGTATTCACGCATAAGTGAGTCGAAAAGTACGCAGATCTGCTGGGTCGACCAGACGAAGTTGCGTTGAATCGCCGGCAACAGAAATGTCCTGTCATCGATGTTGCGTATCGCCTGGCGAATCGTGATCGCCTTTTCAAAGCGGCCTGCCATTTCAATCTTCCTTCGCTTCTATTTTGATTCTTCGACGGGAACCCGGCGTATGTGACATCGATATCGGTCTCGAGAATGATTTCATAAATTCTACTGCCTCATCCCATGAATCTGCATCACACATCCGTGCCAGATAGCTTTCGCGAGTCTAAGCCAATTCCGCAAATTGTACCGACGGATCAATTACGATCGAGTGCTTTTTCCTTGTTTCGCTAACTTGATGCCCAGCAGGCGCTGGGTAACGTCGTCAACTACGGGGCCAAGCTTCGTGCGAACGGCAGGCTCCGATTGCTCCTGCTCGATTGCCACCGCGGCCGTGGCGGCTTGGGTGGCCAGTCACATGAACCGGGCCGTCCCAGGTCGCCGTAATATTCGGGTTCGTCCGGCTGGGGGTGATCATACTTTTCGCGTTAAAAATGGCGGTCAGATCCAAAAACAGTTGCGAATCAATGAATTGCAACATTGCTATTCGTGTGAAAGGGGGAAAGTGGCAGCCTTGCTGCGGGCGTTTGATCACCGCCACTTTTCGCACGAAAGGTACGATCACCCCACCTCCGCTATTGAAGTGGGATAGGCTGCGGCGCTATCCGACCCGAAAAAACTCCACCCCCCGCAATGACCGCGCGCTTCAGCCAGGACGGCATCTCGCCCTGCCCGTCCCAGTGCAGTCTCTCGGCATTGCGGTAGCAGACCACGAGCGCCGGTGGGGGCGGCGGCGGATCGAAGCACCCCGCCGCCTTCAACTCGTCTATGGTCAACCCATAGTCGGCCATCTGGTCCTGGATCCAGCGGATCGCTGCCGCCCGCTCATTTTTGGCTGTCATCGTTGTCGTCAAGCTATCGCTGCCGTCTTCCGGGGTGAGGGAGGCCGTTGGCGCCCCCTGATTTTCGTCCAGTTTTTTGCCCGGCTTGTCGCTCGTCACCTCCTCCCCGGGCCTCCGCGGTCTCGGTCCGCGCCGGTCGCGCTCGGCCTCGGCGACGCTGGCCGCATGGCGAGCCTCGGCGCGCAGCGTGGCCGGCTCGCCGGTGGCGGCCTCGTTGGCCGCCTGCCAGATGGTCGGCAGCGCCTCGGCTGCCACCTGCTTCAGGTCGTCCGGCAGGTCGGGGTAATCATGCTTTTGCTGCAGATTGATACGGTCAGGCGCAAAAAATCTTTCGCACACGGGGGCATGAGTAGCGGCCTCGCCTCCGTCGGTCCAGTCCTTCTTGCGCCGTTCCGGCGGTGCGACAGGACCGATTGCGCAATCAGGCCCGGTTGCGTGCGCTGACGGCTTCGCACCCGGACATCAGAGTTTTCTGCGCTCACAACCCTTGGGAGTACGCTGCGGCAATCGGCGAACGCGTAACGACGGGAGGCGTCCCGCTGGATATGCGGCACCAAGGTTCCGCCGCCTGACATGCATCTGGCCACTATAGCCGCAATCCGCTTTGGCGAACTCGTTTGAATGCAGGCAGCCCATTAAACTGTTAACGTGATACCATTCCTATGGTAACGAATTCGTAACTACAGGAAAACATGATCTTCGAAAGTGTGGATGCATACTTGACGGCGCTTCGCAAAGAGCCGGCCAAGCTAGCCGTTGTTTCCATCATGATGGCGGCCCAGGCCCGGAAAGTCAGCCGCGCCGGAATCGAGCGCATGCTCAAGACTGGCCGACTGACAGAGATCCAAATCGCTGGAACGCGATGCGTGCTCGCCAAAGAGCTGATCGACCTGGAGCAGCTTGAGCAGGATGTGGTCGCTCGAGTCCGCAAGGAAATTGAAAAGGCAGCAAAACTCGGCGTGTCCCACCTCTTCTACCAAGACATAATGACGCCCGTCGGCCTGTCCACCCGTGTCCCGGCAGATCGAGACAGGATCGGCAAGATCTTAGGTGAAATATCTAGCAATACCTACGAAGAAAGCGAAATTCTTCTGTCCGTCCTGGTACACAAGAAGACAGCTGGCAGGACACGACCAAGCGATGGCTTCTTTAATCTAGCAAGATCCCTCGACATCAGTTTCGATGATCCCGACGCCTTCGTAGCGAAGCAAACGAGCGAGGTCCTGAAGCACTATCGCCGAAGAAAATAGCGTCAGATGGCGACGTCCTTTCGTCGCCATCTGTTGTCGCTATGGCCGATCCTTGCCGGCGCGAAGCGTACTTCACCAAGTAATGCGGAACCGCCAGCCATCAGCGGCGCAGTTCCGAGAAACGCGAATACCAACGCACCCACCTACGAAGCCGGCCGACGTGCAGGCCGACTGGACGAGGCAGATCTGGCCCAATCGTCACCAGCGGCTCATCCTGCCGGGCGGCGGCTACCTGTGGCCTACCGAAGGGCGCCTTGTGGCAAACGAACGGCGGGCGCAAGCGTTTCCGCTCCACCCTTGTGTATGGGGTGTTCCCCGGTGGGCTTGCCACGGTGGCGCCCGCGCCGGCGGCTTTGCCCTCCGGCCGAGTCGGCGGGGCAATGGCCGGCGCACCCAACCCGCGTCGCCTGGAGGTCGACAACCCGGCTATGAGGGTCGCCCTGGATTCGCAAATATCTTAAGCTTCAGATATTTGGGAGTCCCGGCCCACCCTCAGTATGCAAACGGTCGCGCTCAGGGCACCTGCAGCATCGCCAACTGCGGATGGTTCGAAAAGTCTTCCTTCGCTGTCCTAAGCAAGCTGCCGAAGTTGATACTCCTGCCTCCCCCCCCAGTTTCAGCGTGCGAAGCGCTGCATGCCAAGCAGCCTGACCTGTGGGATGAAACTGGAGACGGGACAGGTCACCACCGGCGCGGCTCCACACCTCCTGGTCCCTCGGTCCGAATGGGTAGAGCTCGACCAAGACCTCCTCTAACACGGACCAAGGGTTCCCCTCTTGCGCCGTGGGCGTGGTCTCGGGGCTGTACGGCGACTTCCTCCCGCCTTGGCTCAGCGCGACAGCGAAGTTCGCTTCAAGGTTGTCAGCCTTAAAAATTGGGTGCTGGTCGTCTGGGATCAGCTTAGGCACCTCTTCGGAGACGTAGTTGAATAGGTCAAAGACCTTGATGAAGCCGCTGGCGCTCTTGTCAGCAGCTCCACGCAAACCTGCCAGCAGTGCAGTCGTGAAAACGCTGTTCCTCGCGCCGATAAATACTGCCGAAACTTCGTCAGCACGACACGATGCCATCAGAGCACGTCCGCTCCCGACTGCCAGCTTCGCGAAGGTGTTTTGCGTATAGCCAGACTTGACCTCGTGGCCTTTGCCATCGGTCAAACTCTTCGAGATTGCAGCACCCCCAGCATGACAGGCGTCGATGAAGACCAGCAGTCGCTTCGCCTTGATCTGCGCAAGTGCCGCGGCTAACTCATCCGAGCTAATGGATGTGTTTTCAATGTCAGCGAGGTCGCTATCCACGGTCACCAGCAGGCTGTCCTCATTGCCTGGGCTGCCCACGACGGCACCGTGGCCGGAGAAGAACACGCAGGCCGTGTCATCAGGGCCCGCCCGAGCAGCCAGTTCGTCTAGACCCTTCAACACAGCTGCCCGAGTAGCGCTTGCGTCCAAGAGAGTGACGATGTTGGCGGGGGTATAGGCACAGTACGCCGGCGAAGAGAGTGTCGCGGCGACGTCGTTGACGTCGTTCAAGATCGCAGCAGGTAGGCTAGAGATTTGCTGATAGTTCGCCACGCCGATAAGAAGGGCGTGGCCTTGCGGGTAGCCAGTTGGGTTCATGTTTCAACGATGGGTATGTAGTAGCGTCAACGCCAACCAACGATGTCCGTGTCGCTGACATACAGGCGCAGCTTCTCGTTCCAAGGGAAGTCCTGGCACATCACTGTAATGAGCTCACGCGTAGTCGGACGGCCGCCGTAACGGATTGAATTCAGTGCAGTGTGCCAACGTGTTGCCCCGTTTTGAGACCATCCCGGCAAGTCGGAATTCTTGCCTCCGGCGCGTGACCAAAGCTCGCCGCTATCGGGGCCGCTTGGATAGAGTTCACAAGCCTCTTCCTCAAACGCGTTCCACTTCTCGGCAGCGCTTGGTTTTGAGATTCCAAGCTTCCAACACGTATAAAAGCTAAGCAAGCCTGCGCACAGCCGTAGCCCTGGCATGAGATCTGGACGATGGTCGGCAAGCCGGTCGGAAAGATATTTGGCCGCGCGCTCCCAACGTCGGGACGCCACAAGCGTTCCCAGTTGCTCAGAATCCGTATGAGAAAGAGTGCGAACGCCCCTCAAGAGGTTGTTCAGCCATGTGATGAACGCCTCTTCGAGGAACGACGGGAGGGCACTGACGATTGCTAGACGCGCATTAACCGTCACCGATGACCTTTCAAGCACGTGTTGTAAGCTCGAACTCGCCATGATTGCGCGTTCAAGCGGGGCTTCAGGGGGGGGTATCACCGCGCCTTTCGCAGCGACGTCTAGCCAGCCGGTTGCGGTTGCTTGCAGGTAGTGGTCACGCTGCGAAGCGGGCAGAAGCGACCACAGCCGTGCCCGCTCCGGGGTGGCGCTGAGGTCAGCCAACGGTGTCTGTGCCAGCGCCTCGAGTAGGCCGGTGTCGACGGGTCGTCCTTCGGCGAGTTGAGCTACAACGGTGTCGCGCACACCGATGGCATTGCTTGGTGCGTTCCACAGGGAAGAGTTCTTGCCGATCGCAGCGCCCCACACCTTTTGCTCGGTGATGTCGTCGCAGTGGATGTTAGACAGGATCTGAGGGTGGGCGGCGGCCAGGTCTGCGCACAATCCGACCAAGCGCAAGTCCTTATGCGCGAGTGCGCATTCCAACGTCTGGGGAGGGCTCGCGTACCGAAGGGCTGACCGCAAACCGGCGCTGTGGTCTGGGTCCTTGTCCACCTTAAGCTGCTGACCTGTGGCATCGAGGGGGCGCAGCGTTGAAGCGAGTACGGCGCCGTACGCGGTCAGCCAACGCTTCTTCAGCAGCGGAGAGAGCACGGTGGCCGGAGTGGTAACGTGGAGCTTCCTGGGCACTTCCGCCGCCAGCTGCTGCTCAACTGCCGCGTCTGCCGGTAGGGTGCCTACGGCTGCCGCGAAAGTGGCTTGGCTACGCTCGGCCCATCTCCAGATTGCTTGGAAAAGGGAGGGCTTGTCTCGACGAGCGGCAGTCGACAAGCCGGCTGTCACCGCAGCGCGCCACGGCGGCAATGCGAGATCCTCATCAACCGACGCTGCGACCATCTCCATTAAGTCGCTGTCGTCCGCTGGCGCAAATCCGAGGTTGCTGACGAGGAGCTCAACGGCCGACCACAGCGACCGCGTGTTGGCAAAACCAGAGAGCGCCAAATTCCTCATTGGCAGCAACTGCTTGCAGCCCGCGCCTGGAATCAAGGCCGTGAACCGACTGATGAGCTTGTCCTTGATGCTTGCGCCGAGCGTCGGCTGATTTGAGAGGCCGTCTGCCAAGCGTATGGCAGCCAACAAATCATCGAAGTTTTCGCCGCCTGAGAGGAGGGTATGCAGCCCTTCAAGCCTGCTCAATTCCCTGAGCGTATGAACTTCAAGGCCCAGGTCCTCGGCGAGAGCCAGGATTGGCTGCACGTCGCGCTGGCCGCAGAGAACCCCTGCGGATTCAGAATTCGGGGTTTGATCGTCTGGCTTGACTATGCGGTGCCTCGTCCAGCGAGCTTGGAGCTGCTCGGGCGTGCATACAAGCGCCGGCGTGGGTTGCTCTACCACGTCGTTCGGACCGAAGCTCAGCCGAAACGCAAAGCTTCGTCTTAAGGCCGGCCAAAGGTTCCTCCACAGTGAATCGACGAGGTGCTCGAATCCCTCGACACCCAGTCGGACAACTGGAGCTAGTCCTTGGGCTGTCAACGCGTTAGCCGTACCGATTAGGTCAGCCGGCGCCTGGCTGCTGCCGGCAGTGTCAAGCTCAAGCGTTGCCACCGAACCGGGGCAGTCTGTGACCGAGGGTGCCAGCCACCCAAACAACGCGGCTAGGCTCCCAACCTCGCACATATCGTCCAAGCTGACGATTAGCGCGTGAGTCAGCACCATGCCGCCGCGCGACGCGCTCGAATCCAGGAACGTGCGAGCGAGAACGTAGTGGTCGTCTATGGGAAAGCCGCGAACGAACGGCGACCAAGCCTGGACACCTGGGGGCACTGAATCTGGCAAGTCGAGCTTTGATGCGATGGCAGCGGCTATGGGCGCATTCGGACTGGATGCTCTGAGTCCGTGACCACGGCCTGGGATCTCGCCATAGACGGCCTGCTCGACTCGCATTCGCTCAGATCCCGTCGGCCATTAAGCGTTGAATCGGCAGGGTAATGTCGGAGTTCTTCACACCGTTGGGTAGCACCACGTAGCCGAACTCTTCGGGGCCGCGGGTTGCGTACTCCTGGTCCGCATCAGACTTGCTGAGCGCGCGTTCGAGGGCCGACAGGCCAATGACAGTAGGCGACGTCCAATTGCTGCACACGAACGACCACAGCATCGGCAGTTGAGACGCCAAGAGGTCAGCCGGCAGCTCCGTCGTTTCAAGCTCATCCCAGCAGCTCAGCAAGATGGTCAAGCGAGGCTTGCGAAGCGCCCGGTCCAGGTGGAACTGCGCCAGGTAGAGCAGCATTTGAAGGAGCTCCACTATCCTTGCTTGATCTGACGGGTCGTATGCCGCCGCCTCTCCCTGGGGCTCAGCCGCGGCGAATGACTGCAGCGGGCGCGAGAACAGGTCGTCTTCGGACCGAAGCGAATGCAGTCTGATAAGCAAGACCCAGTCCGTGGCTCCGAGCACGCGCTCGCGCCAGGCGGCCGGAATCCGGCGCTGCGTGACAAGGTTGCTGACCTGTTCGCCGCCGTAGTCTGGCCAAACCAGTTCGGCGTAGCGGCCGGCCTCGTCCGTAATGGGCCAGACACTCTCGACGTAGGTGTTGGCCGGTGTGTGGCCGGTCGACTTTCCCTCAGTCAGGCAACTGAGAGCTGTAGTGAACGCCTCCAGGTTCGTTGGAGCCCCGGACATCTTGAGCGCACACGCCTTGACCATGAGCCGCTTCAAAAACTGGGCTCCGTAGTGAGTCTTCCCGACGTTCGACTCGCCGACCAACAAGATGGTGTGTTGAGCAGCCACCAACTATCTCCTACCGAATCGAAAAAGCGCGTCGTGACCAGACGATTCTGTCGTGGGCAAATCCACCCCCTCGCGCTTGGTGCAAAGAATCCAGCCAAATAGCTCGCGGAAGCCTTCTGCAGCGTCGACCTCGCCACGGGGGTACACGCTGACTGTGAATTCCGGGACGCTTGCTGAGACCGACGCCACTGCTTTTCTGACCTGCGCCTCCATGGCTGGTGCCACGTCTACGTCCCCCTTCGTCCAGACGAGTGCCAGACGCCGTCCGCGGGCCTCGGTCACTGCACGCTGAGCAAGCAGCTGAAAGTCGTTTCGAGCTGACCCCATCTTGGGGCCAGCAAGTGCCTGACGGTCAGCAATCAGCAAGGTGACATCTGCGTGTCGGGCAATCCAACGAGCTCCTTCCGCATCGGCTGCCTGCTCGTTCATCGCCCATTTCTGAAACCACTCTCCGGGTGCATCGGCAAAAAGAAGGTCGCGCAGCGACCCATCCTCACGGCGAAAGCCAAGGTGAAGCATGCCGGGTGCTCGGGCCGCTCCGCTGGGCGTGTGGGGCGGAAAGCTTGGAGGCTGCCCCGGCTTCCAGCGCAGACAGGTCGCCACCGCCTCCCAACCTGCCAGCGTGTATGAGTTGCTGAAAGAATTGGCGTCAGCGTTCAGTGCACCTCGACCCAGCAGCAGGTAAAACGCACCCAGGATGGTCGTCTTACCTGCGCTTTCCGGGCCCACGATACCGACAATGATGGGTTTGACCCTGCCGCTGACGAAGTTGAGGTCAGACTCTCCCATCGCCAAGCCGCTCCATGGGAGCAGCATCTGGTCGGAGTCAGAGGGGGTGGCTACTGCGCCCTTACTGACACGCTTCCACTCGGGGCACATATCAAGCAAAATGTGCCCCAGCGCGCAGGTGGTGTTGTCGTCAGCGAAGCAGTTTGGTTGGAGGCACCTGTCCATGAGCGGCTTACTTCTTCTTGGCCCGCTTGATTGAGCTGTCGCTGGTGGCGCGTGCGGTCTGGAGCTCACGGAATAGGTACGTTCCCCAATCGGACGGGGTCATCTTTGTGGAAGCGTCCACGCCACCGAGGGCACGCAGAGTCGTCGCGTCGACTACGCCTGAATCCTGCGGGTGCCCAATTAACGACAGCAGCGGGCCTCGACCAACTGGTGCAGGCGCGTACTGGGCCGCCAGCGCGCGGAAAGGCTGCATGAATGCGGTTGTCCTGGCGTCTCGCACAAGGCTAGCGACGTCACGCTCGCCGTTGCCTTGGTCATCTTTTTCAGCCGGAAGGCAGCGGACGGCCTCCCGCAGGAAGGCCGACACGCTCGCTGGTGAATAGGTTGGCACCTGTTCATGTAGGTCGAGCGCCATCAACGCAGAGGCCTCGAACGGTGGCAGGTCAAGGTAACTCGCATGAGCGCTCGGGGAATACAGCGCTTCCTTCCACCAAAGCAAGTTCGTGCGGCGCTGCAGACCCGCCGTCGCGCCGCTGAAGCTGGCTAACGCCTTGTCAACGTGAGCGGTGACCGCCTTCGCCAGCGAAGAAAGCGGGCCCGAGAGGTCGACGGGGGCTGGCGCAAGCTCCTCGGCCATCCCATCCAACGCCTCTGCGATGGTGACGCTCATCTTGTTTGCAAACTCTTGCGACCACGGCTGTGGATTGTTCGATTGGTGCGGATTCGGGTTGGTGGGCCCCCATGGCCCCGCAGCGGAATGGATTTTTGCCTTGAGCTCACTCCGATCCACAGTGGGGGCCTCATAGTCCGTGGACACTGCGGCTGGTGGCGTGTACTTCAACGGATCGACCGCAACCATCTCCGGCGTTGCCCACTCTGCCTCGGCGCGCGCATCGACTTTCGTCTCAATTTCGCTAACAGCTTCGCGCCAAATCTCAGCTTCGTCGGACGTTTCGGCGTGGGCCAGGGCATTGCGCGCCGTGTTGACGAAGGCGACGGCAATCGCATCGTCGGAACGGGCCGCCTGCACGATCGCGTCTAGCAGGATGGCTCGCAAGATGCCAACGGGGCGCCCGGCAAAGGCGTTTGCAACAGTCTCCCATTGTTTGCGGAGGGAGGCCATTGTCTCATCTACGGTCGGATCCGTAGCTGCAACGTTGGGGTCGGCAGCCACCATCGTGAAGCGGGCAGTCTTCGAGGGCGCCTTTCGAAGAGCAGCTGACAGGTCTTTGGCCGTGGACCGAAGCTTGTCGAGTTTGGTGTCATCGCCTTTGAGGTCAATAGCTCCAATCTCAAGAAACCTCAACAGAAATTCTTGATCCATCCCTGGCCTCCAGACCTTTGTTGTGATGCCGCGAAATAATACTTGAGTCCCCACTGGTTCGACATTGGGAACCGCACGGCTCCCTCCATGTCATCCGAGGCGATTTTTGGCTGTCCAAGTCGGCTTTGGTCGAGCGTCTGTCCCACACATTGGGGTTGCCCCGTTTCATCGGACAGATTTGCATTGGAATTTTATGTCGATGGGTTTTCTCCTTGTGATGGGGCGGTGTAGGCCCGGTGTATCGGCGG
>NZ_JWMA01000071.1 GCF_000812465.1 Cupriavidus sp. IDO | reverse complement strand
GCAACGGCTCGCAGCGCACGCTCCGCTGCATTGTTGTCGATCTCAATGCGACCATCGCTGGCATACAGCGTTAGTGCCCTCCACTGATTCAACGAGTAGCCAATGGCCTTCGCGGTATCGCTCTTGGACGACACCTTGCTCAGCGTCGAGCGTAACCAGATCTCGAAGGCATCCAGCAATGGACGCGCCAGCTCTTGTCTGACGCGCCATCGTTCGTCGGGCGGTTTCCCGCGGATATCAGCCTCAATTGCATAAAGTTCACCGATCCGGCGCAGCGCCTCGGTGTTGACGTCGCTCTTGCGTGCCAAGTACAGATCGTGGAATTTTCGTCTCGCGTGTGCAACACATCCAGCCTCTTGCACATCGCCGTCTCTATAAATGGAGTTGTATCCTGCAAACGCGTCGGCTTGCAGGATTCCCTTGAAGCCTTTCAGGTGAGCCTGCGGATATTCGCCTGACCGACTCGGACTGTACGCAAACCAGACGGCTGGTGCGTCCACCGAACCAGCGGGCCTGTCATCACGTACATAGGTCCAGAGTCGGCCTGTCTTGGTCCTGCCGTTTCCGGGTTCAAGTACGGGTACCGGCGTATCGTCAGCGTGTATCTTAGATGCCGCCATCACGTACTGCCGAATTGCATCGACCAGCGGGCGCAATAGTGCGCTGGCTTGTCCGACCCAGTCGGCAAGTGTCGAGCGGCTCAACTCGACGCCATCCCGCGCGTATATCGCCGACTGCCGGTACAGGGGAAGATGGTCGCAGAACTTTCCAACCAGGACATGGGCGAGCAGGCCAGGCCCCGGCATACCGCGATCAATGGGCCGGCTGGGCGCGGCTGCTTGGACGATGCAGTCACAGCGAACGCAGGCCTTCTTTGGTCGACGATGGCGAATCACTCGCCAGTGCCCGGGCACGTACTCGAGCTGCTCGGCGATGTCTTCGCCAAGCTCGTTGAGCGTTCCGCCGCACTGCGGACAGCACACATCGTCAGGTTGATGGACGATATCTTCGCGCGGTAAATGATCAGGGAGGGCTCTGCGTCCAGTCGGCTTGGTCGCGTCCTTTGGGCGCTGCTTGCTTGGATCGAGCACCCCCGCGCCTTCGTCGGCCTGCAGATCCTCCAGACGTAATTCCAGTTGTTCGATCTGGCGATCAATCTTCTCGGATTTTCGCCCGAACTGCATTCGTTGGAGCTTTGCGATCCACAGCTTCAGGCTCTCGATTTCCAGCGCCCGATCTGAGAGCGTCTTCTGCAGCGTCGCGACCGTGTCGCGTAGATTCTCTAAGTCGCTGTCGCGCTCACGAAGCGCCGTTTCCCGCGCCAGAAGCAGGGCCTTCAAGGCGTCGATGTCGTCGGGAAGCGAAGCGTTACTGGAGGTCATGCAGGCAGTCTAGGCGCCAGCATCACTCCCCACGTGTGTTGTCACAGACGTTTACAAAGCACTGCACGGACGGGCTGCATCGATGGGCTGCCGCCAGTCGAATCCCTCCAACAGAAGTCCAAGTTGCGCGTTCGTCAGGGCCACCACGCCACCTTCCGCGCGCGGCCAGGCAAACCGACCTCGTTCCAACCGCTTGGCAAACAGGCACATTCCACCGTCGCGCCAATACAGGCACTTGAGGAGATCGCCACGTTTCCCTCTGAAGAGGAACGCGTGGCCTGAGAATGGGTCTTTCTGCAGGACCGTCTGCACTTTGGCAGCCAGGCCATCGAAGCCACATCGCATGTCCGTAAATCCTGCGGCAACCCAGATCCGGGTGTTTGCCGGCGGCTCCATCATCAGCTCAGGCACTGCACCACCATACGCAGGACTTCCGGATCGACTCGGCCTTCAATGCTCACCTGGCCCTTGGCCAGGTGCAATCGGATGACTCCTGCTGGCAACGCTTCCGGTCGCTCGCATGGCTTTCCTGGGAACGATGCGGCGGACGGTTTCTCGACTCCGGGGCCTTTGACCACAACGGGGAACAGCACTGGGGTGTCACCAACATGGGGGACGCCTAGTTGGCCTGCTCGAAGCATGCGACGCCACCGAAAGACCATGTTCACGTTTAGACCGTGTTCCAGCGCCAGCTTTGAAACCGAGACGCCTGGCACGCACGCAGCTTCTGCAAGCCTTTGCTTAAGTTCGATCGGATGATTGCGGGTGCCGCGCACACGGCCACCACGCTTTGCCACAGTCTCCAAAGCAGTCCCCGCCAGATTTCTGATGGGAACTACTCTGGATAGGTTCGACGCTCGCGTCTACACGGCCATCAACGGACGGTTACGCAGGTACCATTTGCTCCCGCAAAGAATTGTCGCCTCACAATGACGCACCATCCGGCAACAATCCTTCTCGAATCAACGTGCGGCCCTCGGGGTAGGACCGAGTATCGTCTGGATTGCGACAGTGTGACGGTCGCACCCGGTGGCCTCGTCGTTGAAGGCGTGGAGATACGGCGCCTGCTGGCTCTCAGTTGGGCGCCCGACATTGTGTCGTTTGATGCTTGGGGCCAATGCCACCGGTACAAAGTTGGCCCTGTGGCAGTCATACGCCCGCGACGCGCAATTTTCCCATTCGCTTAGGGCGTCAGCATCACCCTAACGCTCTACCAAAAGCACCGCCCACGCGAGGTACAGGAGGCCCACCGCTAGAAGGCCGGCTGCCAGAGCCCAGTAATAGCGGGCCCCATGGTGGGGCGGGTGCGAATGAAAATAGTGAACTATGGGTTTCATCGGTACTACCTAGGGCAAGTTGCCGCGCTGAATTGGGCTTTTTTAGATTAGTCCTTTCTCGGCCATTCGCCGACGCAAAGTGCATGCCAGAGGCGCACGTGGCCATTAATCTCACGCACGCTCTGGCTGCTGGCCCAGAATGTTCCCCTGGCGCGCTGGTAGCGTCGGCATGTGTGAACAGTGTCCGGGCTATTTCAATTCGCAATGCATGCACAGTGCTGAGGTTAGTGTGGCGCCTTGAAACTCCGATGAGGCTCTAGCGTCCGTGGGCGCCTTGTCGGCAGGAATGAGCGAAAAACCCCACCGCGCGAAATAGGCGGGAGCCGACGCCGACAGCAATACTGCATGTCGTACTTCGGTGCCGCGTGCACGCATCAGGAGGGCGTTGACCAGGCGAGTAGCAACACCTCTATCCCGAGAGGTGGGCTCAACGGCTACCGAGCGGATGACGATGGAATCCCCATGACGCTCTGCCGCTGCACAGCCGATGACGCGACCATCGCAGTGTGCAACGTGGAAGCTGTCAATAGCCTCCGCTACGTCTTCGGTGCTTAGACGGCATTGTTCTAGCAATGCGGCTATCTGAGGCAAATCAGCTCTGGAGGCCAAACGGAGGTGGGGGGAGCGCGGCATGATACGGTCTCTGCTAGTGCTCGGCGTGGCTCCAAGAAGCCCGCGACACATCTTATCTGTTGCTCACAATCACGGCGAAGCTCTCCGTGCAATCGCGTGGGGCCGCATGCTACCGTTTGGGGTCGGTCCTGGCAACAGTGTGCAGCTACTTCGCCGCCGCAAATTTGCGACGAAATGTATCTGGGATTCTGGACACCAAAGCATTCCGAATATTCCTGATGGCCGTCTCGCAGAGCCGGAGGAAGTCGCGGCGCTGGTCATCTACCCTTGTTCCAAGGAAGCCGCTTTCCTGACCGGCGGGAACATTGCTATCAACGGTGGCCAGCATCTTCAGTAAGCTGGATTGCCCGTACCCAGACAGTGCGGCCCAATCCTGTTTGGGGTCGCGGTCGCGCTGCAGCGTGGCCCGGAAAGAATCGCCGCAAATTCTTGACTAGAAAGAACGCTGGACAGAGCCGCCGGCTGTTCCCAAGGTCTAGTGGGAAGCGGCGGAAGAGGAGAGCCGGAAACGACAAAGCCCTTCGCAGCCACGAAGGGCTTTTATATTTGTACCGTTGGGCGCGAGCGCCTATAGCTTGCGAATCTTTGATGCTTGTGGGCCTTTCTGGCCTTGCGTGACTTCGAACTCCACTTTCGCGCCTTCATCGAGCGACTTGAATCCGTTACCTTGGATTTCCGAGTGATGCGCGAACAGGTCTTTGCCGCCGTCATCCGGCGTGATGAAGCCATAGCCCTTCTCGCTGTTAAACCACTTCACGGTACCTGTTGCCATCTCATCCTCGAAGCCAAAAGCATGCAAACCTGCATGCAAGGAAAGTAGTCAAGACGCTGAAGCTCCGGCGCAGGCTTCGCTGCCGGCAGCTTTTTGTGTCCTTAGCATATCGTGCCATCGCCCTACCGCCAAGCGCTCCCTCGCTAGGGTTTACCTTCTGCGATGAGAAGCTCCTCGGGGATGAGCCTGTATGCGTCTGCCATCAACCGCAGCCCCTGTGCCCGGATGCGCAGCTGAGTGAGCGGCGAAACTTCGAAAACACCTGGACATGGGCCTAGCTTTCTTAGGCCCCGCGATACGCGCCGAAATATGAAATCAATCTCGCTTTCGGGAAAGTCGCCAAGTTCGCAGTATGCCGCTCGCATTCTATCCAGGTAGGATTCCCGTTCGGCCTCGGCTAGCGCAACGACGCTAGCCAGCAGGGACCGGGCGTGCCATTGCAGCCAGCGCTGTCTCCACGGCTTGTAGTTCTCATCCACCAATTGCTCCCCGCAGACCGCGCCAAGCTCCACGCTTGAAGTCATGAAGGACTTTGAATGCCGAAGCGTGTGTAGCGCGCCATGAAAATCATCATAATGTGAGATATATATTACGCCAGCAAGAATAAAGCCCGCACCAAAGAGGGGTAGCGTAAGTCTTGCCCGTACGTGGAAGGGGTAGACGATTGAGCAGTTTCGTTCGGTAGTCCCCCCATTTTTCATGCACAGCCACGGCGAGCCCTCGGAGCAGCCCGACACACCCGTCGAATTCCCCTATGCCGGCGCAGGGCCCAGGACTTTGCATGGATGAATTAAATATCTCTCATATCAGAATTAAGTGGATTGGATTTTGGCTGGCGTTAGGCACGAGGCGAAGCGTAGCGTAGGCGGAGATTACGGTTGAAGTGATGCCACTCATTCAGTTAGCCGATGGCATGCCTCGTACACTTGCGACATACTGCCTCAAAGTGTTGCATGTGCAGGATAAAAAAGAATGATAAAAGAGGTGCGAATTCGCGCAGCCGGGTCGGCAGACGTGGAGGCAATCTCGCAGGTGCTCCGTTCCTGTGGTTTGCCCGGCAGCAATATAGACCCCTCGTCCCGCCTCTACGGCTTGGCCGTCCTACGTGAAAAGGTAATCGGCTGCGCCAGCGGCGAAATGCATGGCGAGACGGTCGTCGTCCATGCCGCTGCGGTTCTCGATGAGTACCGGGGCCACCAGGTCGCCACGCATCTGGTGAGGGCCATCCTGATGCGCGCCCGCGCCAGCGGCTGCAGCAGGGCTGCAGTGGTCACGGCCGACCATCCCGCGTTCTTTGCCCGCTTCGGGTTCACGCTCACCGCGTTGGACGACATGGCGCAGGAGATGCAGCTATCGAAGGAATTCCTTCGGCGCTTTGGTGCGAGGACGCATTACATGTGCCGTCGTCTCGACTGATGTCCATAGCGACTAACGAGCATCGTGATGCTGGTGATAGCAACGGCGCTGGTTCTTGCCTGAGCCCTTCGTGCGCTGTACTTGCATCTGCAGGTCGCGCACGCAGAGTTGATTCGCCGCGACAAAAAAGGGGCGCTCAGCTACGAGGTGCGGAGGCGTGTTTATATGGAGGTGCTCCCCTTGCATGTTTCGGAGTACCCTGAGCCTAGGGAGGTGCGCGCCCAGGTCCTTCGCCTTACTGGTGTGGTGCTATGGCGCAAAGGATTAAGCGTCGCCCTCCCTGCCGAGGCTTGTGAGCACCTCGGGGATATCTCCGCCAGGGAATATGATGGCCGCTTTCCGTCGTGCTTGCGACTGGGCTCATCTCGGGGACAGTAGGTGAGTATGAACTCACCCCTCAATTCCATGGTCGCACCCCCCCGGTCATATGGACTACCTCAATTGGGGTAGCGCAATTGGGGGGCTACCTAGGGCGGTCACATCGGCGCCGCTCGCGCCTGAGCGCGCGCCCACATGTAACTGGTTCCGCTCCCTTCTGGGACATGGCCAGCGTGACACGAGTTTGGGAATCGTCCCTACAGGTGGCCGTTGAGCCAGGCTGCTTCTTTCATTAAACGCTGCCCGAGTGCCTGGATACGTCTACGCGCCCGGCGCGCGCACTCTTCGGGCGAGCTGTGAGGCGCCGGCAGCCGTTGGATGCCACGACAGACTCGCCGAAAAATGAAGTCAATCTCATTCTCGGTGAAATCGCCATAGTCGCGGTACGTAGTACGCTTTTCTTTTAGATACATGTCCAGCTCGAATTCCGCGAGCATCAGCGCGTTAGCCAGCAGAGACCGCGAGTGCAAGCGCAACCAGCGATGCCGCCAAGGCTTGTAGCCCTCGTCGTTCATTTGACCCCCGATACGGAAACGCCATCTCTGCATGCGGCCTGAACTACAAGGAGCCTCTACCGGATGCGTGTGGCGAGAGTTTTAAAGCCCAGCATAGCTCTCTGCCAAGCGAGCAGCAACGAAGGAAGCCAGAAAATGAGACCTACTAAAGAGGGGGGTGAAACCTTAATTGAAATGGCCCAGCGGGTACGACACCTTGCCAGGCCAATCCTGCCTGTACCCCACGCGAGTTCTTACTGTCCGTAGCTTAGCGTCGTTGGATTGGTGTTCCTGAAGATTAAGTAGAAAGGCTGCTGAAGCGCGCCACCCGTGGAGTTGGCTGGGACGATAATGTCGCATTGCCCGGATGTGGGATTACAACGTCTCACCTGGCCTGCTGTTTGAGCCGCGCCGCCTGAGATGGCAATAAACAGGTCGCCGCCCGGCCCGAATATGATTGCCTGCGCGAAGGCCCTAGGGGCAGGGGGCGTTGATAACACAATCTTGTTGATTAAGCCGCCAGTTTGGCTATTGAGCCTGAGGACTTTATCGCTGTCGCTGGAACTGGCGCGAAAGCTCGTGACCCAGAGGTGGCCAGCGCTGTCAAAAACCAAGCCCTCAGGTCGGTGTAAGTCCGGCACACTGGTATTCGATGCGAACACGTCGACAAATTCCTTGGTGGTGGCATTGAAACGCAGGATGTATCCGGTAATCGGATTGAAGAGCGGGTCCTTCGGGTCTAGGCACCCCACCGCCGAGACATAGAGAAGACCGTCCGGTCCGAATACCACACCTCGCGGATGGAACTCGCCAGCAAACGCTTGCCGGTCCAGATTGCCCAGAAAGGCGCCCGCAGCGTCATATTCCTTGATATTGCCTTGATTGGCACACTTGCCAGCCTGGTCACCAATATCGGCCACGTAGAAGCCTTGGTCCGGCCCTCCGCGCACGATGCCGCGCGGCGCGAAGGGAGCGTTCCGGTCGGTCGAGGCGACCAGTTTGCCAGCAAACGTGCCGGTCGCGCCGTCGAACTTCAGAACCTCGCCAGATTGGCCGGTGCCCAGGTTTTGGTTGACGACCACGAGTTGTTTATCCGTAAAAATCATCCCCATTGGTCCCTTCAGTCCGGCGGTCCCAGAAGGGACGAAGGCACCAAGATACGACCCACTGGCGACATCGAATCCCTTGACTGAGTTGTCTCCGACGTCCCCAACGAATAGTTCCTGCGCCATTGAGGATGGGCTAATCGACAGCGCGCTCAACCCCAGCGCTGCAGACAACAATAAGGAGCGTAAAACGTCACGATAAGCTTTCATCAGTTTCTCCTGGTTGGGATGGCGACACGGCATGCATCAATCGGCTGCCATAGCGACGCCACCGGGGCGGCAACAGTGTGTGGGCGGAGCCTCGCGCGAGCTTCAGCGGCTGTTTGAACCGCCTGCGCATCAAACATATCTTGGGCCCCGGGGTGTTCGGTCAGTTGGATGTCTTTTCCAGGCGCCTTGGGGCACTCGGCATATGCGCGAGACGTTGCCCTCGGCTGGTACTGGTCCACATTCGTCGTGGAAAATCCGCACCGGATGCCCGTCGAGTGGCTCGCACAGCGACCGAGCAGTACTAAAGCAAAGTTGTTCTTGTTCTGCTCAATGGGATATCTCCTGCCAAGAAAGGTCTGCGCCCAGCGCCCTTCTCGAGGCCGCTGAGAAATTGTTTCATTTGTCATTGATTCTTTCGCTTCTCTATGACGGCGCGTCGACACCGTCATCGACGGTGGTCGGGCAAGTTTCTGCGGTGAAGTAACCAGCCTCGCTAGGCATTCCGCGTAACGTCCATGTCCAGAGGCACCAAAGGATGAGCAAGCGCGCACGAGCGCGGTGCGACCGGGCTTAGGAAGTCGCAGAGACAAGCACGTGCGTACGCCGGAGATGGCGCGCTGTAAGGCGCTACTGACGGGGTATCGAGGGTGTAAGGTGGAAGCAATTGTCCATAGGCGCCGCTTCTTCTTAGTTAACTACCTGCCGCCCCGGACACAATGCAGGCCCACGATGAGGTGGGCAGTACTTCTATTTAATTCTTGGTACAACATAGGCCAACATTTGACGGATTGCAATCCCATGGCCTCCTTCCTCACATCAACGTAAGCGTACCGGCTTTAGCCGTGCCTGTACGCTATGTTGGCATAGGGATTCGTAACGCCGCCGACGGCCATTTGCGGACTCCGACTATCGCGCTAACCCATGCCGTCCGGTCGGTCGGCGAATAACGACACTCCTGTGTCCCGAACTGAGCGGCTACAAGCAAGAAGCATCAGTGAAGGCTAGTGCAGCTATTAAAGAAATCGTTACCACGTTGCTGAGGGACCCATCGTCCCGCCTCTACAACTTGGCTGTTCTGGGTGAGAGGGTAATTGGCTGCGGTTGCGGCGCGATGCATGGCGAAACGGTCAAAATTCAGACCGCTGCGGTTCTAGGCGAGTACCGGGGTCGCCATGTTGCCCCCGTCTTGTTGTTGGCGGTTTTGATGCGCGCCCGTGCCAATGGCCGCACCAGGGCCACAGTGCTCACGCCTGAGTATCCAGCATTCTTTTCCCGTTTCGCGCTTACGCTCACTGCAGTGGATGACATGCCGCAGCAGATGCAGCTATCGAAGGTATAGTTTTAACAGTCGGAGCTTATCTGAATCCAGAAACCGCTAGGATATGGGCAGGCTAGCAAGGGGGAACTTAAGCACACTGGCAATGCTGAAGTTCCCACACTTACAGACTATCTTGCCGCTCGGAACTGAGCGCGCCGATGGTGGCGGGAACGACAGTGTCTCGGTTGCGCGGACCATCGCTAAGCGGTTCACGAACGCAATCATCAAGTCGCGTTCCTGTACCTGCGCCGCGATGCGCATTACCCCAGCATTGAAGTCGACTTCGCTATTCACATTCTTCCGGATGAACTCTGCCTTGGCACACAGCACGACGCTGCAGCGTGTACGGCCCAAGGCAAACGGAGAACGGCAGAAAAGCTCATTGGCTCGGCATATGGACCATCTGGACCATCGCTGTCTATAAATAATTGTACCTCGGCGGAAAAAAGCGAACCGAAGTTCGCACAAGAAAATTCCGACTGCGCGTGCGCGCTAGCAAATGCTATAGGGCAGCGCCAGCACCTTTGTCGTGGGGCAATTGCTTTGTGGTTTTCTTGGCCGTTTCGTCGGACGCGCTGGCGGGCGTCGAAAAGGCCGATTGCCATGTTGCTAGAACAGAATCGCTTCCTGTGGGCGCGTTCTTCGCGAGGTTTTCGAATAACTCCTGCGCATCGCGTTGACATTGCTGGAGGTGCGCTTGGGCGGCCGACGAGAATTCGCCTTGAATGCTCGACAGGATTTCGGAGACCTGCCGGCTGTACGACGCCGCCTTTTCTGCTATGGGCTGCGTCAGGTGCATAGGCAGGGCAACCCACTCTTGCTGGTTGTTGGCGGAAAGCGTCTTGCTCAGGATTTCCTGATTTTCGGCGAAGGTTGATTTGACTGCTTGCAGATTTAGCTCAGCCAGCTTTTCGATGCCTTCGAAGGCTATGGTCGCCAGACCAAGGAGCCTTTCCACACCTGCTTTCTGCGCGGAGATGGATTGTTCGGGGATAGGAGTGCTCATCACTGCTCCATAGGGTGAGGCTGCGAGTGTTCGAGGGAACTCTGAATCAGGAGACGAATAGTGCGCCGCCAAGGTGAACGTCTTTGCTGCGTTGCGGCAAAAATCATTCTAGGGGCGATTACTCGGATGTCAACTGTTTCTCGCATGATTTCCGGTTGCCCGGAGAGGGCGTAGCAGATGGCGCCTACGCATTGAACGCAATCCACACATGTCGATTTGGTGTCAAGCAAGTGCACCAAAAGGCTGATATCGAAGGAGTTGCGGGTTAGCCTTGATGGGCTACGCATGCGTCGAGACCACGCAACCGGCCGGTTTGCGCGCGCTGTTCTTCTTTCGGCACGATGACGGCTGCTGGTGTGTGTTTCCGCCTGCAGTCGATAGGCCGACGATGAGCGCGACCGCGCTGCTCGACGTTAGTATGTTCGCCGCTTGGGCGTCATGTGAAAAGGCGCGCGCCGACGGCCTCAGAGCAGCGTCTGCACTATCGCAACTCGCATCGCGTACGAAGTGCTGATGCCAGGTCCCGCGCGGAATTGTGTGTAGACGCCGCATTTGCTGCGTGGTCTGTTTCAGCTCTCTGATACGCATCGTAGTCGAACGAGCTTCGGTCGAAGCCCTTCAGGTCACTCCATTTCCGCCGCTTGTCTGCCGGCTTGGCGATAGGTGCTCCCACCTCTTGAAGAATGCGCTCAAGCCCATCGGATACTGCCAGCTGGGCAAGCTCGACTACCCGATACCCCGCAGCTTGATTTTGTAGCAGTCGATGAGTTGCGATCGGAGTTCGGCGCCCGGCAACCTCGGCGTTAGCAGGCGCATTCGCATGGACGGAGCCGCTTATACCTTCAACAGGTTAAGCGACTGGCTTCGCCGCTATTCTCCACAGAGCTTGCAGCGGCTGCATTTCATCCGCTGAGCCCAGGCGCTCGGGTTCACCTTGGACGAGGTCCGCACGCAGGCCGAACACAAGCTCCGGGGGGGGGCGAGGAGCGATTAAGGGATTTGCGGATACTGCGAACCGAATTGCGAAAGCTCACAGGTCAGTGCCGCGCAAATCCTGACCAGGCCTCATGCCCTTTGGTCGATGCACTCTGCGATGCCGGGTGAGTCAGCACATTGCGCGGAAGGCCCCCTAGTTCCGGTCCGCATGCTTAAGCTCCGTGAACCGGGTACCTGTGGAAGCAGGCGCTAGAGCTCATCTTCCATGATTGCCGCCGTTCGGGCACCGGTATCGGAAAATTCACGAGAAGCCAGCAGCTCGCGAGGTATGGCCGCACGGTCGACCGGCGTGAAGCCAAGGCGAGAGAAATAGGCAGCGGCAGATTCAGTTCTGAGGACCAGGAATTCGATGCCACGCAAACGTACGTCGGCCACCAGCGCGGAAAACAATAGAGCGCCCAGGCCTGCCCGTCTTGCCCGTTCCGCCACGGCGACCCCTTGTAGCAGGCCAACCTTGCCGCCAAGTTCTTCGATACCGGCGCACCCAAGGAGGCCAGTCCGGTCCCGGCTGACATGAAATTGCACCGCTTCGCTATGTATTCCGCCAACGGGCAGTGAACACGACCGAAGCAATGCTTCCACATCACGAAGGTCTTGGTCGCATGACGCGGCCTGATAGGGTTACCTGTAAATCCAATGGTAGATGACGAGCGCCTCGGCGTTCCGACTGTTACCCACAAGCCTAGCGCTGGCCAATTCTAGTCATCGTAGTTGTCATGCCAGCGTCGCCATTCGCGTCGATGCTCGCGCCATTCTCGTTCGCGCCAGCGTTGCTCACGCCACGCACGCTCCCGCCACGCACGATGCCGCCAGTCGTCGTAATAATAGCCAGGGGCAACTACCACCGGCGGTGGTTCGACGAATACCGGGGCCGGCTCGTAGTAGGGCTGTGGCGGGACGACAACCGCTGGCCCGGGAATTCCGATGCCGATATCCACGTCCACGCGTGCCTCAGCTACGTAGGGAGTGAGCCCGATAGCCCCGGTCAGAAGCATAAGTGCTGCAACTTTTCGCATGGCTTGCTCCTTCTCTTTCTATGTGCAGTCTAGGCCGGTCCGGCTCGATGGGGCATTAGTCAAATCGCTCGAGTGTTACTTTCTGTAATGCGATGCAGGGCGCTGGCTGTCCCAGCTTAGAGGGGGCGGGCATGAACGCAGGCGAACATCGTCCGCGCGGCGGATAACGTTCAAAAGGACGAAGAGGGTAGAGGCGAGTCCGGTGATCTCGTGATTCATGTTTGCCAGTTGCAGAACTTACGGATTGTCACGACTCGTGGGTCAACTCGGATGTCGACAGTACCGTTTCTTCCGGTAAGCAAGGCGCATTGCCGAGCTGCTAGATATCTCCCAGGAGTTCACGTCATGAAGAAGCTGTTCGCTGCTCTCGCCTCCGCCGCCCTCGTCGGTACCGTTTTCGCGCAGGCTGGTGTGCCAGCTTCCGCGACTCAGCCGCAATCAGGGGCCACGAAAGACCAGGTAAAGGTCGTCAAGGAAAAGAGCGCCTCGCAGGAAAAGGCCGATATGAAGAAGAGTGGCGGCGCGCAGGGCGATGAAGTAAAGGCTCAAGCCACCGCCAATAAGGAGAAGGCTGACATAAAGGCTGATGCCAGTAAGTCAGCCGCCAAGGGCACCCACCACAAGGCGAGCAAGACGAAGGCCAACCATACGGGGGCTGGTATGGCGAAGTCTGAAGCAAAGAATGATTCCGACAAGGCGAAGGCCAAGGCGGATGTGGCGAAGCCCGAGGCGCAGCCCGAAGCCGCGAAGGCCGCAGCCAGCGTGGACAAGACGAAGAAGCAATAAGCTGCTCCCATTGGGCGAACCGAGGGGGCGTTGCCAGGGCGAAGGCCGCTGCAACGTAGCCTGAGTGCAGGAGCTTTGCGGAGAGCGCAGGTTAGCTGGAAAGCCAGCCTGGCCTCTCCGCGTTTGTTCAAGATGAGGGAAGCGCCATGAAAGCCTTTGTCGCATTGCTAATTGCCGCATCTACGCTGCTCGGCGGTTGCGTCGTGGTGCCGTATGGTGGCGGGTACTATGATGGTGGATACTACGGTCCGTACGGATACTACGGACACCATCGACACCACGGTGAGAACTACTAAGGCAGAGAGAGCGGCAACAATGCCGCGCTGCGATATGCGCCAAACTATCGCGGCTTCCATGTCTACGAACCAACCGGCACCGCAAAGTGGCTCTGGCGGGAGTGCGGTGCTGTGAACAGCGTCAGCAATGTATCGATGCCTTGCGTGACCAAGCAGCGGCGGCGTTGCGCGCAATTGCAGGTGCGGCGCCTGGGCAAGGCGTATAAGCGTTATAGCTCAAATGCGAGCCGAGGACTCAGTAGAAGTCCCTGCTCCTTGTAGAGAGCCTTCCAAGCAGAGGGGAGAGGTCGACCAAGTGTTGGGCGATGAGATGCCGAACCTCGCCCTCGCACTGCCATTTCCGATAGACGCCGACCAGTGTCGCGCCCAGTACTTCGCGGCGCTGCCTCTCCAGGACCGATGGCCACACGATGACGTTGATTGGCCCCGTCTCGTCCCCCAGCGTCATGAAGACGACGCCCTTGGCCGTGCCGGGGCGTTGGCGAACCGTAACGATGCCGCAGCCTCGCGCCAGCTGCCCATTTTTATATGTCGCCAACGTAGTTGCAGGGACAAATCGCTTTGCCGCCAGTTGCGGACGCAGCAGCGCAAGTGGGTGACGGTTCAGGGTCAGCCCCATCGACCGGTAATCCCCAACAACTTCCTCCCCCCTCGGACGGTGCCTTGAGTCGCGGCGCGTCTTCCGCAAGGCCTGCCGGACGCAATAAGTCCTTGTCCGGAACGGCTCCGATGGCGTGCCATAGTGCTCCGCGCCGGTTTCCGGCTAGGGATGCCAGAGCATTCCCAGCCGCGAGGACCTGGACGTCATGCCGGTCAAGCGACGCCCGTCGAGCCAGGTCCGGCACACTATGAAACGGACGTACTGCCCGGGCCTCCTCAATCCGCAGTGCAGATTCATGCCGCATTCTGCGAAGCGGCGAGAGCCCCAGCCTCACCGCCGCCTGTTCAGATTCCTTGGCCTCCAGGGCGGGGTCCCAATTACTGATGCTCACGTCCACCGGCCGCACCTCGACTTGGTGGCGCTTCCCATCCCTGAACCAGTAGGGGCTTCTGCAACAACCAGAGCTTCGAAGCGGTAAGGCTTAGCGCCTCCAAACTCCTATGGCAAAGTGCCGTCCGTCGGAAAGCCAGCTTCCAGCCACGCCTTCTCGAATTCAGGGGCCCTGCCGTAGTTTGGGCGCTCTGTCCGCCCTTGAGGCTCCGCTCTCCGCTTGCCTGTATGGAGGCCTGCCCTGGCATCTATAACGGACCCCCACCAAACGCCGAAGCAAACCTAGAATCTTGAATAAGTGCAGTGCAAGAGGAAGTCTTTATCTTCTGGAAGCGAACAGGGTTTATTCTCCAGCGCAGCCGTGCCCTATCGGTTCATAGCGTCATTGGCTCAGGCCTCAGTTCTTCTCTGTCACACCCTACAGAGCCGTTCTGCTGCTCCCACACCATGTTCCAGCGCCTGACCACCGTCGTGCGTTCGGTCTGGCCGTATGGCCCATTCGAGAAATCCAGATTGCGGCCCGGGGCCGTTATCCCGCACTCTAGCTCCCGAGTGAAAAACAGACCGGCGTGATACGCACGCGGCGACAGGGAGACGGTGATGAAGCGCATGCAGGCTCGGAAGGCTATTACTGCGGGTATGAAGTGGATGACGTGCGGGGCGATAGGCCTGGCACTTTCAGCGGGGGCGATGGCTGCGGACGTGTTTCCGTCGAAGTCCGTCACGCTGGTTGTCCCGTTCTCGGCAGGCGGCCCGACGGATGTGGTCTCGCGAGCACTTGCGCAGGCCATGTCTAAGGACCTTGGGCAGAGCGTCATTGTGGAGAACCGCCTCGGTGCCGGCGGGACCGTCGCGGCAGCCTATGTGGCTCGGGCGCAGCCGGACGGCTATACCATCCTGATTCACCACAATGGAATGGCGACTGCGCCGGCTTTGTACAAGAAGCTTTCCTACAACCCGTTGAAAGACTTCGAGTACATCGGCCAAGTCGCCGACGTGCCCATGACGCTGCTCGGTCGCAAGGACCTGCCTGCTGCGACGGCATCGGACTTGGTCAAGTACGTATCGCAAAACAAGGACAAGGTTTCCTTGGCAAATGCCGGCTTGGGCGCGGTGTCCCAATTGTGCGGCTTGCTGTTCGAAGAGGCGGTGCATGTCAAGATGAACTCCATTCCCTATCAGGGAACGGGGCCCGCTCTGACCGCATTGCTCGGCGGTCAGGTGGACCTGCTGTGTGACCAGACTACATCGACTCTGCCGCATATCAATGCGAATCGCGTGAAACTCTATGGCGTCACCACGCCGAAGCGAATCAAGGCGCTTCCTAATGCGCCAACGCTTCAGGAGGGCGGCCTGAAAGGTTTTGAGATGAAGGTATGGCACGGGGTGTATGCACCGAAAGGTACGCCGCCCGCAGTGACCGCTCGCCTGACCAAGGCTCTGCAACAGGCTTTGAAGGACCCGATGGTCGCCAAGCGGCTGGACGAACTGGGCGCGGAGATTGTGCCAGTAGACAAGCAGACGCCGGAAGGGCTGAAGACTTGGCTCAAAACGGAAAGCGATAAATGGCAACCGTTGCTGAAGACGATGAAGGTGGAAGCGGACTAAGGTTTGCGGAACCTCCGGCGTGGGAGCAGTTGGATGTTCTCGCATGTGGTAGCCCGGCCTTCAGTCGCTACACACACGCTGCCCTGCCGCTGCAGCGCGGCGTGCGTGGCTTTACGTTCGCAAGCGCTGCGTCGCATTTGACCCCGCGTGTCATAGCTCTGGGGTTGGGGCGAACAACCGGAGTCACAGCGTGACTTCCACCGGGCGCCTTCGGCAGCCGATACGGGCCTCAAAGCAGCTTCTGTCCGATGTACTGCGGGACTTTGCATCTTGGCCGACCCAAGGGCCCCGACTAGTCGACGAGTTCGAGTGCGTCATCTCGGTTCTGCTCGCAATATTCTGTGCACATGTCGCGGAGGCGAGGAACATTGGGTGGGCGGCTTTCAGCGGATACGTGGTAATGCGGTCCCATGCTCGGGAAAGCTTTCGGCGGGGAGTGCTGCGTGTCATCGGGACATCTGCAGGAGCCGCTGCTGCCTGGGCTAGTGCTGGAGTGCTTGGCTCAATGTTCCGGCTGTCCGTGGCGCTGGCCTGCGTTGGAGCGGTGACGCTCTATCTGGCGCTAGTTAGCCGGCGCAGCTACGCCTGGCTCTTCACCGGCCTCACTTTTGTCATGGTCCTTGTGGACGGCATGGAGCATCCGGGCGAGTCGCTGACTGCCTTGGCGTGGTCGCGCTTCATCGAGGTCTTCATTGGAACTGCGGCTTGTGTGTTCGTTAGCGCGATATCCACCGCAACTGTCAGGCGTGCCCTTGCGGCGACGCAGTCCAAGGCTGGCAAGGCTGCCATCGTCCCGAGAGGAGGCTGGTGGCATGCGGACGCCATTGTCCATGCAGTGCAGGGCGGTCTCGCACTTGCTCTAATTCCCCTTGCATGGCAGTACTTGCATATTGAGGGGCTCAGCCAGTCTGGTGTAACCATCATGGCGGTAATGATGGTGCCGCTGGCAAGCCTGACATCGCGCGCCAATCAGACTACGAGAAAGCTCGCGCACCGATTCGCCGGATGCGCGGCTGGAGGTCTGCTGGCATCAGGAATCCTCGTTGCCAGTCATCAACTGCCAATCGTGATGGTGTTGGGAATCTGTACAGGGGTGATAGTCGGCCGCCATGTCGAGAACGGCAATCTGGGCATCGGGTACGTAGGAACGCAGTTCGCGCTTGCGTTCCTGGTGGTCCTCGTGCCGGATAGTTACGCGAATCCGGACTTGGCGGTGGGTCTCACGAGACTCGTCGGGGTGCTGTTCGGCATGCTTCTGCTTGAGCCGGTGCGCTGGCTATTCCGGGCATGCGCACGACAGTCCTTGCGCTGGCCTTCCTCGGGTTAGCACTTCGGTACCAGTCCCAGGCATGCCACCTCTTGATGGCAGCAGCGTAATTTTCTATTTCACCGTTCCTACGTTTGCTGGCTACCATCGTCTCAAAGGGTGTCGATGCGCAATGCTCCACCCAAACATAACTATCTGGAAGAGACATGAAACGCTTGCTCGCTCAAGTGGGAATTGGTGCGCTCATTTCGCTCAGCGCGCAAGCCCAGGCTGCTGCCTATCCTGACCACCCCGTCCGCCTGGTTGTTGGCTTCGCCGCCGGCGGGAGCACCGACTTGGTTGCGCGCATTGTGGCGAACAAGCTTGGGGCCTTGCTCGGACAGCCGGTAGTGGTGGAGAACAAAGCGGGTGCGGGTGGCACCATCGCGACGGATGTGGTCGCGAAGAGCCCAGCAGACGGCTACACTCTATTGCTCGGGACCAGCTCCCATGCCATCAACGCCACGCTGTACAAGAGGCTGCCGTATGACCCCGTCAATGCACTCGTGCCCGTTTCCATTGTCGCGGCGGTCCCAATGGTGCTTGCAGTCAATCCTTCGGTCAAGGCGAACACGGCGAAGGAACTCGTTGATGACATCAGGAAGAATCCCGGTAAGTACAGCTACGGCTCCGCGGGGAAGGGGAGCGCCCTACACATGGCCGTAGAGCTGCTGGAATACCAGGAGCATTTGAGTATTACCCATGTACCGTTCCGTGGCGCTAGTCAGGCGATTCAGTCCGTGATTTCGGGCGACATCCAGCTCATAACCGACGCTGTGTCAACGGCTGCGCCGATGGTTCAGTCTGGTCGCTTGAAGGCGCTTGCCGTGACGACTTCCACGCGGTCCAGCGCGCTGCCGAACGTGCCTACGATGAAAGAAGCGGGCTACCCGAACTATGAAACTTCCCTCTGGAACATGGCGATGGTGCCGCGAGGCACGCCAGCTCCAGTTGTGGAGAAGTTGAGCGCTGCCTTGCAGTCGGCCGTCAAGGACCCTGAGGTACGTCAGCGCATGGAGAGGATAGGCGTGCAGCCGATTGTAGATTCCAATGCGGACAAGGCGGCCAAGTTTGTTCAGGCGGAGACGCGTCGGTGGGCCGAGGTCATCAAGGCTGCGAACATCGAGCTTGACTGACCTGTCACCGCCGAGTTGTCAGGCACTCACCCATGACGCACCTGGCCACGCCCCATCAAGTACGAGTCGCTGCATCAGCGCTACCAGCTCTGCAGAAGCGAAGCTTGCCGCGGGCGTCTGCCGGCGAGTAGTGGAGCGCGCGAGCACGATGCGGCGGGAGAGGTTGGGCGAGACGACTGGCGCGCCCGCAAGGATGCCACTCTCCATCTCCTCGGAGACCGCGGAGCTTGGTAGCACGGTGTAGCCAAAGCCTTTGGCGACCAGGTTCTTCTGGACATTTAGGGAATTGGTTTCCACTGCAATCGTAGGGGTGATGCCTGCGACAGCACAAGCATGCTCAACCACGCTGCGAAGTCCATGCGGTGCATTCGGTAAAACGAGTGGCAGGTCCCGGAAACTTTCCACAGTTTGTGGCGCGCCTTGCGAGAGGCTGCCAGGTGGGCCAACCAGATAAAGCTGCTCATCGAGCAATGCTTGAACCTGCAGGGCCGCTGAGCCCTTGGTGTCGTAGAGCAGTGCGACTTCCACGTCGCCTGCCTCGAGCCATTGCAGCAGGTTTCCTGCATAGCCGACATTGATGCGGACCACCAATTGTGGGTGCTTGGCTTTCACCGTGGCAACGAGCTCTGCTGCCAACAGTTCGCACGTACTCGGGAGGAGTCCGATAACAGCGGTACCTGAAATTTGACCCGTTGCGGGCTGAATCTCAGCCTTCGCACGGTCAATTTCCTGGAGGGCTCGTCTGCCGTAGTCGACAAGCGTTCGCCCGGCCTCGGTGAGGACCATGCCGTGGCGCTCACGCTCGAAGAGCTCGACCCCGAGTTCTTCCTCGAGAAGTCGCACGTGTCTCGAAACGGCCGGCTGCACGATTCGCAAAAGCTCGGCGGCTTTGGTGGCGCTCCCCGTCTCGGCGATAGCCAGAAGGGCGCGAAGCTGCTTGATATCCATATGACTCCAGAGGCGCTTTATTGGTATTCAACTTTGTGATTGCGGGCATCAATTAATTGTATTTCAGCATGCTTCCTAAACAAATCTATGATAGCAAACGTTGTCCCCCCTTTCCTAACTTGCGACTATGACGACAAACAACTCTGAGCCTCTTGCCTGGCAAGAGGACATCTTCCTGGCCCTCAAACAAAACGGCGTTCAACAGGTCGCCTATGTGCCCGACGCCGGCCATTCTCACGTCATCAAGCGGGCGAAGGCCGACCCGGAAATCCGCGACGTGGTGCTGACCACGGAAGAGGAAGGCGTGGGCGTTGTCAGCGGTGCTTGGCTGGGCGGCCAACGCGCCGTGCTGCTGATGCAGAGCAGCGGTGTCGGCAACTGCGTGAACATGTTCTCGCTGCTGGAGAGCTGCAAGTTCCCGTTCTTCACGCTGGTGACCATGCGCGGCGAGTACGCCGAGTTCAATCCTTGGCAGAACCCAATGGGTCTGGCCACTCAGCAGGCACTGGAGTTGATGGGCATCACGGCCTATCGCGTGAATTCGCCGGACGAGGCCGCTGAACTGGTCGACGCCGGCTTGGTTTCCGCTTTTGACGCAGGCAACCGCGTTGCCGTTCTCCTGTCCCAGAGCCTCATCGGCCGCAAAAAATGGATGCGCTGAACATGACTACCTCGACCACCAAGGCAGGCATCGACCGCCGCAAGTTTGTTGCTGAACTGCTCAAGCAGTTTCCTGACGCACTCGTCGTGACGGGCCTTGGCTCGCCCTCGTACGACGTCTTCGCTGCTGGCGACCGCCCCAGCAATTTCTACCTGTGGGGCGCGATGGGCGGCTCCACCTCGCTGGCGCTTGGCCTCGCCATCGCTCAGCCCGAGAAGACTGTTATCGCCATTACTGGTGACGGCGAGCAGTTGATGGGCATCGGAAGCCTGGCGACCGCGGCGGCGCAGAAGCCGAAGAACCTGAACATCGTGATTCTCGATAACGGCCACTTTGGTGAGACCGGCATGCAGCAAAGCCACACCAGTCTGGGCACCAATCTCGCCCAGGTGGCAAAGGCCGTCGGCGTGCCGACGACGCTGGAGATTTCGGACATCGATGAGCTGGGCAAGCTCACGCAAGAAATCAAGAAGGCTGAGGGCATGACCGTGGCGCAAGTCTATACCTCGACCGAGGAGCCGCAACGCGCGTTGCCGCCGCGTGATGGCACGTTCGTCAAGAGCCGTTTCCGCCAGCATCTCGGCTTCGCACCCTTCTAGTCTGCCAACGAACTCGGACAGCATTGCGCCATGAAGCAGTATCAAATGTTCATCAACGGGACCTTCGTGAATGCGAGCGAGGGTCGCTGGTTTGAAACCCAGAACCCCTATACAGGGCAGGCCTGGGCCGAAGTGGCTCGCGGCACCGAGGCGGATGTTGACCGCGCCGTCCAGGCGGCCGACAAGGCGTTCCGTTCCGGCCCGTGGGCGGAGATGACTGCTACGCAGCGCGGCGCACTGCTGCGCAAGCTCGGCGACCTGATTGCCAGGGACGCCGAGCGGCTGGCCGAGTTCGAGGTGCATGACAACGGCAAGCTTCTGGCGGAAATGGGCGCGCAGCTGAGGTACCTGCCGCAGTGGTTCTATTACTTCGGTGGCCTGGCCGACAAGATTGAAGGTTCGGTCATTCCCCTGGACAAGAAGGGCTACTTCAACTACACGCGACGCGAGCCATTGGGAGTGGTGGCGGCTATCACGCCGTGGAACTCGCCGCTGATGCTGCTGGCGTGGAAAATCGCGCCGGCCCTGGCAACGGGTTGCACCGTCGTTGTGAAGCCGTCCGAATTCACGTCAGTGTCGGCACTGGAGCTTGCGCTTCTGTTCGAGGAAGCGGGTTTTCCCGCAGGCGTCTTTAATGTGGTGACGGGGTATGGCGCAGAGGTAGGCTCGCCGCTCGTGACGCATCCCTTGGTCAAGAAGGTGACCTTCACGGGTTCCGATGCCACCGGGCGCATCATCAACCAGCAGTGCGCGGCGCAGTTCAAGCACGTGAGCCTGGAGTTGGGTGGCAAGTCGCCGAACATCGTCTTCAATGACGCGAAGCTGGATGATGCCGTCAATGGTGCTGTCTCGGGCATCTTCGCCGCCAGCGGGCAGACCTGTATCGCCGGCTCCCGGCTGTTGCTGCAGGAGGACATCCACGATGTCTTCGTCGAGAAGCTGCTGGCACTGGCCGGCACCGCAAAGCTTGGCGACCCGATGAACGCTTCTACCCAGGTGGGACCTATCACGACTCCCGCGCAGTACGAGAAAGTGCTGTCCTACATCAAGATTGCCCAGGATGAAGGGGCGCAGCTGCTGCTGGGCGGCAAGCCGGCGGCTTGCGGCAAGGGATGGTTTGTCGAGCCGACCATTTTCTCAAATGTCTCGCCGAAGATGCGCATCGCGCAAGAGGAGGTCTTCGGGCCGGTCCTGTCCATCCTGAAGTTCAAGGACGAAGACGAAGCCATTGCGATTGCCAATGACAGTTGCTATGGGCTTGGCGCCGGCGTGTGGACCTCCGACATCGGTCGAGCTTTCCGGATGTCGGAAAGGATTCAGGCGGGCACGGTCTGGGTGAACACCTATCGCGCCGTCAGCTTCATGTCGCCTTTTGGTGGTTACAAGGATTCTGGCCTTGGCCGGGAGAATGGCATCGCCGCCATAGAGTCGTATTTGCAGACGAAGAGTGTGTGGATTAACACCGGTGCCGCGACTGGCAATCCATTCACCATTCGTTGATACGGCAGTCGCTGCATATGACATGTCTTCACAGGAAAGCTTAGCGCCCTGGAGCGTGTGGTCGGAGCCTACCTGGACCATCTGCCGGACCCGGTGGCAGCTGCACAGTTCTAGGCCGGGAAACGAGCAAGCTCTCCCGGTCAGGCGCGACCTTCTGAAAGCGCGTTGTTCGGGCTACCGCCCGCTGCTTGCGCAACGTCGATGAGTTCGTCGATGAGTGCCTTCGCGCAGCCAGGAAGGCCTTCCAGCTCTCGCACTATCACCACACGCTCGCGTATTGCCCAGGGTTCGCGCAATTCAATGATTTCAATCTTCATTGTCTGGCGGTGACGCAGTGCGGCGGACAGCGGAACAACGCCGATGCCGACGCCGGCTTCAATCATCCGGCACATGGCTTCAAAGCTCCGAATCTGGATGCGAATCTGGAGCTTGCGCCTCTGGTCACGTACGAGTTCGGTAAGAAAGGCATGCAGTGTGCTGCCTTCGTGCAGGCTCACATGCTCATAGTCGAGGGTGTCAGCGAAGGAGACCTCTTTCTTTTGGGTCAGGGGATGGCCGACCGGTGTCGCCAATACGAGCTTATCCGTGCTGAAATGTATGACCTCCAGCCCTTCCGAATTCAACGGGCCAGAGATGATGCCGAGGTCAGCGCTGCCATCCAATACCCCGCGGATGATGTCCCGTGTCAGACGCTCCTGAAGGTCCACGGTAACCGCAGGACGTTCCGACATGAAGCGGGCCAGAACCTCCGGCATGAACTCCGTGACGGCGGTCGTGTTCGCGAAGATGCGGATATGGCCAACCGTGTCCTTGGAAAACTCCTCGAAATCACTGCGCACGTGCTCGAACTGCCGTTCGATGACGCGTGTATGCCGCAAGAGGCGCTCCCCGGCAGGTGTGAGGGCGAGGCCCTTGCTTTCCCGATAGAAGAGGCGGGTACCCAGTTGGTCCTCAAGGGCTTTGAGCCGTGCGCTGGCCGCGGCAGGCGACAAAAATGCCTTTCTCGCCCCGCGGGACAGGTTCTCTTCCTCGGCTATGCGTGCAAAAAGCCTGAGGTCGCCAAAGTCAAAATGCATATGCGCTCCTTCCCTCCAACTGTATCAAGGCATCACATATGCCGCAAACGGGGCCACGCAAAGCTGGCCCCGCAATTAATGCTTTCGATGCAGACGAATGGCCGTTTCGAGAAAACGAGATTTACCAACGACTCCGGCGCTGAGAGACTTTCTGCCAGGCGGGCCAATCGCCCCGGATTGCGATGATGTACTTATGACCTGCAACCGATGCCTTGCGTGTCGCGGCAACAGCCGATCCCGCACGGCGTTGCCGACAGAACCACAGTCGTTTGTTTCTGCATTGGCAGTTCGAACGCAATCCCTCTCGAAAAGGCTGCTATGCGTCCCCTCGATGGCATTACCGTAGTTTCCCTGGAGCATGCAATCGCTGCGCCGTTCTGTACCCGCCAACTGGCGGACCTGGGCGCGCGAGTCATCAAGATCGAGCGGCCCAGGGTCGGCGACTTCGCTCGCGGCTATGACGAAAGAGTGGACGGCCTCTCCTCGCACTTCGCGTGGACCAACCGCTCGAAGGAGAGCCTCGCCCTGGACCTGAAACACCAGGAGGCGCCGGCCATTCTCCAGAAGATTCTGGACAAGGCTGACGTGCTGGTACAGAACCTTGCGCCGGGCGCCGCCGAGCGGCTCGGCCTGTCCTACGAAGCGCTCTCACAGCGCTATCCCGGCGTCATTGTCTGTGACATCTCCGGATACGGCAACGACGGGCCGTACCGGGACAAGAAGGCCTATGACCTGCTCATACAGGCTGAGTCCGGATTCGTCTCCATCACGGGCACGCCGGAGAGCCCGTCCAAGGCAGGATGCTCGATTGCGGATATCGCGGCCGGGATGTACGCGTACACCAACATTCTGGCGGCGCTGTTGCAGCGCGGGAAAACGGGCAAGGGTGCCCACATCGATGTATCGATGCTGGAAAGCATGGTCGAGTGGATGAGCTATCCCCTCTACTACGCCTTTGAGGGCGCAACGCCGCCGGCGCGAGCGGGAGCCTCTCACGCGACCATCTTTCCCTACGGTCCGTTCACGGCCGGTGACGGCAAGACCATCATCCTCGGACTGCAAAACGAACGCGAGTGGGACGCCTTCTGCAGGGTCGTCCTGGAGCGGCCCCAACTCTCGAGGGACGAGCGCTTCGTCACGAACTCCTTGCGGGCCAGGAGCCGCGTGGAGCTGACGCAAATCATCAGGGACGTCTTCTCCTCCCTGACCATTGACGAAGTGGTCGCGCGTCTGGAGCGCGCCCAGATTGCCAATGCCCGCATGAACGATATGCAGGATGTCTGGAATCACCCGCAACTCAAGGCACGTGAGCGGTGGACCTCGGTCCGGTCTCCCGTTGGCGAAATTCCGGCACTGCTGCCACCAGGCATGCCGAATGCCTGTGAGCCGCGCATGGACCCCATCCCGGCCCTCGGTGAACACAGCGAAAGCATCCTGCACGAGCTGGGCTACACCGGCGACGATGTCTCGCGGCTACGCACGGAAGGCGCTATTTGATCCGCCGGCTGAACGACGCCGTTCCATTTCAAGAACGCCCATGACAACCACTGCTATCACTCGCTCCTACCTCTTCGTGCCGGCAAATCGACCAGAGCGCTTCGCCAAGGCACACGCGTCCGGCGCTGACCACGTCATTCTGGACCTGGAGGACGCTGTCTCTGAAAGCGACAAGGACCGAGCCAGGCATCTGCTGGTGGACTACCTGGCTGCCGGCGGCACCGGACTGGTACGCATCAACGCAACGCAGACGCGCTGGTTCGAGGATGACGTGCGCTCATGCCTCAGGCCGGGCGTGCAGGGCGTCGTGCTGCCGAAGGCGGAGAGTGCGGCACAAATCGCGCAGGTTGCCCGGCACCTGCCACCAGGGGGCAAGGTGCTACCGCTGATTGAGACGGCCGTGGGCATGACAAACGTTTCGGAGATTGCAACAGCGCCCGGCGTCGAACGCCTGATTTTCGGCACTGTGGATTTCCGCACGGAGCTCGGCATCGAGGGCGACGACCAGGAGTTGCTTTTCTTTCGCTCCATGCTCGTGCTCGCCTCCCGGACCGCGGGCATTGCTTCGCCCGTAGACGGGGTGACGGTTTCCATTTCCGATCTTGACGAACTGCGCAAAGCCAGCGCGCGTGGCCGTCGGCTGGGATTCGGCGCAAAGCTCTGCATCCATCCTGCACAGGTGGAGGAGGTAAACAAGGCGTATCGCCCGTCCGACGCTCAGCTTGCGTGGGCGGAGAGGGTCATTGAGGCCGCAAGGCCGGGCGCCGGAGCGTTCCAGCTGGATGGCGAGATGGTAGACGCTCCGGTGATTGCACGTGCTGCCGACCTGCTGAGGCAGGCGGGCCGGATGTCCTCGTGACATGCGCACGAGCGTTTCCGGATAGCCTGGAACCCATCTCACCATGAGGAAGGGCTCCCCTCCTTCATGGTGAGATGGGTTCTAAAAGCTGTCTTCCCGCAGACGCGAAACCGTCTGGAGGGAGACGCCAAACCAGTCGTAGAACGATGCTTCCAGGTCTCGCCCGTCCGCCCAACCCACGCGCGCCTTCAGGTCAGCCACTGAGAGACTGCACTGCATTGACTCGAACAGCGCCCTCATCAATCGTTGCGTCCGGCATATCTGGGTAAAGGCAGCCCCCTGCTTGAACAGGGCGGTGCGGATTCTGTCCGGCGTCGTATCAAGGGCGTCTGCCATCAGCCTTGCGTTCCACGCCTCCTGCGGGTGGTGGAACACTGTCCCCGAAATGAGCTCGCGCAGGTATTGGACCCTGGATGCCGTTCCCCCAACGACCTTCACGACGGAGCGTGGGTCGCGGACGTCAATGGCGGCATCGTCGAGTTCGAGATAGCAGGCGCCGGGGCAGAAGAGGCCACCTGTCAGCTGCAGGTCGATGGACTCGAAAGCAGGAATGCTGATGGTGTGACCTTCGTGCAGTTTGCGTGCAAAGCCGCGCCTGGTCAGTGTGTGCTGTCCCCGGAATGAGGCAATCCGCATGGGGAAGGCTGGGATGAGCCGATAAAGGGACACTCGGGTGCGGCAACGAATCTGGACTTGCATGGAAGCAGCTCAACGCTCTGTCATGTCGGCATGCTGGCCGCACTTTTGTCCACCGTAAATCCGTTTCTTCCGAACGCTGCGTTCGGGTATCCGGGAAGGGCACGTGCTTTCCGTCCAGGCGAATGGCTCGTTCCGAACTTTCGAATTGGAAGCTGCTCATGCTCCGTGCATAGTGGAGGCCAGGCAATCAGACCAGAGAGACATGATGGATGTTGGGAAGTTGAAAGAATGGATTGGGAAGACGACCGAAAGCCAGGACGAGATCACCGCATATCCCGTCAAGGCGCTCGCAGCAACCCTGGACTATGAAGACCCGGCGCCTGTTCTCGGCGACGCCATCGCGCCGCTCTGGCACTGGCTCTATTTCCTGCCGCTGCACCGACAATCCGAGCTCGGTGCGGATGGCCATGCGAGCCGCGGTGGCTTTCTTCCCCCGGTGCCACTGCCTCGCCGCATGTGGGCTGGCGGCCGTCTTTGGTTCCATCAGCCGCTGCGCATGGGCGATGCTGCCTCCAAGGTGTCGACCATCCTGGATGTCAACGCAAAGACCGGTCGCAGCGGCACGCTCGCCTTTGTGACGGTCGAGCACAAGTACTACGGCTCGGACGGGCTGGCGGTTACCGAAGAGCACGACATCGTCTACCGGGAGAGCGCTTCTCCCAACGCGCCTGCACCGGAGCTGGTTCCGGCGCCCCAGGACGAAGAGTGGGCTCACGAGGTGGTACCCGACCCCGTCATGTTGTTCCGCTTCTCCGCGCTGACCTTCAATGGCCATCGCATCCACTACGACAAGCAGTACGTGACCGCGGTCGAGCATTACCCGGACCTGATTGTTCACGGCCCGCTGCAGGCGGTGCTTCTGCTGGAGCTGGTGCGCAAGAACTTGCCCGATGCGGTGGTCAAGAGCTTCTCGTTCCGGGGAGTCCGGCCGACATTCGTGCCCCAGCGCCTCTTTGTCTGCGGCAAGCGCAGTGAGGACGGCAAGTCCGTCGAGCTGTGGATTCGTCATGAAGACGGTGCCCTTGCGATGAGCGCGTCAGCTGAGCTGAACTAACCCCAAGATTTTGGAGACATGCTGTGCTGAACAGAATTGACGAACATCAGGAAATCCGTGAAGCCATCCGCGATTTGTGCGGTCAGTTCTCATCGGAGTACTTTCGAAAGATTGACGAAGTGCGTGGTTACCCGGAGGAGTTCGTCAATGCGCTGACGGCAGCCGGTTGGCTGGCTGCCCTGATTCCTGAGGAGTACGGCGGCTCCGGCCTGGGCCTGACGCAAGCGTCGGTCATCATGGAGGAAATCAACCGTGCCGGCGGCAATTCGGGTGCCTGCCATGGCCAGATGTACAACATGGGGACGCTGCTGCGTCACGGGTCGGCCGAGCAGAAGAAGCAGTATCTGCCGAAGATTGCAAGCGGGGAACTGCGCCTGCAATCCATGGCTGTCACGGAGCCGACGACCGGCACTGACACGACAAAAATCAAGACCACCGCGGTGCGCAAGGGCGACAAGTATGTCGTCAATGGCCAGAAGGTCTGGATTTCGCGTGTCCAGCACTCGGACCTGATGATTCTCCTGGCACGGACCACGCCCCTGGCCGAGTGTCAGAAGAAGTCGGAAGGCATGTCCATCTTCCTGGTCGACCTGCGCGAAGCCATTGGGAAGGGCCTGACGGTCCAGCCCATCATCAACATGGTCAATCATGAGACCAATGAACTGTTCTTCGACAACCTGGAGATTCCGGCGGAGAACCTCATCGGCGAGGAAGGCAAGGGATTCAAGTACATTCTCGACGGGCTCAATGCCGAGCGCACCCTGATTGCCGCCGAGTGCATTGGCGACGGCTACTGGTTCATCGATAAGGTGACCAAGTACGTCAACGAGCGCATTGTGTTCGGCCGGCCTATCGGTCAAAACCAGGGCGTGCAGTTCCCCATTGCCAAGGCCTTCGTGAATGTGGAGGCTGCAAGCCTCATGCGTTTCAAGGCCGCCAAGCTGTTCGACGCACATCAGCCTTGCGGCGCCGAAGCCAACATGGCGAAGCTGCTGGCTGCTGACGCGTCCTGGGAAGCGGCGAACGCGTGCCTGCAATACCACGGTGGTTTTGGCTTCGCAGCGGAGTACGACGTCGAGCGCAAGTTCCGTGAAACCCGTCTTTACCAGGTGGCACCGATTTCGACGAACCTGATTCTCTCCTACGTTGGCGAGCACATCCTGGGCATGCCGCGCTCGTTCTAATCCAAAGCGTGTCTATGACCCTTTCCGACCCGCAGTAGGGCGGGTCGACTTTCTCAGCTCGGACCGCTGCGAGCACAGCCATTTATCGCATTGTTAATGCGATTTTGGTTGGGCGGCGTGGATTCCGGAAGACCATAGGAGAAAATTTCCAGCCGAATGGTTGGTGTCGCGAGGTCATTCGCCGCACTCCGGGCCTCGTACGCAATTCGCCGGGTGGTATGCAATTCCTCGATACGAGCATCAGAAAATGCTATTTCATCGCGAGCTAGTCGAGCGAGTAGCATTGAAGTGATACGCAAACGCTCTAGCGTCGAAGAAGAAAAGTGCTACTCAGGTACAGAACGCTATAGAGCAAAGATGCGATGGCATCCCAGCCACGCATTCCAGGAGACAAGGATGTTGCATAAAGAGGTCGGCCAAACGACGGCCGTCGGGGCCCCGCTTTCCCCTTACACTTCACTTTCAAGCCGAGTCAAAGGAATCATTGGCGCCTGCTCTGGCAATCTCGTGGAGTGGTTCGATTTTTTCATTTACGCCTACACGTCGATTTACTTCGCGTCGTCATTCTTCCCCTCGGGGAGTCAGTTGAGTCAGCTTCTGGCGACTGCAGGCGTTTTCGCTGTAGGTTTCTTTATGCGGCCGCTTGGCGGCTGGATTTTCGGCTGGATTGCGGACACACGCGGCCGCAAGGTCTCCATGATTATTTCGGTCTTCATGATGTGCTTCGGCTCATTGATGATTGCAGTCCTACCGAGCTACGGAGCTATCGGTGTCGCAGCGCCAGTTCTCCTCGTGGTTGCACGGCTTATCCAAGGTCTGTCCGTGGGTGCAGAGTATGGTACCGGTGCGACTTACCTGAGTGAAGCCGCGATTGCGGGACGCCGGGGCCTGTTCGGCTCTTTTCAGTACTTCACCATCATTGCCGGCCAGTTGCTTGCCCTACTCACGGTCGTGATTCTGCAGCACACGCTGTCCAACGCCGAACTAAAGGAATGGGGGTGGCGCATTCCCTTCTTCATTGGTGCAGTCAGCTCCGTCGTCGTTGTGTATTTGCGTAGGGCGATGGTAGAGACCCTTTCGAAGCATGATATGAAAAGGAAAGAAGCCGGCTCCATCTCCGGCCTGCTCCATCACAAGCGGGCGGTCCTTCTCGTTCTCGCTTTCACTGCCGGCGGTTCGCTCTACTTCTATACGTTCACTACGTACATGCAGAAGTTTCTGGTTGTGTCGGTCGGAATGAGCCCTGAGGTGGTAAGCGTAGTCATGACCGCATCGCTCATCTGCTTCATGTTGTGCCAACCAATCTTCGGTCTGGTGGCGGACAAGCTCGGAATCAAGACTCACATGCTGCTTTTCTCTGGGCTGGCCGCATTGCTGGTGGTGCCGATTCTATTCGCACTGAAGTCAGTGACGAGCCCGTACGCAGCGTTCGGATTTGTTGTGTCGGGCTTGCTCATCGCATCCTTCTACACGCCGATTGCGGGGCTGGTGAAGGCTGACCTGTTCCCGGCCACTGTTCGTGCGCTTGGTGTCGGCCTGCCTTACGCTCTTGCCAATGCATTGTTTGGCGGTACAGCGGAGTACGCTGCCCTCGCAATGCGCGCCGCACACATGGAGTCGTACTTCTTCTACTATGTTGCGGTGCTGTCCGCAATCACATTCCTCGCCTCGGCGTTGATGCCGGACCTCGCGAAGTATGGCTACCTCGATGGGACAGGAGAGGTTGAAGCGAACACTGGGCTAAGAAGGGTCTAGCCGCAGAGAGTTGGTGTCTCCCCACCAGGCGTAGACGTTTCGGGAGTTTGGTGGACTATGGGGGCTCGTGAGACCTCCCCTTTTTTCTTCGCAATACGCGACCTCGGAAACCCGTCGTTACACCACGGGCGAGTTCGAATGCCCCGTGCCTACGCCTCGCCGAGCAGGGAAGCTGGTGTGGTCTGGAGAATGCCACCTTCCGGGAATTGGTCGGAGTGATGGTATGAGCGGTTCTTACCCATCGCTCAAGCCATACGGCCAACTTCGCCGGTTGGCCGTTGGCGTTGGGCGAACTCACAGGGCTCGCGGAACTGCTGTATGGGCGGGGGCCACCTAGGAGGAGCGAGTCGGCCGTGCTCCTCATCAGGTTTGAGGAATCAATCCTCGCCGTCGACCTGGCAAAGTATCCTGTGTGCCAAACGCAGGTGAGGACGGTCAATCATCGTGTCGCCCAGGCGTACAACGCCTGAGGCCCCCACACGGGAGAATGCCTCCACCACTTTACGTGCCCAGGCCACTTCTTCCTCTCTAGGGACAAATGCACGGTTGATTGCCGCGATGTGCGATGGGTGCCCCGCCGCTTTAGCAGCAAAGCCGTCGCGCCGCGCTCGCGCTGCCTCTTCTTCAATCTGTACTTCATCGCCAAGCTTCGTGCTCACAGCGTCAATCGCGTCGACGCCAGCCTGCGCGGCTGCAAGCAGGCACATAGTGCGCGCCACCGAGAAGGGGGAGGTTAACTCGCGTCCAGCGTGCGCGGAGAATGCGCCAAGGTCAGCAGCGAGGTCATCAACACCCCACATCAGCGCACGCAAACGCATCGGTGCATTTCGGTAGGACGCGAGGCCGAATACTCCCTCCGATGTCTCTGTTGCCATGGCGATAATTCCAGTTTGCTGCGTACTACCAAGCAGGGCGTGTTCGTAAGCGGATAAAAAATCACTCAGCCGATGCACGTCGTCGGCGTTACGGCACTTTGGCAGGACAATTGCATCCGGTCGGTGTGGCACTATGGCCGCAAGGTCGTCCAATAGGTGCGTCGTAGAGAGTCCATTGATACGGACACAGACTAATGGCGACATTGCCTCCCGGTGAGCTTCCAGGAATTGAACGAGTAGCTTTCTTGCGTCAGCCTTGCCTACTTCCGGGACAGCATCCTCAAGGTCGAAGATGAGTGCGTCCGCGCCGGACCGCAATGAGGCCGCGAGCTTCCTTTTGCTATCTGAAGGAACGAAGAGGAGCGAGCGCAGGGTTGTGGGGATGAAAGCATTCATATTCGTTCCTAGTCGGGAAGAAAACTACCTGTCGACAGCGTAAGCGCGACAGGCGTCTCCGGAGGCAACTTTATCGTCAGTGCCATATCAGTAAGATGCCATCGCAACCATGCACGGTCAAACTGGTATTCTGGAACGCCCCATTAGGCGGTATGGAATGCGAGCAGTCGTGTCCCCTCACTGCGCGCGGAATTGACCTACATATGGCCTACCTCGCTGGGGTTTTTTTCGCGCTTCAAACGCTATTGGAAATAGAAGGGGGAGGTGACCATGGTGCCGTATCGCGGTACCGGACCGGCGCTACAGGACCTGCTTGCTGGACAAGTCGACCTGCTATGTGACCAACCAGTGGCGACCGGCCCCTACATCAAGAGCGGAATGTTGAAGCCCTATGCCCTGGCGGCAGCCTCGCGTCTACCGAGCCTGCCAGATGTCCCCACGTTCGCCGAGGCGGGTTGTCAAACTTCGAGCTCGAGGTTTGGCACGGTCTCTACGCGCCGAAGGGTACGCCGCCGGCAGTCATTGAAAGATTGAACCAACCCTTGCGATTCGCGCTTTCTGACCAGGCCGTATTGCGGCGGTTTGCCCAGATAGGGGTCACAGTTCCGACCGCCGAGCGGCAAGATGCACCGACGCTCGGGGCGCACCAAGGCAGAAATCGCACGTTGACCCCGGTCATTAAGGCGGCAGGCGTCTACGCCGAGTAGCGCAGCTTGGACAGGACCGGAGGTTCCGGCCTACTCAGAGAGTGGGGCGTCCACAAGAACACCGGTCCTCAGTCGACGGATGCGCGGGTCGACAAAGTACCCTCCACCCTCCACGTAGCGCAAATACGCGCGTTTGCATACGTTGCACTCCGAGACGGTGCAGCGGTTGTACGGATAGTAGAGGGCGGCAATCGGTGCTTCGGCTGACCAGAGACTCGTGCCCTGAGGGTGATACTCCTCAAAGGTCGCCTCGGTGTAGACGTCGCGAACCAGGGTGCCAATGACGCTAAGCTGTCGCTCTGGGAAGGAGACGGGCAAAGAAGTCCAACCATCAAGCTCAGGGGCGCTACACGCACAGTCGACAGTTACGGCATCGGTGCGGCGGGCGAGAGCTTGCAGGGCGTCAAACTGCAGGTAGGTTTCGTTTTCCACGGGACATTGCATGATAGGACAGACTTCTCAAAGCCAACCGTCGCATCATACAGCCGCAGCGGATATCAACACAGTGCTCTCTGCCCTGGCTGCCCACTGCGAAGCAGAATGTGGTCCGGAACGATGGTCAGCAATGAGACCGTTCGCCAACGCCGGTGATACGTCACGCAACAATACGCCAATGGCGAGCGTGGCCGTCGCGTCCGGACTGGCCTGATGCAAGCCACTGCGACCTCTAGCGAAAATCATACTCGCGTAGCATTTCAGTTGCGATTACCCTGATGGTGGGCTGGCACACTGAGCTCACGCCGCGGAAGGTGTCAATGGCCCAGTTTTCCCTGCAGTTCGCCTGGGAATCGACACGACGCGGGAGCGGAATTTCGCTGCGGGGCAAGCCAATGCGCAGCCTATCCTGCGGACAATCCACGCGCGGCAAAGCCTCAGGCTCGTTGAGGCAGATCAATTCCCTTTAGAGGGCATCGTCTAGCCTGTGAATAACGGGCGACTCAGCCCAATGGCAAGGGGAATGACATCATGCTGAAGAATCGCTACCCATCCCTATTTGTGGCGCTCGCCGCCATCGTCTGGACACCGCTGGCGCTTTCGGCACAGCCGGCCAATGGCCCTGCCACCAGGAGCAGCCATGCTCCGGAACGGCCGGACGAGCCGGCAGTATCCCCAGGAAGCCCGGAGCTGGACGCACAGATTGCCCATTTGCGTGCAATTCGGGAACGACTCTCACGGGCCAATAGCCCGGAAGAACGTCAGGCGCTCATGGCCGAACGGGCAAAGGTTATGCAGGAGGCCATGGCAACCATGCACAAGACTGCCGGAATGCCCGGGCCGTATCAGGGCGCGGGACGCGCGGGTATGGGGGGCAGAGTGGCGGCCGCCCAGGCTGGCAATTGCTATCGCGCGACGGAGCAGCACATGGCCCTGATGCAGGAAATGATGCAAGCGATGATGGAGAGCCAGGCCATGGGCGGCGGAATGGGGCATGGCATGGGCAAGGTGACGGGAGGCGGCATGATGAGCCGCTGATTCGCGCCATGGGAAGTGCAGCAAAGGACGGTGCTCGCGGCCGTCCTTTGCATGCTGGTTGATCGGGAACAAGCAGACGCTGGCAGGTGGTGAGCGCGCGGAGCGGTTCCGAGGCGATCAGAGCCAATCAGACCAGCAGGCGAGGTGCATCTGGCCACCAAAGCCTTCGCGCGGCCGTTCCGTGTTTAGGAACAGTGACGCCCTCTATGATGGTCTTGCCATCATAGACAGCGACGACTCGATAGCGGCCTGGGGTCAGCCTGACCAGCATAAGTGGTCCATCGGCGTACGTATTGAAAACCAGAGTGCCATTGGGGCGGTAGATCCGTGCATTTACCCCCGCAAGCCGTGCTCTCTCACGGCCGGCGAACGCCAGGCAGAGGTTGTAGAACCTCGCCGCATCGCGCAAGGTCGCGGTTTCCTGCAGATCCGTGCCGGCGCTGAGGTAAGAGATGCCGTTGGCATATTTGACCACAGGTGTGACGGGCACCACGGGGCCGCCGTGAGGGACCAGTGACTGCCCCGTGCGCTGTTGCCAGATGCCGCCGCAGGCTCCCAGGTCGATCATGCTGCGCTGATGCGAGGCAATACCCTGGCGCGCGCCTGCCGGTCGACCGCCATGCTCGACATCCCACGGTCGCGTACTGCCTGTCTGGGCGCTCAGTACGAACCCCGATGCCGGACGCACAGCCTCCGGTTCCCGGGCGATGGCCGCCGCGCAGACAACTAGCAGAGTGCCCATGCAGGGCATGGCAATAAGCAGACGCTTCATGTGTAGCCTACCCATCATTCCAGGATGCAGATGACGCCTCATGCCTGACTGAGGCAGCTGCCCCGTTGCTGCGGTCCGGAGAGCCGGACAGCCATCGTCGACAATGTCCCATTCTGTAGCCTAGATGCCAGGGCGCCGGAGCGCTTGACGTGCATCAAGCGGGCGCCCATTCGTCACGAGATGAAGTCGCTCGCTGGTACGACGTGAGTGCGTTCTGCCGCCGTCAGCGGCTGCTGGGCGCGCAACTGGCGCTCCAGGACGGCGATATCGGCGTCTGACGGATCGTGCCCCTCCCGTGCACGCGTCTCGATACGGCTACGCAGGATTTCCAGCGGGGCTGCGCAGGAGACAATAAAAAGTGGCGCGCCGAGACGACGTGCCTGCGCTGCGAAGCGCTCGCGCTGGTTGCGCGACAGGAATGCGGCGTCGGCAATCATGGGGAAGCCCGCCATGCAACCAAGCCGGCAGATGGCAAGGAGCCGATTGTAGGTCCGCTCCGTCTCGCGGTCGCTGTACCAGCCGTCAGCCGGTGGCATGCCCTGGCGCAGGCGCTTGCGTTCGACGTCCGAGCGTACCCGTATCATGGCTGCGGCCTCGCTCAGCTGTGCAGCTACCGTAGACTTGCCGCTGCCAGACAGCCCATGCATCAGCACCATCGGCCCGCGACGGCGGGTGAGGCACCGCCATGCCAGCGCCAGCAGTCTGCCTGCCTCGACCTGCGTCAGCGCCATGGAGGCGCCCGCAGCGTGCTGTTGCCAGGCGTGCTCCAGCAGCACACGCGCGCGCACCAGGGCTCGCATGGAAAGATAGAAGGGCAACACGGCCAGCGCGCCGTAGTCGCCCGATTGCTCCAGGTAGCCGTTGAGCAGCCGGTAGGCCAGCGCCCGTCGGCCATGGTGCAGCAGGTCCATGATCGGGAAAGCCAGGTCGCTGATGGTGTCGGTCCAGCGCAGCGCGGCGTCGAATTCCAGGCAGTCGAACGGCGTCGGCACGCCGTCCAGCAGCACGATGTTGCCCAGGTGCAGGTCGCCATGGCACTCGCGCACATGGCCGTTGCGCAGGCGTGCCCCGAAAGCGCCCGCGAGCCGGGCGGCCTCGCAGCGCACCCGCATGGCCACGCGGCTGGCCAGGTGGGAGGCCTGCGCCAGCCGCCCGATGCCGCCCAGGCACTCCGCAAGGATCGCGTCGATGCGGGCCGGCGTGCCAAAGCCATCGGCCACGGCCGCAGGTGGCTGCTCCTGGTGAAAGGCCGCAATGCTCCGCGCCAGCGCATCGATATGGCCCGGCTGCAGCCGGGCCGCAGCGAGCCTTGCGCTGAGCAGGTCCTGCTGGTCGAAGCGACGCATCCTGACCGCATGCTCGATCGGCATGCCGCTGCCCCCGACGCGCACCGAGCCGGGCGTGGGGCCTGCCACGACCGGCACCACGTCCAGGTACAGGGTGGGTGCGAACCGGCGGTTCAGGCGCAGCTCGGTCTCACAGTCGTCGCGGCGTGCCTGCGCGGTGGAGAAGTCCACAAAGTCGAACCGCACCGGCTTGCGCACTTTGTAGGCAAAGTCCCCGGCGAGAAAGACTCGGGAGATATGCGTCTCGATGACCTGTACTGCCGGCGCCGGGCGAGGGTAGGCGTCCGGCTGCTGCAAGGCGGCGGTCAATGCCGCGTCATCCCATTGTTTCTCCATTTCCTTCGCTGCACTTCCCGCCTTCCGTCGTGGTTGTACGGTTCGATGTCCTTTGCACCTTGGTGCGGCTGGCGCTCCCTGAGCCGTTCATGGACTTTATGCACGGCCGCTTCCACGGACTTGCGCTCCGGCGGCTTCAGATCGACCTGCCGTTTTCCTGGCGGTATGTGGTCTACGCGGCCATCATGTTTGCTGTCAGATTTTTCGCCGCCCGGGGGCGTGCTTCGCGTGGCTCCGCAATAAGCTGAATAGCAGACCCCGAAGCCGAGGACGGTTTGTTGAGCGCACCACGGGTGATCCGGACAACGGGCTGCGCAAGCTATCTCCGACTGCGAGCAGATCGGCTGTGCAGGTCGGCATCCTTGCCTGATTGACCTGCGCTTCGACGAGTGCTGCTTCGCTTTTATCAAGCCCTCGAACTTGCGTGCAAGGGACAAGCGCCAAAGCCCGCCGGTTGGCTGAGATCAGCGGAGGCCCCAAGTGTCAATGTATCGAGCCCTGTCTGGAGACTCTCGCCTCAGCCTCGATCTGCTGGCGCAGCGTTGCGAAACGCTCCTGGACGTTATCCCCGAATAGCGGATCGGAGCTAGCCGGAACAGTGGCCGCGACGGCTGCCCAGTCTTCTTGAGTCAGCAGTTGTGCTGCGCGCGGTATTACGTGTCTTTCCTCAGCGGAGAGATGGTTTCGATAGTACACAAGGTACATGGCTGCGGCTGCTTCTAGAGCCGCGCGCGAAGTTATCACATCTCGTTCGGCTTCATTCAGGCGGTTTAGGAGTTCTTCGCCCACCGTGGCAATCACACGATGCTCTTGCAAAAGCCGGCTAACCACGATGTTCATGCCGGGATCTCGCTCAACGAGCCGCGCATATGCACCATCCTCGCGAGGATGGTGAACGCGATCGCCAAAGTTCCGCAGGTAATAGAGGATCGTACCCATCAAATTGTAATTTGGCCGCTCGCCCCGATGAAAAGCAATCACCTGCTCTTCCAGAATGTCGAGAAGTCCAGCGAAATTGATGTGGTCGGCATGCCATACAGCAAGTGGGTTGGCCATGGCGGCGCTCCAAGGAAACGGCTCAAGTACAAATCGGGTTTGAAGCCATCTTGACTACAGATGCCTTGATTGAAACAGTAGTCTCCAATCTCCAAACAGGGCTGATGTAGATCAAAAGATTGGTCTCTGACCCACTTTACGAACTGTGCCAAGACGCGATCGCGTCTAGAGCGGCGCCGATGCTGCGAACGCTTCCGCCGGCGATCCCAGCGCCGAGCGCGCCGGCGCACCCAATATGGGTCACGGCGATTTCTGGATTTAGGGCTATCATGGTGCAACACTAGGCGCGGTTGCGCGACGCCCAAGCCTCTCACGCAGTTCGCGCTGCGTATCCGATGTCATGCCGGCGCGGGTCCCGGTCAGAACCAGTTGTGCGCAGTCAAGTCGGAACCACCACTGGCTATCGTCGATGGCCGGCCCGCGGGATCCCTTGGGCCGCCGGTTCATCATCCAAGTGACGCATTCGTGTTCCCGGTCAACGTTCGCCAGATCGCGCGGCGGGTCCGCGGTCCGCGGCTGGAACGGGGTCGTGCCGACCACGCTGGCACGGGCGCGGAACCGCAGGCCTTGATGAAATCGTAAGTTCGCAAGCCGCCGAAGGCGAAGGTGGTCCCGATGCGCTGTAGAAGCTGTGGGTTCGAGAATCCGGCAAGCGCCAAGTTCTGCAGCGAATGCGGCGCGCCATTGAGAGGGGCAGGTCGCGGTAACGCGTCAGCGGCCGGCGCCCCCATAGACTACACCCCTCCCCATCTGGCTGAGCGCATCCGGGCCGCCCAGGCCGCGATGGACGCGCGGGGCGCGACCGAGGGCGAGCGCAAGACCATCACGGCGCTGTTCGCCGATATGGCGGGCTCAACCGCGCTGATCCAGAATCTCGACCCCGAAGACGCGCGCTGCCTGATCGACCCGGTGCTGGCGCTGATGATGGAGGCCGTGCACCACTACGAAGGCTATGTGGCCAGGTCGATGGGCGACGGCATACTGGCGTTGTTCGGCGCGCCGATCGCGCACGAGGACCATGCGCAGCGCGCCCTGCTGGCAGCGCTGCGCATGCAGGAGGACATGCGCCGCTACGCCGACCGCGTGCGCCAAGCCCAGGGTATCGCACTGCAGATCCGCGTGGGCGTCAATTCGGGCGAGGTCGTGGTGCGCGCGATCCGCACCGAGGACTTGCATACCGACTACGATCCGGTAGGCAACTCTATCCACATCGCATCGCGCATGGAGGGCATCGCAGTGCCCGGCTCGATCATTGCGAGCGAAGACACGCACAAGCTGGCCGAGGGCTATTTCGCATTCAAGGCGCTCGGCGCGACGCCGATAAAGGGGCTCAGCGAGCCGCTGCCTATCTTCGAAGTACTGGGCCTGGGCCCGCTGCGCACCCGGCTGCAGATGTCGGCCAGCCGCGGGCTGGCGCGCTTTGTCGGCCGGGCCCGCGAGCTCGAGCAGCTGCGCGAGGCGCGGGCGCAGGCGCATGCCGGGCACGGACAGATCGTCGGCGTGGTTGGCCAGCCGGGGGTCGGCAAGTCGCGGCTGTTCCACGAGTTCAAGCTGCTCGCGCCGCGAGATTGCCTCGTGCTGGAGACCTTCTCGGTCTCGCACGGCAAGGCCTATCCTTACCTGCCGCTGATCGAGCTGCTGAGGAACTACTGCCAGATCACGGGGCAGGACGATGAGCGCCGGCGGCGCGAGAAGCTCACCGGCAAGCTACTGACCCTGGACCGCGCGCTGGACGACAGCCTGCCCTATCTGTTGCACCTGCTGGGGGGCACCGAGCCGAGCTCGGCGCTGGCGCAGATGAACCCTCAGATCCGCCGGCAGCGCACTTTCGAGGCCATCAAGGGGCTCTTAGTGCGCGAGAGCCTGGCCCAACCCCTGGAGCTGATCGTCGAGGACCTGCAGTGGCTCGACAGCGAGACCGAGGCCTTCCTCGGCTTTCTCGGCGAGAACGTGGCCAACGCCCGCATCCTGCTGCTGGTCAACTACCGGCCCGAATACCGGCACGACTGGAGCCGCAAGGGCTACTACACCCAGCTGCGGCTCGATCCCCTGGGCGGCGCCGAAGCCCGGGAACTGCTGCGAGATCTGCTGGGCGAGGGCGCCGGGGTCGCGCCGCTCGAACGCCTGATCCTAGAGCAGACCGAAGGCAACCCCTTCTTCATCGAGGAAGTGGTGCAGACGCTGATCGAGAAGCAGGTGCTGCGCGGCGAGCGCGGGCATTACCGGCTCGAGCAGATCCCGACCGCCCTGCACATCCCGACCACCGTGCAGGGGGTGCTCGCCGCCCGCATCGACCGCCTGGAGCCGGCCGAGAAGGCGCTGCTGCAGACCCTGGCGGTGATCGGCAAGGCATTTGCCTGGAGCCTGCTTGCGCGCGTCGTCGAGCAGCCCGAAGACGCGCTCAAGAGCCTGCTGAGCCGGCTGCAGGCCGGGGAGTTCATCTACGAGCAGCAGGCGTTTCCGGAGGTGGAGTTCAGCTTCAAGCATGGGCTGACCCAGGAGGTCAGCTACGGCTCGCTGCTGATCAAGCGGCGCCGTGCGCTGCACGAGCGCACGGGCCAAGCAATCGAGGCCCTGCACAATGACCAGCTCGAAGAGCACTGCAGCGAGCTGGCCCATCATTTCAGCTGCAGCGGCAACGCGGCCAAGGCGGTGGAATACCTGCATTGCGCCGGGCGCCAGGCAGTGCAGCGCTCCGCCGATGCCGAAGCGGTCGCCCACCTCACCAGGGCCCTGGCCTTGCTCGAGACCCAGCCCGACACGCCCGAGCGCGCGCGGCAGGAGCTCGCGCTGCAGATCACCCTCGGCCCGGCCTGGATGGCCGCCAAGGGGCACGGTGCCCCGGAAGTGGAGGCGACCTACACCCGTGCGTTAATGCTGTGTCGACAGCTCGGGGATACGACCCAGCTCTTCCCCTCCGTGCTAGGGCTGCGCCTGTTTTATATAGTCCGTGGCGAGCTGCGGACCGCACGCGAGCTGGGGGAGCAACTCCTTGCGCTGGCCGAGAAGGCGCAAGACCCTGCGTTGCTCGTAGAAGCCCATCGGGCGTTGGGGGCCAGCTTATTGAGTCTCGGCGAGCTGGAGCCTGCCCGCGCGCAGTTGGAGCAGGCTCTGGCCCTCTATGACCCTCGGCAGCGCCACTCGCCTGACTTTTTCCTGGAGCCCGGCGTGCTCGGGCTGGCCTTCGTCGCCTTGGACCTGTGGCTTCTCGGCTATCCGGATCAAGCTCTGGCGCGCACCCAGGAAATGCTCGCCCTGGCCCAGAGCCGGTCTCAGCCTCTTGCTTCGGCCGCTGCCTTGCAATTCGCCGCCGAGCTTCATCTGCACCGCCGCGAGGCGCAGCCGACCCGCGAGATGGCGGAGGCACTTCTCGCGCTCGCGAATGAGCAGGGCTTCCCGTTCTGGTTGACTTGGGGAACCATCCTCTCGGGCTGGGCGCTAGCCGCGCAGGGACGCGCAGCAGAGGGCATCGAAAGGATGCTGCAGGGTTTGAGCGGTTACCGGGGCACTGGGGCGGAGCTTTGGCTACCTCATTTCCTGGCGCTGCTGGCCGAGGCCTATGCGAGAGCGGGGCAGGCGGAGGCAGGGCTCAAGACGCTGGCTGAGGCGCTGCGCCTGGTGGAGCGGACGCAGGAGCACCTGTACGAAGCGGAGCTGTACCGGCTCAAGGGGGAACTGACGCTGCTGCATGTCCGCGAGGGGGAGGAGGCCAGCCGCCGGGACGAGGCCGAGGCCTGCTTCCTGCAGGCGATCGCAATCGCCCGCCGCCAGGGCGCCCGGTCGATGGAGTTGCGCGGGGTGATGGCTTTGAGCCGGCTGTGGCGGCGGCAGGGCAGGTCGGCCGAGGCGCGCGAGATGCTGAGCGAGGTCTACAAGGGGTTCACTGAGGGATTCGACACACTGGACCTGCAGGAAGCCAAGGCGATGCTCGCCGAGTTCGACTGAAGCGTACACCACGGCATGGCTATGCTCGGGTGCACTCGGCAGACCCTCAGCACCAGGCTGTGGACGGGACATGGTGCGCGTGGGCGAGGAAGTCAGCGAGAACCCGGATATCGTGCCGGCGGAGTTCTTCGTGCACCACCACACTTCAACGCGGCCCGCATCTTGGAGACACTCGGGAACGGGATGCGGGCGATTCGGCATTTCAATGAGTATCGAAACCTGCAGCGCGAGTTGATGTGTCGCCGCTAATCCAAGGGGGATAGGCAGGAGGGCTCTTAGCGGCTGCGCCATCCAAGCAAGAGGGCCTGCACTGTGCAGGCCCTCTTGCTTCCCGCCTGGGACTTGGTACCGGCGAGAACGCCGCGCCGATCCCAGCGCATCGTTTGGTCAGAACTTATGCCGCATGCCGACCGTGGCCTCGAACACGGAATCGCGTCCGCTGACGGGCAGGGTGAATCCCGGTGTGCCCGCCAGTGTTCGCCATGCTCCTGTGAATTTTGTATAGTCGACGCCTACGTAGACATCGGTGCGCTTGCTCAAACTGTAGTCCAGCAGCGGGCCACCGGTGATGCGCGTGCCATTCTGCCCACCGTGCTTGAGAAAATCCACGTAGACGGGCAGTTTCAGTTCAAGCGCGGGCGACAGTGCGTAGCTCACCGCCGCTGAGAACGAGTCGTTCCGGTAGCCCGCCGGGTAGACGTTGCTATAGATGTAGGACCCGTATAGCTTGGCCGCGCCGATCTTGTAGGTCGCGCCTACGGTGAACACCTTCTGGGTGCTGTCCGGGATCAGGATGCCGAAGTACGTGCTGCCATAGGCTGTTGTAGCTGGCGTAAGCCCACCGATATTGTTGACGATCTGGAACGCCGCGCCGACGCTCAACGGACCGCTGTCGTAGGAGGCGGCCACCGCGGGAGAGGAAAACCGCTTGGCGTCACCGGCGACTTCGCCGAAGGTGTAAGCGCCCTTGAAACTAAAGCCACCGAAGGTGGGAGACGTATAGCGTACGGTGTTGTCCAGACGACCGCCGCCGGTAAGTCCTGCGCCCTGAAAGCCGAGCGTGCCGACATAGTTTGACAGGGAGTACACGTCATGGAGGAACGCCATCTCGTGGACCAGCGTGTATTGACGGCCCAGCGTGATGTCGCCGTAGGTTGGCGAGGAGAGGCCGACGAGCGCGGTTCGGCCGAACAGGCGCGCATTGCCGGACGGTGTCGATTGCTGGGTTGCTCCGGTGCCGGGGGTGAATCCGGACTCGAGCTGGAAGAGTGCCTTATTGCCGCCGCCCAGGTCTTCAGTGCCGATCATGCCCCATCGGCTGCCCGACAGCGGACCGCCATTGCCCATACCGATCTTGCTGTCGCCGGCAGCGTTCTGATGCGTGTTGTAGCGTATGCCGACGTCGATGACGCCGTATAGCGACACGCTGCTTTGCGAGTGCACCGCGCCGGAAATGGTCCCGAGAACAGCAACCGTCATAAGCGATTTCTTCATTTTCCCTCCCTTTCAGTGGGCTACATGCCATTGTTGTGATGCTCGGTTGCCGGACGCACGAATCCCCTTTCAGCCGCCTTGCGCGCAAGGGCGGTTGAATGACGGAGTGTCTGGCCAATTGGGTCGGAAGCCTGCCGGTCGCAGTGCGTGCTCGAGGCTGTCGGCGTTCGCGCTACTTCAGCGCAGCGACGGTGTTAGCGAGGCGAGCGCTGCTTCCTTGATAATTCCTGCGGTGGTGACGGCTGACATGAGAAACAGGGCGACTTGCCTCGTTTCCCTCTGGCGGCGCAGCTCGTCAGTTCGAAGCGCGCGACACAGTGCCGATAGAAGCATTCGTCAGAATGACGATTCCAGCGAAGGCGAAGGTGGCTCGAGTCGTAGAAGAGGTCACAACGTTCTCCTTCTGGAAATATCAAATAGTGGTTAAGGCTGAATTAAACGCCGTGCTAACTCTGCCGACAAAGACGACTTGTCTATGGGGAAATAGTGTCAGCTTATGCTTGGTCGAAGCCCGCTCCTCGGTCCGTCGCGCGATCTCAGCGTAGGAGAAACGAACCCCGACATGCGCCGACATAGCCGCGCAACTAGACTGTAGAGCGGGGTATTCTGTGGCAGGTCGATACACTCACCACTCAGAAGCTGTGAAGGCCTGGGCAAAGTCGCCGGGCCGTTTCCGCAGTGGCCGCCGGGGCAGGGCGAGTCGTCCTTACTCCACGGCTTTGCCCATGTCCTCGACTACCTTCTTGGCGTCGCCGAAAACCATCATGGTTTTATCCAGATAGAACAGTTCGTTATCCAGGCCTGCGTAGCCAGCGGCCATTGATCGCTTGTTCACGATAATGGTCTTCGCCTTGTAGGCTTCCAGAATGGGCATGCCATAAATCGAGCTGCCCTTCTGCTGCGCTGCGGGGTTCACCACGTCGTTGGCGCCCAGGATGATCGCCACATCGGCTTGGCCAAATTCGCTGTTGATGTCCTCCATCTCGAATACCTGATCGTAAGGCACCTCGGCTTCAGCCAGCAGCACATTCATGTGGCCCGGCATACGCCCTGCAACGGGGTGGATGGCGTACTTCACGGTGATACCTTTGTGCGTGAGCTTCTCGGCCAGTTCCTTGACCGCATGCTGGGCGCGGGCTACAGCCAGTCCATAGCCAGGCACGATCACCACAGTCTCGGCATTGCCCAGGATAAAGGCCGCATCGTCGGCGCTGCCACTCTTGACGCTACGCTGCTGGATGGCGCCTGCTTGTGCGCTGCCTGTTTCACCGCCGAAGCCGCCCAGGATCACGTTGAAGAAGGAGCGATTCATCGCCTTGCACATGATGTAGCTCAGGATCGCGCCGGAACTGCCCACTAGCGAACCGGCGACAATCAGCATGCTGTTGTTCAGGCTGAAGCCGATGCCTGCGGCCGCCCAGCCAGAATAGCTGTTGAGCATTGATACCACTACCGGCATGTCGGCGCCGCCGATGGGAATAATGATCAGCACGCCCATGAGGAAGGCCAGTGCCAGCATTGCGATGAACGCCGGCCAGCTCTCGGAGGCAATGAATGCGACCCCCAGGCCGATGGTGGTCAGGCCCAGCAGCAGGTTCAGCATGTGCTGCCCAGCGAACTGCACCGGGGCGCCCTGGAACAGGCGGAACTTGTACTTGCCGGAAAGCTTGCCGAAGGCGATGACCGACCCGGAGAAGGTGATCGCGCCAATCGCAGCCCCAAGAAAGAGTTCCAGCCGGTTGCCGGTGGGAATCGCTTGACCTTTGGGCGAGATGCCGAAGGCGTACGGTTCCGCAACGGCCGCCACCGCGATGAACACAGCCGCGAGGCCGATCATGCTATGCATGAAGGCCACCAGCTCTGGCATCCTGGTCATCTCTACGCGCTGCGCCATGAAGGCGCCGGCGCCGCCCCCGATCACCAGTCCAAGCAGAACATAGCCGAGGCCTAGCGGACTCCCCCCGGCAAGCTTGAGGATCAATGTGCCAGTCGTAAGCACGGCAATGGCCATCCCGGTCATGCCGAAGCGGTTTCCGCGAATCGAAGTGGTGGGATGGCTCAAGCCCTTCAAGGCTTGAATAAAGAAGACGCTGGCCACCAGGTAAAGCAGGGTAACCACGTTCAGACTGATGAAATCCAAGTTCACTTGGCCCCCTCTCTATAAGCCGCAGGCTTCTTGTCCTTCTTTTTGAACATCTCCAGCATCCGGCGCGTTACCAGGAAGCCACCGAAGACATTGACGGCGGCTAAGGCGACGGCAAGTACCCCCACGACCTTGCCCAGCGTCGTCTCGGTGAGTGCTGCTGCCAGCATGGCGCCGACAATCACGATGGCCGAAATGGCGTTGGTCACAGCCATCAGCGGTGTGTGCAAGGCCGGCGTAACGTTCCATACCACGTGGTAGCCAACATAGACGGCCAACACGAACGTGGTGAGATTGATGATGGTGTGCGAGACCGCTTCCATAATGTTGCTCCTCAGGTTCTCAGTACCGTTCCGCCCTTGGTGACCAGGCAGGCGGCGACGATGTCGTCGCTTTCATCGATCGTGAGCACCCCGTCTTTGGGAAGAATCAGTTTCAGGAAGTCGAGCACGTTGCGGGCGTACAAGGCTGAGGCATCGGCAGCTACGAGTGCGGGCAGGTTCGTCTCGCCTACAATGGTCACGCCATGTTTGGCCACCGTCTTGCCCGCTTCGGTGAGTGGGCAGTTTCCGCTCACTCCATCCGTACCTTTGCCGGCGGCAATGTCTACAATCAGCGAGCCCTGTTTCATCCCTTGCACCATCTCCTCGGTGATCAGTATCGGCGCGGCTCGCCCTGGGATGAGCGCAGTGGAGATCACCACGTCGGCCTGGGTCACCCGTTTGGCGACCTCTACCCTCTGGCGCTCGAGCCATGAAGCTGGCATGGGACGGGCATAGCCGCCTGCGCCTTCGGCGGCCTCCCTCTCCTCGGCTGTCTCGTAGGGTACTTCGATGAACTTGGCACCCAGCGACTCAACCTGTTCCTTGACCGAGGGCCGGACATCCGACGCTTCGACCACCGCGCCAAGGCGCTTGGCTGTGGCGATGGCCTGCAGGCCGGCCACGCCGACGCCAAGAACCACCACCCGGGCTGCCTTCACAGTGCCGGCAGCCGTCATCAGCATCGGAAAGAAGCGCTGGTAGCGATCGGCAGCCATCATGACCGCCTTGTATCCGGCGATGTTGGCCTGCGACGAGAGCACGTCCATGCTCTGTGCCCGGGTGGTGCGCGGGGCGGCTTCCAGCGCGAAGCCGGTGAGGCCAGCCCCCGCCAGGCGAGCAAGGTTGTCCCTGTTGAAGGGATCGAGCATGCCCACCAGTACGGCGCTTGGCCTCATCAGGGACAGGTCTTCCGGCGCGGGGGAGCGAACGGTGAGCACCAGGTCGGAGCCGAATGCACCGGCCGCGTCGGTGATTTCACAGCCAACGGACTCGTAGGCCTGATCGGGGATCGACGACCTGCAGCCCGCGCCAGTCTGCACACGCAGCACGTGGCCATGAGCCTTCAGTTTCTTTGCTGTCTCCGGCGTAAGGGCGACACGGGTCTCGCCCTCCGCGGTTTGCAGCGGAATGCCTATTAACATCCAGGTCTCCAGGAAAGCTACTCAGAATCGGCGCCGCTGCCGGCGCGTCTGGTGTGATGTCATTGGAAGTCCAGCAGGACTTTCATTGCCTGCGTGCGGTCGGCCGCCAACGCGAACGCATGACCCGCATCCCGGTAAGGCACGGTGGCGGAGATCAGTGGCTTCACGTCGACCAGTCTCTTGTTCAGCAGTTCGACGGCCATCGCAAACTCTTCATGGAATCGGAAGGCGCCTCGCAGCTCCAATTCCTTTGCGACGATGGCATTGATGGGCAAAGTCATCTCGCCGCCCAAGCCCACTTGCACGATGATGCCTCGGGGACGCATGGCGTCGATGGCTCCACGTAACGCCCGTTCATTGCCACTGGCCTCGAACAGTACGTCGATTTGACCCTTGTCGACCGTGTATGGCTTGAGTGCCTCGGGCTGTTCGGCGACGTTGAGCGTCACATCCGCGCCCACCGCGAGGGCGGCCCGCAGGGGGTAGGCACCCATGTCCGTGACGATGATCTCTGCCGCGCCAGCACGCCTTGCCGCCACCACGATCAATGCTCCAATGGGGCCGCAGCCGGTCACAAGCACGCGCTTGCCCAGCAACGGACCGGCGCGGCGAACGGCGTGCAGTGCCACCGACAGGGGCTCGGCCATTGCACCTTCCTGGTCGCTCAGCGAATCGGCAAGGCGATGGGCCTGGGATTCCTCGATGACGATCTCGCGGCGGAATGCACCTTGTACATGCGGTGTGCGCATGGCACTGCCGTAGTAGCGCATATCCAGGCAATGATTCTGCAGGCCTTGTTGGCAATATTGGCACAGGCCGCAGGGGCGGCTTGGGCTGATCGCGACGCGATCACCCTTGGCGTGGCTGCGCACATTTTGCCCGACCTCCTCAATGCGGCCAGCTACCTCATGGCCGAGCACCATCGGCTCACTAACACGCACGGTACCAAAGCCACCGTGGTTGTAATAGTGCAGGTCAGAGCCGCAGATGCCGCCAAAGCGGACATGTACGCGCATCTGGTGCGGCTGCACGTCGGGGGTGTCAACGTCTTCGATGCGCAGATCGTTGGCGCCGTGGATGACAAGAGCGTCCATGGAGAATTCCAGTGAGTTACAGAGTGGCGGTCACGCCGCCATCGACGTAGAGAATATGGCCGTTGACAAAATCGGAGGCATTGCTCGCCAGGAATACGGCCGCGCCAATGAGGTCTACAACATCGCCCCACCGGCGCGACGGCGTGCGCCCAACGAGCCAGGCGGTAAACTCCGCGTTATCCACCAAGGCCTGCGTCAGCTCGGTCTTAAAGTAGCCAGGGCCCAAACCGTTGACCTGGATCCCGTGAGGACCCCAGTCAATCGCCATGCCTTTTGTTAGCATTTTCACAGCGCCCTTGCTGGCGGTGTAGGGCGCGATCCCGGGGCGCCCCAGTTCGCTCTGCACTGAGCAGATGTTGATGATCTTGCCGCGCCCGCGCGGGATCATATGGCGAGCCACAGCCTGTCCGACGAGAAAAACGCTGTCGACGTTGGTCTTCATCAACTCGTGCCATTGGGCTTCTTCAAACTGCTCCAACGGTGCGCGGCGCTGCATGCCAGCATTGTTGACGAGGATGTCGATGGGTCCCACATCGGCTTCTACCGACGCGATGCCCTCAGCCACTGCTGTGCTTTGCGTGACGTCGAATGAGGCGGTGCGGACGTCGGCACCCTGCGCTCGCAGGCTTTCGGCTGCCTGTTCCAGCTTGTCTTTCCGGCGAGCATTGAGTACTACCTGTGCGCCGGCGCGAGCCAGGCCCCCGGCCAGCGCCAGGCCAATGCCGCTGCTTGCGCCAGTAACCAGGGCAGTGCGACCGCTCAGGTCAAACATCTTGAGATCTGGGTTCATCATTTGTCGTGCCTTGAGGGTTCTTCGGCGATCCAGTTCAGGACCAGGCTGACCTGTACATCGACCGGCTGGTCGGCCGAAATCTGAAGCGTGCCAGGTTCGCCTGCCGGCGCTTCCAGAATGGCGAACTGGCTCACCACCGAACTCGGCTGAAACATATGCCCTTTGCGAGCGGACACCCGCGCAATTGCTTCCGAGAGGGTGATGTCGACGTGCACGATGCGAAGGTGCGGCACCGCTTCTCGCAGCCGTTCGCGGTAGCTGCGCTTAAGGGCGGAGCAGGTGAGGATGGCATTGCCGGGCGCTGCGGCCAGCAAGACTGCCAGCTTGTCCAGCCAGGGTTCACGGTCTGCATCCTGCAAGGCTGTGCCTTGGCGCATCTTCGCCTTGTTGTGCTCGGAATGGTGGTCGTCGCCTTCGATCCATTCAGCGTCCATTGCCTTGGCCAATAGCGCAGCGAGCGTGGACTTGCCACAGCCTGCGACCCCCATCACCAGTAGCTTATTGATAGGCATGGTGACCTCTACTGCTGCAGAACCTGCGGGTTCACTGGTGTCGGCGGCTGTCCGGCCCGAGGCCCGCAGCCGAGGGCAGCGATCAGGTTGTCCGCGGTCAGTGCAGCCATGGCCCGTCGCGTGCTGACCGAGGCGCTGCCAATGTGCGGGGTCAGCACGACATTGGGCACGGCCAGCAGGCCGGGATGAATCTGCGGCTCTCCCTCGAAAACATCGAGCCCCGCCGCTGCGATAGTGCCCCGACACAGTGCCTGTGCCAGGGCTTCGTCGTCGACGATACCGCCGCGGGCGATATTCGTCAGCGTTGCGGTAGGCTTCATCTGAGCAAGTTCGGCTGCGCCGATCGCGTGGTGTGCCGCGGGGGAGTAGGGAAGCACCAGGATGAGATGGTCGGCTTCCTTCAGCAGGGTGGCCTTGTCTACGTAGCGGGCATGTACGCTGGCCTCCGTCTCGGGAGCAAGCGGCGAGCGGTTGTGATAGATCACTTGCATCCCAAAGCCCAACGCAGCGCGCCTGGCGATGGCCTGGCCAATCCGCCCCATGCCGAGAATGCCCAGAGTGGCCCCGTGAACGTCGTTGCCGACCATCTGGTCGTAGATTCCCGTCTTGTTCCATTCGCCCCGCCGCACGAGGCGCTCGGACTCGGTGATGCGCCGGGCGGTGGCGAGCATCAGCGCAAAGCCAAAGTCCGCAGTGGTTTCCGTGAGCACATCGGGCGTATTGGTCACCAGCACGCCGCGCGCCGTGCAGGCGGCCACGTCGACATTGTTATAGCCTACGCCCACATTGCAGACCGCCTTGAGTTCAGGGCAGGCGTCAAGCAGCGCCGAGTCGATGCGCTCGCTCCCCGTGCTCATCACACCTTCTTTGCCTTGTAGCCGATCAATCAATTCGGCCGGGCTCCAGACCGTGTCCCCCGGGTTGTCGGTGACGTCGAAATGTTCGCGCAGCCGGTCAGCGATGTCCGGAAAGGTCGCTCGGGTGACGAGGACGGAAGGACGCATGCGGGTCTCCTTGCTCTATGGTTGTTCGGGCGGGAAAGAAGGCAGCGGTCAGTTGTTGCACCGGGCTTCCAACGCATCGATGAAGGATCGGTCCCAGCGGCCTTCCTTCATAGCGCGTATGGTTTCGGCTTCGGCGGCGAGTACGGCGCGCGCTTTTTCAATCAGCAGTGGCACATCCTCGGGCGGTATGGCAAGCAGGCCATCCTGATCGCCCACCAGTACGTCCCCGGGGCGGACAACCATGCCGCCGACCGATACCGGCACGTTGATCTCGCCTGGGCCGTCCTTGTAAGGGCCGCGATGGGTGACACCGCGCGCGTAGACCGGGAACTCGCGCTTTCGCAGTTCGGCGACGTCCCGTACCGCGCCATCGACCACCAATCCAACTACGCCGATGCTGGCCGCATAGTGGGAGAGGATGCCGCCGACGACGGCGTTCTGCAGGTCGCCACCGGCATCGATCACCAGCACGTCGCCAGGCCGGCAGAACTCAAGCGCCCGCAGGTAGGTGAGATTGTCGCCACCGCGCGATCGCGCGGTCACCGCAGTGCCGACCATCGTGGTCGCTACCGGTCTGTGGAAGGGCTGAAGGCCGACTGTGCCGGTGTTGCGATGCATACTGTCGCTGAGCGCAGCGACCGGCAGTTCGCGCAAGGCGGAGACCAGGGCGGCGTCAGCCTGAGGGGCGGAGGGGTTCTTGCGGATGGCTTTATAAGTGCTCATAGCATTCTCTTTTATGTCAGGACAGGGCCAGGACTGCGCGCTCTATGCGGCGACAGCCTTCTTCAAGCGTCTCCAGCGAGGTCGCGATTGACAGGCGGAAGTAAGGCGAAAGGCCATAAGCTGTCCCGGCGACGAGTGCCACCCCTTCGCGCTCGAGCAGGTACATGACGACGTCGGCATCCGCATCCAGCCGCTTGCCTTCCGGTGTGGTCTTGCCAATCAATCCGCCGCAGTTGACGTAGAGGTAGAACGCCCCGTCGGGCATGCGGCAGCTCAGCCCGGGGATTGCGTTGATGCGGACGAGGGTCTGGTCACGACGCTGTTTATAGACAGCCACACTCTCGGCGACAAAGCGCTGGTCGCCGTTCAGGGCTGCTGCAGCGGCAGCCTGGCTGATTGAGCAGCAGTTTCCAGCCGATTGCGACAAGAACGTGTCGAGCGCCTGGATCAGGTCGCGTGGACCTGCCACCCAGCCCAAGCGCCAGCCCGTCATCGCGTAGGTCTTGGAAACCCCATTGATGGCTAGCGTGCGGTCGCGCAATTCAGGCGCTGCATTCAACAGGTGGGGCGTGGGAACCGAGTTAAAGCGAATATGCTCGTAGATGTCATCTGTCATCACCAGCACGTCCGGGTGGCGGGCCAGTACTTCGGCCAGTGCGCGATACTCAGCCACGGTGTAGCTTGCGCCCGTCGGGTTGCTCGGCGAATTGAGGATGAGCCAGCGAGTGCGTTCGGTAATGGCAGCTTCCAGTTGGGCTGGGGTAAGCTTGAACTCTTGGCTTTCCGAGCAGGACAGCGTGACCGGGATGCCGTCGCAGGCAAGCACCATATCGGGATAGGAGACCCAGTACGGGGCGGGGATAAGCACCTCGTCTCCCGCTTCCAGGGTGACCGCCAAAGCACTGTAGATCGCGCTTTTGGCGCCGTTGGTGGCGATGATCTCGTTCATCGCGTACTGCAGGTCATTCTCGCGGGCAAGCTTGTCGATGATGGCCTGACGCAATTCCACGGTGCCCGCCATCAGCGTGTAGCGGGTCGAGCCCTGTTCGATCGCCCGCACTGCGGCTTGGCGGATGTATTCCGGTGTGTCGAAGTCAGGTTCACCGACCACCAGGTTCACGATGGACTTGCCCTGACGGCGTAGCTCGTTGGCACGGTCTGCTGCGGAAGTGCTGGGTGAGGGTTTGATGCGCCTGACACGTGCGGCGATACGGGACGTATTCACGAGGGTTCCTTGCTGCGATTAAGGAGGGTAAGCGCAACAGTAGCCGTGGCGGCCGCGGAAGGCCAAGATGACTCCAGTATGTCCAGATAGGAAACACCTATAGGTGCGGGCGTGCTAATGCCCTAATCTCCTGTATTCAGCATCTTGCGATGCAGCAAGATAATGGGCTGCAGATCCCCGGATAGGAGGTAACTTGAACTTCAGGCGATTGAGGTATTTCGTAAAGATTGTCGACATCGGCAGTGTCACGCAGGCAGCCGATTTGCTTCATGTCGCTCAACCCTCCTTGAGCCAGCAAATTGCAACGCTGGAAGGCGAGGTACGGCAGCAGCTGCTGCTGCGCACCAAGCAGGGCGTGGTTCCCACCGAAGCGGGCAAAGTGCTGTACCGGCATGCTCAGGCGATCTTGCGCCAGGTTGATCAGGCAAAGGTGGAGATGAAGACGGCGGGCCAAGGCCTCTCGGGGGCAGTCTCGGTAGGTCTGGCGCCCGGAACCGCTGCAGCAGCGCTGGCTTTGCCGTTGTTGCGCACAGTCCGGGCCCGCCACCCCGGGATCCTGCTTTACCTGAATGAGAGTTACGGCAGCACGCTGTCGGAACTGATCATGAACGGACGCATGGACATGGCGGTGCTTTACGGCGGCAAGACGCCCGTCCATGGGCTCTCGTTCCTGCCGCTTCTGAATGAGCCGCTCTATGTGGTCGGCCCCGAATGTATGCCGGCACCCCCGGGCGAGGTGCCTCTGCCGATGCTCGCGGAGATGGATCTGTACCTGGCGCGACCGTACAACGTGGTGCGCAGGCTGGTCGATGAAGCATTCCATGCGATTGGCATGGAGCCGCACGTGTTGGCTGAAATCGAGTCGGCCAGCACGCTGAAGGCGATCGTCGCGGACGGGTTGGGGGCGACGATCCTGCCATCCTCGATGGCGCGGGAGGTGGCGATGTCCTGTGACGCCTGGCAATGCCGCATCATCGATCCGGTCATCGACGCGCCACTGGCGTTGTGCCAGTCGGGCCACCAGCCATTGTCCGAGCCAGCCCAGGCAATCAAGGAGATTCTGCTGGAATTGGTGGCCGGGCTGGGGGGTAACCTGCTTCCCTGCGACCGGGCGGAGAACCGGGAGGCGTCATAAGACGCTCCTATCGGGGCACAGACAAACCGTCTTGGTACTGAAGGGCAGAGGCCGATACTGTGTTCACCTACAGCTATGAAGTGAACGCACATGGACCTCACGCACATCAAACAGCTCATCGACGTCATGGCGTCCTCGGACATGGCCGAGATGAGCTTCAGTCAGCACGGATGGACGTTGCGCCTTACGCGGCATATTTCCGGGGGAGCTAGCGGTGATCCCGCTCCCCCATCGACCCTTCCCCGTACGCAGCCCCGGACACTGGGCCAGTCCTCCCCGCCATCCGAGCCTGTTGCACCCGTACCTCCCAAATCAGAACGGCGTGAATTGCTGGCGCCACTTTTCGGCATCGTGCACCTGCGGCCAGCGCCCGACGAGCCGGCGTTCGTGCAACCGGGCCAGACCGTGGAGGCCGGCCAGACCGTGTGCGTCATCGAAGCGATGAAGGTTTTCAACGCCGTGGTCGCCGAACGTGATGGCGCGGTCGAGTCCGTGCTGGTGGAGTCCGGCAAGGAAGTGGAGGCTGGCCAACCCTTGATTCGATTCGCCTGAGCGCCGAGGTTCGTCATGTTTGACACTGTCTTGATTGCAAATCGCGGAGAGATTGCCTTGCGTATCCAGCGCGCCTGTCGCGGGCTGGGCTTGCGCACGGTGGCCGTGTATTCGGAGGCTGATCGTGAAGCCGTCTACGTGCGTCAGGCCGACCAGGCCCTGTGCATCGGCCCAGCGTCGCCCACCCATAGTTACCTTAACCAGGCAGCGCTGCTGGCAGCGGCGCGCGTCAGTGGCGCCCAGGCCATCCACCCCGGCTATGGATTCCTGTCCGAGAACGCCGGGTTCGTCGAACGTGTGACTGACGCGGGTCTCACCTTCATCGGCCCCAGCGCAGCCTGTATCCGCACGATGGGTGACAAGGTAAGTGCCAAACGCGCAATGCGCGAAGCTGGTGTGCCCTGCGTACCGGGTCCCGATACGTCCCTTCCCGATGATCCGGCCGAGGTGCTGGCGATCGCGCGCGATATTGGTTACCCCGTCATTGTCAAGGCAGCCGGTGGTGGCGGTGGACGTGGCATGCGGGTCGTGCATCAAGAGACGGGACTGCTGGATGCGCTGGCGCTCACGCGCGAAGAGGCGCGCCGTGCCTTCGGCAATCCGGAGGTCTATATCGAGAAGTTCCTGACCCACCCGCGCCACGTCGAAATCCAGGTGCTAGCCGATCGCCACAACCAGGCGCTGTGGCTTGGCAGCAGAGACTGCTCGCTGCAGCGCCGTCACCAGAAAGTCCTGGAAGAGGCGCCGGCGCCTGGCATCGATCCTTCGCTGATCGCAGCAGTGGGTGAGCGTTGCGCCGCGGCCTGCCGGCAAATTGGCTACTGCGGCGTCGGTACCTTCGAGTTTCTCTACGAGAACGGGGCATTCTATTTCATCGAGATGAATACGCGACTGCAGGTCGAGCACCCGGTCACGGAAATGACGACCGGCATCGACATCGTCCAACAGCAGATCCGCGTGGCACGCGGCGAGCGCCTCACACTGCCACAGGCCCAAGTGGCCTGCCGGGGGCATGCGCTGGAGTGCCGCATCAATGCGGAGCACCCGGACAGCTTCGCTCCCGCGCCCGGGAGAATCATTGACTGGCAGTTGCCTGGCGGCTATGGGGTACGCGTTGACAGTCATGCCGGTCCTGGCTATCGCGTGCCGGCGCACTACGACTCGATGATTGCAAAGCTCATCGTGCATGGCGCCACCCGCGAGGATGCGCTGGCCCGCATGCGCCTGGCGCTGGACGAGATGCAGGTAGGAGGCATCGCCACCAACCTGCCAATGCACCGAGAAATCGTTCGGGACGAGGATTTCGAGAAGGGTGGGGTCGACATCCACCACCTGGAACGTTGGCTGCAGGCGCGCGCCGCGCGGCCTGCCGGGACGCACTGAAGGATTTTGTGTATGACCATCGAGACGGGAACCATCAGCCTCCTGGGTACCACAGCATTGCTGTTCGAGGCGCCAGGTGAGCTGAGCCTGGCCACCCAGCAACGCCTGTGGGCGCTGGCGCTGGAGGCCGAAGCATGGCCCGAGGTACGCGAAGCCGTGCCCGGCATGAATAACCTGATGTTGATCTTCACGCGCCCGCCGTCAAGGCTGGCGGAAATCGAAACCCGTCTGCGCGAGGCCTGGCTTGCCGTCACGCCCCTGTCCCGCGACGGGCGCCTGATCGAGCTGCCAGTGATCTATGGCGGCGCACCGGGGCCGCATATGGCCGACGTGGTGAACCACACGGGTTTGTCCGTGGACGAAATCGTCGAGCGCCACAGCGCGCCGCTCTATCACGTCTTTGCGCTTGGCAGCCATCCTGGCTACTGCTACCTCGGCGGCATGGATCCCCGCATTGCCACGCCGCGACGCAAGGTGCCTGTCTTGAATATTCCCGGCGGCGCGGTGTCCATCGGGGGGGCGCAAACAGGCGTTTCGGCCTCCGATGGGCCTAGTGGCTGGAACACAATAGGCAGCTCCGAAATGTGTTTCTTTGACCCTCAGAAGAACCCGCCCGCGTTGCTGCAGCCGGGGGATGTACTGCGCTTTCGCGTCGAGAAGGTGATTCGATGATCGAGATCCTCTCCGCCAGCGCGCTGGCCACCGTTCAGGATCTGGGCCGTCTGGGTGCGCTCCGTTGGGGGGTTGGCACTTCGGGGGCAATGGATCCGCTTGCGCTGGCCGCCGGCAACCTCCTGTTGGGCAATGACGAGGGCGCGGCAGGCATCGAAGTGCCGGTCTTCCCATTCCTGGTGCGCTTCACACACGATTGCCGTTTCGCGCTGACCGGGGCGGATTGTGCCGCGCAGCTCGACGATCAGCCCCTGCTGCCGTGGTGGGTGCATAAGGCCAGAGCCGGACAGACCCTGCGTCTGGGCGTGCCGCAGCTTGGTCCCATCCCCGCCTGCCGGGCCTATCTTTGTTTGGCTGGCGGTGTAGACGTGCCAGTAGCTCTAGGATCACGCAGCACCCAATTGCGTGGTGCTTTTGGCGGCCTCGACGGGCGTGCACTGAAGCGTGGCGACGTGCTGCAGGCAGTATCGCCAGGGCTTGGCAAGGAGGCCGGCAGCGCCGGCATCGGTCTGGTGCCGCCTGCCTTCTGCTTGCCGCTGCTGGTGGACGGCGTTTCGGCGATGCGCGTGCTGCCTGCCGCCGAGTATGGACTCTACACCGAAGCAGCGCAGCGCAGCTTCTGGTCCGAGCCCTGGAAAATTACTGCGCAGAGCGACCGCTACGGGTATCGGCTCGCCGGCCCGTCGTTGGCGGCGCGCCAACCAATCGAAATGCGCTCACATGGCATTGTGCCCGGCGTCATCCAGGTACCGCCTGGCGGGCAGCCCATCGTGCAGATGCGCGACGCCCAGCCCTCGGGCGGTTACCCCAAGCTGGGCACGGTGATCGAAGCGGACCTGTGGCGGCTGGGGCAGGCGCCGATCGGCAGCCACGTGCGCTTTATCGAAACCACGTGGGATGAGGCCGTCGCGGCCTTGGGCGAAGTCGAGGGGTGGCTAGCTGATGTGCGGCGCCTCGTAGCCTTGCATAGCGCAACAGGGGGGCGCTGAGATGGAGACCGAACACATTCGCCAACTCTGCGCATGGCTCGCGGCAACCGATATTGCCGAGCTCGATCTCCGAGGCCCGGGCGTCCATCTTTGCCTGCGGCGCGAAGGTGCAACCGTGCATGAGAGCGTCGCGTTGCCGACGCCGGAAGCGGTTGGCAGTCCCGCGTCGTCAGAAATTGTCCGTGCCGGCTCCGTAGGGGTGTTCCGTCATCGTCACCCCCAGCGCAGCGCCCCGCTTGCTGCCGTGGGCTCTGCGGTGCGCGAGTCGCAGGCGCTGGGCCTGTTGCAGATTGGGCCGCTGCTACTGCCGGTAACGGCCCCGCGCGAGGCGGTGGTGCTGGATATACCGGCGCCTGACGGCGCGGTGGTGGGCTGGGGCACGTCGCTCGTGGAACTAGAGGCGCTTCCTGACTAGGGGGGGACATGGAAATTGATCTCAATGCCGATCTCGGCGAGGGCTATGGCCCGTGGCGCATGGGCGACGACGAGACACTGCTGTCGCTGATTTCTTCGGCCAACGTCGCGTGTGGTTTCCACGCCGGTGACCCGCTCATCATGGACCGTACAGTGCGCCTGGCGCTCCAGCGTGGCGTCGATGTGGGCGCCCATGTAGGCTTCCCTGACCGGCAGGGTTTCGGGCGGCGACTTATGCAGATCGATTTGCCTGAACTTGCAGCGATGGTCACGTACCAGCTTGGGGCGTTGGCAGGCATTGCCCGCGCGCTGGGCCATCGGATGACGCACATGAGTTTCCATGGCGCGCTCGGCAACAAGGCAGCGGCCGATCCAGCGTGGGCCGAACCGCTCCTGGAGGCGGTGGCGGCTTTCGATCCACAGCTCATCGTCAGCACTTCGAGCAGCCAGGCGATCGAAGGTGCTGCCGCCCGACTCGGGTTGCCGGTGGCAGTCAGCTTCCTTGCAGACCGCGCTTACGATGACCAGGGCTTGCTGGTAAGCCGGCAACTTCCCGGTTCGGTGATTCACGACCAGGAACAGGTTCTCGCCCGTGTGAGGCGCCTGCTCATCGAAGGCACGGTCATGACACACACTGGTGGCACGTTGCCGATGCGACCGCGCTCAATCCTCGTCCATGGGGACACGCCGGGGGCAGTGGCGCTCACACGGCGATTGCGCGAAGAAGTCGAGTCTCGCGGCGGCCGCATCGTGCCGATCTCACAGCAACTCGCGCACCTTCCCGGCGCAACATAATTCAAACAAGATTAATAATCGGGGCGAATCCGCATCGGGATCGTACCCTGTTGTGACATAGCCACGACGCAGTGCCGACCCGGCCGTCAGCGACAGATTGATCGTTCGGTCATTAACCCTTCACCATTTTGGCTCGCCCCGATCACCGCCGCACGGCAATGGTGCACTATTTCGTGGGGTACAGCCGGTCACAATGTCTTTTTTGCACCATTTGGCGCCAGCATTATTCGGACCGCGTATTAGGGTTACCCCGACATAAGAGTGCCCTATCTCGCCAAAGTCATTCCATCTTGGCGCTAACGGCCCGCGATCGATAAATTGACATCAAGCCATCGTTCAGGATTCATATGCCCTTCTCAGACTACAAAACTGCCTTGGTCACTGGCGCTTCTTCCGGCATTGGTGCCGCCGTCGTCGAGCGACTGTGTCGCGAAGGGCTACAGGTGCATGCGGTAGCACGCAGCGCCGACTCGCTCGCCGCGCTGGCCCAGCGAACGGGCTGCATCCCGCATGCGATTGACGTGACAGACTTGGCCGGCATTACAGAGCTAACGAAGGAAGTGACCTTCGACGTCCTGGTCAACAACGCTGGCGTGGATCGCCCTGGCTCGCTGCTCAACGCCGATGCCGACGGCATTGATTTACTGGTAGACGTGAATTTGCGCGCGGTCTTGCACCTGTGCCGCTTGGTGCTCCCGGGCATGGTAGCGCGCGATCGCGGCCACGTTGTCAACATCAGCTCGATTGCCGGTGCATATAACTTCGGCGGCAATTCCACGTATCACGCCACCAAGGCTGCGGTGAGCATGCTGTCCCGGCAATTGCGCATCGATGCCTATGGCAAGCGCGTGCGTGTCACCGAGATCTGCCCGGGGCGCGTCGCTACCGACATCTTCGCCCATGTGCATGGCGACAGCGCCGAAACCTATGAGCGCTTCGTCAAGGGCTTTGAGCTGCCGCAGGCCGCCGATATCGCCGATGCAATCGCCTTTGCAATTGCCGCGCCGGTCGCCGTCAACATCGGGCACATGGAGATCACGCCGACGCTGCAGGTGCCCGGTGGCCTCTCTACGATGCGCCCCGAGCCATTGCAAGACTAAGCGGGGCCGAACTATGCATGGCTTCGATCTGATGGCGATCCTGCTGAACCCCGAGTTCAGCCGTATGCTGGTTGAGGGCGTAAAGATGACGCTGTTGATCGCAGGCGGCTCTTGGGCGCTGGCGATGGCGCTGGCCTTCCTGTTGCTGACGCTGCGACTGATCCCTAACCGCCTGGCGGAGCGCTTTGTTGCGGGCTATGTCTCGTACCACTGCAACGTGCCGACGCTGGTCCAACTGATGCTCTGGTACTTCGGCATCTCCAGCCTGCTGCCTGACCCGATGCAGGCGTGGGCAGGGAAGCATCACGCCGAGGTCTTGTTTTCCATTGTCGCACTAGGCTTGTGCCAGGCAGCCTACTTTAGCGAGGACCTGCGCTCTGGCCTTCGCGCGATCCCCCCGGGGCAGGAGGAGGCGGCACGGGCGCTCGGCAACAGCTTCCTTGGTGCCATGCGCTATGTGCTGATGCCGCAGGCTGTGCGCAATGCGCTGCCTGCACTCATCAACCACAGCGTTTCGCTCTTCAAGAACAGTAGCCTGGCGATGGCCATTGGCGTGTCGGAGATGACCCATGCGGTCAAGGAGATCGAGAACACCAGTTTCCGGGCTTTCGAATCCTACCTTCTTGCGACGGCAATGTATCTCGCCTTCTCGCTTCTTATCATGGCCGCCGGTGCTTGGTTGGCCCGCCGCTTTCGCGTCGTAGCCGCGAGGTGAACCATGACGACACTGATCGACATCCTGCGCGAAAACTGGTTGCTGCTGCTGATTGGCCAGTACCCCAATGGACCATTGGGCGGAATTGCTTGCACGCTGATTCTGTCGGTACTCGGCATTCTGCTCGCGTTTCCGTTGAGCGTGCTGCTGGCGCTGGCGCGACTGTCGCCCTGGCGCTTGCTGCGTGCGCCGGCCACGGCGCTTGTGTATGTGGTGCGGGGGGTGCCTCTGCTAATGATCATCCTGTGGGTGTACTTCCTCGTGCCATTGCTGATCGGGCGCAATGTTTCAGGCTTCACCACCATGCTCTGCACGCTGGTCATTTACGAGGGCGCTTACCTTTGCGAGGTAGTGCGTGCAGGTATCGAGGCACTGCCGAAAGGCCAGATGGAGGCGGCGCGGGCGCTGGGCCATAGCTACCTTGGGGCCATGCGCCTGGTGATCCTGCCGCAAGCGCTTTACAACATGCTGCCGAGCATGCTGGCGCAGTTCGTCTCGACCATCAAGGAAACAACGCTCGGCTACGTGATCAATGTGCCCGAGCTGACCTTCGCGGCCAATCAGATCAACAATGCGCTGCTGACCAAGCCATTCCACGTTTTCTTCCTGCTTGCGGTGATTTACTTTGTTGTGTGCTGGAGCTTGACGCGCGCTGCACGCGAACTAGAGCGTCGAATCGCGACAAAAAGGGCAGGGAAGGGCAGTACTCGGACATCAATTGCTCCCCAGCCGTTGCCCGTTGAACCATGAATGCTCACCAATTGAGTCATCGACATGATCAAGTTCTCTAATGTCTACAAATGGTACGGCGATTACTGTGCCTTGAATAATATCAATGCTGAGGTCAAGAAGGGGGAGGTCGTCGTGGTCTGTGGGCCTTCTGGTTCCGGCAAGTCAACCCTGATCCGCACGGTCAATCGGTTAGAGGAAATCAAATCCGGCCAGATACTATTCGACGGCAGTGACGTACATGCGCCAATGAGTAGCTATTCGCTCAACAAGGTGCGCAGCCATATTGGCTTTGTGTTTCAGAGCTTCAACCTCTTCCCACATCTTTCGGTACTCGAGAACATCGTGTTGTCGCCTATGCGAGTACGCGGGGTCCGTCGCGGTGAGGCTCGGGACAAGGCGATGCTGCTGCTTGAACGAGTTGGCTTGGCAAATAAGGCCGACGCTTATCCGACCCAGCTTTCTGGTGGTCAGCAGCAGCGCGTGGCCATTGCGAGAGCCCTGGCAATGGAGCCACCGGCCATGCTGTTCGACGAACCAACCAGCGCGCTTGACCCGGAGATGGTCGGTGAGGTGTTGGCCGTGATGCGTAGTCTGGCAAACGATGGCATGACCATGATGTGCGTTACCCACGAAATGAACTTCGCCCGAGAGGTAGCCGACCGCGTGTGGTTCATGGACGCCGGCTCCATCCTTGAGGTAGCCGAGCCGAACACCTTCTTTCGTGACCCGCAGCACCCCCGCGCAAAGCGATTCTTGTCGGACCTACGCTCGCATTAATCCATCCCTGTTCCACAATATTTAGGAGTCTGATATGTCGATCTATTCCATCGCTGTGCGCCTGGCTGTCGTCGCCTGCTTGGGCACAGCTCCTTTTGCCGCGTTTGCGGACCAATGGACGGAGATACAGAAGAATAAGGAGTTGCGTTGTGGCACCTTCGCCGATGTGCCTCCATTCGCTGCGCCGGATCCGAAAACCCGGGAGATGGTGGGCTTTGATGTTGACATGTGCCAAGCGCTGGCAAAGCACTTGGGTGTGGTAGCCAAGATCACTCCGTTGTCGGTCGAGGCGCGCGTACCTGAAGTCAAAATGGGCCGAGTCGACGTGACAGTAGCGAATTTGGCCTACACGCTCGGACGCGCGGAGCAGATTCAGTTCAGCGACCCTTACTACCTCGCTAAGGAGATGCTAGCTGTGAGGGCTAACGATCCGGGCACGAGCAAGGCCGACTACAAGGGAAAGCGCTTGGCGGCAGCCAAAGGATCGACGTCCGAGCTGTCGATCAAGATGAACGGATCCGAGGCGGTGACCTTCCAGGATACGGGCTCCGCCTATATGGCTGTGCAGCAGGGCAAGGCCGTGGGCATCGTGTCCAATACGATGACGGTGACGAAGCTGGTAAAGCAATCGAAGAGTGGTGGCGTCGAACTGAAGATGATCGCCGAGCCGATGACTTACCAGCCGATCGGCGTGGGTATGAAGAAGGGCGAGCCGGTGCTGCTGGCCAAGGTCAACGAGGCGTTGTTGGCCATGGACAGGGCTGGCGAGATCAACCAACTCTGGAACAAGTGGCTGGGCCCAAACACCGAATATAAGATGGTCCGCGAAGACAAGGTCGTCCCGCTGAGCGAACTGAAGTTCACGCCCATCCCTTGAAAGCTCCTTCAATCATCGCTGCAGGGCCGGGATTCGGCGGGTCGTCCACGCGAACCGCTGAGTCTGTCCCCGCCGCCAGGCCGAGATTTCGGCGGTCAGTGAGAAGACTATCTATCGCAAGGCAAAATGGGGTAGACGCCCTTGCTGTCGGCTTGGACTGAGCCGTTCGCAATTGGCCATCGCCGATTCTCCAGCCAGACATCGAGCCACCTTCACCGGAAGGCGACTAGCGGGGGCCGGTTTCGATGTACTGAGGTAGATCCGGGAGTATCGAGGGGAGATGAAGCCCGGCTTCTGGGTTGATTCCAGGTGGTCGCTAGGATGGCAGGTACTGGCGATAGCAGAGGAATAGGGCAGGCGCTTTTTCACCTATTGCTTAATCCCATCTTTGAATAGCCAGCTTTTCGGGCTTCGTCACGGTCGCGACCGTGTCCCACTTTCTTTGGCTTCGATTTGTGCGATGCGCGGCTCGATGGCCTGTAGCGTAAGCGAACCATGATCAATCCGACCTTGCCTCCTGATTCTGCGGCTTTCTTCGATGCTCTCATCCCGCGTATCCCCATGGCTAACGATGCCAGCGATAAGGACCGCCCCCTCGTTGAGGACATTCGCTTGCTGGGACGAATCCTGGGTGATGTGCTCCGCGAGCAGGAAGGCAAGGCGGTCTACGATCTGGTGGAGGAGGTGCGCCAGCTCTCGGTGGCATATCGGATAAAGCGTGAGGAGAATGCCGGAAAAGGGCTCAGCCAACTGTTGATGAGCCTCTCCAACGAGCAGATGCTGAGCGTGATACGCGCGTTCAGCTACTTCTCGCATCTAGCCAACATTGCTGAGGACCAGCATTATCTGCGCCGTCGCGAAGTGCATGAGCACCGGGGAGAACTGCAGATTGGTTCCCTCGCTCTGAGCTTTAAGCGCCTTGCCCAAGCCAATCTCAGCGCCGCCGAGATTGCGAGCATGTTGAGCCGGGCCTACATTTCACCGGTGCTTACCGCCCACCCAAGCGAGGTGCAACGCAAAAGCATTCTGGACGCCGGGCGCGCCATCGCCGAGTTGATCAGGGAGCGGGACGAACTGTACACCGAGGCCCAACGTGTCGACAATGAGGAACGCCTGAAGGCGCGCGTGACGCAGCTCTGGCAGACACGGATGTTGCGCTATTCAAAACTTACCGTTGCAGATGAGATCGAGAACGCGCTGAGCTACTACCAGTTCACTTTCCTGAGGCAGATTCCGCGACTTTATCGCAGCCTTGAGAAGGCTCTGCCCGGCCAAGAAATTGCAACCTTTTTCCGCATGGGTAACTGGATCGGGGGCGACCGGGATGGTAACCCGTTTGTCAATGCGGAAACGCTTCGCCACGCGCTGTCCAGGCAATGCGAGACAGCGCTGCGCCACTACCTGACCGAGGTGCACTTGCTTGGCGCCGAACTCTCGATGTCGGAAATGCTGGTGGGGGTGACGGAGGAAATGGCGGTGCTTGCCCAGCGCTCTCCGGACCGAAGCGCTCACCGCCACGATGAACCCTACCGGCGCGCTTTGGTGGGCATGTATTCTCGTTTGGCCGCGACGCTGCAAGAGCGTACCGGCACTGAGGCACTTCGCCACGCACTGCCACCCCAGAACCCTTATGCCGATGCAGAGGATTTCCTGGCTGACCTTCGTATCATTGAGTCCTCGCTGCGCAGTCATCGGGGCGAGGCATTGATCGCTGCCCGCCTGGCACCTTTGATGCGCGCTGTGCAGGTCTTCGGTTTCCACTTAGCCACTGTGGACCTGCGGCAGAGTTCCACGCAACATGAGGCCGTTCTTTCGGAACTCCTCAAGGTGGCCCAGGTGGAGAGCGATTACTTAGCGCTTGATGAGATCTCCCGCCGCACATTGCTCCTGCGACTGTTGAATGAGGCTCGGCCGCTACGCGTGTTGGGTGCACAGTACACGGATCCGGTTCGATCTGAGCTCGCGGTTTTCGAATCCGCCCGTGAGATTCTGGAGCTTTACGGCCGCCCCGCGATTCGGCACTACATCATCTCGCACACCAAAGACGTGAGCGACTTGCTGGAGGTATTGCTGCTACAAAAGGAGGCGGGGCTCATGCGCGGGGAACTCGATAATCAGACAGTAACCTGTGACCTGATTGTAACGCCCCTGTTCGAGACGATTGGCGACCTGCGCAATGCTGCTTCGATAATGCGTGCCTTCTTTGAGTTGCCTGGGATCACAGACTTAGTGAAGCGTTCCGGGGCCGAGCAAGACATTATGCTCGGCTACAGCGACAGCAACAAAGACGGTGGCTTCTTCACCAGCAACTGGGAGTTATACACGGCAGAACTGGCATTGGTGAAGCATTTCGAAGCCCTCCACTCGGCGCACGGGATCACGCTACGACTCTTCCACGGACGTGGCGGTACGGTGGGCCGTGGCGGTGGGCCACAGTACCAGGCCATCCTGGCCCAGCCGGCAGGCACTGTAAGTGGCCAGATTCGGCTGACGGAGCAGGGTGAAGTGATCGCTTCCAAGTACACGAATCCGGCAATCGGAATACGCAATCTGGAAACACTGGTAGCAGCCACGCTGGAGGCCACGCTTTTACCGCCGTCGGAGAGCGCCCCGAGGGAATTCCTGGCTGCCGCGAGCACGATCTCAGATGCCAGCATGATGGCTTACCGAAAACTGGTCTATGAAACCCCTGGTTTCTCTGACTACTTTTTCGCTGCGACCCCAATCCAGGAGATCTCCGACCTTAACATTGGCTCACGGCCAGCCTCCCGCAAGGCAAGTCGGACGATTGAGGATTTGCGTGCCATCCCCTGGGGCTTTAGTTGGGGCCAATGCCGTGTTGCAATACCGGGTTGGTATGGCTTTGGGAGCGGGGTTGCCGGCTACCTCGGAGACCTGGACAGCGATGGCTATGCCGATCGCCTATCGTTGCTTCGGCGCATGCGCGAGGATTGGCCGTTCTTCCGCACTATGCTTTCCAATTTGGACATGGTGCTGGCCAAAACGGACCTCGGCATCGCATCCCGTTACGCTGAGTTGGTGGGGGACAAGAATCTCGGGCGGACAATCTTCGGGCTGATCCAGGACGAGTACGAACGCACTGGTCGGGCACTGTATCAAATCACAGGTATGGAACGGCGCCTGTCCGATGATCCCACGTTGGCTCGCTCGATCGAGCACCGCTTCCCCTACCTCGATCCGCTTAACCATCTGCAGGTGGAGCTGATGCGACGTCATCGGAACAGTCTGGATGGCGCCCCTGCAAACGAGCGAGTGCAGCGTGGTATTCACCTTTCCATCAACGGTGTAGCCGCAGGCCTGCGCAATACTGGCTGATTGGGTCCAGTGCATTCCGGTGCGTGCGGCCGCTTGTTTGGCCTACGCCACCACTCTTTTCAAGCGTCTTATTTTCACATGGGATGCAGGCATGCCGAGGCTGCAGATATTGACATATGTCGACGCCGGCGCTTCCGACTGGACCGCATGCCTGATGCGGACCATCGTGCGCCAGCTCCATGCCGGCACCTACGAGATGCGCGCGGTAATGGCGGACGACATCCGGCACGACACCACGTTGTTCGATGGGGCCGCGCTGTTTGTCATGCCGGGCGGAGCTGACCTTCCCTATTGCGCATTGCTTAATGGCGGGCCGAACGCGCGCATTCGGCATTACGTAGAACAGGGCGGCGCCTACCTCGGGATTTGCGCAGGCGCGTACTACGCGTGTCGGGAACTGGCGTTTCATGCCGGCACCAGGGGCGCAATCTGTGGTCCGCGGGAGCTGAGCTTTGTCGATGCAGTGGCAGTGGGCTCGCTGCCAGAACTTACCGGCGGCATGCTCTATGACGGCACTCCGCGAACCACGGCCGCCGTGGTACTCCGGACCACGGATCAGCTGACCGATGTCCCGATGTCGCTCTATACGCACTACCATGGCGGTTGCCGCTTTGACTTTGGCGATGCAATAGGCTCGGACACTCAGGTCCTGGCCGTCTATGCGGGTATCGATGACACGCCGCCCGCCATCGTTAGTTCACGCGTTGGCAAGGGCCGCGCGGTGCTCACTGGCGTCCACCTCGAGATCTCCGAGCGGGAGTGCAAGGATGCGCTGCGCGGACACAGTGATATGCCGGAGCACCTCCATGTCTGCGAACGGCTGGCGAAGACCGGCGATGCGCGCCTGGCGGTGTTTCGCCGGTTGCTAGCTCACGCGGGGCTTGCGCTGTGCTGAGCGCTGCGCCATGCCTGTGCTTCCGGCGTAGGGCCTCGTGCGGACCAGATTCGATGGGGCTGACGTTGGTCGAGGGGCATTGGCGATGGCAATCAAGCCAATCAGTGCACTATCATCAGCGACATGATTGACCGTCCGGCCCGCGCCTTGCGTCCGGTTGGCCTTATCGGTAAGGCCGTATATGTCTATTTCGTGCGTGGCAATCAGCTTGCGGTTGCCACGCACGGTGAGATGCTCGTCCACCTATGAATTGCGGTAGAAAGGCAGAGACAAAGCAGCAGCCCATTCGGATTGGAAAGGGCCACGAGCAAGAGCGCATGAAAGCGTCACGCTCGCCGCGTGAGCGGCATTGTGCTGCAGCATCTAGACATCGCTCGGATGATGCCTGCTCACCGACCAGAATGCCGGCGAGCCTTGATCTGCCCCGCACACAAAAGCCTGAGAGACCAGCTCCGCTGGTGTTCAACGCGAGGCGCCGCATGTACTGTCGCGCACGACGATCTCAAATCCGACGTCCTGCGCTGCGGGGACCGTTTCGCCACGCAAACGTGCCAGCAGCGCCTCGGCCCCAAGTCGGCCAATACGTGTGCCATCCACTCTCAGCGTTGAAAGGGCCGGTACTGTGTCAACAGCCAGCGCCTGGTCCCCGAAGCCCAATACGCCAAGCCGGGCAGGTACCATCAAACCAAGAAAATGAGCGTGGGCCAGAACTCCTTGAGCGAGGGCGTCTGAACTGCAGAACACCGCGTCGGCCTCAGGTGCGCGAGTTAGCAACGCCTGCAGCGCCTCGCGGCCACGGCCACGGCCAGCCTGTGGATTGCTTTCGGGAAACACGATCTCCTCTGGTTTCGGACAACCGGCCTCCGCGGCGGCGCGCAGAAAACCCAGTGCTCGCCGGCTCGCCCGGCTGTCATCGGCTCGCAGCAATGCTGGCCGCTGATACCCGCAGGCAGACAGGTGCCGAAACGCGGCTCTGCCGACGTCTTCCTGAGAAAAGCCAATCACAACGTCCATCGGATGCGGCGTGTAGTCCCAGAGTTCGACCACTGGTATGTCGGCATTGAGCAACAGCCGGCGCGTGCGCGAGGTGTGCTCGGTGCCTGTAAGCACGACGCCATCTGGCCGCCGGCTCAGCATTGCGGCGAGCCAGGCTTCCTCGCGTTCCGGCCCGTAGCGGGATATGCCCAGCGTCGTTTCGTAGCGCTCGGCCGCGAGCGAGCTGACCAACGCGTCCAGCATGTCTGAAAACAGCGAATGCCCCACCGAAGGCACGATGGCCGCAATCAGACGGGTCTGCCGCGAGGTCAAACCGCCAGCCAGTGAGTTGGTCACATAGCCAGTCTGCTCAACCGCCTGCGCCACGCGGGCGCGTGCCTCTTCAGCCACGAGCTCAGGCCGGTGGAGCGCACGCGAGGCAGGGAGGCGTTCCAGGCGCACGTTCTGGGGTGGCTCTTGCATTCGCTGTTGACGCACGCTGTCAATCGTAGCAGGTCACATTCGACCGTCTTGACCCGCAACTCGCCGTTCGTGCGAGCGAGTTCATCACGCAATTCATGAAGCCGAGGCGCTGGCGCCAACGGCTGCCACGCAGCCGGCCAAGGAAGAGGTTCCTGACATCGACGTCGCGGGCCACAAGCGCAAGAAGTGCGGGCGCAAATCGCTCGACCCTGCCTTGCCGCGTGATGTGGTCCGCTATGAGCTGCCGGAGTCAGAGCTGGTCTGTGGGCACGACGGCCATGCCCTCGTCGAGATCGGCGTGGAGATCAGCGAGCAGCTCGACGTGATCCCCGAGCAAGTCCGCGTCATCCAGCACCAGCGCGTCAAGTATGCCTGCCCGTGCTGTGATCTGGGCATCAAGGTCACGCCGGCACAGCCGCGCATCATCGTGCGCGGGTTGCTGACCGAGTCGGCCCTGGCGTGGATCGTCACTGGCAAGTACCAATATGGCATGCCGCTGTATCGCCAGGCGACGATGTTGCGCCGCTTTGGCGGCGACCTGTCGCCCAACACGCTGGCCGCCAGCATTGTTCGCATCGGCCGTGCGGTACAGCCGATCATCAATCTCATGCGCGACGTGCTGCTCGATTCCGATCTGGTGTTCGGCGACGAAACCACGGTTCAGGTATTGAAGGAGCCTGGCCGGCGTGCACAGACCAAGAGCTACATGTGGGCCCAAATGAACGGCTCCGGGCCACCAGTTCGGCTGTTCACCTATGCCCCAGGGCGGGGTGGTACCCACGCCGACAAGCTCTACGCCGGCATCCGGCCGAGTGCGGCGTTGATGAGCGCCGGCTACGAGGTCTATAACGGCCTCGCTGCAGCCTATGGGCTCACGCACTTGGGAGGCTGGGCGCACGCCCGTAGGCCCTTCATCGAGGCAGAAGACGCCATCCCCAAGGAAGCGCGCGGGCCAGACCAGATCGCCACGCGCTTCATCCGCCTGATCGGCAAGCTCTATCGTGCGGAGTTCCGGGCACGGGACTGGGCGTCTTCGCGTCGCCAGCGAATACGGGGGCGCTACAGCAAAGCCGTGCTGCGCAACATCGAGCAACTGCTGCTTGCCAAATTGCATGTGGTGTCGCCGGGCAGCTTGCTGGGCAAGGCACTGCACTATCTGCACGGCCAGTGGCCCAAGCTTACTCGCTAGAGAGCGGCACCTGGCCGATGGATTCCAATCCAGTCGAAAACGCCATCAGGCCCTTCGTCGTCGGACGCAAGGGCTGGCTGTTCGTCCTTACGTGACTGGTCTGAGCCAATCGGGAGCTTGTGCGGAGCGGGTGGGGTTTGCGCTTGTGCCCACATTTGGAAGCAAGTGTGATCCGGCAAGACAAATGCCCTTCATCGCCCACCTTCGTTTGTGGAGAGTTGCGACCATCCGCGCTAACAGGCTGTGCTGCTGCCTGAAGGCAACGCGCTGGCCAAACCGGATGCGATTGGCCGCCATGGTGATGAGCCACGGCACGCGGTGACCGCATGGTACTTGGCGTCTTTCCCCGGTAGGTGAGGCCGAGACGGTGGCCGCTGGTGCGCGAGCCACCGCGGTAGTCCCACCACGAAATGCTGACGTGATGCCGGCCCCCAAGAATACGACAATGCATCGCCTTGGGGAAAACCCCCGCATGAAAAATCTGGCGCAATGCTAAACTTAGTCCATATCATAAACAACTAGTCCACTATATGGACGTTAAATATGCCGATCGAGCAACCAGATACACAGCCGCTGATGCCTTATCAGTATCCCAACCCTGCGGAGGCATCGCCTGAGATCGTCATCCCTAACGCAATTCCGACCGACGAGAGGCTGTGGGTGCCTCAGGCGGAGAACGTGTGGTTCAGGCCCCTGTGCCTGAACGCAAGCCAGGGCTATTGGATGAACCTGCTGCGTGTGCGCAAGTCAGGCGTACTGAGCCGCCACCGGCATCCACAAGCCGTGCATGGCTTCGTGCTTAAGGGGCGCTGGCGCTATCTGGAGCACGATTGGGAAGCGACCGAAGGCAGCTATGTCTTTGAGCCGCCCGGTGAGACCCACACCCTCTATGTGCCGCCAGACGTTGAGGAAATGATTACCTATTTCCAGGTCAACGGGATCATGTATTACACCGACCCGTGGGGCAATGGAAACGGCTACGAGGACGTATTCACGAAGATCGAAATGTGCAAGAAGCACTTTAATGAAGTCGGCCTGGGCGAAGACTATGTCAAGCAATTCATCCGCTAAAGCCACAGGTGTGGCCAATTACGATTTTTCCGGACTCGTGGCCGTGGTCACCGGTGGTAGCCAGGGCATCGGTGCCGCCATTGCCCGCCAGTTGACCGGTCACGGAGCCACTGTGGCTGTCTGGGATTTGGCGCCCCAAGACACTGACAACCAGTGGCGCGTGGACGTGACGGATGCCGACAGTGTGTTTGAGGCCTGTCAGCAAACGCTTTCGGAATTGGGGCGCATCGACATATTGGTCAACAGCGCTGGCTACGCCGGCCCAACCCAACCGCTGGAAACGTACGACCCCGCCGTATGGGAACGCATCGTCCACGTCAACCTTGTCGGTACCTTCAACACTTGCCGGGCAATTGTTCCCGCCATGCAACGCAAGGGTACCGGGCGCATCGTCAACGTTGCGTCGCTGGCAGGTAAGGAGGGCACGCCGAATGCGTCAGCCTACAGTGCTGCCAAAGCGGGCGTGATGGCTCTGACGAAGTCACTTGGTAAAGAGCTGGCCGACACCGACATTCTTGTAAATGCCGTGGCACCTGCGGCGATTCGAACCACTTTACTTGAACAGATGTCGCCGGCGCACGTGCAAACCATGATCGACAAAAGCCCCATGCGCCGATTGGGTGAATCTGAAGAAGTCGCAGAGCTCGTAACCTGGCTGTGCTCTGGGTCATGCACATTCAGCACGGGGGCGGTCTTTGACCTATCCGGCGGGCGCGCGACTTATTAGCGAGGAATTCGCAGCGCAACTGCGGCACAAGCTGATATCGCAGTAGTCCAACATCATTCAAAAAGAGAAAATGGAGACAAGTCCCGTGAGAAAAGTCGCCTTCCGATTCTATTGTGGACTTCACCTGGGCGTGGCGATGCTGGGTGCCGCTGGCACCCTGGCTCACGCGCAGGGCCCAGCCTATCCCACGCACGCCATCGAGCTGGTGGTGCCCTTCCAGGCGGGGGGCGGAACGGATGCGTTGGCGCGGGCGTTCGCGGATTCTGCGCGAAAGCACCTGCCGCAGAACGTGATCGTGGTGAACAAGCCCGGCGCAAGCGGTGCGATCGGCTGGGCGGAGGTGGCCAATGCAAAGCCCGATGGCTACAAGTTGTCCCTGGTGACGGCCGACATCACGATCGTCCCGCACCTTGGGCTGACCAAGCTCACGTACGAAAACCTCACGCCGGTTGCGCGGTTGAATGTCGACCCTTCCGCTATCACCGTGCGCAGCGATTCGCCCTACACAACCGTGCAGGCATTCCTCGATGCTGCCCGCAAGAACCCGGGCGCAATCCGGGTCGGGAATGGAGGCAATGGATCGATCTGGCACCTTGCCGCGGCGGCGCTGGAAAACAAGACCGGCACCAGCTTCAATCACATTCCTTACCCGGGCGGGAATCCTGCGGTCCTCGCCTTGCTGGGCGGCCATATCGATGCAGTGACGGTGAGCCCCGCCGAAGTCTATCCCTATGTCGCCGCTGGCAAGCTGAAGACGCTGGCGGTCATGTCCGACACGCGCGTGAAGGGCTTCGAGGCCGTGCCGACATTGAAGGAAAGCAAGGTGGACTTGTCCATTGGCACGTGGCGCGGAATTGCCGTGCCCCTTAACACGCCGCCAGAAGTGGTGAACGTGCTTCGCGAAGCAATCGCCAAGACTGTCCGCGAGCCGGCGCTCAGGGACATGATGGACAAGCAGAACCTGGGTTTCTCCTATGCAGACCAGGATGAATTCAAGGCTGCGATCGCAAAGGACAACGCCTACTTCAAATCCCTGATCGGCAAGGTCGGCCTGCGCCAGTAATTCTCCAACAGTGGCGGGACGCTGGATTGAGCGCCTCCCGCCACCGCTTATTCCTCCGGATCACCATGACTTTCCAGCCTGGCCTCTTCAAGGGCAAGCATGCCCTTGTCACCGGTGCGACCCAGGGCATAGGTGCCGCAGTGGCCAATGCCCTTGCCGCACTCGGTGCCAACGTGACAGCGGTCGGTATCGATCGGGGTGACCGCTCGCTCGACGCTCGCGTCGACGTCCGCCTGGCGGACGTGAGCAGCGAAGCCGATGTGGCTGCTCTATTCGGGAAACTGTCCACGCTGGACATCCTGGTGAACTGTGCCGGCATTATTCGCCGTGGCTGGGAGCATGACGTGGCGGTGTTCGAGCAGGTAGTCGCGGTGAACCTGACGGGCACGATGCGCATCTGCGTCGCCGCCCGTCCCCTGTTGGCCGCACGGCGCGGTGTCATCGTGAATACGGCTTCGATGCTAAGCTTCTTCGGAGGCGCGCAGGTCCCGGGATATGCCGCCAGCAAGGGTGGCGTTGCGCAACTGACAAAGTCGCTTGCATTGGCCTATGCCGCCGACGGCATTCGTGTGAACGCCGTCGCGCCGGGATGGATCGCCACGCCGCTCACGCAGGCACTACAGCAAGACCAGGGGCGCAGCGGCGCCATTCTGCAGCGCACGCCGCTGGGCCGCTGGGGCCAACCCGAGGACATCGCGGATGCGGTGGCCTTCCTCTGCGCTCCAGCATCTGCTTTCATTACCGGGGTCATCCTGCCGGTCGACGGTGGTTACCTGGTCGCCTAAAAAACCGGGGCGCGCGGGACGCGCCCTATCTCGAGGAGTTCCTATGTCAAGCCAACCCCCCGCCACCACACGCCATGACGCCGCCGCGCTGCGCGCTATGGCACAGGCCATGTTCGAGCACGTGGGCATGCCCGCCGACCGGGCCGCCGACGTGGCGGACATCCTGGTCGAAGGCGACCTGATGGGCCATGACACGCACGGCCTGCAACTGCTGCCCGCCTACCTGGCCGAGATCGAAAGCGGCAGCATGGCGGTCAAGGAGGGCTACGACGTGCTCGCCAACCGCGCGGCCGTGGCGACCTGGGACGGCAAGCGCCTGCCCGGTCCGTGGCTGACGCTGCGCGCGATGGAAAGCGCGATGGCGCGGGCACGCGACTATGGCACCGGCACGATTACCATCCGGCGCGCCCACCATATCGCCTGCCTGGCGGCTTACCTGGAGCGGGCCGCGCGGGCTGGCTTCGTGATGCTGCTGTACTCCTCGGCGCCGGCGACCAATACGGTGGCGCCGTTCGGCGGCACCCGCCCGGTGTTCTCGCCCAGCCCGATGGCGGTGGGCTTTCCCACGCCGCAGGGGCCGGTGCTGATCGATGTCTCGACCTCCATCACCACGGTCGGAATGACCACCCGGCTCTACAAGCAGGGCAAGCGACTGCCGCACCAGTGGCTGATCGATGAGAACGGCAATGCCAGCGACGACCCTGCCGTCCTGTTCCCGCCGCATGCGGGGTCGATCTTGCCGTTGGGCGGCCTGGATGCCGGCCACAAGGGCTATGCACTGTCCCTGATGGTGGAGGCGCTGACGGCCGGCCTGTCCGGCCATGGCCGTGACGATCCGGGCAAGGTCTGGGGCAATACCGTGTTTCTGCAGATACTGGACCCGTCGGCCTTTGCCGGCGAGGAGGCCTTTGCGGCACAGATGGGCTGGATCGCACGGGCCTGCAGCGACAACCCGCCACGGCCGGGCGTGGATCGCGTGCGCTTGCCGGGGCAGGGCGCACTGGAACGCAAGGCGCGCCAGCTGCGCGATGGCGTGGCGCTGAACCCGGCCATCCTGCCGCAGCTCCAGCCCTGGCTGGAGAAGTTCGGCATGTCCGCCCCGGCGCCGCTGGCCTGAAGTGTGGCGGGGCGACCCGGGTTCGTTCAGGGCTGCCAGAAGCCAGCGTGCACCTGCACCACCTCTTCCGTCAGCGCGTTGCCGTGCACGGCAACGCTGTGCTGGCCGCGGCCGACATGGCCCTGATCGAGCAAGCCGTGCCTGAGGCGGCCGTTGCAGGCGCGCCATGGCGAGGCGCTGTCGTCGACTAGCGGGGCCATTGGTATTGCGATGGTTGCTGCTGCGTCCGCCGCACCAGCACCTGTCGGATGGAGGCGAGATAACGATCCCCGACTTCCGCGCTGGCGCGGTTCGACTGTGCCCGCAGCGTGCAGCGGGTCGCGAGGGAAAACCCTTCTTTTCCCGGTCCAAGCCTTCCCCTAAACTCCATCCATATTATAGTCATCGTATCCACAATATGGACAGACATATCACTCGATGCGCCTGATGCGGAACCGCTTACGCCATATCAACTCCCCAATCCCCGGGATGCACGGCCTGAATTCGTTGTGCCGCAAGCCTGGGGTCATGTACTACACGAACCCATGGGGGAAAGGCATGGGCTACGAGTTTGCTCGATCAAATGGCGCCGGCCCATGTGCAGGCCATGATCGCGAAGAGCCCGACGGGGGAACCCTCGGAAGATCGTGCACGTTCAGCACGGGAGCGGCATTTGACCTGTCCAACGGGCGCGCCACCTACTGACGTCGGCGCAAACCGCCGGCAAAGGTCGTTATATGACGCTTGTCTGCAATTGTCATATCGGACGATTATCTAAACCGATTAACCGCATGAACTACGAATTCGACTTCAGCTTTCTCACGACGCACTGGCACGCATTGGTCGACGGCATGCTGCTGACTCTACGCATGTCTCTCACTACCATTGTGCTTGGCTTCGTCGTCGGCGTGGCGCTCGCCGTGGCCCGCACACAGGGCGGCCCCCTGCTGCGCAAGGCGGTGGGTTTCTATGTGGAGGCGCTTCGCAACACGCCGCTGGTGGTCCAGGCCTTCTGGCTGTTCTTCGGCCTCGCTGCGATTCAGGTTCGGGTACCGGCGCTTGCGGCGGCGGTGATCGCGCTGGTGATCAACGTGTCGGCCTACACCGCCGAGATCGTGCGGGCCGGCATGGAGTCCGTTCCGCGCGGCCAGTTGGAAGCGGCATCCTGCCTGGGCATGTCGCGCTGGAAGATGCTTCGCCTTGTCATTCTGCCGCAGGCGGTTGAGCGCATGTACCCCGCGCTCATCAGCCAGTTCGTTCTGATGATGCTGGCCACTTCCATCATGTCGCAGATCTCCGCGGAAGAGCTGACGGCGGTCGGTTACGTCATCCAGTCCGAGACCTTCCGCGGCTTCGAGATCTACCTCGTCATCGCCGTCGTCTATCTCGCCATGTCCTGGCTGCTGCGGCTGACCATGGCCGGCCTGGCCAACGTTGCGTTCGCCCGCCGTCGTCGTCTCAAAACGCCGCTCTGAGTCTGCGGCCCACACAAGGAATACAGAATGCTGTTCGGAATCTCGTTCGATCAGGTCGGCTTTATCTTACAGGGGGCGGGCTGGACGCTGGTGCTGGCGCTCATGGGCTTCGTCGGCGGCCTGCTGGCGGGCCTGCCGATCGCGCTGGCGCTTAGCCGCGGCGGCTGGTGGCTGCGCGGTGTGGCCGGTGCCTATGTGAAGCTGGTCCAGGGCATCCCGCTGCCAGTGATCATGTTCCTGTGCTACTTCGGTATCAGTATCGCGGGCTTCGAGCTGCCCTCGCTGGTGGCGGCAGGGCTCGCCATGACGGCCTATGCCAGTGCCTACCTCGGCGAGATCTGGAAGGGCTGCATCCAAGCCGTCCCGCGCACGCAGTGGGAGGCCGCTGAATGCCTCGCACTGCGGCCGCTGCAGCGAGTGGTCCACGTGATCCTGCCGCAGGCGGTGCGCGTCGCTATCGCGCCGACAGTGGGATTTCTCGTGCAGATCGTCAAGAACTCGTCCTATGCCGTGGTCATCGGCTTCTTCGACCTGACCTACTCCGCACGGGTGGTGAACAACTCCACCTTCAAGCCCTTCGTGGTCTTCACACTGGCTGCGCTGCTGTACTTCGCGATCTGCTACCCACTCTCTTCGCTGGCGTACCGCCTCGAGAAGCGCCTGGCCCGGCGCTGACCACGGTCAGTGCACTGAATAAGGAAATATCCCATGGATGACATCGTCCGCTTTCACAAAGTCTGCAAGTCGTTCGGCGACGTGCAGATCCTCAAAAATGTGAACTTCTCGGTCGAACGCGGCCAGGTGGTCGCGCTGATTGGCCGCAGCGGCTCGGGCAAGACCACAGCGCTGCGCTGCATCAACGGCCTGGAGACCATCCAGGGCGGCGAGCTGCATGTGTGCGGCCGGGCCATGCACTCGGGAACGGTTGATCTGCTGGCGCTGCGGCAGGAAGTCGGCATCGTGTTCCAGAGCTACAACCTTTTCCCGCACCTGACGGTGCTGCAGAACGTGACTCTGGCGCCGCGCAAGGTCAAACACCTGCCGCGCAAGCAAGCCGATGAGCTGGGCATGCAGATGCTGCAGAAGGTGGGTCTGGAAGAGCGCGCCCACTACTACCCGGAACAACTCTCCGGCGGCCAGCAGCAGCGCGCGGCCATCGCTCGCTCGCTGGCCATGGAACCCAAGCTGATGCTATTCGACGAAGTGACATCCGCCCTCGACCCGCAGCTCACCGGCGAAGTGCTGCGCGTCATCGAGCGCTTGGCACAGGACGGCATGACGATGGTGCTGGTCACACACGAGATGGCGTTTGCCCGCTCGGTGGCCGACCAGATCATGTTCATGCACCAGGGCATCGTCTGGGAGCGCGGCAGCGACGAGTTGCTAAGCAACCCCTCCACGCCAGAACTGCAGCAGTTCGTGGCCAACGGCCTGTGAGCCTGGCAGCCATTACACTTTTACTATAATCAGGAGACACGCTTCCATGAAGCTCACCCGACACCTTTTCCTCGCTCTAGCCGCGCTTTCGCTCGCCGCCGGCGCCACAGCGGCACACGCTACCAACGCGCTGGACACCATCAAGCAGCGCAAGACGATCCTGGTCGCGGTAGACATTGGCGCACCGCCCTACGGCATGATCGATGACCAAGTCCGGCAGGTGGGTTCCGACGTCGAGGCCGCCAAGCTGCTGGCAAAAGATCTCGGCGTGGCGCTGCAGATCGTTCCGGTAACCGGCCCGAACCGCGTTCCGTTCCTGCTCAGCCGCAAGGCCGACGTGGTGATGGCCTCCTTCTCCATCACCGAGGACCGCAAGAAGGTGATCGACTTCTCCGAGCCCTACGGCGTGGTGCCGATTGTGGTCGGCGGGCCGGCGGCCGCCAAGGTCGCGTCCTTCGCTGACCTGTCCGGCAAGACCATCGCAGTCACCCGCGGCACCACGAGCGACCAGGAACTGACCCGCGGCAGCAAGGGGGTCCCGGGTGTCGGCATCGTGCGCTACGAGGACGATGCCACCACCAACACCGCCGTGGCCACCGGCCAACAGGATTACATTGCAACCCCGCCCAGCGTCATCTCGGCCGTGAAGAAGGCCAACCCGTCGCGCGACATCGTCCCCAAGTTCGCCGTGAAGTCCTACCCGTACGGCATCGGCCTGCGCAAGAACGAGCCCGAGCTAAAAGCCTGGCTCGACGGCTGGGTCAAGACCAACCTCAAGAACGGCAATTTGAACGAGATCTACAAACGCTACTTCGGCATGCCGCTGCCGCCGGAATTGCTTCAGTAAACCGCGCAGAGACTACACACCCTGACTACCGCCATGCAGACTCCCGCCGCAAAATCCTCCACGCCTTCTTCCTCCACGCTCGGGGTTGCGCGCGTCATCCGGCTGCACCCGCAGGACGACGTCGTCATCTCGCTGGACCAACTGGTGGCCGGCACGCCCATCCCTTCGGAAGGGACCACCGTTGTCGGGCTGATTCCGCCCGGCCACAAAATGGCCACACGCGCCATTGCACCGGGAACGCCCGTTCGGCGCTACGGGCAGATCATCGGCTTCGCGAGCCAGGCGATCCAGCCTGGCCAGCACGTGCATACGCATAATCTGGCGATGGGCGATTTCGCCCGCGACTACGCTTTCGGCGAGGAGGCGCGCCCCACCATTCCGGCACCTACGCCGGCCACCTTCCAGGGCATCGTCCGCGCCGATGGCCGCGTGGCAACGCGCAATTACATTGGCATCCTGACCTCGGTCAACTGTTCGGCCACCGTGGCACGCGCCATCGCCGACCATTTCCGTCGCGACATCCACCCGGAGGCGCTGGCAGATTTCCCGAACGTGGACGGCGTCGTGGCTCTCACCCACGGCACCGGCTGCGCCATGGACTCCGAAGGCGAGGGCCTGGCGCTCCTGCAGCGCACGCTTGGGGGCTACGCTTGCCATCCCAACTTCGCGAGCCTGTTGGTGATCGGTTTGGGCTGCGAAACCAACCAGATCCCACGGCTGCTGGCAACCCAGGGCCTGCAGGAGAATGAACGCTTGCGCGCTTTCACGATCCAGGACACGGGCGGCACCACCAAGACCATCGCGCGCGGCATTGAGTTGATCCGCGAGATGCTGCCGGCTGCCAATGCGGTGCGGCGCGAGACGGTACCGGCAAGCCATCTGATCGTGGGCCTGCAGTGTGGTGGCTCCGATGGCTATTCCGGTATCTCTGCCAACCCGGTGCTCGGTGCGGCGGTCGACTTGCTGGTGCAGCACGGTGGCACTGCCATCCTGTCGGAGACGCCCGAGATCTATGGCGCCGAGCACCTGCTCACTCGCCGCGCGCAGACGCCAGACGTCGGACGCAAGCTGGTTGAGCGCATTCGCTGGTGGGAGGCCCACTGCGCCCGCAACGGCGCCGCGATGAACAACAACCCTTCGTCGGGCAACAAGGCTGGCGGCCTGACCACGGTGCTGGAGAAGTCGCTTGGCGGCATCGCGAAGGGTGGGTCGACCAACCTGGTGGAGGTCTACGAGTATGCCCAGCCCGTGCGGGCTCACGGGCTGGTGTTCATGGACACGCCCGGCTACGACCCGATCTCGGCCACTGGCCAGGTGGCCGGCGGCGCGAACCTGATCTGCTTCACCACCGGCCGCGGCTCGGCCTACGGCTGTGCGCCATCGCCTTCCTTCAAGTTGGCGACCAACACCGCCCTGTGGGAGCGCCAGTCGGACGACATGGACCTGAACTGCGGCGAGATTCTGGAGGGCCGGCGCACTATTCCTGAACTGGGTGCCGAGTTATTCCAGCGACTGCTGGGCCTCGCGTCGGGCGAGCGCTCCCGCAGCGAATGCCATGGTTATGGTCAGCAGGAGTTTGTGCCTTGGCAGATCAGCGTGGTCGTCTGAGTTTGCAGGCTGGCTCCAGACTTCTGCCGGCGGATCTCCGTAGTAGGGGCCGCCCAGTTCGTAGGTTCTACCTTACCGCAGGCCTACTTTAGGCCGCCTTGGTTTGGCTCATGGCACCAGACCAGGTCCCCGGGTGAAGGGCAACACCCGGGGCGGTTGCATACCAATTTGAGCGGTTCTACGACCCGGTACGGCGCAATTTGGCACTCAGCTGCGTTAGACCGGTACAATTCGACACAGCTTAAGAAATGTAGGTCGGTGTAAACCGGCAGCAGCCCAGTCTTCGAGCGGATAATGATTCCCCGAAGAGTTTGTCCCATCTCAGATTCGCCATGACCCGATCGTCGTCGCCCGCGCCACGGGCATCTTCACAGATTGCCGGAACAGCCGCATTTTCCAAGTTCATGCACTTGTTGCAGCTTGTGGCCGATACGCCTGGGCCATTGACCATCGCGGAACTCAGCAAGTTGAGCGGGTATCCGCGCCCGACGGTCCATCGCACCGTGGCTGCTCTGGTCGCGGAGCGACTATTGGAGGAAAGTCCGCAAACAGGCCGTCTGGCACTCGGGCCGCGTCTGATTCAATTGGCTAACCGGAGTTGGGGGCGGTCGGAGTTGCGGCTGGCGTCGGTAGAAGATCTCAAACAGTTGCGCGACATCACAGGCGAAACAGTCCATTTGGCTGTGCCGAATGGTCACCACATGGTTTATGTGGAAAAGCTGGAAAGTCCGAGTGCCGTGCGCATGACTTCGCGTATCGGAACAAACGTCTCTCTCCACTCGACGGCGGTAGGGAAGGCCTATCTCGCGGCGCTCGAAGAGACCGCTTGCGATACGTTGCTACGGGAGTTGCCGAGCCCCTTCACTCGCTACACGCCCAACACCATCATCACACTAGCTGGCCTGCGCGCCCAACTGGTTAATATACGCAAGCGTGGCTGGTCAGTTGACGATGAAGAACAAGAAGCTGGCATTTGTTGTTTTGGTGCAGCCATCTTTGGACGCAAAGGGCAGCCCATTGCCGCAATCAGCGTCAGCACGTTGCGTTTCCGTCAGAAGGACGATCCTTTGCATGCCTATGTACAACCCTTGCTGGAAACCTGCAGGGTCATCTCTCAGCGCATCGCCGAGACACCAGCCTTTTCCGAGACGGATTCCTTCTAGGAGTTGCGCTGCTATCGTCATTGGCCCGATGCCATGGCCGACTAAGCCCATGTGCCGAGTCGGGGCGACGTCGATTTGCGCGACTTCGAAGGACGTAGCGCCCTGCCTCGGAGGCTGGCCGGCCTCTGCACGAGGTCGCAGTGTAAATGCTGTAATCGGAGACAGTGCTTGACGCCGTGTACTGCTTCGTCAGGCTTCTCCCTCGCGGCAGTCGTTGACGCTGCGTTGCCAGCATCGGTCATCGTGAGGATATGCGGGCTGTGACGTGGCATGAATATGGCCCTCCGAATGCCGAACGCGCCCGCATGTTCTTCCGGCTACTCCATGCTGGCTAGGATGCCGGCCGAGCCTGCTGCCGGCACCACGAACGTCGTGCCCTTCATTGGCGTGCTTGTCACCGATACGGTGCCACCATGACGAAGGACAACTGTGCGTACGAACGCCAGTCCCAATCCAATACCGGATCCAGCATGTGGGCTAGGGGCCTGGCTACGCTGAAATGGCTGAAACAGTTTGGGAAGGACGTGTGACGGGATCCCGGTACCAAAGTCCGTCACGGACACCCTTCCAGCAGAGATCTTCGCGCAACACGTCCACACGCACTTCGCCGAGTTCATGGCTGAATTTGATTGCGTTGTTGATCAGATTGCTGATGACCCGAAGCAGCAGCCAGGAGCTGCCACGCACCCAGGCGCGCTCCTCATCTTCACAGTACACGATCCGGACTCGGCGTTGATTCATGAAAACCCAGGCATCATCAATGGCTTCGGTAGTGATTTCGCGCAGGTCGACCTCCTGCGTTCCCCAGGCGTCGGACTCAGCCTGCGTCAGCGCCCGCTTGGTCTGATGCAAGACACGTTCACGCATTGTCAGCTCGTCGTGGGGCGCTGATGTGTTCTGCCGGGATTCAATAAGCGCGATGATCGAGGTCAACGGCGCCCGCATGTCATGTGAAATGAAGCCCAGTGCCTGCTCACGCTGGTCCTGCAGAAGAAGGTTTTCCGCATTGACGGCTTGCAACAGTCGAGGCCCTTGCCGCAGATTCGCGATGTCGTCCTTCTGTCGGGCAAAGCCTGGCATATCTTGCGCCTCGAACGCGAATGCCTTGGAGATTTCCGCGACAGGCTGGATCACCTTGCGCTTGAATGCCAGCATGAGCGTGAGGATGGCCGCGAGCAACAGCAACCAGAAGCCGATGGCCGTTGCCAAGTGAAAGCGCGCTTGTTCCAGAGCCTCCTCGATCTGCGTCAGAGCAGCGCCCGGCGAACTCGAACTGCAGGCGGATCGCCAAGGGGATGACGTAGTTCTCCTGGCTCTCGGCCTCGATCCGGTCGAGCTGCCGAAACAGCTTGCCCATGTCCTCGTCGCTGATGAGGTGAGTCGCCTTCCCGTGGGGGTACATCGGAACGTGCCGGCAGGGGTTGGTGCCGTCCGGTCAATAGCCCCATACCTCGGCCAGGTTGAACATCTTGCGCAGAACGCCGAAGACCTTGTTGGCTTCCGTCTTCTTGTACGAGAGCTTTTCCATGAGCCCCGCGATGTCGGGGCGCCTTACATCATGAACCTTCTTGCAGCCCAACAGGGGGATGACGTTGCGATCGATGATGGCCTGGTAGCTTTTCTGAGTGCTGGGCTTGTTGCGCTGCTTCGAGTAGTCCACCATGAACTTCTTGCACAGTTCAGCGACCGTGGGGGCTTTGCGCGCTTCGGCTTTGGCAGCGCCAGGGTCGCCGCCCCGGCGAACTTCGGCCAGCCATGCCTGGGCCAGGGATCGGGCCTGTTCGACGGTCAGTTCCCCGTAAAGGCCCAAGGCAGGCTTGCGGCGCTCGCCTGCGTTCGTGCGGTACTGGAGCATGAACACCTTGCGGCCGGCTGGAGTAATCTTGCACAGGAAGCCGGGGACCAGGGTGTCGCGCAGTTCGACGGCCTGCGCCTGGGGTTGCGCCGCATCGACAGCGGACTTGGTGAGTTTGATTTTCGCCATGATGACCCATCGGAAAGATCCGGTTTCCAGGGGTCACATGGGAGCCACGAGATAGGAAGCTGGGTCAGGTTTCGGAAAGCACCGGCATATGTTGAACTCGCCTAAGTTATTGATAAACCTGCTGTATCGGGCCTCGGCGTAGTCCAGCGAAGTTCGGTGCTGGAGTCATGGTGTAATGAAAAAGCTCTCTTCGCAGTGGCAGTCGCAGCTTGCGCCATGTCCGGCGCCGCCATTGCCCAATCGTCGTCCAACGTGACGCTCTATGGCATCGCTGAT
>NZ_JWMA01000070.1 GCF_000812465.1 Cupriavidus sp. IDO | reverse complement strand
TTAGCGAACTGCTGCCATGGGCCATGGCTGAGCAGATCCGCTCGACCGCCGCCTGAAAGCAACCCCGTCGTCAAGAACGCTGTCCGCCGGACGGTTACGTACCTGCACGCCGGCGCAGGTGGGTGCGACCTAGGGACGCCTTCTATGACCATAGCATGATGCGCCGCTGGCCATCCTAGCCGAACTCGGCGCAGCCACATCTGCCGGCGGGCGCTACTGCGCAGCGCTTGCTGGTGGCCTCATTTTCCGCCCCCGCAGCTGCTACCGCGCTGCCCGGCAGACTATTCTCGCGTACGACTACGTCTTGCCGTCGTCTGACTGACCGCCAGCAGCGCCTGATTGCCGGTCCAAACGTCGAAGACGCACAATCATTTCCTTTTCAGCTTGTTTGTCGCCGTGGGCCTTCGCGGCTTCAATTCCCTTCTGAAAGGCTACACGCGCCTTCGCATCTTGGCCGAGGTCAACATAGAGAACTCCGAGGGCTCGCCAAGCGCCCGAATAGTGCGGGTCTAACTCGGTGGCTTTGACCAGATGAGGAACAGCAGCGGCCAACTCTCCTTGTTGCTCGTACGCCAGTGCAAGCGTAACCCTGAGCCGAACGGAGTCCTGCCCATCGGCGAGTCGTCCCTCCAGCGGTGCTATCGAGAGCTTTGGCATGGTCATGACTTCTTCCGCCTACGCCCGACATGTGTACACCGGACCCACAACTCGGGCTCGTGCTGCGACTCCGCTTCAACGTCTAAGTAAATGAAGAGAACGTGGTCACGATAACGCAATTGGTACGACGATAGCCTCGACGGAGGGCGGACAATGCGATTCAGTGGGTTACTGACACCACCTGCCCAGAGATGTCTTCCGTAATGTATTTCTGGTAGGCCTGTGCGACCACCGCCGCCCGAACGCCCTTGGCGGGGCCGCGTCCCATCGCTTCGAGCGTCTCCCACCCCATCCGGGGCTGACGACATTCACGCGAATCTTGCCTTGCAATTCGAGCGCTGCTGCCCGCCCGAACGCCTCGATGCCGGCGTTCACAGTGCTCACTGCAGCACCACCGAGCACTGGATGCTGCGCGAGGGTGCCACTGGTGAGCGTGACCGACCCGCCCTGGGAGATGTACGGAACCCCATACCGGACCAGATTGACCTGCCCCATCAGCTTATTGGCCAAGCTGAATGCAAAATCATCGTCAGTCAGGGCATCCAATGGCGCGGTGCCTCCTACGCAGACCACCGCCTCAACCGTGCCCACTTGTTTGTACATCGCCAGAATCGACTGCTTGTCGGAGATGTCCACTGAGACCGGCGGAGAGCTACGACTAGCCCCGACCACGTCGTGCTCTTCCGACAACTAAGCCGTAATTTCTTTCCCAAGAAGCCCAGTGGCTCCAATGACCAGTATGCGCACACGTCCCCCTGATAACAGATGATGAGTGGTAGTGAATGGCCCACAGTACCCAGCTCGTTTTCAAGATGAAATAGCCTGGTTCATAGCATACGCCCCGCGCGCAACTACGCGCCGACTGCCGGTGCTTGGGTACCGGGCAGCCGCACGAATGCCTACATCGTCCCAGTATCCATCGACACACCGAGCAGCGTGAGCAGCAGAGGCTGGGCAGAAGCTACCAACAATGTGACGGGCAAGGGAGCCCTTCTTGCAAGCGCGTGATGTGCGGCTGACTATACCTCGGGCGTCGACGCTCCAGACAGAGCCGAGAGGATGACCCCAAAAGCACCGACGAATCGGCATAGGAAGAGCCATTGGGCGCCAAGCGTGCAGTCAACCGTCTACAAATGTCGGCCGTCTTTGTGGTCAATCGCACATACTGCAATGCATCACCGCTAACACCCTATCGACGGATACAGGCACCTCATAGCCTGTGTTCCTGCTGTTGCTATTTCGCAAAACGATGCGTAGGGGCATCAGGTTGTTGCCTAGACTTAAAGCGCTTTCTCAAGATTCGTCCGCGACGCTAGGTGCGGAAGGAAGCGCATTGCAGTGCAGCGGTGCTTCTGACAGTCGTCGGGCCTTCTGGAGCTCTGCAGGAAGCAATAGCCGGGGTAAGGGAGGTGACATGAAAAGCACAAATAAGCAGTCGCTGCGTTTTCAGGTCGAAAAATGGCTGGCACCTGGGCCGACTACGCCGGTTCATGTAATTGAATTCAGTCGCACCTACCCAGGAAGGCGACGCTACGTATGCGTCGAGACCACGCAACAGGCCGGTTTGCGGACGTTATTCTTCTTCCGGCACGATGATGGCTGCTGGCGCGTGTTTCCGCCCACGGTCGATAGTCCGAAGAAGAGCACAGACCGTCTGGCCTTGTGAGCGGTCATTGCCGGCTCGATTCTCGAGCGTAGTTAGTGTTGATGTGCTGGCGCTCACCGGCAGAGCGTGATTCAACTGGCTGCCAGCAGAATCGGCTTGTTCGCAACCTGGCCGGAACCAGTCCGAAGCAAGCCTACGACCACATTCGAACCAGCGCGGTGTTCCCTGCGCCCGAGGCAGAACCCAACGCCTCCCGCCTGCTAGAGCAATGAGCACACTGAGCGAAGACGCCGCGCGCGAGGGCTGAACCGGAGCCGACCGCCCACAAAAAAAGAACCCGCGTTGCCGAGGGTGGCAGCGCGGGTGGTAGTGGGGCCTACAGCGCTCAATTTAAAGGCGAATTAGATAACCCTAATATCAGGGTTAACTATTGTGTTGCTCAGACGCCTCTGTCATTGGCTCGACACAGGACAGAGATCCCCGCCACGCCTAGCTGCCCGCAGGAAGGCCGCACTGGTTCCTTCCGGTCAGAGCAGACTATGTCCAGCGCTCCGGCCTGTGTGGGGCGCTGGATGGCCCATCAGACCTTACTGCATGTGCTGCCCGCCGTTGATGGCGATGTTCGCGCCCGTCACGAAAGCGGCTTCCTCCGAGCATAGGTATGCAATCAATGCCGCCACCTCTTCCGGCTTCCCAAGACGGCCGACAGGAATTTGCGGGATGATTTTGGTATCGAGAATCTCCTGCGGCACGGCGGTCACCATCTTGGTGCCAATGAAGCCAGGCGAAACGGTGTTGACCGTCACACCACTCTTCGCCACTTCGAGTGCCAATGACTTCGTAAAGCCATGCATTCCGGCTTTGGCTGCAGCGTAGTTGGTTTGGCCGAAGCCGCCTTTGGAGCCGATGATGGAGGATATGTTGATGATGCGGCCCCAGCCTCGCCTCACCATCTCCTCGCACATCGGCTTCGTCATATTGAACACCGAATCGAGATTGGTTCGCATGACCGCATCCCAATTGACTTTGTCCAACTTCTTGAAGCTGGCGTCGCGCGTAATCCCGGCGTTGTTAATCAGAATGTCGACTGAGCCAAGTGCCTCCCGAATTGTTGCCACACACGGCTGGCACAACCCATAGTCTGCGACGTCAACGGGATACGCGTGGAACCTGCGCCCGCTTTCCTCCATCTTTCCCAGCCAGCTCGCGACGCCGCTATTACCGGCGGAATGCGTGACAGCCACCGTATAACCTGCGTCATGCAGCCGGACGCTGATAGCCTCACCGATGCCGCCCATCCCGCCTGTGACTACGGCAACTTTCTTGGTCATGTCTCCAATCCTCTAAGAGCCCGTTTGAAAATTCAAGGATGGGCGATTCTGCGTAGCAGCAGGCCGCCCATCGCGATATAGACCATAGCTTCCGATACGTCAGTTCGCCGTTC
>NZ_JWMA01000069.1 GCF_000812465.1 Cupriavidus sp. IDO | reverse complement strand
GGCACATACGCGCCACCGGCCGTGCACGAGCCCATCACCACCGCGATCTGCGGGATGCCCTGCTTGGACAGGTTGGCCTGGTTGTAGAAGATGCGGCCGAAGTGGTCGCGGTCGGGGAACACATCATCCTGGTTGGGCAGGTTGGCGCCGCCGGAATCGACCAGGTAGATGCACGGCAGGTTGTTCTGCTCGGCGATCTCCTGCGCGCGCACATGCTTCTTCACCGTCAGCGGGTAGTAGGTGCCGCCCTTGACGGTGGCATCGTTGCAGACGATCACGCACTCCTGCCCAGCCACGCGGCCGATGCCGGTGATGATGCCGGCGCCGGGCGCGGCATTGTCGTACATCTCGTAGGCGGCAAGCTGCGACAGCTCCAGGAACGGCGTGCCCGGATCGAGCAATTGCTGCACGCGGTCGCGCGGCAGCAGCTTACCGCGCGACAGGTGCTTGTTGCGGGCGTCTTCGCCGCCGCCTTCCGCGAGCTTCGCGATCTTCGCCTTGAGGTCGGCCACCAGGGCCTGCATGGCTTCGGCGTTGGCCTTGAAGGATTCGGAGCGTGCGTTGAGTTTGGTTTCCAGCGTGGGCATCTCGGTGTCTCTTCCTGCTTGGTCTTGGTTGGTGCCGTGCTGCCAGCGGCCTGGCTCAGCCTGCCTGCTTCGGCAACGGGTGCCCCGGCATCAGGTCATAGGGATGCTTCCAACCCGGCAGCGCGCGGATGCATTCGGTCCAGGCGTGGATATGCGGATACTCCTTGCGCCAGTGCACGCCGATCTCGTCATCGAAGAAGACGTATCCGGCGAGCGAGAAGTCGACAATGGTGGCGTGATCGCCCAGCACGAACGCGCGCCCGGCCAGTTGTGTATTCAGCACGCTCCATGCGCCCTCGCAGCGCTTGAGAAAGAACTCCAGCACCGCCGGATCGGGGTTCTTCGCGAACGCGCGCATGAAGCGGTAGGTGGCGGTGTAGGACGTGAACTTGTGGTTGTCGAACAGCAGCCAGCGCAGCGCTTCGGCACGCTCGGCTTCGTCGCGCGGGCCATAGGCGCCGAGCCGTGCCGCCAGCGTTTCGAGAATAACGCCCGACTGCGACAGGCGCTGTCCTTCGAACTCCAGCACCGGCACCTCGCCCATCACGTTAATAGCGCGGTACTCGGGCGTGCGGGTCTCGCCGTTGAAGTAGTCGACGAAGCGCGGCGCCCACAGCTGCCTGCCGCGCTGGACGCTCAGCGTCTCCAGCATCAATGCGGCCTTGTAGGCGTTGCCAGATTGCGCGAAGCAGTACAGCAGGTACTCAGGCCTTCCCTGATCACTCATGACGCCTCCCCGATCATGTCGCCATCCACGTAGAGCCAGCACGCCGCGCCGCCGGCCATGCGCGGCTCGCGCACGAACCGGCTGCGCTCATGCAGCCGCCAGGCGCGCCCGCCTACCTTGTAGCGCGCCACGAATTCCACGGTCGCATGCGTATCGTCCTGCTGCGCATGCGCCTTGATGCTCAGTCCGAGCCAGCGCGTGGCCGGATCCGGCTCCAGGTCGTCCGGACAGGTGGACGGATGCCACGTCTGCCTCAGCCAGTCCGTATTGCCCAGCACGTAGGCGCTGTAGCGCGAGCGCATCAGCGCCTCGGCGTTGGGCGGCAATGCCTCGCCGCGGTGATAGCGGCCGCAGCACGCGGCGTACTCCGCGCTGTTGCCGCAAGGGCATGGCTCGGCGGTGGCCTTGGGCAGGCGGCGCGCATTCATCCCAGCAACTCCGGCAGGTCGCGCATATCGGTGAAGATCATCTGTGCGCCGGCCTCGCTCAGCGAGGCGGCGTCGTTGCGCGCGGCATAGCCGAACACCGTCATGCCGGCGGCAACGCCCGCGGTGATGCCGGTCGGGCTGTCCTCGATCACCGCGCAACGCACCGGCTCCACGCCCATGGTGCGCGCCGCCAGCAGGTAGACGTCCGGCGCAGGCTTGCTACGCGCCACTTCGGTGGCCGAGAAGATGTGCTCGCGCTCGTCCTGCTGGAACAGTTCCACCAGCCCGGTGCGCGTCAGCTGCAGCTTGACCTTGATGCGATCCGCGCCCGATGCCACGCACACCGGCATGCCGGTGGCCGCAATCGCGGCAACCGCCTCGCGTACATAGGGCACGCCCTGCACTTCCGCTTCCAGCACCTGGTTGCGGCGGGCGAGCCAGGTCGACAGCCAGTTCTCCGGCAGCGGCGCGCCGCGCATGCGGGCGATGTTGTCCAGCTCTTCGCGCACCGCGCGGCCGAGGAACATGCGGGTGGAATCTTCCAGCGAGATCCTGATGCCGAGTTCGTTGAGCATCTCGTTGAGCACGCGATTGACGATGGGCTCGCTGTCGACGAGAACCCCGTCGCAGTCGAAGATCACACAATCGAAACGTGCGGATGGGCCGCGCAGGCCCTGGTTTGCTGCAGTCATGCGGGTTTCTTTTCCTTGGTGCTGTCCGGGCTGGTCACGGCCCGGAGTTCGGTCTGGCGGCGGCTCTTCAGGTGCGCCTCGAGCTGGTCGAAGCGGTCGAAACCCCAGAACGGCTCGCCGTCGACGATGACGAAGGGCGAGCCGAACACGCCCTTGGCCATGGCGACTTCGATCTCGGCCTTGAGCTGGTCCTTGATCTGGTAGCTGGTGGCGCCGGCATTCAGGGCCTGCGCGTCAATGCCGAGCGGTTCGGCCAGCTTCATGATCTCGGCCGGCTCCGCGATGTTGATGTCGTCGACAAACAGCGCGTGGTACACGGCCTTGGCGAAGGCGGCGGCGATGTCGTCGCCATGATGGTTCTGCAGCCACAGCATTGCCCGCGCGGCATGCGTGGTGGGCAGCGGGAAATGCGCCGGGCGCTTGTATTCGATGTCGTGGAAGCGCGCAGTGCGCTCAAAGTCGCGCCACGAGTAATCGCCCTTGAGCGGCAACTGCGGCAGCGGCGACGCGCCGGTGGTCTTGAACACCACGCCGAGCAGGATCGGATGCCACGCCACGATACGGCCATACTTCTGCGCCAGCTCGTCGATGCGGGTGCTGGCGAAGTAGCCATACGGTGACGAGAAATCAAAGTAGAAATCGATCGCTGCACTCATTGTCGCGGGCCCTCGGTTGTTGGTCTTGCTGTGAATGGGGGTGCTTCTGGTTCGGACTCGTCATGCTGCCGTCACGACAGCGCGCGTGCGATCAGTATCTTCTGGATATCGCTGGTGCCTTCGTAGATCTGGCAGACGCGCACGTCGCGATAGATGCGCTCCACCGGGAAATCGCTGACGTAACCGTAGCCGCCGAACACCTGGATTGCATCGGAGCAGACCGACTCGGCCATCTCGCTGGCGAACAGTTTGGCCATTGCCGCCTCCTTCAGGCAGGGCCTGCCGGCATCCTTGAGCGAGGCGGCATGCCAGACCATCTGCCGCGCCACGTCGATGCGCGTTGCCATATCGGCCAGGCGGAACTGCACGGCCTGGTGCTGAAACAGCGGCTGGCCAAAGCTCTCGCGCTCCTTGGCGTAGGCCAGCGCGGCGTCGAAGGCGGCACGCGCCATGCCCACGCTTTGCGAGGCGATGCCGATGCGCCCGCCTTCCAGGCCGGACAGCGCCATCCTGTAGCCGCCGCCTTCTTCGCCCAGCAGGTTTGCGGCGGGGATGCGGCAGTCCTCGAACAAGATCTGCGCGGTGTCGGAGGAATGCTGGCCGAGCTTGTCTTCCAGCCGCGCCACCACGTAGCCCGGCGTGGACGTCGGTACGAGGAAGGCGCTGATGCCGCGCTTGCCGGCCGACTTGTCGGTGACGGCGAGCACGATCGCCACGTCGGCGTTCTTCCCGCTGGTGATGAACTGCTTTACGCCATTCAGGACGTAGTGGTCGCCGTCGCGCACCGCGGTGGTCCGCAGCGCCGCCGCGTCCGAGCCGACGTGCGGCTCGGTCAGGCAGAACGCACCCAGCATCTCGCCGCGCGCCAGCGGCACCAGCCACTGCTGCTTCTGCGCTTCGCTGGCAAACGCCATCAGCATGCTGCACACTGGGCAATTGTTGACGCTGATGACGGTGGAGGTGCCACCGTCACCGGCCGCGATCTCCTCCAGGATCAGTGCGAGCGAAAGATAGTCGAGCCCGGCGCCGCCGTATGCTTCGGGCACCGCGACGCCATAGGCGCCCAGCGCCGCCAGCTCGCGATGCACGTCCTTGGGAAAGGTCTTGTCGCGATCCCATTGCGCGGCCTGCGGCGCGATCACCTCCTGCGCAAACTGGCGCACGGCGTCGCGGATCATTTCCTGTTCGGAGTTCAGCAGCATGTCGTTCTGTCGGTTGGGTAGCGGGCAGCGCGGTTACCAGGGAATCGGCGTGCCGTCGTAGTTGTGGAAGCTGCCGTTGTCGCTGCGCTTGACAGTGGCCAGCACCTGCCGCATGCCCTTGACACTCTGCTGCGGCGTCAGGTCGGCGTCCTTGCCGCCCATGTCGGTCTGCACCCAGCCCGGATGCAGCGCGACGCAGGTGGCATGGCGCGCGTCGAGCGACACCGCCTTGAGCGCCGCGTTGACGCCGGCTTTGCTGACGCGATACAGCCAGCTGCGGTTGCTGTCCATCGCGCCGATGCTGCCCATGCGCGACGACAGCACCGCCAGCACGCCGCCGCGGCCGGACTGGCCGGTTTCCACGTACGGCAGGATCAGCGGCAGCGCCATCATCGGGCCCAGCACGTTGACGTGCATCACCTTGTCGAAGTCTTCGCGCGTGACAGGCTGCGCGCCTTCGCTGCGCGGGCCGACCACGCCGGCGTTGTAGATGGCGACGTCAAGCGATTCGCCGTCGAGCTTCCAGCCCAGGCCGGCTACCGCGCCGGCATCGGTGAGATCCACCTGGTGGGCTTCCGCGCCGAGCGCCTTGAGGGCGGCAACGCCTTCGGCGCTGCGCGCCGCCGCAATGACGCGCCAGCCATCGGCACGGTACTGGCGCACGAATTCAAGACCGATGCCGCGCGAGGCGCCGAGGATGAGTAGGGTTGGCAAGGCTGTGCTCCTTGGTAGAGGTGCGTGGGTTCAGCGAACTGCCGGCTTTTTTGCTCCCCTCTCCCGCAAGCGGGAGAGGGGAGGAACAACATCAGAGGATCTCGATACCGACTGCCGTGGCTTCGCCGCCGCCGATGCACAGGCTGGCCACGCCACGCTTGCCGCCGGTCTTGCGCAGCGCGCCGATCAGCGTGGTCATGATGCGTGCGCCCGAAGCGCCGATCGGGTGGCCCAGCGCGCAGGCGCCGCCGTGGATGTTGACCTTGTCGCGCGGGATCTTCAGGTCGTGCATGGCGGCCATCGGCACCACGGCAAAGGCCTCGTTGATCTCGAACAGGTCGACGCTGTCGGTGGTCCAGTCGAGCTTGCGGTACAGCTTGGCGATCGCCTCGACCGGCGCGGTGGTGAACCAGCCCGGCGCCTGCGCGTGGGTGGTGTGGCCCAGCATGCGGGCGATCGGCTGCAGGCCGAGCTTCTTCGCGGTGGAGGCGCGCATCATCACCAGCGCGGCGGCGCCGTCATTGATCGACGATGACGAAGCGGCGGTGATGGTGCCGTCCTTGGCAAAGGCCGGCTTGAGCGAGGGAATCTTGTCGAGCTTAATGCGGCGCGGGCCTTCGTCGGTGTCGATGACGGTGTCGCCACCCCTGCCCGATACCGTCACCGGCGTGATCTCCCAGCGGAAATCGCCGTTCTCGGTGGCCTGCTGCGCGCGGCGCACGCTCTCCATGGCGAAGGCGTCCTGCGCTTCGCGCGTGAAGCCGTACTTGGCGGCGCAGTCCTCGCCGAAGGTGCCCATGGCGCGGCCCTTGTCGTAGGCATCTTCCAGGCCGTCCAGCATCATGTGGTCATAGATCATGCCGTGGCCGATGCGGTAGCCGCCGCGCCCCTTCGGGATCAGGTACGGGGCGTTGGTCATGCTCTCCATGCCGCCGGCGATGGCGATGTCGAACGAGCCGGCGATCAGGCCGTCGTAGACGGTCATGGCGGCACGCATGCCCGAGCCGCACATCTTGTTGACCGTGGTGCAGCCCACGCCCAGCGGCAGGCCGGCGCCAAGCGCAGCCTGGCGTGCGGGCGCCTGGCCCTGGCCGGCGGGCAGTACGCAGCCGAACACGACTTCCTCGACCTGCTCCGGCTTCAGGCCGGCACGCTCCACCGCGGCGCGAATGGCAGCGGCGCCGAGCTGCGGCGCGGTGACGCTGGCGAACTCACCCTGGAACGCTGCCATCGGGGTACGCGCAGCAGAAACGATAACGATCTGGTCTTCCATGTCTGGTCTCCTGGAAATCGGTGTGCGGATGATGCGGATGCGTGCTCTTTCCTGTCAGCGGATCGAAGCCTGCGGCGGATCGCCGAACTGGCGGTAGGCCGCGGCAAGCTGCTGGTGCAATTCGTCGTTGCTGCTGGCGGCCATGCCGAGATCTCGCAGCAGGCCGTCGGACACGCCGTAGACCCAGCCATGCACGGTCACTTCCTGCCCGCGCGTCCAGGCGTCCTGGATCACCGTGGTCTGGCAGACATTGTTGACCTGCTCGATCACATTGAGCTCGCACAGGCGGGTATGGGCGTCATCCTCGCGCAGCAGCGTGCCAAGGTAGACCTCGTGCTTGTCGGCAACGTCGCGCACATGGCGCAGCCAGTTGTCGGCCAGGCCGATGCGCTCGCGCTTGAGCGCCACTTTCACGCCGCCGCAGCCATAGTGGCCGACCACGGTGATGTGGCGCACCTTGAGCACCTCGACCGCGAACTGGATCACGGACAGCGCATTCAGGTCGCTGTGCGCGATCACGTTGGCGATATTGCGGTGGACAAACACCTCGCCCGGCGCCAGGCCGAGAATCTGGTTGGCCGGTACGCGCGAATCGGAGCAGCCGATCCACAGGTACTCCGGCGCCTGCTGGTTGGCCAGGCGCGTAAAGAAGGTGGGATCTTCCGCGTTGACGCGGTCGACCCAATCGCGGTTGTTGCGGAACAGTTGGGCGATGGCGTCAGTCATGCGACCCTCCTTGCAGGACCGGCAGCAGCGGACGCGCCTTCAGCGCTGCCCGGTCGGCCGTAACGGTGAATGAATCGCTCTGAACTGTGATAGGCAAAGAAGTCATGAACATGTCCGGCCAGCAGCCGGTCCTTGTGGCCCTGCCACATGGCGGGGTCGAAGAAATCTGCGTGATGCCGCAGGAAGGCAGCCCGCACGCGCGGATCGCCCAGCAGGAAGGTGCGGAACGTCTCCGGAAAGATGTCGTGCGGCCGTACGGTGTACCACACCTCGCCCGACATCTCCTCTTCCTCGTTGCGCGGCTGGGGCACGTGGCGGATATTGCAGGCGGTCAGGTACTCGATCTCGTCATAGTCGTAGAACACCACGCGGCCATGCCGGGTGACGCCGAAATTCTTGTACAGCATGTCGCCCGGGAAGATGTTGGCCGCCATCAGCTCCTTGATGGCGTTGCCATACTCGATGATGCCGTGCTCCACCTGCTCGTCGGTGCCTTCGTGCAGCCAGATGTTCAGCGGCGTCATGCGGCGCTCGATGTACACATGGCGCACCACGATCTCTTCCCCGCCGTCCTTGCCGCGCTGGTACTCGATCATCGACGGCGCGTGCTGCTCGAACTCGCGCACCAGCGCATCGTCGAAGCGCGACAGCGGGAAGGCCACGTCCGAGTACTCCAGCGTGTCGGCCATGCGGCCCACGCGATCGTGCTGCTTGACCAACTGGTACTTCGACTTGACCAGCTCGCGCGTGGTTTCCTTCGGTGCCGGATAGAAGTCCTTGATCACCTTGAACACGTACGGGTACGACGGCAGCGTGAACACCAGCATCACCAGCCCGCGGATGCCTGGCGCGACGATGAACTTGTCGGACGAATGCTGCAGGTGATGGAGGAAATCGCGGTAGAACAGGTTCTTGCCCTGCTTCTGCAAACCCAGCGAGGTATAGATCTCCGCGCGCGGCTTGCGCGGCATGATGTCGCGCAGGAAGGTCACGTAGGCCGACGGGATGTCCATGTCGACCATGAAGTAGGAGTGCGTGAACGAGAACAGGATCAGCAGCTGTTCCTTTCTCAGCAGCACGGTATCGAGCACCAGCTTGCCCGACGGCCCGTGGAGGATCGGGATCGCCAGCGGGAAGGTGCGGTCGCCGTTCACGATGCGGCCGATGATAAAGGCCGCCTTGTTGCGGAAGAACAGCGACGACAGCGTGTGGATCTGGAAATTCGGCGCGATACGCAGGTCGCCGAAGTGCTCGGCCACCGCGCGCACCACGTAGCCGATGTCGCGGCGCAGGTCTTCGAACGGCCGCTCGAGCTGGAAATTGTGGACGATGCGCTCGAAACAGGCCGCCATGCCTTCGCGGCTGCCCGGATAGTAGGCGCGGAAGGTCGGACGCGTGGGCGATTCCTCGTTCTCGATGTACTCGGTCGAGATCGCCGGGCGCACGAAAATGAAATCGTTGTTGAAGTACGAGCGGTGCAGGATGCGGGTGCAGACCGAGTTGAAGAAGGTCTCGGCCAGCTCGGGCTGGTGATGGTTGGTCAGCAGCCCGATGTAATGCAGCTTGATCTGCTGCCAGATTTCGTCCTCGATATTCTCCGCATCGTATTCGTCTTCGAGGATGACGCTCGATTCGCGCACGCGCTCGTTGTAGAAGGCGATGCGGTCGCGCTGCAGTTGCTGCAAGCCAAGCCAGTCACCGGCCTCGAACTTCAGCTTGGCCTGGTGGCTCACCTCCCGGAACAAGCGGTAATGCTTGTCGAACCCGTCGAGCATCGTTCTCGCCACATCGTAGGCAATCTGCGAGGAGAGCAGTTTGGGGAAGTGGGACATGGGTCGACGGGCTGGCGGGGGTCCTGTGATTGTAAATGGGTTCGGCCGGGGGCTTCGGGTGTTTTCCGAGGCCCCGGGGGTCCTTACATCGTTTCCGCGAACAACTCGCGGCCGATCAGCATGCGGCGGATTTCCGAGGTGCCGGCACCGATCTCGTACAGCTTGGCATCGCGCCACAGGCGCCCGGCCGGGTATTCGTTGATATACCCGTTGCCGCCCAGGATCTGTATGGTTTCGCCCGCCATCCAGGTGGCCTTCTCCGCCGTGTACAGGATCACCGCGGCGCAGTCCTTGCGCACCTGGCGCACGTGATCCGTGCCCAGCGCGTCCAGGTTCTTGCCGACCGTGTACAGGTAGCTGCGCGCCGCCTGCAGCGTGGTGTACATGTCGGCCACCTTGCCCTGGATCAGCTGGAATTCGCCGATGCTCTGGCCGAACTGCTTGCGGTCGTGGATGTAGGGCGTGACCACGTCCATGCAGGCCTGCATGATGCCGACCGGGCCGCCGGACAGCACCGCGCGCTCGTAGTCGAGCCCGCTCATCAGCACCCTGGCGCCGCCGTTCTCGGCGCCGAGGATGTTCTCGACCGGCACTTCCACGTCCTGGAACACCAGTTCGCCGGTATGCGAGCCGCGCATGCCGAGCTTGTCGAGCTTCTGCGCCACCGAGAAACCCTTCATGCCCTTCTCGACGATAAAGGCGGTCATGCCGCGCGCGCCCAGGTCCGGCTCGGTCTTGGCGTAGACCACCAGCACGTCGCAGTCGGGACCGTTGGTGATCCACATCTTGGTGCCATTCAACACGTAGCGGTCGCCCTTGAAGTCGGCGCGCAGCTTCATGCTGACCACGTCGGAGCCGGCGTTGGGCTCGCTCATGGCCAGGGCGCCGATCCATTCGCCGGAAACCAGCTTCGGCAGGTATTTGGCCTTCTGCGCGGCGCTGCCGTTGCGGTGGATCTGGTTCACGCACAGGTTGGAGTGCGCGCCGTAGGACAGGCCGACCGAGGCGGACGCGCGGCTGATTTCCTCCATCGCGATCATGTGCGCCAGGTAGCCCATATTGGCGCCGCCGTACTCCTCTGCCACCGTGATGCCTAGCACGCCGAGGTCGCCCATCTTCTTCCAGGCATCCATCGGGAACTGGTCGGTTCGGTCGATTTCGCCGGCGCGCGGGGCCAGTTCGGCCTGGGCCCAGTCGCGCACGGAACTGCGCAGCATCTCGATGTCTTCGCCCAGATCGAATTTCAGGCCTGGCAGTTCGGTCATGATGGTCTCCTGTTGGAATCGGTTCGTATGTCCGGCAGATCGCCGGATCAGCAAGCTCAGACGTGGTCCAGGGTACGGACCACGCATAACGTCATCAGCATGGTGGCCACCTGTTTGCGGCGGCCGTCCTGCTCGACGTAGACATCGCCCTGCGCCACGATCAGCGTGCGGCCGGGCTTGAGGACGCGGCCCACAGCAACCAGGCGTTCGCCCTTGGCTGGGGACAGCAGGTTGATCTTGTATTCGGCGGTCAGGCCCGCCTCGCCTTCGCCCACCATCGACAGCGCGGCGTAGCCGCAGGCGCTGTCGGCCAGCGCGCCCACCGCACCGCCATGGAAGAAGCCATGCTGCTGGGTCACGCCTTCGGACCACGGCATGGCGATCTCGACTTCGCCGTGCTCGACCCGGCTCAGGCTCGCACCGAAGGAAGTCATCAAGCCCTGGCGCGAAAAGCTGGTGGCGATGGCATCGGCCCGTGCGGCGGACAGCAGCCCGGATTCAGCAGTGGGAACGGCGGAGGCATTGGCTGACGACATGGCGGAGATCCGATGTGTAAGCGGTTAAGTTGCGGCGATGGATGGCGACCGTCGGGGTATTTTATTTACGTTTACGTAAACGTCAACTAAATCCGGAAGCGCTGGTTTGATGAAGTGCCGAATCAGGCGGTTTTGGCCTCATCGGACACCCCGGCGCCCGTCTTCTGTGCCGCCAGGAGCGCCCTGCACTGCCGCTCATGCTGGTCGATCTCGGCCAGTTGGGCCTGCAGGTCTTCCATCTGGCGCTCCAGCGTACCGCGATGCAGCGCCAGCGAGTGCAGGAAGCGCTCCAGCTGAGGCGCGGTGTCGCGAGGCGACTCGTACAGATCCAGAATTTCGCGGATCTCGTTGAGAGTGAGCCCTAACCGCTTGCCGCGTAGCGTCAGCTTCAGGCGCGTGCGCTCGCGGCCGTTGTAGACTCGCTTGCGGCCACCCGGCCCGGCGCGCTCCGGGGACAGCAGGCCCTGGTCCTCGTAGAAACGGATAGCGCGCGGGGTGACATCGAACTCGCGCGCGAGTTCGGTGATCGTAAAGGTGGCGGAAGCGGGAGATTGCGTGACAGCCATGATGCGCCCAAAGAAAGTGAACGGTCGTTCGTTGCGAAATGAAGTTTTCGCTTAAGATTGAGACAAGCCGTACCAATTGACGTTTACGTTAGCGTCAAGTGCGACGGCTGGCAACTGGCGCTTTCACGCCCCCGCTGCGGGCGCGAAGGCAACGACGAGAAAGCCGCCCGCCCGTCATGGCAAGGCTTCCACTACCGAGACTCCTCATGAACGCACTCGAACACCAGCTCCAGTATCCGTTCGCGGACACCTTGCCCGAGCCCGGCACCAAACAGGAAGTGGCGCCCGGCGTCTACTGGCTGCGCATGCCGCTGCCCTTCGCGCTCGACCATATCAACCTGTGGCTGCTGCGCGACCGCATCGATGGCAAGGAGGGCTGGACGATCATCGACTGCGGCATCACCAACGACACCATCAAGGGCCACTGGGAAACCATCTTCGCCAACGAACTGGAAGGCCTGCCGGTGCTGCGCGTGCTGGTCACGCACAGCCACCCCGACCACGTCGGGCTGGCGCACTGGCTGTGCAAGCGCTTCGACGTGCGGCTGTGGATGAGCCTGGGCGACTATATGAGCGCACGCGTGATGGGCAGCGGCACCGGCGCCGGCTCCAGCGCGGGCGGCGACGCGGCCGCCGCGCACTTCGCGCTGCATGGTCTGACCGATGCGGACAGCCAGGAAAAGCTGCGCGCCCGCAAGACCTATTACCCGTCGCTGGTGCCCGACCTGCCGAGCCAGTACCGCCGGCTGATGGAGGGCGACATCGTTTCGATCGGCACCGACCCGGCCACCTCCGGCTGGCGCGTGATCACCGGCTTTGGCCATTCGCCGGAGCACGTGGCGCTGTACAACGCCGCCACCAACGTGCTGATCTCCGGCGACATGGTGCTGCCGCGGATTTCCACCAATGTCAGCGTGTTCGACATGGAGCCGGAAGGCAATTCGCTGCAGCTCTACCTCGATTCGCTGACCAAGTACGAGGGCCTGCCGCAAGACGTGCTGATCCTGCCGTCGCACGGCCGTCCGTTCCGCAACCTGCACACCCGCATCATGCAGCTGCGCGAACACCATGCCGACCGGCTGGCCGAAACGCTGGAAGCGTGCCGCAAGAAGGCCTGCAGCGCGCATGACATCGTCAGCGTGATCTTCAAGCGCCAGTTCGACATCCACCAGATGACGTTTGCCATGGGCGAATCGCTGGCGCACCTGCATGCGCTGTGGCATCGCGGCGAGTTGCTGCGGGAGACCGGCGATGACGGCGTGATCCGCTTCCGGGCCGCCTGATTGCGTTACCTGGCGGCCAGTTCCGCCAGATAGCGCACGCCTTCGATGGCGCGACTGCCGTACCACGACACCATCTCGCCATCGACCAGCATCACCGGCTTGCCGAGCTGACGCTCCAGCGCGTCGGCGTGTTCCTCCGTGAACCGGTAGGGCTCGGTCGACAGCAGGACTTCATCGAGGCTGTGCACCAGCGCATCGTTCCAGCGGAAGCTCGGATAGCGCTCGCCGGGCGCGTTGGGCCGGGAGCAATCCCCATCGACACAGGCCCGCGGCGCTTTGCCGCTGTCTTCCGGCCAGGTCTGCCAGTTCACCAGCGCCAGCATGCGGCTGATATAGGTGTCGCGCGACACCGTCATCCACGGGTCCTGCCAGATCGCATAAAGCACGCGGCGCGCCGGCCAGGCGCGGGCACGGATGGCATCCAGCTCCGCCTGCAGCGCCGCGCACAGCGCTTCGGCCTGCGCATGGCGCCCGAAGATGCCGGCCAGCAGGCGATAGAGATCGAAGTTGTCTTCCGGCCCGCAGGGGTGGGTGACGATCACGTTCGGCACAAAGCTGCGGATCTCCTCGACGGTCTCGCGCCGGTTCTCGTCGACGTTGACGATGACATGCGTCGGCGCCAGCGCTCGCAGCTTTTCCAGCCTTACGTCCTTGGTGCCCCCAACCTTCGCCACCGCGCGCACCGCCGGCTCCGGATGGACGCAAAAGCCGGTGCGAGCAACCAGTAGCGGGCCGAGATCGAGCGCGAACAGCAGTTCCGTCACCGAAGGCACCAGCGAGGCAATGCGCACCTCGCCAGTGGCCGCGGCGTGCTGCTGGCCGATGGCGTCGCGCCACATGGTCAGTCCTTCCCGCCCGGCTGGCGCGGCTTGCGGGGCGCGCGTGCCGCGAGCATGTCGTACAGCCAGCGCGGCATCAGGTGCATCAGCGATGCCACCCAGCCCATCTGCCAGGGAATGACCCGGAAGCGGCTGCCCGCCGCAATCGCCCGCACCGCCTTGCGCGCAAAGACGTCGGCGTCCATCAGGAATGGCATGCGATAGGGGTTGTGCGCGGTCATCGGCGTACGGATATAGCCCGGCGCGATGGTCACCACGCGGATGCCATGGCGCCGCTGCTCCAGCCGCAGGCTCTCCAGCAGCTTGATCACCGCCGACTTGGACGCACTGTAGGCACCGCCGCCAGGCAGCCCGCGCACGCCAGCCACGCTGGCAATGCCCACCAGCGTGCCGCGCCAGCCGCCGGCGCCCGGGTCGCGCTCGCGCATCGGGTGCAGGAAGGGCTGGAAGGTGGTCAGCATGCCGAACCAGTTGGTATCCATGACCATGCGGAAGACTGCGAGATCCTCGCGCTCGCTGGCCACGGTGCCGACTGAAACGCCGGCGTTGGCGATCACCACGTCAGGGCAGCCAAAATGCGCCAGGAAATCCTGCGCCGCGCCAGTCATGGCATCGGCATCGCGGACATCGGCTGCATAGATCCGTACCGCGCCGGGATTGGGCAGCGTTGCGACAAAATCACGCAGCGCGTCCTCGCGCCGGGCCACGAGACCGAGGATGGCGCCCTGGGTGGCATATTCGCGGGCCAGCGCCTGGCCCAGTCCGCTGGAGGCGCCGGTGAGGAAGACTTTCTGTGGGCGCATCGGCGTACCGGAAAAGGAAGGGTGGAATGAAAAAAGCCGGTACTCGGTACCGGCCTTGCTGTCAGCGACTCAGAGCTTCTTGTCGCGGACCTGCGTGACCAGGTAATCCATGGCCTGGATCGCGGCTCCCTTGTTGCCGGCGATGGACGGCGAGGTCTCGTACTTGCCCTGCACCACCACGGTCGGCACGCCGTCGACCTTGTAGGCGTCGGCAATCTTGTTGGCGCGCTGCGCGTTGGTCGTCACCGAGAACGAGTTGTAGGCATCAAGGAAGGCCTTGCGGTCGATGCCGTTCTTGGCCATGAAGTCGGCAATCTCGTTCGGGTCCAGCATGCGCTTGCGGTCGACATGGATGGCATTGAACACCTTGCCATGCATGGCTTCCAGCTTGCCGATGGATTCGAGCGCATAGAAGATCTTCGTGTGCGGCAGCAGGTCATCGCGGAACGCGACCGGCACGCGCTTGAAGACGACATCCTTGCCCTGCTTCTTGACCCAGGCTTCCAGCTCCGGCTCGAAATCGAAGCAGTGCGGGCAGCCGTACCAGAAGAATTCGGTGACCTCGATCTTGCCGGCCGGGACCGGCTGCGGCGCCTTCAGGACCGTGTACTCTTTGCCCTCGGTGGGCGCCGCCTGGGCGGGAGCGGTCATCAGCAGGCCGCCGACGGCGGCAAACGTGGCAATCAGAGCGGCGAGTTTCTTCATCTTGGTGCAGCCTTCCGGGTTGGGCGATGAGCGTATGACAGCGCCGGCGGCACACGGTTCAGCGTGCAGCCGGCCACAAGGTTACAGCGCGTTAGTGCGCGCAACTGCGCATTACTGCTTGGAAAAACGAATGACCGAGGCATCGAAGCCGGCCGACTGCAGGCGGTCGCGGGCCTTGTTCATGTCTTCGATCCGATTGAACGGCCCGAGGCGGACGCGATACATCTTCACGCCGTTGACGTCGCGGTCGGTGATCTTGGCCTCGAAGCCCTGCATGGCGAGGTTGGCCTTCTGGCGGTCGGCATCGTCGGACGAACGGAACGCGCCGACCTGCAGCAGGTAGCCTACCTTGGCGGCATCGGCCTGGGCGATCTCGGCGATCGGGTCCACCACCGGCTTCTCGGCCGGCTTGTTCATCGCCACGGTCTTGTCAGCCGGCTTCTCGGCGGGCTTCTCCGCCGGCTTTTCAGCCGGCTTGGCTACCGCCACGGGCGACTGCTTCTCGGCCGTGCCGTTGCCATTCCCACTGCCATTTCCATTGCTGGCCTGCGGCTTCTCCGCTTCAGCGGGCGGCTGGCCGACCGGCTTGGCGGGCGTCTTGCTCCACAGCGGCTTGTTGGGGTCGGACGGGCCTTCCTGCGCCGGGCTGGCCGGGCTCGGCAGCGTGCTGGCCACATTGCCGGGTTCGCTCGGGCGGGGTGGCGCGTTCTTCTGCTGGAACGGTGCCGGCGACTTGGTGATGTACAGGGCGACCACCACGGCGATGGCCAGCCCGATGATCAGCCCGAGCACCAGGCCCAGGAACGTACCGCCGCGTTGCTGGCCGCGGCGGGCGTTGCGCGAATCGCGCTTGCGTTGCTGTTGCATGAAGTCCTCTTCGGTGATGCCGGGATTATAGAGCCAGTGCCGCCGCGGGCAGCACTGGCATCGCGCCGGGGCCGGAGCCGCCGGGCGCGCGTCCGCTGGCCGTCTTACATACGGCGCGGCGCGGAGACACCGATCACGGCCAGGCCGTTGCGCAGTACCTGGCGCGTGGCGGCCAGCAGCGCCAGGCGGGCGCGCTTGACGGTTTCGTCGTCCACCAGCACGCGGTCGGCGTTGTAGAAAGCGTGAAAATCGCCCGCGAGGTCACGCAGGTAGAAGGCAACCGCGTGCGGCGCCAGCTCGCTGGCGGCAGCGGCCAGCATGTCCGGGAACTCGGCCAGGCGGCGGCCCAGCGCGAGCGCCTGCGGGCTGGCTTCGGAGCCGGTGACGGCGGCCAGGTCGGTGCCGGCCAGCTCGCCCAGGCGGCTTTCCCACTCCGCGCCGGCCCACGACTCAAAGATCGAGCAGATGCGGGCGTGGGCGTACTGCACGTAGTACACCGGGTTTTCGTCGTTCTGCTTGAGCGCCAGGTCGACGTCGAAGACGAACTCGGTATCGGCCTTGCGCGACAGCAGGAAGAAGCGCACGGCGTCGCGGCCGCGTGTGAAGTGCTCGGGCCAGTCGGCCACGCCGGCGTCCAGGCAGCCGCGGATGGTTTCGTCGCCGCCGTTGCTCCACTCGATCAGGTCGCGCACGGTGACGTAGGAGCCGGCGCGCTTGGAGATCTTCACCTCCTCGCCGTTCTTCATCACCGTGACCATCTTGTGCAGCACGTAGTCGGGGTAGCCCTGCGGAATGCCGATGTCCAGCCCCTGCAGGCCGGCGCGCACGCGGGCGATGGTGCCGTGGTGGTCGCTGCCCTGCACGTTGATGACCTTGGTGAAGCCGCGCTCCCACTTGGTGGTGTGGTAGGCCACGTCCGGCACGAAGTACGTGTAGGTGCCGTCGGTCTTCTTCATGACGCGGTCCTTGTCGTCGCCGTCGTCGGTGGTGCGCAGCCATAGCGCGCCTTCGTGCTCGTAGGTCTTGCCCTTGCCGATCAGCGACTGCACGGCGGCTTCCACGCGGCCGTCGCTGTACAGCGACGATTCCAGGTAGTAGCGGTCGAACTTGACGCCGAACGCCTGCAGGTCGATGTCCTGCTCGTTGCGCAGGTAGGTCACGGCAAACTTGCGGATCGAGTCGATGTCGTCGACCTTGCCCGAGGCCGTGACCGGCTCGCCGTCGGAGGCGCTGACTGTCTTGCCGGCCAGGAAGTCGGCGGCGATATCGGCGATGTAGTCGCCGTTATAGGCGGATTCGGGCCAGGCGGCGTCGCCCGGCTTGAGGCCGCGCGCACGGGCCTGCACCGACAGCGCCAGGGTCTGGATCTGCACGCCGGCGTCGTTGTAATAGAACTCGCGGTGCACGTGGAAGCCCTGCCACGACAGCAGGTTGGCGAGCGCGTCGCCCAGTGCCGCCTGGCGGCCGTGGCCGACGTGCAGCGGGCCGGTCGGGTTGGCCGAGACGAACTCGACCAGCACCTGGCCGTGCACGCCGCGCTCGCGCGCGCCGTAGTGGTCGCCCTCGCCGAGCACCGCGCGCAGGACGTCGGCCTTGGCAGCGGCGTTCAGGCGCAGGTTGATAAAGCCCGGCCCGGCAATTTCCATGGCCTCGACCAGCCCGGCGGCGCGGGGGTCGGCCTGCACCGCCGCGACGATCCGCTGTGCCAGCTCGCGCGGGTTGCTCTTGAGCGCACGCGCGACCTGCATGGCGACGTTGCACGCCAGGTCGCCATGGGCGGCGACCTTGGGGCGCTCGAAGGTGACGGCGGGCAGGGCCGCATCGGCCGGGGCGAGCGCGCGCACGGCGTCAGTGAACGCAGCGGCAAGAATGGAGGTCTGAACAGGCAGCATGGATGTCGGAGCCCTGGGGGCAGTATTCCGGACGCCGCACGGGCGGCGCCGGCACGCAAGCGGGATGTGAACGCCGCGCCGCGTGGGAAGCAATGGAATTCGGAACGCGGAATTTTATCAGGTGCTATGCTGACATCATGCGCGCGGCTCTCCGGAGCCACAATCCGCGCGGCGTTCCCGCCCCCGGGAAGCGCGCGTCCCGCATGTCCGTGAAAGGAACTACATCATGCTGATCACCTTCAAATCCCACGCGTCGCAGGACCTGATCATGATGAAAGACCTGGCCATGACGCTTCTGGGCATCATCGGCAAGCATCTGGGCGAGCGGGGGGTGATCACCACGGAAGAAATGCCTCGCGCGATCCAGAAGCTGGAAGCCGCTGTGACCGATGCCAAGCGCACCCACCCAGCGAATGCCGCGGTATCGCCCGACAAGTCCGACGAGGAGCTGGAAGAAGAGCCCCTGCACCTGGGCCAGCGCGCCTACCCCTTCCTGGATATGCTGCGCGCCTCGCAGCGCGAGGGCGTGGACGTGTTGTGGGGGGTGTGAGTCCCCGCGCATAACGCAGCGCTGCCCAAAAAAACGCCCGGCAGCGCCGTAGCGTTGCCGGGCTCCCGGATCAGGATTGTGTCCGGAAAGGGGGAATTGCTCGGTTGGTGGTCCGCGGGGCAAGCGTGGGCCCGGCCCGCGGATCTCCTATTCGTCGTCGCGATGGCGGCTTGCCAGCATCAGGCCGATCAGCGCACCGATCGCAGCCGCCAGGCCGATGGCCTTCAGCGGGGATTCGGCCACGCGCTGCTGTGCTTGTTCCACGGCGCCATCCATACGCTCGCGGGCCCGCATCATGCCTTCGCTGGTCTGGGCGCGTAACCGTTCTGCCATGTCGGCGGCGCGCTCGCGCATGCGCCGGCCCGCACGCAGGCTTTCGGCCGATCCTTCGCGCGCCAGCACTTCGATGGTGTGTTCCAGCTGGCCGATCAGGGCCTTCACCTCCTCGGACACCGGGCCAGCCGCATCGCGGGTATCGCGCGCGGCGTGCCGGAGCTGGCGGATGGTGCTGTCAGCGCTGTCGGCAAGATGGTTGATTTCCTTCCGGACTTTGGGGTTGTGCGTCAGCATGTGGTCTCCTAAGGATTCGGATCGCGGCGCACGGCGTGCGAGGCGTTCAGTCGACGGGCCGCACCGGCGTCAGCGTCTGCGGACCAGCCCCATCACAGCCGCAACGAGGGCCACGATCAGGAAAATGAAGAACAGGATCTTGGCAATTTCAACGGCGCCGGCAGCGATGCCGCCAAAGCCGAAGATCGCCGCGATCAGGGCGATAACAAAAAATACGAGTGCGTACTGCAGCATGGCTAAGCTCCCGAAAAAGGTAGCGAGCCGTCCTGTACGGAGCGGTTCACCCGCCTTTGCAGCTTGCGCCAGGACGCGCAAGCTCATAGCCTCATCGTAGGAATCGCAGGCGCGGGCGGGCACCCACAGCGAGCCGATTCCTTTGTCAGTCGAGTCCTACAGGGAGACGAAACGCCGCTGCGGTCAAGGTTGACCCGCCCCCTGCGATGTGATCCCATGTCCGCCCCAGGGCGCGTTGTGTTCGCGCGCGGCGCGCCGTTCTACAGGAATTGCCCATGTTCAAGCCATCGCTCGTGCCCCATACCTTGTTGCTGGCGGGGGGCATCGTGTTGACAGTGGCAGTGCTGGTTGCCTCCGAGACCGGGAATATCAGGCTGCGCGAAAGCTATACGGATGTGATCCGCTCGCAGCGCGTGCAGACGGAGCTGGCCGCACTGAACAGCGAGCTGGTCAATGCGGAAGCCGGCCAGCGCGGCTTCCTCATCACCGGCAAGGAAAGCTACCTGGAGCCCTACTACAAGGCACTGCCGCGCATCAACGAGCTGATGGCGCAGATCCGCGCGGACTACGCTCAGGATCGCGATGGGCTGCGGATGTTTGGCGATACCTCCAGGCTCATCAGCAGCAAGCTCAATGAAATGGCGCTGACACTGGTCTACGGCAAGCGCGACCTCGAAGTGGCGCTTGACCTGGTCCGCACCGACTATGGCAAGCAGACCATGGACAACGCGCGCCGCGACCTGGAGAACCTGCTGGCGCGCGAGGCCGGCTCGGTATCGCACCGGCTGGAAGGCGCCGATCGCAACGTCCAGCTGTCGCGCTACGGCATTGCCCTGCTGACCGCCATCAACATCATGCTGCTGGTCGCGATCGGACTCGGCCACGCCCGCCGGCTGTCGCAGGCGGAAGCCGAACGCTCGCAACTTGAAGAGGAAGGCGTGCGGCTGGACCGCAAGGTGCGCGCCCGCACGCGCCAGCTGTCGGCACTGGCCGGCCATCTGCAGCGCGTGACCGAGGACGAGAAGACCCGGCTTGCGCGCGAGCTGCATGATGAACTGGGCGCCATTCTCACCGCCATCAAGCTCGACCTGCACTGGGTGCGCCGCCGCGTGCAGGACACGCAGCCGGAAGCGGCGGAAAAGCTCTCGCGCGTGATGCTGCACGTGGACCAGGGCATCCAGATCAAGCGGCGCCTGATCGAAGACCTGCGCCCCACCGTGCTGCTCAACCTGGGCCTGCGCGCGGCCCTGTGCCAGCTGGTGGAGGACGTCGGCACGCGCAACAACTGGGAAACCGAGGTACGCGTGCCCGAGGACCTGCCTCCCCTGCGCGACGACGCGGCCATTGCGCTCTACCGTATCGTGCAGGAATCGCTGACCAACGCCAGCAAATACTCGGAGGCGAGGCATGTCAGGGTCTGGCTGGACTTCACGACAACGCAGCTGACGCTGACGGTGCGCGACGATGGCAAGGGCATGCCGCCCGATTTCGATGCCGGCAGCACGTCCGGCCATCACGGCCTGCTGGGCATGGAGCAGCGCGTGACGGCACTGGGCGGAAGCATGCGGATCGATTCGTCGCCGTCATCGGGTGTGAGCATCCGCGTCGAAGTGCCGCTCACCGCGTCGGTGCTGGCACCCGCGGAAGTGCCGGAGAGCGAAACCTAGGAAAGAAAGCTCAGGGCTGGGCCGCGTGCTCCTCGATCACGCGGAAGACCTGCTCCAGCTCGAGCGATTTGTCGAAGAAGTAGTCGGCACCCGCCTCGGTGCACTGGCGCCGGTACATGGAAACCTGCGCGTGGTTAGTGTAGACGATGCGCATGCTCCTGGTCCCCGCCTTCTGCATCGCGCGCAGTACATTGACGCCGTTTCCCTGCCGCAACTGCAGGTCGACGATCACCACGTCATAGTTCTGGCCGGCCACCAAGCGCAGCGCCATCGCCTCGGTATCTGCCCAGTCGACCGATTCGATGAACGGGAAATCCTTCAGGTATTCGAGCAGCATGCTCCGCAGGACGTCCGAGTCCTCGATCAGGAGGACACGCAATGCCCGGTAGGAAGGAAGCGAAGCCTGCTCCGACATAATTCAATAGTTCTGGTGCGGTCGTCTGCACGGCATGGAAAAGGCGGCTCGGTGCCGCCTGCCCCCTGCCGGCTATTCGACCAGCCCGTTCTTGATGGCGTAGTAGGTCAGATCGGCGTTTGTCTTCATGCCCATCTTCTCGAGAATGCGGGAGCGATAGGTGCTCACGGTCTTGACGCTCAGGAATAATTCGTCGGCAATCACCGACACTGACTGGCCGCGCGACAGCTTGCAGAATATCTGGAATTCGCGCTCGGACAGCATCTGGTGCACCGGCTGCTCGGTCGGCTTGCCCAGCCCGCCGATCAGCAGGTCGGCCACCGTGGCGCTCACGTAGCGCCGGCCCTGGGCCACGGTACGGATCGCCTTGACCAGGTCGTCAGGCGCGCTTTCTTTCGTCAGGTAACCCGAGGCGCCAGCGCGGATCAGGTTGATGGCGTACTGGTCCTCGGGATACGTCGACAGGATCAGCACGGGCAGGTCTGGCTTGCGCTGGCGGATCAGCTTGAGTACATCGATGCCGTTGCGGTCGGGCATCGAGATATCCAGCACCAGCACATCGAATTCGCCGTCGCGCATGCGCGCCATGACTTCATCACCGCTGCCGGCCTCTCCCGTCACCTGGATGTCGGGTTCTTCGGATATGAACTGGCGCAGACCCGCACGCACAATCTCGTGATCGTCAGCGATCAGGACGCGGATCATCAGGGGCTCCGGGATGTTAGGTTCGGCGCGCCAGGCGTGCCGGGAGGAGCGGGCGAACCCGCTTGCCTTGGATGCATTGTAGGCCCGCGTGAGCACGCAGGCTGTCGGTGTCAGGCTGACATGGAGCGTCCCGGCGATGCCGGCTCCGGCCAGGGCGAAGTTGCGCCAGCGCCGCCCTGCAACGCAAAAAGGGACGGATGGCCTCCGTCCCCTTTTGCTGCGTTGCGTCAGGATCGCCTGGGCGGCGACCCTTCCAAGACTTCCCCGCGTCGCGGGCTTACTGAGTCTTCACGCTGGCATCGGCATCCGCGCCGGCTCCCAGGCTGGCGTCGCCCTTGCCCTTCTTGGTGCTGTGCTTGCTGCTGTGCTTGGCCTTGGCGCCGGCGTCAGCCTTGGCGGAACCGGAGGTCTCGGCGCCCATCGCCGCGGAACCCTTGTCGCTCGCTGCGCCCAGAGCTGCGGAGCCCTTGTCGGCAACACCGCCTACTGCACCCGTGGCGCCCTGCACGGCGGCGCCAGGCGAGGGAGTCGTCACCGATGCGCCGACATCGGCTTTCGTACCCACGGCAACGCCAGTGCCTTGTGCCATGGCGAGCGAGGAAGCGGCGGCGATCGACAGAGCGGACAGGGAGATCAGCAGTTTTTTCATGGAGAGACTCCTTTCAGGAAGCTCCGCGGAGAAACATTCGCCGCGGTGTTCGCGCTGGTGTTTGCGTGAACTGAGCCCTCAGTCTAGGGACGCTGCCGCTGCCGGTCTGTGAGCAGTTGCAATGCAGTGTAAGGAGTTGTGAGGCGCCTGGAACGGCGCCCGGGCGGGGGAAATGCTGCGCTGCGCAGGCATTTTCCCTGTCGCATCAACGACCTGCACCGCAGCGGCCGCCGCTGTCATGTGGCGGCCGGGCGACGCATGCAGTTACAGGTTGGGCGCCAGTGCGCGCTCGAGCGCACTCCGGTCTTCGTGGCGGCGCGCCGCCATGTCGTCCAGCTGGTCCTGGCCGATCTTGCCGATGCTGAAGTACGTCGACTCGGGATGGGCCAGGTAGAAGCCGCTGACCGACGCCGCCGGCGTCATGGCCAGCGATTCCGTGATGCCCATGCCGATATCTGCCGCATCGATGAAGCTGAACATCGGGCCCTTCACGGTGTGCTCCGGGCAGGCCGGATAGCCGGGCGCCGGACGGATGCCGCGATAGGACTCGGCGATCAGCTGCTCGTTGCTGAGCTGCTCGCCGGCGTCGTAGCCCCACAGGTCCTTGCGCACGCGCTCATGCAGGCATTCGGCAAACGCTTCGGCCAGGCGGTCGGCCAGGGCCTTGAGCATGATCGCGCTGTAATCGTCGTGGTCGGCTTCGAACTGCGCTTCCTTCTTGTCCACGCCGATACCCGCGGTGACGGCAAACAGGCCCACATAGTCGGCAATGCCGCTGTCCTTCGGCGCGACAAAATCGGCCAGGCAGCGGTTGGGCCGGCGCACGCCGTCCACCACCGGGCGCTCGCTCTGCTGGCGCAGGTTGTGCCAGGTCAGCGCAACCTTGCTGCGGGTCTCGTCCGTGTAGATCTCGATATCGTCGTCGTTCACCGTGTTGGCCGGCAGCAGCGCCATCACGCCGTTGGCGGTCAGCCAGCGGCCCTGGATCAGGCGCGACAGCATTGCCTTGCCGTCCGAGAACACGCGGCGCGCCGACTCGCCGACGATCTCGTCGTTGAGGATGTCGGGGAATTTGCCGGCCAGGTCCCAGGTCTGGAAGAACGGACCCCAGTCGATGTAGTTGGCCAGCTCCGACAGGTCGTAGTTGCGGAACACGCGCCGGCCGATGAACTTGGGTTTCGGCGGCACGTAGCCGCTCCAGTCGATCGGCGTCTTGTTGGCGCGCGCCTGCGCCAGCGTCACCATCGGCGTGGCCTTCCGGTTGGCGTGCTGGGTGCGGATGCGCTCGTAGTCGGACTTCAGGTCGTCGAGATACTTTGCCGCGCCATCGTCGGACAGCAGGCTCGAAGCCACGCTGACCGAGCGCGAGGCGTCCGGCACATAGACCACCGGGCCTTCGTAATTGGGCGCAATCTTCACCGCGGTGTGCACGCGCGAGGTGGTGGCGCCGCCGATCAGCAGCGGAATCTTCTTCACGCGGAAGTAGTCGTCGCGCTGCATTTCCGACGCGACATAGGCCATTTCTTCCAGCGACGGCGTGATCAGGCCCGACAGGCCGACGATATCCGCGCCCTCGACCTTGGCCTTGGCCAGGATCTCGTTGCACGGGACCATCACGCCCATGTTGACCACTTCGAAGTTATTGCACTGGAGCACCACCGACACGATGTTCTTGCCGATATCGTGCACATCGCCCTTTACCGTGGCGATGACGATCTTGCCGCGCGCCTTCACATCGCCGCCGGCCTCCGCCAGCAGGCGCTTTTCTTCCTCGATGTAGGGCAGCAGGTGCGCCACGGCCTGCTTCATCACGCGCGCGCTCTTGACCACCTGCGGCAGGAACATCTTGCCGGCGCCAAACAGGTCGCCGACGATATTCATGCCGTCCATCAGCGGGCCTTCGATCACCTCGATCGGGCGGCCGCCGCGCGCCTCGACCTGCTGGCGGACCTCCTCGGTATCTTCGACGATGAAGGTGGTGATGCCATGCACCAGCGCGTGCGCCAGGCGCTCGCCCACCGGCACCGGCTGCTCGGGCGTACCGCGCCAGGCGAGGTTTTCTTCCTTCCTGGCGCCGCCGCCCTTGAAGCGGTCCGCAATTTCCAGCAGGCGGTCGGTAGAATCCTCGCGGCGGTTGAGCACCACGTCTTCCACGCGCTCGCGCAACTCGGGGTCAAGCTGGTCATACACGCCGAGCTGACCCGCGTTGACGATGCCCATATCCATGCCCGCGCCGATGGCGTGGTACAGGAACACGGTGTGGATCGCCTCGCGCACCGTGTCGTTGCCGCGGAACGAGAACGACACGTTGGACACGCCGCCGCTCACCTTCGCATATGGCAGGTTCTTCTTGATCCAGCGCGTGGCCTCGATGAAGTCGACCGCGTAGTTGTTGTGCTCTTCAATGCCGGTGGCAACCGCGAAGATGTTCGGGTCGAAGATGATGTCCTCGGGCGGGAAGCCGATTTCGTTGACCAGCAGGTCGTAGCTGCGCTTGCAGATCTCGGTCTTGCGCGCGAAGGTGTCGGCCTGGCCCTTCTCGTCGAACGCCATCACCACCGAAGCGGCGCCATAGCGGCGGATCAGCTCGGCGTGGTGGCGGAACTGCTCTTCGCCCTCTTTCAGCGAGATCGAGTTCACCACCGGCTTGCCCTGCACGCACTGCAGGCCGGCCTCGATCACTTCCCACTTGGACGAGTCGATCATGATCGGCACGCGCGCGATGTCCGGCTCGGAGGCGATCAGGTTCAGGAAGCGGACCATGGCGGCCTTCGAATCCAGCATGGCCTCGTCCATGTTGATGTCGATGATCTGCGCGCCGTTCTCGACCTGCTGGCGTGCCACCGCCAGCGCTTCGTCGAACTGGCCGTTCAGGATCATCCGCGCAAAGGCCTTGGAGCCGGTGACGTTGGTGCGCTCGCCGACGTTGACGAACAGCGTGTCGTCGTCGATGGTGAAGGGCTCGAGGCCAGAGAGGCGCATCGGGCGCGGGGGAAGGTTGTTGTTGCTCATATTCTTGGGCTCCGGGCTCAGGCGGCGACGCGGTACTGGCCGGGCCAGGTGCGGGGGGTCTTGTTGGCCACGCGCTGGGCAATGGCGGCGATATGCTCGGGCGTGGTGCCGCAGCAGCCGCCCACCAGGTTCACCAGCCCCGACGCGGCAAATTCCTCCACCAGCGACGAGGTGACCTCGGGCGTTTCGTCAAAGCCGGTGTCGCTCATCGGATTGGGCAGGCCGGCGTTCGGATAGCACGACACCGCGGCGTCGCACACCTTCGCCAGCTCGGCGATATAGGGGCGCATCAGCGTCGCGCCGAGCGCGCAGTTCAGGCCGAAGGTGATCGGGCGCGCGTGGCGCAGGCTGTTCCAGAACGCTTCGACGGTCTGGCCGGACAGGATGCGTCCGGACGCATCGGTGACCGTGCCGGAGATCATCACCGGCACACGCTCGCCGGTGTCTTCGAACAACTGGTCGATGGCGAACAGTGCTGCCTTGGCGTTGAGCGTGTCGAAGATGGTCTCGACCAGGAACACGTCCGCACCGCCTTCGAGCAGGCCCTTGCCTTGCTCGTAGTACGAGGCACGCAGTTCCTCGAAGGTGACGTTGCGCGCGCCGGGATCGTTCACGTCCGGCGAGATGCTGGCCGTCTTGGGCGTGGGGCCGAAGGCGCCGGCCACGAAGCGCGGCTTGTCAGGCGTGCTGTACTTGTCGCAGGCGGCGCGCGCCAGGCGGGCGGCCTCGACGTTCATCTCGTACGCCAGATCGGCCATCTTGTAGTCCTCCTGTGCCACGCGCGTGGCGCCGAAGGTGTTGGTCTCGATCAGGTCGGCGCCGGCGGCCAGGTATTGCTCGTGGATCTCGCTGATGACCTGCGGGCGCGTGAGCAGCAGCAGTTCGTTGTTGCCCTTCACGTCCACCTTGTGCCCGGCGAAGCGTTCGCCGCGGTAGTCGGCCTCGGACAGCTTGTAGCGCTGGATCATGGTGCCCATGGCGCCGTCCAGGATCAGGATGCGTTCTTGCAGCAGCCGGGGCAGGTTGGCAGCCCGGGTGTACGGACGCAGTGCGGGACGTGCGGTGGGTTGGTCAGGGGCACTCATGGCGGGAATTCCGGAAAGGCAGGCGGATAAGGTTAGACAGCGATTTTATCAGGTGCATCAAGGCCTTGCGGGCTGGTGCGGGGGCCGGCGGTTGCCTCCATGGGCCCCGCGCGCCTACACTGAGAGGCGTAACCATCACCAAATGACGACCCGCTCGTCCGCCCCATGCAACACCTCAGCCCCGCCGACGCCCAGAACCTGCTGCAGCAATCGCCGGAAGCGCTCTTCATCGATTGCCGCAGCGAGATGGAATACCTGTTCGTCGGCCACCCCAAGGGCGCACACAACGTGCCCTGGAACGATGGCCCGGACTGGGAGGTCAACCCGCACTTCGTGCAGGCGGTGAAGAAGCTGGCCGGGCACGTTTCCGCGCGGCCGGTGCTGCTGATCTGCCGCAGCGGCAACCGCTCGACCGCCGCGGCCAGGGCGCTGGAAGGCGCGGGATTCTCCGACGTCTACAACGTGCTGCACGGCTTTGAAGGCGATCTCGATGCCCAGCGCCACCGGAACACGCTCAACGGCTGGCGCCACGAAGGCCTGCCGTGGGAACAGTACTAGCCGCGCTGCCTCCGAAACAAAAACGCCCGCTTTTCGCGGGCGTTTCTACATCTTGAGGTCCGCTCAGTGCATCACCAGCGGATGCGTCATCACGGTATCGAACTTGGCGAGAAAATCATCGACTTCTTCCACCGATGGCTCGCTTTCGATCAGGCGTTTCACGTCCGCGCGGAAGCTCTCGGCCAGGTGGCCGCCCAGGAAAATCTCGCGCTTGAGGTTCTTGTCGACGATTTCGTAGCCACCGAATTCGAGAGGCGCTTGCTCGACATCTGCCCCAAACTCGACAATGCAGTAATTGTCGCTGTTGTAGATCATTTGCATGGCACACCTCCTTGGCGTCATGGTTTGCGGCTGCCTCTTCTTTCATTGTTTCGATTGAGCGGGCGCCGCGGCGTTACCTCCAAGCTGAGGGTGGTTGCCGGAATATCAAGTTCTGGGCTGGCAGGCCACCTTACGACCTGAAACGTTCCATCTACACATTGGGCAACGGCAACTGCAACAAGTTTCTTGAGGGTTTTGCAGCAGTGTGTTTCGGCTCACGGCACGTCGCACTGCCCGCCGCAGGCAGCGTTACCGAGAAATGCATCGAATGCGGCATGAAACCGCTCCGGCTGCTCGACTGTGGCCAGATGCGCCGCCTGGGGCAGAATTTCCAGCTTCGCCCCCGGGATCGCGCCCGCGATCGCCTCTGCCATCGAAACCGGCGCGCCCTGGTCTTCCTCGCCAGCCATCACCAGCGTCGGGCAGTGGATGCGTGAAAGGGCGCCAGCCAGGTCGAAGGCCATGATGGCCTGGCTTACGCCCACGTAGCCGCGCACGGGCGTCGCGAGCAGCATGGCGCGGATGCGTGCCACCTCGTCGGGGTGTGCAGAGCGGAAGGGCGCGGTCAGCCAGCGTTCCAGCGTGGCATCGGCCAGGCCGCTCATGCCGTGCGCTTCTGCCTGGCCGATGCGGTTGTGCCACATCGGGTGTGCGTCCAGCGGCGTGTGGTTGACGGTGGCGACAAGCGTGAGCGACAGCAGCCGTTCGGCGTGGCGCAGGCCCAGCGTCTGGCCGATCATGCCGCCGACCGATATGCCGCAGAAATGCGCCTGGGGGATCTCTAGCGCGTCCATGATGGCGATCACGTCGTCGGCCAGCCTTGTCATCGTGTAGGGGCCAAGCGGCGCATCGCTCGCGCCGTGTCCGCGCAGGTCGTAGCGCAGCACACGATAGCGCGCGGCCAGGTGGCGCGCCGTCACATCCCAGAGCGTGTGGTTGGCGCCGAGTGCATGCGCCAGGACCACCCACGGCCCGTCCGTGCCATCCACGCGGACCTGCAGGTCGGCGCCATCGGCATGGATGCGATGCATTGCGCCGGGCGGGGCGTCTGGTGGCGTACTCGTACTGGCAGTCATTGGCAGACTCCTTGGGCGAGCGGTGCGTACTCCTCTAGGGTAGGCATTATTTGCCGCCTTCGCTGCCGCGATAGACCAGATCGATCTGCGTGCCGTCCGGTTCGGTCTGGCGCAGCCTGACCGGCATCCAGCCCAGGGACTGCGCCAGCCACACCTCGACGCGCCGGCGGTCGTTGGCGCGCCGCTGCAGGCGCACGAAGTGCTTGGCGCGCACAAGGCCGCTGCCGGTATCGACCTGATCCTCGCCCACGTACTGCACCAGCATCGGTTCGAGGTCGCGCGTGTCGGCCACATTAAAGGTTTCGGTCACGCCGGGCGTCGCGTAGCGCTGGGGATTGCCCCGCACCAGCCCAACCAGCTGCAGGAACACGCTGAACCGGTCCTGCGCGCCCGGCGTGAGCGGCGCCTGGTTGCCCGACGCAAAGGCCACCGTGCCCGCCGCCTGGTCGAAACGCGAAGCCTCCGACTTGCTGCGCCGCCTTTCCTCGTAGCGCTCCGGCACCAGCCCTTGCTCTGCCATCGCGCCGCTGCTCTGGAAGGCAAAGCGGAACCACAGTACGCGGGTTTCAACCGACAGCCGGTAGCGCTTGCCGTCCTGCTCCCAGCGGATCAGGCCATCGGGGTTCTGCACGCCGTTGACGAAGCTGGCGTAGTGCATGGTGGCTGACGGGGGCGCCACGTAGCGCGCTCCTTCGGCGCCCGCGGCAGGCGCGCCGGTGCCGGGCGCGGAGGCGGGGGCAGCGGACGCCGCCGCGGTGCCTTCACCGCCCGGACCCGTGACGGCCTCGGTCGTGCCGCCCGGCGAGGTGGCCAGCGGCGGCGCCGGCGGCTCGGGCGTTTCCTGCGGTTCAGGCTGCGGCGGCGCCGGCCGGGGCCTCGGCTGCGGACGGGGCCGCTCGACCGGCGGCGCCGGCGGTTTGGGCGGCTTGGGCGGCGGCAGCAGCACCGCTTCCAGCGAAGGGGTATGGGAGACGTCGAGCGGAATCAGCGGGCCCGGCATGCGCACGAAGCCGACAACGGCCAGCACGTGGACCAGCAATACCAGGGCGATGACGATGATCCAGCGCCGCCGCCGCCAGACGCTGGGATCGGCGGTTCGTCTGGCGCGGGAATCAGGGTTGGCCGTTTTGTGCGGTCGGTTGGGCGGCGCCAAGGTAGCCGAGTTCCGAAGAGAGCTGTTGGGCGATGTCCCGCACGCGGCGATCCACCGTACCGCCCCATTCTGCATCGAATACGCTCTGCGCGCCCAGCACGATCAGCGCCATGGCCAGATGGCCGTTGGCGTCGAACACCGGCATCGAGAATGCATTGATGCCCGGCAGCACGCCGCCGCGCGTGCGGGCCGCGCCATGGGCATGCACATCGGCGCAGATGGCGTCGTATTCCTGCAACGAACGCGGCATGTCCGGCAAGGCGTCGTTGCCGCGCGCGGCCAGTTCACGTTCGATCAGCGGCAGCGTCTGCTTGCGCGACAGATACGCGCCATAGAGCCTGCCGGTGGCTGAGTTGAGCATCGGCATGACATCGCCCAGGCGCAGGCTCACCGTGACCGGATGGCTGGATTCTTCCCAGTGCACGATGGTCGGGCCATGGTTGCCCCACACGGCAATGCCCGCCGTCTGCTCGATCTCGTCGCGCAGTTGCGACAGGATCGGGCGCGCCTTCTTCACCGGATCGAGCCGGTTGAGGCCCGCCAGCCCCAGTTGCAGCGCGAAGGGGCCGAGGTCATAGCGCCCGCCCACCGGATCCTGCACCACCACGCCGAGGCGCAGGAAGCTCACCAGGTAGCGGTGCGCCTTGGCCGGGTTCATCTCGGCGGCAGCAGCCAGATCGCGCAACATCATCGCGCGCGGCGACGCCGCCAGTGCCTGCAACAGCTTGAATCCCACCTCGATGGATTGGATTCCGGAACGCAGCTTGGCGTCGTCGTCTTCGGGTTCGGTCATGCGCGATGGTTGACGGAAAAAGTGATTAAATCGACAGGGAACAGAGGGGGAAAGCGCCCGTTCGTCACTCGGCAGGGGCAACTTCTCATGCAAATTTACTATAGCGAAATCGATTTACCAATTTTTAAACCGTCGGTAGACTTTGTTCGCTAACAGACCCGCCGCGGCGCTTCTTCCAAGCGCCGCACGAGCCGGCCCCTTCTTCACGGAGACAACTCAATGCGCCGCCTTCGCCCCGTCTCGCGTTCTGCCCTGCCTCGCGCGCTTGCCGCACTCGCAGCGGCCGGTACGCTGTTCACCGCCATGATTGCAGCATCCACCCCGGCCAGCGCCGCCGACTGGCCCGCGCAGCCGATCCGCTGGGTGGTGCCCTATCCCGCCGGCGGCGGCACCGACGTGGTCGCGCGCACGCTCGGCCAGGCCATTTCGCCCGCGCTGGGCCAGCAGATCGTGATCGACAACCGCCCGGGCGCCGCCACCATCGTCGGCGCGGATGCGGTGGCACATGCCAAGCCTGACGGCTACACCGTACTGACGGCCGACACCGCTACGCTGGCCGCCAACCCGTCGCTGTACAAGAAGCTGCCCTACAACGCCGACAAGGACTTCGTTCACGTCGGCATGGTGGCGCGCTTTCCGCTGATCCTGGTAGCGACGCCGAACTTCCCGGCGCGCACGCTCAAGGAGGCGATCGAATACGCGCAGAAGAATCCGGGCAAGGTCAACTTTGCCTCCCCCGGCGCTGGCAGCCCGCACCACCTGGCCATGGAGCTGTTCATGGACCAGACCAGGATCAAGATGACCCACGTGCCCTACAAGGGCGCCGCGCCAGCGGTGCAGGACCTGCTGGCCGGCCAGGTCGAGCTGATGTTCCTGGACTTGGCGGCCGGCCAGCAGAACGTCGCCGCCGGCAAGCTGCGCGCGCTTGGCGTGGCTACGCCCAGGCGGCTGACTGCGCTGCCAAACGTGCCAACCGTGTCCGAGGCGGGGGTGCCCGGGTTCGAGGCCTATGCCTGGCAGGGCGTGGTCGCGCCCGCCGGCACACCGAAGCCGATCGTGACGCGCCTGAATGCGGAACTGGTCAAGGCACTAAAGAGCCCTGACGTGCAGAAGCGCCTCGAAGGCGTGGGCGTGGAAGCCGTTTCCAGCTCGCCCGAGGAGTTCGCCAGCTATGCCCATGCGGAAGCCGAGCGCTGGGGCAAGCTGATCAAAGCCAAGGGCATCACGGTAGACTAGCTGCGTCCGCCGCGCACGGTGAGCCGGCGGACGCCTTCGTTCACTACCGCACCGCATTCATGAAACTCGCAACCCTGAAGGACGGATCGCGCGACGGCCAGCTCGTAGTCGTGTCGCGCGACCTGAAGACCGCCCACTTCGCCACCGACATTGCCGGCAAGCTGCAGACCGTGCTGGACGACTGGCACTTCTACGCGCCGCAACTGCAGGACCTGTACGACTCGCTCAACGCCGGCCGCGCTCGCCACCCGTTCCCGTTCGATCCCAAGGACTGCATGGCGCCGCTGCCGCGCGCCTACCAGTGGGCCGACGGCTCCGCCTATGTCAACCACGTCGAGCTGGTGCGCAAGGCGCGCGGCGCCGAGATGCCGCCCGAGTTCTGGACCGATCCGCTGATGTACCAGGGCGGCTCCGACGATTTCCTCGGCCCGCAGGACGACATCGTCTGCGCCAGCGAAGCCTTCGGCATCGACTTCGAGGCCGAAGTCGCCGTCATCACCAGCGACGTGAAGATGGGCGCCACGCCCGAGCAGGCCGGCGACGCCATCCGCCTGCTGGCGCTTGTCAACGATATCTCGCTGCGCAACCTGATCCCGGCCGAGCTCGGCAAGGGCTTCGGCTTCTTCCAGAGCAAGCCGGCCACGGCGTTTTCGCCGGTCGCCCTAACACCCGACGAGCTCGGCGAGGCCTGGCGCGAGCGCAAGGTACACCTGCCGATGACGGTGCACTGGAACAGCAAGAAGGTCGGCGCGCCGGATTGCGGCACCGACATGGTGTTCGACTTCGGCCAGCTGATCGCCCATATCTGCAAGACGCGCAATGTGCGCGCCGGCAGCATCGTCGGTTCGGGCACGATCTCCAATGTCGACCGCAAGAAGGGCTACTGCTGCATCGCCGAAAAGCGCATGCTGGAAACCATCGACGAAGGCAAGCCGGTCACCGAATTCATGAAGTTCGGCGACGCGGTGAAGATCGAGATGTTCGATGCGCAGGGCCATTCGGTCTTCGGCGCGATCGACCAGCTGGTGGTCGCCGCCTGAGCGCCGCCACCGGCCTGAAGGAGTAGCACGGCGCCGCGCCGGATTTGCATATAATTAACCGACCGACCGGTTGGTAAATGTGCAATGCACCCGGCGCGCCCCGCTAACTCCTACCCCACAGGCCACCCATGACCGCCCCCGCCTCCTCCACGCCGCTTTCTCCCCGCTACGAACGCTATCAGGCGCTCACCCTGCGCCAGCACGGCCCCATCCTGGAAATCATCATGGGCGCCGCCCAGTCGGCCAACCAGAAGCTGGCCACGGCCGATGCCAACATGCACCGCGAGCTGGCCGAGATCTGGCGCGACGTGTCCGCCGATCCCGACGTGCGCGTGGCGCTGATCCGTGGCGAGGGCAAGGGCTTCTCGGCCGGTGGCGACCTGGCGCTGGTGGAAGACATGGCCAATGACTTCGCCACCCGCACCCGCGTGTGGCACGAGGCGCGCGACCTGGTCTACAACGTCATCAACTGCGACAAGCCGGTGGTGTCCGCGATGCACGGCCCCGCGGTCGGTGCCGGGCTGGTGGCCGGGCTGCTGGCCGATATCTCCATCGCGGCAAAGACCGCGCGCATCGTCGACGGGCATACCCGCCTGGGCGTGGCGGCGGGCGACCATGCCGCGATCGTGTGGCCGCTGCTGTGCGGAATGGCCAAGGCCAAGTACTATCTGATGCTGTGCGAGTCGGTCAGCGGCGAAGAAGCCGAGCGGATCGGCCTGGTCTCGCTGGCGGTGGATGAGGATGAACTGGTGGCGCGCGCCTTCGAGGTCGCCAACAGGCTGGCGGCCGGGTCGCAGACGGCGATCCGCTGGACCAAGTACGCCCTCAACAACTGGCTGCGCATGGCCGGGCCCGCTTTCGATACTTCGCTGGCGCTCGAATTTATGGGCTTTGCCGGCCCCGACGTGCACGAAGGCATGGCGAGCCTGCGCCAGAAGCGGCCGCCTGAGTTCAAGTAAGGAACGGAGACAGCCGACGGCGCGGACTTGCTGCCCGGCTGCCCCCACACGGAGCACGCGACCATGTTCGGACAGATTCCCGATTTCACCAACGGCTTCGAGTTCATGCGCAAGCTGTGGGGCAGCGGCGCGGGCGGCGGCCTGATGCCGGGCTTGCAGGCGATGACGCCGCCGATGGACCTCGAAGACCTCGACAAGCGCATTCACGACCTGAAAGCCGTGGAAGGCTGGCTGCAGCTCAACACCAACCTGCTGCGCACCACCATCCAGGGCCTGGAAGTGCAGCGCGCCACGCTGGTTGCGCTGCAGACTTTCGGCAATGCGCTGTCGCCCGATGCGATGCAAAGCGCGATGGAGAACGTGGCGCGCGCCGCCAACACCCCTAGTGCAGCGCCGCCGCATCGCGCCGAACCGGCCGCGCAGGCCGCTACTGCCGCTGAAACCCCGGAGCCGCCGCCACTGCCCGAGGGCCACGCCGCGGCCGGCGCGGATCCGTCCACCGCCGTGCCGCCAAACGCCGGGCTGTGGTGGGACCTGCTGCAGCAGCAGTTCAACCAGATCGCCAGCAGCGCCGCGGCGGCCAGCATGGCGCCGTTCGGCGTGGGCGGCTTCGGCAACGGCGGTACGGCCGCGGCATCGTCCGCCGCAGCAGCCAAGACCGCTGCCAAACCCGCTGCCAAGCCCGCCGCCAAGTCCGCTGGGAAGCCGGCACGCAAGGCGGCCGGCGGCGCCGCGGCCAAGGCCGGCGCCAAGGCAGCGCCCAAGCGCAAGAGCGCACCGCGCAAGAAGCCGGCCAGTGCCCCGAAGGCGCCACCTGCCGCCCCGACGCCGGCCAAGCCTGACGACGACGCGCAATAGGCTGGCCGATGTATCGCGGCAACCCTGACGGCAACGAGATCTCATTTTCCGGACGGAACGTCGGCTTGAACACGCATTCCACGGCTCTGATCATGATGGGCGGCGGCGCGCGCGCCGCGTACCAGGCGGGCGTGCTGAGCGGGCTGGCGCGCATCGCCGCGCGCTACGGCAAGGGCCACCGCGAGATTCCGTTCGGCATCGTCGCCGGCACCTCGGCTGGCGCCATCAATGGCGCCGGGCTGGCCATCCACGCGGCCGATTTCCAGACCGGCGCGGACATCCTGGCCGCGCTATGGCACAGCATCCACGCCGACGACGTCTACCGCACCGACGTGCTGCGCATGGGCGTTTCGGGCGCACGCTGGCTGTCGGCGCTGGCATTCGGCTGGGCCACGCAGCGCCGCGCGCCGCGCGCACTGCTCGACAGCGCCCCGCTAGGCAGCATGCTGGGCGAACTGTTCGATCCGGAGCGCGTGCAGGCCAGCCTCAACAGCGGCGCGCTGCAGGCGTTCGCGGTGACGGCGCTGTCCTACAGCACCGGCCGGCATGTGACCTTCTACCAGTCGCACCGGCGCATCCATCCCTGGAGCCGCAGCCAGCGTGTGGCGGTGCCCACGCATATCACGGTCGACCACTTGCTCGCCTCGGCCTCGATCCCGTTCCTGTTTCCCGCCATGCCGCTGGAGATCGAAGGCCACCACGAGTGGTTCGGCGACGGCACCATGCGGCAGATGTCACCGCTGTCGCCGGCGATCCACCTGGGCGCATCGCGCATCCTGGCGATCGGCGCGGCTTCACGCCAGCGTCCCGGCTGGTTCGACACCGTGCCGGCAGGCGGCTACCCGTCGCTGGCGCAGGTGGGCGGGCAGGCGCTGGCCAGCATCTTCCTCGACGGCCTTTCCGCCGACCTGGAACGGCTGCTCCATATCAACCGGCTGCTCGCGCGCATGCCGGAACTGGCCGGCGATGCCGAGGGCTGGCGGCCGGTGCAGGTCATGACGATTTCCCCCAGCGAGCCGATCGAGGCAATTGCCGCTGACCACCTGCAACAGCTGCCGCGCACCGTGCGCGCCCTGCTGGCACCGCTGGGCGGCACCGAGGCGCGCGGCGCGGCCTTTGCCAGCTATCTGCTGTTCGAACCGGAGTTCACGCAGGCGCTGATCGCCCTGGGCGAGCGCGACGCCGCGGCACAGGCCGACGAGCTCGCCGCCTTCCTCTATGGCGTCATTCCCGGCACCGCGCCGGCACTTGCAGCCGCCCAGACGCTTTTGACACCCTGAAGCGCCGCCACTGGCACTTCTGGCCGCCCCGGCTCCGGCTATCGCCCGGAAAATGCCGCTGACTTCGCCAAATATCATGTAAAAGGCGTTGCATTTGCCCCGATCCGCCCTAAAAAAGGGAATAGAGAATAATTCGCATCTGATAGAATCTGCCCGTAATTTCAAAGGCTTACCATGCTCTACCCCGAACTGTTCAAATCGTTGGAAGCCGTCCGCTGGCACATGGACAAGGACATCCCCTGGGATACCTTTGATGCCGGCATGCTGACGGACGACCAGGCCAAGACCATCCGCATGAACGCCATCACGGAATGGTCGGCGCTGCCGGCGACCGAGATGTTCCTGCGCGACAACCGCCACGATTCTGACTTTTCGGCGTTCATGAGCATCTGGTTCTTCGAGGAACAGAAGCACTCGCTGGTGCTGATGGAGTACCTGCGCCGCTTCCGCCCAGACCTGGTGCCGACCGAGGAAGAGCTGCACGCCGTGCGCTTCGAGTTCGATCCGGCCCCGCCGCTGGAAACGCTGATGCTGCATTTCTGCGGCGAGATCCGCCTGAACCACTGGTACCGCCGTGCCGCCGAATGGCACACCGAACCGGTGATCAAGCATATCTACCGCACGCTGTCGCAGGACGAAGCCCGCCACGGCGGCGCCTACCTGCGCTACATGAAGAAGTACCTGGCCCAGTTCGGCGACTCCGCCCGCGCCGCGTTCGCCAAGATCGGCGTGCTGATGGCATCGGCCCGCCGCACGGAAAAGCCGCTGCACCCGACCAACCTGCACGTGAACAAGGCCCTGTTCCCGAACGACACCGTGCAGTCGCGCCTGCCCGACCCGGACTGGCTCGAGCACTGGCTGGACGAGCAGATCCGCTTCGACGAAGGCTGGGAGAAGAAGGTCATCGAACGGATCCTGCACAATATGTCGCTGCTGTTCGAGCGCACCTTCGATACCGTGCAGGACCTGAACCGCTATCGCAAGGAGCTGAATGCCAGCCTGCAAGGGGGCGGTGCGCAGCCGGCGCAGGCCTAAAGTTCACACCTCGGCGCGGCCAGCAAAAAGCCCCATCCGTATGATGGGGCTTTTTATTGGATCTTCGCCGAATTGTGGGGCTGGGGTCTTTGAAGGGGCCGCTGCTGGTGCGCCTGAGGTTAGTGGCTGCGGCTGGCCGCGGTCGAGGGTCGACGGCCTCAGGTTTCGCCCCTGAAGGGGCGACCTACTTTTGGCCGGCGCCCAAAAGTAGGCAAAAGGCGCCGTCAAAAAGGAAGTCGCCGGCTACGCCGGCGAAACAGCACCGCCTCCAAGAACCCAGACCCGCAATCCGGCAGAAGAACCTCTTTTTCATGCGTGAGAATATTCACTCATATTGCTTCAAAATCGGCTGAAGCCTACGAGAAAACCTGGCCGGCTACGGACATACTGCGGAGACCCCGATTCCGGACCGCTCCGCCAGTCTTTGCAGTAAGCTTGGCAGCCAAACACTCACCGCCAACCATGTCCGCACCCGCTTTCGAGTCCAAGCTGATCCCTCCCGACAACCGCGCCGCGCTGGCCGAGCGGATTGCCGCCCTGCCGCGCCCGCTGGTCTTCACCAACGGGGTCTTCGACATCCTCCACCGTGGCCACGCCACGTACCTGGCGCAAGCCAGGGAGATGGGCGCAAGCCTCGTCGTCGGCGTCAACAGCGATACCTCGGTGAAGATGCTCGGCAAGGGAGACGACCGCCCGCTGAACCACGAAACCGACCGCATGGCGCTGCTCGCCGCGCTGGCCTGCGTGGACCTGGTCGCGATGTTCCGCGAGCAGACCCCGGTGGAGCTGATCCGCCAGGTGCGCCCGGACATCTACGTGAAAGGCGGCGACTACGATATCGACACGCTGGAAGAAACCCGCCTGGTGCGCAGCTGGGGCGGCCACGCCTATGCGATCCCCTTCCTGCACGACCGCTCCACCACCAAGCTGCTGACCAAGGTGCGCGAGCAGCGATAGAATCCGTTTCATAGCGAAATGGGTTCTTAACCTGCCTGGGCGTTGCTGCAGCTCTGAAGGTCTTCGGCGCCGTAGTGCTCGCGCATTTCCTCCAGACGCGTGCGTACCGCATCGTCGACGCCACGCACGCGCAGCCACGGGCGCGCCAGCAGGCGCGGCGCATCGGCCAGCACGGCCGTGCGCACGCCATGGCCGCGCAGTGTTTCCAGATAGCGCTCGGCACGCTCACGATCGCGGAACCGGCCAAGCGATACGATGAACGCTTCCGACTCCGCCGCACCCGTGGTCACCACCGAATAGTCGGTCACATTGCGCCGGCGCAGCTCGGACAGCTTGCGCTCGACGTTCTCGCGCGTAGGTTGCGCCGGCAGGTGAATCCACCAGCGTACCTGCTCCTGACGCTCGAACTGCTCCACACGCAGCGTGCCGCCGGCAAGCTCGTCGGCGGCGCGGCGGGCGGCCTGCGCGCTGAAGCCGCCAATCTCGACGCAAGGGCTCTCGTCGGCGCTGCCCGCACGCGCGGAATGCAGGGAGGCCACCACGACCGCGCTGGCCGGCAATGCGCTGCGCGGGGCCGAGCCCGGTGCCTGAAGCTGCATGCGTTCAGCACGCACCTGTTGCTGCAGGCGCTGCGGCTCGCGCGGCGTTTCAAACCAGCCTGACAGCGGATCCGCGCCGAACAGCCCGAGCACCGCGGCCAGCAGCACGGCGTTCACAAGCAGGAGCGCAAGTAGCAAATACAGCTGCGGTCGCGTCGGGTCGGGCAGGCCGGTGCGGAGCATGGGTCAGGCGCGCGGATGGAAATAGACCAGGGTCGTTGTGGTGGGCAAATGCCGGCAGGCGGGCGCTCAGGCCGCGGCGGCCATCGCGTGCAGCCCCAGCAGCACAAGATTATCGTGCATCTCGAATGGCACGGCGAGCGCACCGGCCAGCGCGTGCCGGGCCCCGCCGGACAGCAGGCAGCGCGTCGGCCCGCGCTCGCCCAGCGCGCGCCAGGTCCGCTCGACCGCGCCCGCCTGCGCCGCCAGGCAGCCGGCGGCGATGGCGTCATGGGTGTTGTCGGCCCAGGGCCGGGGCGTGGCGTGGCCGGTGTCTTCGACTTCCACCGCCGGGAGCTGCGCGGTGTTGCGCGCGAGCGTGCCCAGCATCAGGGCCAGGCCCGGCAGGATCAGCCCGCCCTCGAAGCGCGCGCGGCCATCGGATGCCACCGTGACGATATCGAGCGTCGTGGCCGTGCCCGCGGTCACGATCAGCAGCGTGTCATGCGGCAGGTAGTGGTGCGCGCCGATGCTGCCGACCCAGCGGTCCACGCCCAGTTGCGTGGGTTCCCGATAACCGTTGGCGAGATCGCCATGCGACGCCGCCGCGCGTACCCATTGCACTGGGGGGCAGGCGCCGAAGGCATCGGCCAGCGTGCCGTCCACCGCGGCGGCAATCACCGGCCCCGCCACATTGGTGACCCACACCGCCGGCATCGGGCCCGAGCCACGCAAGTTGCGCAGCGTGCCGGCCAGCGACTTCAGCGCGCCCTCCGCGGCGTGTGCCACGGCGCCGCTTTCCCGCCACGGCGTCGGCAGCTTGCCGACTGCCGGGGCGTCCGCAGCGGCATCGCACCACGCCCATTTCAGGCGCGTATTGCCGATATCGATCAGCAGCAGCGGTGTGGCGGCTGCGCTCATGCGGTCGCTCCATGCGAACCGTCGGCCGGGCGCAGCGACAGCTCGCCGCTGGCAATGCGCTCGAGGCCAGCTGGCGTTTCGAGCAGCAGGTGGCCTTCCTCGTCCACGCCGCGGGCCATGCCCTCGGCCAGCACCTGGCCGTCATGCAGCAGGCGCACGGGCTGGTCGCGGTAGGCGTCGCGCGCGGACCAGCGGGCCGCCATCGGCGCGAATCCATGCGCAAGGAAACGCTCGCGCATCGCGGCCAGCCGGTTGAGCACCGCGGCCAGCAGGCGGGTGGCGTCGCGCTGCGCATCAAACCCCGGCAGCGCCTCGGCCACGCCGGCAAGTTCGCGCCCGAGTGCTGCTTCCATCTGCGCGTCGCGGAACAGGTTCAGGCCGATGCCGACCACGGCCCATACGCGCTGCGGCCCCGCCGGCACCGATTCGATCAGGATCCCGGACAGCTTGCGCCCGTCGATCTGCAGGTCGTTGGGCCACTTCAGCCCGACCCGCGCGCCCAGGCGCGAATCGACATCGCCCAGCGCCTCGGCCAGCGCCAGGCCCACCGCCAGGCTCAGGCCGCTCAGTTGCGCCGGCGCCAGCGCCAGCGGCAATGCCACCGAGAAGGTCAGCCCCGCCTGGCCCTGCCACGCGCGGCCCTGCCGGCCGCGCCCCGCAGTCTGGCGATAGGCCAGGCGCAGCGTGCCGGCATCCGACCACGGTGCCTGCCGGCAGGTTCGGGTCAGGTCGGCGTTGGTGGAGCCGGTCTCCTCTACCAGATCGAGGGTCCAGTCCTGCATGGTGTCGGACAGCGCTGCGCGCAGGCCGGCAGCATCGATGCGCCAGGATCGGGCGGACGGGGATGGCGAGGCGGGGGCGTCGGACATGCGAGGCAGCAGGAGCTTGGGCAGGAAACGTGCGATACACGGGCGCCGCGGGCGGCGGATTCAGCCCGCATTGTAGCCGCGCACACACCCGGGTCGCGCCAGCCCCGCGCGTAGCTTAGAATCGGGACTAAGCCATCACATTGCCGCGCCCTTGGAACGCCAGACGACGCCAGCCTTCAATATCACGCGCCAGGACGGAACCGTCAGCGTTCAGCTGGTTGGCGACTGGACGGCGCTCGGCCTGGCCGGCTGCCATCAGGCGCGCAGCATGCGCAGCCGGCTGCACGAACTCGCGCAGGCCCCCGAAGACGCGCACTGGTCGCTGGCAGACGTGGAACGCCTGGATCACATTGGCGGACAACTGCTGTGGCAGGCGTGGAACGGCAAGCTGCCCGCCCATCTCGACGCCAGCGAAGGCCAGCAACGCGTATTCGATCGCATTGCGGATCTGCATGCCGAGGGCTGGAAGAAGCATATCGTCGACCGCTTCAATCCGGTCACGCTGTTCGGCGCCGGCGTCTTGTCCTTCGGCGCCCAGCTGGGCACCGGCGTCACCATGCTGGGCCAGCTCGCCTTCGACCTGCTGCGCTTTGCGCGCGTGCCGCAGCGCGGCCCGTGGCGGGAGATCTCGGCCAATATCTACAACGTGGGGTACAAGGCGCTTGGCATCACGGCGCTGGTCGGCTTCCTGATCGGCATCGTGCTGTCCTACCTGTCGGCCAACCAGTTGCGCACCTTCGGCGCCAGCACCTTCATCGTGAACATTCTGGGCATGGCGGTGATCCGCGAACTGGGTCCCGTGCTGGCCGCGATCCTGATCGCCGGGCGCTCGGGCTCGGCCATCACCGCGCAGATCGGTGTGATGCGCGTCACCGAGGAACTCGATGCGATGCGCGTGATGGGCATTTCGCACGGCTTCCGGCTGATCATGCCGCGCGTCATCGCGCTGGCGATCTCCATGCCGCTGCTGGTGGCGTGGACCGACGTGATGGCACTCGGCGGCGGCATGCTGGCCGCGCGCATGCAACTGGGCATCAGCGCAGCCTATTTCCTGCGTGCGCTGCCCGATGCGGTACCGGTCGCCAACCTGTGGCTGGGGCTCGGCAAGGGCGTAGTGTTCGGCATCCTGATCGCGCTGACCGCATGTCATTTCGGCCTGCGCATCAAACCCAACACGCAAAGCCTTGGCGAAGGCACGACCGCTTCGGTGGTGACTTCCATCACCATCGTGATCCTGGCCGACGCCATCTTCGCCATCCTGTTCAAGGACGTAGGCCTGCGAGTATGAACGAGGCCCGCTCCTCCCCCACGCCGATCATCGAAGTGCGCGACCTGGTCAAGCGCTTCGGCAAAGCCGTGGTGCACGACGGCGTGAACCTGGACGTCTACCGCGGCGAGGTGCTATCCATCGTGGGCGGTTCGGGCAGCGGCAAGACCGTGCTGCTGCGGCAGATTGTCGGGCTGGACCGGCCGACCTCGGGCACCATCCGCATCTTCGGCGAAGAGCCCAGGCGCCTGAAGCCAGCGCAGCTGCAGGCGCTGCGCAACCGCTGGGGCCTGCAGTTCCAGCAAGGCGCGCTGTTCTCGGCGCTGTCGGTGATCGACAACATCGCGCTGCCGCTGCGCGAACTTCGGGCGCTGCCGGACAATCTGATCTGTCAGGCGGCCCTGCTCAAGCTACAGATGGTGGGGCTGTCGGCCCGCGATGCCGACAAGATGCCGTCGGACCTGTCTGGCGGCATGGTCAAGCGGGTGGCGCTGGCACGCGCGCTGTCGCTGGAACCGGAGCTGGTGTTCCTGGACGAACCCACCGCCGGCCTCGATCCGATGGCGTCCGACGACTACGTGGCGCTCATCCGCGAGCTGCGCCGCGAACTGGGGCTGACGGTGGTGATGATCACGCACGACCTGGATACGCTGGTGGCGCTGTCCGACCGCGTGGCGGTGCTGGCCGACCACAAGCTGGTGGCGGCCCTGCCGCTTCCCGAACTGGTGAAGGTCGACCATCCGTTCATCCGCGAATATTTCCTGGGCGAGCGGGCCCAGCGTGCGTTGCAGGCCCTGCAGCAGGACCAGCAGGTGGGCAGGCCCGCCACGCAACCTGGAGAAGCATGATGGAAAACAAGTCACACGCATTCCTCGCGGGCGTGTTCACCATCGGCCTTGCCGTGCTGGTGCTGTTCGCGCTCTTCTGGTTCAGCAGCGACCATGCGGTGCGCGTGCCCTACGACCTCGTCACCCGTTCCACCGTCAACGGCCTCGGCCCGCAGGCCGACGTGAAGTACCGCGGGCTGGACGTCGGCAAGGTGGTGTCGATCCGCTTCGATCCGCAGGTGCCGGGCCAGATCATCGTGCGCGTCAACGTCAACCAGGACACGCCGATCACGCGCACGACGTATGCCACGCTGGGCTTCCAGGGCGTGACCGGCATCGCCTATGTGCAGCTTGACGATACCGCGGCGGAGGAAGGCACCGGTGGCTCGCCGCCGCTGCACTCGTCGCCCAAGGCCGTCGCGCGCATCGCGATGCGCCCGGGCTTTTTCGAGGAACTGGAAAAGCGCGGCGACTCGCTGCTGACACAGGTCGAGACGCTGTTCACTTCGATCAACGACATGTTCCAGACCGGCAACCGCGCCGCGCTGATGGCGGCGATCGGCTCGATCCACAAGACTGCCGAGGACTATTCGCATCTGTCCGCCTCGCTGGCGCCCGCCGCCGCGAAGCTGCCCAGGGTCACGGAGAACATGAACGCCACGCTGGAGTCGACGCGCCGCATGACGCAGGAGCTGGCGAACCCCAACGGCACGGTCATGCGCACCGTGGACAACGTCGGCCATAACCTGCAGGGCGCTGCCGCCTCGGTCCAGTCCGCAGCCGGCAATTTCAGCGAGGAGACACTGCCGCAGCTCAACGGCCTTGCCCGCGATGCACGGCAGACCGCGCGCACCTTCGAGCGCGCCGCCGGGCAGTTCAACGACAGCCCCAGCAGCGTGCTGTTCGGCCCGCCCCCGCCCACGCCGGGCCCGGGCGAGCCGGGTTTCAGCGCGCCCTGAGCCGAGCCGGGAAGCCTTCCGCCATGACACGCAGAGATCGAGCCGAGAACCCCGCCATGGAATCCTCCCGCAGTCCTGTACTGGCCTCGCTGGCCGCCATCGTCACGGCGGCCGCTCTCTCCGGCTGCGCGCTGACCCGGTCCGCACCGCAGACGGTCACCTATGATCTGGGACCAGCGGCCGCCCTGCCGGCCCCGAACGCCGGTGCGCCATCCTCACAGGCACAGCAGAAGCTGCCGAGCATACGCATCGCGCAGACCGACGGCCCGACGTGGATGGACGGCAATTCGCTCTATTACCGGCTCCAGTACGCGCAAGCCCAGCGCCTGCAGCCGTATGCCACGCAACGCTGGGTGATGTCGCCCACGCGGCTCTTCGACGACCGCCTGCGCGAAGCCGTCGCCGCGCGCGGCGCGCTGACGTGGTTCGGCGATACCAGCGTGCCGGCGCTGAAGGTTGAAATGCTGGAGTTCGAGCAGGTCTTCGACAGCGCCACTACCAGCCACGGCGTGGTGCGCGTGCGGGCCACGGTGTACCTGCGTGGCATGATCGGCCAGCAAACCTTCGAGGCCCGCCAGCCCGCCCCGAGCGCGGATGGCGCCGGCGGCGTCAAGGCGCTCGCCGACGGCAGCGATGCGGTGATCGGCTCGATGCTCGACTGGCTCGCAACCCTGCCCCTCAAGACTGACACGAAGCCCTGACATCCAAGGAGAAACGCCATGGAGCCGGCCACCCCGCCGCCCTCCGAGACACCGCGGCCGCCACCTGAGCTGCCGGAGCTGAACGAGCCCCCCGAGCCGCGCCACTCGCCGCTGGCGCGTGTGGGGCTGCTGTGCTTCACGCTGCTGATCGTGTATGCCAGCCTCTATCCGTTCTCGGGCTGGACCGACAACGGCATTTCGCCGTTTGCCTTCCTGAGCGCGCCCAAGCCGCGCTACATCACCGAATTCGACCTGCTGACCAATGTGCTGGGCTACTGCCCCTTCGGCGCGCTGGTGGTGCTGGCGCTGCATCCGCGCGTTTCAGGCGCGCGCGCCACGCTGATCGCGCTGGTGGCCGGCGCATTGCTGTCGGCTTGCATGGAGGCCTTCCAGACCTGGCTGCCGAGCCGCATCTCGTCGAATATCGACCTGATCACCAACGCGCTCGGCGCGCTGCTGGGCGGCGCCGTGGTGGCGCCCTTCACGGCCGCACTAATCGACCGCGGCACACTGACCCGGCTGCGCACCGCCTGGTTCGAGCCGCACGCGAGCTTCGCGATCATCCTGTTGCTGCTGTGGCCGTTCGCGCAGATCTTCCCGCAGGAGCACCTGTTCGGCATGGGCGGCATCGTGCGTGAATGGCTGACCGACCCGGACTCATGGCCGATGCAGGTGCTGCAGGCCCTGCTGCCCTCGCTGGAGACCTGGCAGGACAATATCGGCCTGCGCCCAGAAGACATGCAAAGCCAGCAGATGCTGGAGACGCTGGTGACCGCATGCAGCTGGCTGGGCACCGGGCTGTTCGCGTCGATCGCCATGCGCCGCCATGCGCCGATGCTGCGCATCCTGGCGGGCTTGCTGGCGGCGGCCCTGCTGATCAAGGCCGCGGTGGCAGAGATCCAGTTTCCGGACGGCGTCGCCTTCAACTGGCTGTCGGAGGGTGGGCGCTTCGCGCTGCTGACCAGTTCGCTGGTGCTGGCACTGCTGCTGTACGTGCCGCGCTGGCTGCGTGCGGTGCTGGCAATGGTGGCGCTGGTGGTGCTGGTGGTGCTGACCAATGTGCTGCCCTCCAACCCGTATGCATGGATTTCCGAGCAGGGCTGGCGCATGGGCCGCTTCGTGCATTTCAACAGCCTGGCGCAGTGGCTGGGCTGGCTATGGCCGTTCATGGCGTTCAGCTACGTGATCTGGCGCCTCGAACAGGTCAGCCTGGGGCGCAGGGCGCGAAGGAAGGCTGCGGCCGCACGGAGACGGGCTGCCGCGACGGCAGGAACGCAGGAGTAACCGGCGGGAACTCAGTGGAGCTGGCCGCCCTGCTCGCGTATATCGGCATCGGTGGACAACGCCGTCGCAACAGCCTGCCGGATGCCCTTCACCATGGTGTCCTGCGACAGGCTCGGCTGGCCCGGATGGCGCGCCGCCTGCTCGGGCAGGTAGGGGATATGAATGAAGCCGCCGCGCACGCCGCTTCTGCCGTGCGCGGCGAGCAGGTGCATCAGGCCGTAGAACACGTGGTTGCAGACGAAGGTGCCGGCCGTCTGCGATACCGAGGCCGGCACGCCCGCCTCGCGCATGTCGCGCACGATGGCCTTGATCGGCAATGACGAGAAATACGCCGCGGGGGCGCCGCTGACGATGGCCGTGTCGATGGGCTGCTCGCCCGCGTTGTCGGCAATGCGGGCGTCGTCGACGTTGATCGCCACCCGCTCCACCGACATCTCGGCACGTCCGCCGGCCTGCCCCACCGCGATCACCAGTTCAGGCTTCAGTTCGCCGACCAGCGCGCCCATCGCCTCGATGGCAGCGCCGAACACGCACGGCAGCTGGCGCGCGACGATGACGGCATCGCCCACGCGTTCGCCGTCCAGCGCGCGTACCGCCTCCCACGACGGATTGATCGGTTCGTTCTCGAACGGCTCGAAGCCGGTGAGCAGGACGGTACGCATGGCAGGACTCATCAGTTACATCAGGAAGTAAAGCAGCGCAATATTGGCCACCAGAATGCACAGCGCCGTCGGCACCTGGGCACGGATCACGGCGTTCTTGTCGTCCAGCTCGAGCAGCGCGGCCGGCACGATGTTGAAGTTGGCCGCCATCGGCGTCATCAGCGTACCGCAATAGCCCGAGAACATGCCGATCGCCGCCATCACCGCCGGGTTGCCGTGGAACATGCCGACCAGGATGGGCACGCCCACCCCGCCGGTCATCACCGGGAAGGCCGCGAAGCCGTTGCCCATGATGACCGTGAACAGTGCCATGCCCACGCAGTAGACCACCACCGCAACCAGCCTGTAGTCCATGTTGATGTAGGCCGTGGTCAGGTGCGCCACGGCCTTGCCCACGCCGGCATCGGCGAACACCAGGCCCAGCATCGCCAGCATCTGCGGCAGCACCAGCGCCCAGCCGAGCGAATCGGTGAGGCGGCGTGATTCGCGAATGCCCTGCGCAACGGTGTCGCGCGTGAGCCAGCACACCACGCCCAGCGAGATCAGGCAGCCGATGCCGAGCGAGACGAAGGTCACATTCTTGGGATCGAGCAGCGGCACGCCGGCGATCTTGACGTCCTTGAACAGCACGGTGCCGATCACGGTCACCAGCGGAATCAGCAGGGCCGGCACGAACAGCTTGTTGCCGAGGCGGCGCGCGCTGGCGCGGCGCTCTTCTTCCGGCAGGCTCTCATGCTTGCCGTGGGCGACGCCGCCGAAGCCAGCAATCAGCGCCATCACCACGGCGCCGATGCCCACCGCCGCCGGCGGCAGCTTGTCGCCGGCCAGGAACACGATGGCGTACAGCAGCCAGAACAGGCCGGAGCTCAGGCGGCGCGGATGCTCGCGGTCGGCGAAGGTCATCAGCGCCGTGATCGCCAGCACCAGACCGGCCAGCCAGTAGAGATACTCGATGGAAATGATCATGGCTGGCTCCTTATTCCCCGCTCTTGGCGGCCACGTTGGCGGCGGCGGCCTTGCCGCCCAGCTCGCGCTCGAGCCAGCCGTCCAGCCGCCTCAGCCGCACGGCATGGATCAGGAACGCGCAAATCGCGGTGGGAATCCCCCAGACGGCGATGTGCAGCGGTTCCACGTCGATATTCGACGACAGCAGGAAGGTATGCATCAGCGCGATGGCGCCGAACGCCACGAAGATGTCCTCTCCGAAGAACAGGCCGACGTTGTCGGTGGCGGCGCAGAACGCCAGGACGCGCTGGCGGATCGGCTCGGGCAGGTGTCCGAAGCGGTTCTCGGCCGCGCCTTCGGCCATCGGGGCCAGCAACGGACGCACCATCTGCGGATGGCCGCCGAGGCTGGTCAGGCCAACCGCGGCGGTCAGCTCGCGCACGCCCAGGTACACGATCAGCAGGCGGCCGACCGTGGCCGACGCGATGCGCGCGATCCACGCCTGTGCATGTTCGCGCAGGCCGTGCCGCTCCAGCAGGCCGATGACCGCCAGCGGCAGCAGGATAATCAGCGGCAGGTTGCGCGCCTTGACGAACGCGGTGCCGATCGCGGAGAGGATCTGCATGACCGGCATCGGTGCCGCCAGCCCCGTGGCGATGGCGGCAAGCACCACCACCAGCATGGGATTGAAGCGCAGCACGAAGCCGATGATGATGACGCCGACCCCGATAAGGGGCCATAGGTTGACTGCCTGTTCCATAAGAGACACCAGAGAAGTGTGATGGAGGCGTGCGGCCCGTAGCCGTCTTGCAGCACGACGGGGCTGGCCGCGTTAAATGCCGGCGTCGCGTAAGGCTAGGCGCCGGCGCGGACCGCGATACCCTCTGCGCCGAGCCGTTCCCGGATGCGGCGCGCAAAGGCAAGCGCGTGGGCGCCGTCGCCGTGCAGACACACGGTTTCGGCGCGAATGGGGACCCAGCTGCCGTCGATGGCGCGCACGCGCTGCTCGCGCACCATGGTCAGCGTCTGGTTCAGGGCAACTTCCTCGTCCTCGTGCAGCGCTCCAGGCGTGCCGCGCCTGACCAGCGAGCCGTCCGGCTTGTAGCCGCGGTCGGCGAAGACTTCCTCCTTGACGCGCAGGCCGGCGTCGCGCGCCACCCTGATCATCAGGCTGCCGGCGAGACCGAAGAAGATCAGGTCGGAATCGAAGTCGCGCACGGCGCGCACGATGGCCTCGGCCAGCGCGGAATCCCGCGCAGCCTGGTTGTAGAGCGCGCCATGCGGCTTCACGTGATGAAGCTGGCCGCCCTGCGCGCGTACGATCGCAGCGAGCGCGCCGATCTGGTACAGCACGTCGGCGTAGACCGCCTCCGGGTCGCGCTGCATTTCGGTACGGCCGAAGTTCTCGCGGTCAGGAAAACTCGGGTGCGCGCCGATCGCTACGCCGTGAGCCATCGCCCACTTCACGGTCTGCAGCATGGTGGCCGCGTCGCCCGCGTGCCAGCCGCATGCCACGTTGGCGGAGCTGATCAGCGCGAGCAGCGCTTCATCGTTGCCGCAGCCTTCGCCGAGGTCGGCGTTCAGGTCGATTTGCATTGCCGTTCTCCTGTGCGGTGCCTCGCGCCCCGCCATCTGTCTGGTTAGCGATGTGTCCTACGCCGCTGCGCGTGTGCGCGTGCGCCGGCGCGCGGCGATGGTCATGCCATCGCCCTGCCATTGCAGTGCCAGGTCGATCTGGCGCAGGTAGCGGTCGAGCGCCGCCTGCGCGCTGGCCGCCTCCGCCAGTGTCACCTTCACGAAGCGCACCGGCGCGCCCAGCGGTACCTGCGCCAGCCGCCACAGGTCGGCGGCAATGACCACGCCGATCTTCGGATAGCCGCCGGTGGTCTGCGCGTCGGCCATCAGCGCGATCGGCTGGCCGGCCGGCGGTACCTGGATCACGCCCGGCACCACGCCGTGCGAGAGCAGGTCTGCGCTGCGTTCCGGCGCGCGCCTGAGCGCCGGGCCATTCAGGCGCAGCCCCATGCGGTTGCTGTTGGGGGTGACGGTCCAGTCGGCTTCCCAGAATGCGGCCTGCGAGTCAGCGTCGAAATCGTCGTACTCCGGACCCGGCAGCATGCGGATCGGGCAGGCACTGCCGGGCACGCCGGCGGGCATCGCCCACACCGGCGCCTGCACGCCAAGCCAGTCGCCTTCGGCCGCCAGTCCGGGATGCGCCGCGCCCAGCCGGTCGCCTTCCTGCAGCGCGCGGCCGGCAAATCCGCCGAAGCCAGACTTCAGGTCGGTACTGCGCGAACCCATGACCGGCTCGACGTCGATGCCGCCTGCCACGCAGAGATAAGTGCGCGTGCCGCCCCTGGCCGAGGGCAACGTGAGCGTCTCGCCGCGATGCACGTCGAAGGCATGCCAGGACCACACCGGCACGCCGTCCAGGTTGGCGCCGCACTCGGCGCCGGCCAGCGCGACGCGCATGTCAACGTGAAATCGCACCGCCGCGCGGCCAAGGGTGAATTCGATGGCCGCGCAGCCCGGCGCGTTGCCGAGCAACCGGTTGCCGATCGTCACGGCCAGCGGGTCCATCGCGCCGGAACGGCCGACGCCGAAGCGGCGAAAGCCGGTGCGGCCGAGATCCTGGACCGAAGCCAGTGCACCGGGGCGGATGATTTCAATCACGCGACGATTTCCTCGGCGACAAAGCGCACGGTGTCGCCCGGCGCAAACAGGGAAGGCGGATCGCGGTCCGCCACGAAGAGCTCGGCGTCGGTGCGCCCGATCAGCTGCCAGCCGCCCGGCAGGACAGCCGGATAGATGCCGGTCTGCTCGCCGCCGATGCCGACCGAACCGGCCGGCACCGCCAGGCGCGGCTCACGGCGGCGCGGCGTGGCCAGCGCGGGCTCAAGCCCGCCCATGTAGGCGAAGCCGGGCTGGAAACCGAGGAAGTAGACGACGTACTCCCCGCCCGCGTGGCGGCGCACCACTTCCTGCGGGCTGAGACCGGTATGCGCCGCCACGTCCGCCAGGTCCGGGCCGTCCTCGCCGCCGTAGCGCACCGGGATCTCCACCACCTTGCCGGTGGCATTGCGCGTCTCGCCCGAAGCCCAGGCGAGCTTCAGGTTGCGCTCCAGCGCCTCGACATCGGCGCTGCCATCGAAGATCACGGTGAGGTTGTTCATGCCCGGCACCACATCGACCACGCCCCGCCAGTCCGCCGCACGCGCGGCCATGGCCCAGATGCGGCGCTGGACATCGAGCGACGCCGGCGGCGCCACGCTGTAGAGCAAGGCCTGCTCGGCGAGACGATGGATGGTGCAGGGGTTCATGGGCAGCATCGGGAGACGTGCTGCTAACAGTTTAGGCGGACGATGTGCCCGATGTGACTCGTTAGCAATTCATCGATAATTTATCGATGAATTCATCATAACGACACTGAGGAGGCCCAGGCAGTAGGGATTCACCTTAGACCGAAAATGGGGCATGCACCGGCGATGGGCGCCCTGAGAACGTGGGGCCGTCGCTGCGCCCTGAAGGCATCCCAGCCCGGAGATCAGGAATCGGCTATAGACGTGTCACCCTCCGCTGACCAAACCCCTGAGGCTGACGACGCGAATACGCATCGCCCAAAACAAAACCGGCCGGGTGATCCCGGCCGGTTTTGTTTCCATCAGAGCAATGCCTCAGGCAAACCCTGCCTGATGCGCCTGCTGGTCAGCGTGGTACGAACTCCGCACCATCGCCCCCACCGCTGCATGCGTGAAGCCCATCTTGTAGGCCTCTTCCTCGAACATCTTGAAGGTGTCGGGATGCACGTAGCGCAGCACCGGCAGGTGGTGGTTCGACGGCGCGAGGTACTGGCCGATGGTCAGCATGTCGATGTCGTGGGCGCGCATGTCGCGCATGACTTCGAGGATTTCCTCGTCGGTCTCGCCCAGGCCCACCATCAGGCCCGACTTGGTCGGCACGTTGGGGTTGCGGCGCTTGAATTCCTGCAGCAGCGTGAGCGAGTGCGCGTAGTCCGCGCCAGGGCGGGCCTGCTTGTACAGGCGCGGCACGGTTTCCATGTTGTGGTTCATCACGTCCGGCGGGCAGGCCTGCAGGATGTCCAGCGCCTTGTCCAGGCGGCCACGGAAATCGGGCACCAGCACTTCGATGCGGGTGCCGGGCGAGAGCTCGCGCGTCTGCGAGATGCAGTCGACATAGTGCTGGGCGCCGCCGTCGCGCAGGTCGTCGCGGTCGACGCTGGTGATCACCACGTAGTTCAGCTTGAGCTGGGCGATGGTGCGGGCGAGGTTGCCCGGCTCGTTCACGTCCAGCGGATCGGGGCGGCCGTGGCCGACGTCGCAGAACGGGCAGCGGCGCGTGCACTTGTCGCCCATGATCATGAAGGTGGCGGTGCCCTTGCCGAAGCATTCACCGATGTTCGGGCAACTCGCTTCCTCGCACACCGTCACCAGGTTGTTGGCGCGCAGGATGTCCTTGATCTCATAGAAACGCGAGTTGCCGGTGGCGGCCTTCACGCGGATCCAGTCCGGCTTCTTGAGCTTTTCGGCCTGCACGATCTTGATGGGGATGCGTGCGGTCTTGTCGGCCGACTTCTGCTTGCGGGTCGGGTCGTACTGCTCCGCGGGGGATTGCGGGGCTTCGCTGGAAGTGGCGATCAGGGCGTCGCTCATACATTTCTCCGCACGCGCTCAGCGTGCATTTCGCTTTTGACTAGGAGGCCAGGGCCGTTTCACCCGGCTGCTTCGTTTCAGCCGGGGCGGCAACTTCTTTGGCCGCCGGCGCGCGTGCTTCGTGCGCTGCCAGCACCTCGCACAATGCAGCCGCCAGGCGCTGTGCGATTTCGGGTTGTTGTGCCGCGGTCACGGGCAGCATCGCGTCGCTTGCATCCGCCACCGCGAAGGTGGCGCCCGCGGTCGCCATGTCGACTGTTTCCAGCCCGGCATAGCCGCAGGGGTTGATGCGCAGGAACGGCGACAGGTCCATCTGCACGTTGAGGCTGACGCCGTGGTAGCTGCAGCCGTTGCGGATCTTGAGGCCGAGCGCAGCAATCTTGGCGCCCTGGTGCGGCCCGTCGGACAGGTAGATGCCGGGGGCGCCGGGCTTGCGTTCGGCTGCGAGATTATACGCCGCGAGCGTGTCGAGCACCGCCTGCTCGATCGCGTGGACCAGCTCGCGCACCATCAGGTGCCGGCGGCGCAAATCGAGCAGCAGGTAGGCCACGACCTGGCCGGGACCGTGATAAGTGATCTGGCCGCCACGGTCGATCTGCACCACGGGAATGCTGTCGTCCGGCGCCAGCAGGTGCGCGGGATCGCCCGCCTGGCCCAGCGTGTAGACCGGCGGATGCTCGACCAGCCAGACCTGGTCGGGCGTCTCGGGCGTGCGCGCGGCGGTGAAGGCGCGCATCGCGTCGAAGCAGGGCTGGTAGTCCTCCCGGCCCCGCTCGATGATTTGAATCGGATGCATGGCGAGAGTGTAACGAAAAGGGCCGGCTTTCGCCGGCCCCCTGCCTGTGCTACTCAGGTGGTTGGATCGTGGGAATCGCCCGGTGCGTCACGTGACCACACCAGGCGCAGGTGCGCGCGTGCCCGGTGTGATGCGGACGATGCCCCGCCCTCGTCAGGAGGCGGTGACCTGGTCTTGGTTGGGCGTCCATTCCGTGCCTCGAACCAGACGGCGCACGATGCGATACACCAGGTGCGGCACATCGGCGGCCGTGAATGCCGGACGGCGTGCCTCGGCAATCAGTGCCAGCCTGACCGCACGCCTGGCGCGCGGATCGATGCTCAGGACCACCTCGTCTCCGCGGCGCAGCAGGAGGCTCCCGCCACAGCGCATCCAGTAGTCCTCGGAATCGTTTTCGCGGGTGATCCACAGGTCGGAGCCTGCGGCGTCTTCCACGTGCAGGCGCTGGGCCGCGTGTACAGACAGCGCGGTGACTTCGCCAGGATTCAGGGTGAACACTGTCGTTGTGAGCAGAGTTTTCATGGTGGGATCTCCTTTTGCCGGCCTCGGCGGGCTTCGCCGAACCATCCTGTTTTCCCGAAACTGGCCCGGTTCGCTTACCAGGCCAGTTGAGGACAGCGACGGTGGGGCGCCGGTGAAATCAATTCTAGTGATTGCCCACGCACTATCAAAACGATATATTTTCCTTGTTCTTGTTAGAGAAACTCACAAAGCGGAGGCCATCATGGCTTGGAAAGGGGCATGGGAAAAGGACATGCCGCGCGGCTGGCATCGCGAGTTGCCCCGCCTGCCGGCGCTGACCGCACTGCGCGCCTTTGAAGCCGCGGCCCGGCACGAGAGCTTCTCCCGGGCTGCGACCGAGTTGTTCGTCACGCATGGGGCGGTGAGCCACCAGGTCCGTGCGCTCGAGGAGGAGTTGGGCCAGCCGCTGTTCGAGCGCCATGGAAAGCGTGTTGCCCTCACGCCTGCGGGGCGCGTCTACGCGGAACGCGTGCGCGACGCGCTGCTGCAGATTGCCGATGCCACGCGCGTGCTGCAGGCCGGCAACCGCGACAAGCGGCTCACCATCAGCACCATGCCGTCGTTCGCCGCACGCTGGCTGACGCCGCGCATTGGCAGCTTCATCGAACGGCATCCGGAGCTGGACGTCGAGTTGCTCTCTTCGAATACGCTGGTCAACTTCAGCCATGAAGAAGTCGACATCGCCCTGCGCATGGGCACCGGCGACTATCCGGGCCTGTACGTGGAGAAGCTGCTCGACGACGTGTTCTTCCCGGTGTGCAGCCCGAACTACAACGGCGGGCGCCTGCCCGAGCGTCCGCGGGACATGGCCAGCCTGTCGATGCTGCGCGGCGAGGGCGATCCGTGGAAACCGTGGTTCGAAGCGGCCGGACTGGACTGGCCGGAGCCGCGCAAGGGCCTGTTGCTGGAGGATTCGTCGCTGCTGCTGCAGGCCGCGGCAGAAGGCCAGGGCATTGCGCTGATCCGCTCGTCGCTGGCCTATAACGACCTGCTGTCAGGCCGCGTGGTGCGGCTGTTCGATGTCAGCATCCCGTGTCCGTGGCTGCTGTATTTCGTGTGTGCGCCGGGCACGCTGCAGCTGCCTAAGGTGCAGGCCTTCCGCGCGTGGCTGCTGCCGGAGATGGAGCGCTTCCGCGACGTGCTGGCGCAGTGGGCTGATTAGTCGCTTTCGCTTTCGTCAGCCGGGTCGGCTTCCGTTGGCTTGGGCGCCGGCCTGGCCCGCCCGGCGCGCGGATGCGCCTTGTCGTAGACCTTTGCAAGATGCTGGAAATCCAACGCCGTATAGATCTGCGTGGTCGACACGCTGGCGTGTCCAAGCATCTCCTGCACCGCCCGCAGGTCGCCGGAAGATTGCAGCACATGGGTGGCGAAGGAATGCCGCAGCATGTGCGGATGCACGTCGGCCGGCACCCCCGCGCGCAGCGCCTGCGCCTTCAGGCGCAACTGGACCGTGCGCATGGCAAGGCGGCGCCCGCGCGGGCCAAGGAACAGGGCGTTGGCGTCTTCGGGCGCGGCGCCCGGTTTCAGGAGCGTGTCGCGCACCGCGATCCACGCCCGCAATGCTTCGACAGCCTTGCTGCCCACCGGCACCGTGCGCCGGCGCGAGCCCTTGCCGGTCACCGTGACCTCTGCGCCCGCGATATCGAGCCAGCCGATGGAGCGGTAGCCGCCTTCTTCGACATAGCGCAGGTCGAGCTGCACCAGCTCCGACAGCCGCAGCCCGCAGGAATAGAACAGCTCGTAGACAGCCTGGTCGCACAGGCCGGCGGCATCGCTGCCGGCAGGGCGCGATACCAGCGCGACCGCATGTTCGACCGACAACGCCTTGGGCAGCGGCTTGCCCGACTTCGGCGCGCGCACGCCATCGACCGGATTGGCGGTCACGCCGTGCCCGTGCCGTGCAGCCCACAGGTAGAAGCCCCGCCATGCCGACAGCGTGCGTGCAATGCTGGTGCCGGCCAGCCCCGCGCCGTGCAGGCGCGCGGCAAAGGCGCGGATATGGTGGGTCTGCAAGGCCAGCAGGCCGATGCCCGGGGCGTGGCGTGCCGCCTGGGCCTGCAGCACGGTGAGGTCCCGGCCGTAGCTGGTGAGGGTATGGTCGGCCAGCTTGCGGCTGCCGGCCAGCCAGTCGAGGTAGCACGCGACCAGCGGGTCGCGTGGCGGCGGAGCTTCGTCCGCGGTGGCATCCGGCTGGCGGGTTGTCATGGCGCGGCCGGCGGGTGGAGGTCTGCGCTCAGTCGCGCAGGCGGTTGAGCGCTGCGCCAGCAACTTCGCCAATCTGCGCCAGGTAGGCGGTGCCCATGCCGTCGTGGAAGCGGCGGGCGTCGGGCGAACCCAGCACCAGCAGGCCGAAGGCCGCGCCAAGCGCATCCGAGCCGTCACGCACGGGCACGCGCAGCGTCACCATCGCCAGCGAGGCAATATCGTCGTGCTCCAGCAGGCCGGCGGCCTCGAAGCCGCTGTTGGTGCCGCAGTATGGCGCGCGCAGGCCTTCGGCAAACAGGCGTAGGTCTTCGCTGGCGCCCTGGGCCACTTCCATGTGTGCATACTGCTCCGCCACATCCCACAGCTTCAGCGCCACGGCGGGCACGTCGAACACCTGCTGCAGGCCGTCCTGCACGGCGTAGGGCAGCGCGTGCGAATCGGCTTCAGCCAGCAGGCGCAGCTGCCAGGCATGCATGCGCTGCTGGGTGCGGTCGTTGTCGTGCCCGTGGCGCACCAGGTCGGCCAGCCGCAATTCGAGCCCCTTGTTCTTCTCGCGCAGGATTTCCATCTGGCGCTCCTGCAGCGAGACCGCGCGGTGGCTGTGCGGGCTGGTCAGCTGCACGGTGGCCAGCAATTCAGCGTGGTCTTCGAAGAACTCTGGATTGCTCTGCAGGTAGGCGGCGACTTCTTGGGCGTTCATTGGCTTCAACCGGAGAAATTTGGATGGCAGTTTAGCAAAAGGGGCGTCGCCGCCCCTCTACCCTATTACGTCTGGATCAAGCGCTTCTGTCGGGAAATACTCATCAGGATCCCGATCCCCGCCCCCAGCGTCACCAGCGCCGTCCCGCCGTAGCTCATCAGCGGCAGCGGCACCCCCACCACCGGCAGGATGCCGCTCACCATGCCCATGTTGACGAAGGCATAGGTAAAGAAGATCAGCGTAATGGACCCTGCCAGCAAGCGCGAGAACAGCGTCGGCGCATTGGCGGCGATGAACAGCCCCCGGAAGATCAGCAGCAGGTACAGCACCAGCAGCACGGCGTTGCCGATCAGGCCGAACTCCTCCGAAAACACCGCAAAGATGAAGTCGGTGTGCTTTTCCGGGATGAATTCCAGGTGCGTCTGCGTGCCCTTGAGCCAGCCCTTGCCTTCCACCCCGCCCGAGCCGATCGCGATGATCGACTGGATGGTGTGGAAACCCTTGCCGAGCGGATCGGTGGTCGGGTCGAGCAGCGTGCACACGCGGTGCTGCTGGTAGTCGTGCAGGACCGGCCAGCTCACGCCCGGCGCGCAGATATCGTTCTGGAATGTCACCAGCAGCGTGACCGCCACCACCAGCATGCCCAGCAGCGGCAGGATGATCTTCCACGACAGCCCGGCGAAATAGATCACATAGACGCCCGCCGCCATCACCAGCAGCGCGGTACCCAGGTCAGGCTGCTTGGCAATCAGGCCGATCGGCACCAGCAGCAGCGCCAGCGCGACGACAAAGTCGAACCACTTGACCACGCCTTCGCGCTTCTGGAAGTACCAGGCCAGCATCAGCGGCATCGAGATCTTCATGATCTCCGACGGCTGGATCACCATGCCCACGTAGAGCCAGCGCCGCGCGCCCTTGCGGATCAGGCCGAACATCGCCACCGCAATCAGCAGCGCGACGCCCACCGTATACATTGGCACCGCCACCCGCATCAGCGTCTGCGAGGGCAGGTAGGCGATCACCAGCATCACCACGTACGAGAGCAGGATGTTGCGCAACTGGTCTTCGACCCGGCCGGGCATGTCGATGGCGGCCGAGTACAGTGCCACGATGCCGGTGGCGAACAGCAGGAAGACAATCAGGGCCAGCGGCTTGTCGAAACCGGTGAACGCCATCTTGATCAGTGACAGGACGCGACGTCGATCCATGCGCGTCTCCTTCAGCGTGTGACGTCGGCACCGGCCGCCGGACTGGCGGCGACGGGCTTGACGCGTGGTTTGGGCGCGGGCGCCTTGGCCGCCGGTGCGGAGGCCGGCGCAGGTGCGGGCGCCAGCGGCTTGCTGTGGCCCAGCGCCTGCAGCATGCGCTCGTCCAGCGTCTGCACGGCGGATGCCGGCGCGATGGCGGCGGGATCAAGCGCGGGCGCCTTCGCATCGGAGGCTGCCGCATGAGCCGCCGACGCAGGCACGGCGCTCACCGCCGCCGCGCTGGCGGCAACGGCGCTGGCGGCCACGGCGCTGGCACCGGCCGGCGCTCCGCCGCTCGACATCACCGTTGCACTGGCGATGCTCGCGGTCTGGCCGGTGGTGAAGACGCTCGGCGTATCCACCGGCGCGCGGCCGGCAACGCGCTCGGACTCGGGCGGTGCCGATGCCTCCAGCTCCGCCGGCCACTTGCCCAGCAGGTAGTAATCCATCACCTTGCGCGCGATCGGCGCCGCCACTGCGGCGCCAAAGCCGGCGTTCTCGACGATCAGCGCCAGCGCGATCTTGGGATTGTCCGCCGGCGCGAATGCGGTGTAGAGCGAGTGGTCGCGCTTGCGCTCGTCCAGCGCATGGTGGTTGTACTTCTCGTTCTTGCCCATCGTGTAGGTCTGCGCCGTACCGGTCTTGCCGGCCGACTCGTAGGCGGCGCCGGCGAACGCGCGCGCGGCGGTGCCGGAGTGCGTCACTGCCACCATGGCACGCTTGATCACGTCGATATCGGCCTGCTTGAGCGGGATGCGATAGCTTTCCTTGGGCACGGTCAGCGCGCGCTTGCGGCTGACCGAGTCCTCGACGGCCTTCACCAGGTGAGGCTTCATCGCCGCGCCGTTGTTGACAATGATCGAGATGGCGTTGGCGAGCTGCAGGATGGTGAAGCTGTTGTAGCCCTGGCCGATGCCCAGCGAGATGGTTTCGCCGTCATACCACTTCTGCTGCTCGGGCTTGCGGTAGGTCTTGCGCTTCCATTCGGTCGACGGCAGGATGCCGCGGCTTTCGCCCTCGATATCGATACCGGTGATCTGGCCGAAGCCCAGCGGCTTCATGAAGTCGTGAATGGCGTTGACGCCCATGTCGCGCGCCAGCGAGTAGTAGTACGTGTCGCACGACTGCACGATCGACGCCTGCATGTCGACCCATCCGTGGCCACCCGGCTTGTCGTCGCGGAAGGTGTGGTTGCCGAGCGTGAAGAAGCCCGGATCGTGCATGCCCCAGGCCGCGGTGCGCTTGCCGGTGGTGAGCGCCGCCAGCGCCATGAACGGCTTGTAGGTCGACCCCGGCGGGTAGGTGCCGCGCAGCGGACGGTTCAGCAGCGGCTTGTCGGGCGAGTTGTTGAGCTCGCCCCAGGTGTTGGAGTCGATGCCTTCGACGAACAGGTTCGGGTCGAAGGTCGGCTTGGAGACGAAGGCCAGGATGTCGCCCGTGGCCGGCTCGATCGCCACCAGCGCGCCGCGGCGGTCGCCGAACAGTTCCTCGGCCAGCTGCTGCAGGCGGATGTCGAGCGACAGGATCAGGTTGTTGCCGGGCGTGGCGGGCGAGGTCGACAGCGTGCGGATGGGCCGCCCGCCCGCGCTCACCTCCACTTCCTCGAAGCCGGTCAGGCCGTGCAGCTCGGCCTCGTAGCTCTGCTCCAGGCCGATCTTGCCGATGTAGTTGGTGCCCTTGTAGTTGTCGGCGTCCTTGCGCGGATCGTACTTGACGCCTTCGGCATCGTTGGCCTCGTCCATGGCCTCGATGCGCTCCTGGTCGCGCTGCGAGATGCGGCCCAGGTAGCCGATCACGTGCGAGGCCGACTCGCCCATCGGGTATTGCCGGAACAGGCGCGCACGCACGTCCACGCCGGGGAAGCGGAACCGCTGCGCAGAGAACCGCGCCACCTCTTCGTCGGTGAGCTGGCTGCGTATCGGCAGGCTCTCGAAGCTGCGCGACTCCTCCAGCAGGCGCTTGAAGCGGCGGCGGTCGCGCGGCTGGATATCCACCAGCGCGGCCAGGCCCTCGATGGTGTTGTCGAGCGTATCGGTCAGCTTGGACGGCGTGATTTCCAGCGTGTAGGCCGAATAGTTGCGCGCCAGCACGATCCCGTTGCGGTCCATGATGATGCCGCGGTTGGGCTCGATCGGCGCCACCGAGATGCGGTTGTCCTCGGCCTTGGCCGAGTACTGGTCATGCTTGTACCACTGCAGCCACAGGAAGCGCGAGAACAGCAGGCCGAAGCAGATCACCGTAAACAGCGCCGCAGCCGCCACGCGGATGCGGAAGCGGCCGATTTCCAGTTCGACGTTGCGGATTTCGGTCATGGTACTGCGGGGCCCGGACAGGTATGCAACAAGGGAAGCAAAGGGAGGCGCTCGGCGGCGTCAGATGGGACGGGTCTCGTCCACATCGACCGAACGGCGTTGCGGCGCCAGCAGCAGGCTGGTCGCCATCGGCCACAGCAGCGCTTCGATGCCCGGCGCCAGCAGCAGCGGCCAGCCTGGCAGCGGCGCGCCCATGGCCAGGCGGATCACCACCGGCACCGCGTGCGCCACGAACAGCAGCGGCAGCACGTGCAGCGCCTGCGTGTAGACCGTGAACCACAGCACGCGGCGATGGATGGTGATGGCAAAGTAGGCCAGCAGCGTGTAGGCCATGGCATGCTCGCCCAGCAGGCGCGCATCGTGCACGTCCATCAGCAGGCCCAGCGCAAACGCCACGCCCATGCCCACCTTGCGCGGCTGGTGGATGTTCCAGAACACCAGCACCAGTGCCACCATGTCGGGCACCCACAGCGTGGTGCCCCAGGGCATCAGGTTGAACAGGAAGGCCAGCACGAAGCTGAGCGCGATAAAGGCAGGATTGACCGGCCGCAGCAGGTATTGGGGATTGGTCACTCTTGCGCCTCCTTGGCGGCAGGGGCCTTGGCCGCGGCCGCACTCGCCGCGGCGGCCCGGGCAGCGGCCGACCTGGCACCCCTGACCGGCGCCTCGGCCTTCTCGTCGACCGGCATGCGGGCCGGCATAGCGGCGTCATAGCGCACCACCAGCAACTGCCGGTGCGAGCGCACGCCCGCCACGGGCTCGCAGTAGACGCGCGAGAACGCCGTATCGGCCTTGCGGTCGATCTGCACGATCTTTGCCACCGGCAGGCCCGGCGGATAGGTGCCGTCGAGGCCCGACGTCACCAGCAGGTCACCCTGCTGCAGGTCGGCCGCGGCGGCCATGAAGCGCAGGTCGAGCTGGCCGGCGCGCGCGCCGCCGAAGGCCACGCTGCGCAGGCCGTTGCGCACCACCTGCACGGGAATCGCCTGGTCCTTGTCGGTCAGCAGCGTCACTTCGGACTGGAACGGCGACACGCGCGTCACCTGGCCCACCACGCCACGCTCGTCGATCACCGGATAGCCGGCGCGCAGCCCTTGCTGGCTGCCCTTGTCGATCACGATGCGCTGGCTGTACGGGTCGCGGGCGTCATACAGGATCTCGGCGGTCGTCACCGGCGTGGCCGATTGCTGCACCAGGCCCAGCAGCTTGCGCAGCTGGTTGTTCTCGGCCTCGAGCTGCGCCTGGCGCACCGAGGCTTCGGCCTGCTGCACCGCGCCGCGGCGCAGGTCGCGGTTCTCGGTGGCGAGCATGGCCGACGACTGCGCGTAGTCGAACAGGGTGCGCACGGCGTCGCGCGGCACCAGCACGACGCGTTCGACCGGCATCAGCACCGTGGCGGCAACCTGCCGCACCGTGCGCAGCGCATCGAAACGGGCGTCGACGATCAGCAGCGCCAGCGCAACGGCCACATACATGACCAGGCGAGCGACAGCCGAAGTCCCTTGCTTGAAGAGCGGCGGTGGGGAGTAATCCATTTACCCGGGCGCAGGCGGAAACAGCCCGCCGCCCCGTGTGATGCATGCGCGGGGCGTGCGACACGTCAGGGCGGCGAGTGGGATGGGGGGAAGCCCCCCACGGTTGGAGCGATGCGCCCCCGCCCTGATCGCTCGATCCGGCTGGCCGCGCATTGCCACGTGCAGTCCTTCTGCTTTACTCGTAAGAGAAGATGCTGCCGAGCTTGTCCATGCGTTCCAGCGCCATGCCGGAGCCGCGCACCACGCAGGTCAGCGGGTCTTCGGCGACCAGCACCGGCAGGCCGGTTTCCTCGGCCAGCAGGCGGTCCAGGTCGCGCAGCAGCGCACCGCCGCCGGTCAGCATCATGCCGCGCTCGGCGATGTCCGCGCCCAGTTCCGGCGGGGTCTGTTCCAGCGCGATCTTCACCGCCGACACGATCTGGTTGAGCGGATCGGTCAGGGCTTCGAGGATTTCGTTGGACGACACCGTGAAGGCACGCGGAATGCCCTCGGACAGGTTGCGGCCCTTGACTTCCATTTCACGGACTTCGGAACCCGGGAAGGCCGAGCCGATTTCCTTCTTGATGGCTTCGGCGGTCTGCTCGCCGATCAGCATGCCGTAGTTGCGGCGGATGTAGTTGACGATGGCTTCGTCGAACTTGTCGCCGCCGACGCGCACCGACCCCTTGTAGACCATGCCGCCCAGCGAGATGATGCCCACCTCGGTGGTGCCGCCGCCGATGTCCACCACCATCGAGCCCGACGGCTCCGAGACCGGCAGGCCGGCGCCGATCGCGGCCGACATCGGCTCCTCGATCAGGTACACCTGGCTGGCGCCGGCGCCCAGCGCCGATTCGCGGATGGCGCGGCGCTCGACCTGGGTCGAGCCGCACGGCACGCAGATGATGATGCGCGGGCTCGGACGCAGCAGCTTCGTGTCGTGCACCATCTTGATGAATTGCTTGAGCATCTGCTCGGTCACGGTGAAGTCGGCGATCACGCCGTCCTTCATCGGACGAATGGCTTCTATATTCCCGGGCACCTTGCCCAGCATCTGCTTGGCTTCCTTGCCCACCGCCTGGATGGTCTTCTTGGCGTTGGGACCGCCTTCCTGGCGAATCGCCACCACCGAAGGCTCGTCCAGGACGATGCCCTTGTCGCGCATATAGATCAGGGTGTTGGCGGTGCCCAGGTCGATCGCGAGGTCGTTGGAGAAGTAGCTGCGGAGAAATCCGAACATCAGGAATCCTGTTTTCTGTTGGTTCGCGAGTATGCGAAGCGGCCGGCGCCGCGGGCGGCCCGGCCACGAAATGCGTTTGTGTGGGTAATGGTTCACGGTTTCCCGGGGCGCTCGGCGGCCCTCCGCCCATCGCCCTGGCCCGGGGATGGGGGTCGGCCAGCCGCAACCGGCGCGACGTGCGCACCGGCCCTACGGGAACCTTTGATTAGACCTCGCGGAAAAGTTCGCGAGAAAGTTGCTTATCGGACATGTACGGGACATGACGGGACATGTCCGGCAATGCCGCGGGAGGTCTAATCAGAGGACCCAGGCGATTCCTGCTTGCACACATCCCGCTGCCCTGCCGGGCAAACTGGGACGGCAACCGCCGTAGTGACGACAACTTCACCGAGCGGACGCCTGGACAAAGTGGTCAGGCGCCCATGTGGCGAAGACGTTGCCAACGGTCGGGAGCACGCAATGATACCTTATAATTCCCGCTGATTCCGGCGTATTGAGCCTGAAAAAACCTGCAATTCCGATGACCCCGGGGCGCTCCTCCGGCGCCCGCCCGGCACGCGCGACGCACCCGCCGCATGAGCCGGCGGCGGCTGCCGCAAGCGCGCACTTTTCGCACCAGAACGCACCCGAACCCAAGCCATGGCCCTCGACCTTTCCGACGTCAAGCGCATCGCGCACCTGGCCCGCATCGAAACCAGCGATGCCGAGGCCGCGCAGACGCTCGCGCAGCTCAACAATTTCTTCTCGCTGGTCGAGCAGATGCAAGCGGTAGACACCACCGGCATCACGCCGCTGGCGCACCCGCTGTCGGCCGTGCGCGACATGGCCCAGCGCCTGCGCGACGACGTCGTGACCGAATCCGACCGGCGCGAGGACTACCAGCGCCCCGCCCCGTCCACCGAGAACGGCCTCTACCTCGTGCCCAAGGTCATCGAGTAATGACCGCCATCGCCCCCGCTGCCGCCACTGCCGCCGGGTCCGCACCGACGCACGCCACCCTGATGCCTTCCGACTGTCATGCCCTTTTCCGCTGATTCCGTGACTTCCCTGCGCCAGCTCGCCGATGCCCTGGCGGCGCGCTCCGTTTCCGCCGAGGAACTCGCGCGCGAGTATCTCGCCCGCATCGGGCGGGCCGGTGCCCTGAACGCCTTCGTCCACGTCGACGCCGACCGCTCGCTCGCTCAGGCCCGCGCCGCCGACGAGCGCCGCGCCCGCGGCGAAGCCACGCTGCTGACCGGCGTGCCCATCGCACACAAGGACGTTTTCGTCACGCGCGGCTGGCGCTCCACGGCCGGCTCGAAGATGCTCGCCAACTATGAAAGCCCGTTCGACGCCACCGTGGTCGAGCGCATGGGCGCGGCCGGCATGGTCACGCTGGGCAAGACCAATATGGACGAATTCGCGATGGGCTCGTCCAACGAGAACTCGCACTTCGGCCCGGTGCAGAACCCGTGGGACACCACGCGCGTGCCCGGCGGCTCGTCGGGCGGCTCGGCCGCGGCCGTGGCCGCCGGCCTGGCGCCGGCCGCCACCGGCACCGACACCGGCGGCTCGATCCGCCAGCCGTCGTCGTTCTCGGGCATCACCGGCATCAAGCCGACCTACGGCCGCGTGTCGCGCTACGGCATGATCGCCTTCGCCTCGTCGCTGGACCAGGCCGGCCCGATGGCCCACACCGCCGAAGACTGCGCACTGCTGCTCAACGCCATGGCCGGCTTCGACGAGCGCGATTCCACCAGCATCACGCCCGCGCAAGGCGGGGTGGACGAGGATTTCACCCGCTACCTGGGCCAGCCGCTTGCCGGCACCAGTGGCGCCAGCGCACAAAGGCCGCTGGCCGGCCTGCGCATCGGCCTGCCGCGCGAGTACTTCGGCGCCGGGCTGTCGACGGACGTCGAGCAGGCCGTGCGCACCGCGCTGGGCGAATATGAAAAGCTCGGCGCCAGGCTGGTCGAGGTGTCGCTGCCCAAGACCGAGCTGTCGATCCCGGTGTACTACGTGATCGCCCCCGCCGAGGCCTCGTCCAACCTGTCGCGCTTTGACGGCGTGCGCTACGGCCACCGCGCGGCCGAGTACCGCGACCTGCTCGACATGTACAAGAAGAGCCGCGCCGAAGGCTTCGGCCCCGAGGTCAAGCGCCGCATCCTGGTGGGCACGTACGTGCTGTCGCACGGCTATTACGACGCCTACTACCTGCAGGCGCAGAAGATCCGCCGCATCATCGCCGACGACTTCCAGCGCGCCTTCGCGCAATGCGACGTGATCATGGGCCCAGTGGCGCCGACGGTCGCGTGGAAACTGGGCGAGAAGACCTCCGACCCGCTGCAGATGTACCTGGCCGATATCTTCACGCTGTCGACCAGCCTCGCCGGACTGCCCGGCATGAGCGTGCCCTGCGGCTTTGGCGAGGGCAACATGCCGGTGGGCCTGCAGCTGATCGGCAACTACTTCGACGAAGCGCGCCTGCTGCAGACCGCCCACGCGTTCCAGCAGGCGACCGACTGGCACCTGCGCCGCCCGGCAAAATGAACCGCCTCCCGCTCACCTTCCGCCTGGTGGCTGCAGCCGCGCTCGCTGCGGCGCTGGCCGGCTGCATCCCGCTGCCCGGTGGCCTTGGCGGCCGCCCCACGCCGATCGCCAGCCGCGACATCGACCTGGTCGGCGACTGCCGCCGCACCGAGGAAGACGGCTTCCGCGAAGATGCCCAGCTGCGCGTGTCGGACAACAGCGTGCAGCAGCTGTCGTGGAAGCTGTGGGTCGGCAAGCGCGGCTCGTGCAGCTTCAACCTGGCGGACTTCCGGCAGGTCCAGAAAAAGCCGAGTATCGAGCTGCGCGCCAATGACGGCAGCGGCTGCAAGCTGATGGTCTGGCAGGACCCGCGCCGCATCACGCTGGCGCACGCCAACTGCCAGCAGCGCTGCACGCCGGGCATCTACGAGCAAGCCTGGCCGGTGATGTTCGAACCGGGCAGCGGTGCCTGCGCCCAGACCCGCTGAGGGATTGGATGATGACGCCCGCGCAAGCCTCGTCCCGCACCGCCACCCGCCGCGCCCGCGCGGCTGGCCGGCTGCTGCGCGACGCCGTGGCGGGC
>NZ_JWMA01000068.1 GCF_000812465.1 Cupriavidus sp. IDO | reverse complement strand
TTGCCGTCAAACACCCGAGGTAGGAGCCGTATGCCCGAATCGGGCTCGTACGGATCTGTGCGGGGGGTGCTCAGTAATGGGCATTCCTACCGCGATAGCACTGCGAGGTTCAGATTTCAAAGGCACCCTAAGGTGCCTTTGCCCTTTTGGCCTTCCATAAAGCTCTCGAAGGAACGGCTGAGGATCATTCTGATGCTCTGCCTTGCTTCATCGCTGGCCCATCCCCATTGGGCCAGGCAGGTATCGACGTAGAGGCTGGCAGCGCACTGCCCGGATACGGGTAGACCATGAGCGCAGTTTACCTTGCAAACTTTACGGTCGTGAAATATAGTGGTTTTGAACGACGACTGGCAACGAAGCGGGCTTCGCCTCCAAGGGGCGACTCGGCTGTCAGTTGAAGGCAAACATGCAAGCCAAAATGGAGTGAGACATGATTGAGGAGCGCGACGTCACGGTAACGATGCGAGACGGCACTCGTCTCGCGGTCGACGTCTATCGACCGGACGGTGATGGCAAGTACCCGGTGCTGTATGCCTCAGCGCTGCACAACAAGGATCTTCAGGGTCCGGACATTGCCGATGTGCTGCCACCACAGCCCGCGCATGCGCCGCTCTGGTTCGGCCCCATTGAAGCAGGGGACACTCGCCGCTTCATCGCAAATGGCTACGTGCATGTCATCGCCCAGCCGAGGGGCTCGGCGAAGTCGGAAGGACATTACGGCGAAGAGAATACGGACCATTACGACATGATCGAATGGATCACGCAGCAGCCGTGGTCGGACGGCAAGGTCGGGATGGTTGGTATCTCAGGTTTCGCCGGTGAGCAATGGCGCGCGGCCGCGCAGGGGCATCCGGCGCTCAAGGCCATCTTCCCGTACGACGCCTGCAGTGCCTATGGTGGCATGTTTGGATTTCGCGACTTCAATCCTGGTGGCGTGATTCATACCTTTCCCTACCTGCTGGACGTTTTCAGCACTGTGCACGAATCGCGCAGTGTGCCGGGCACGCTGCCGGAGGAGCAAGAGGAGCTCTGGCGTGCAGCCATGGCCAATCCCGACTACAAGATGTACATCAACCTGTACAACATCCTGACGCAGAAGGGGCAGCGGACATGGGTGATGTACCACATCATGACGAACCCCTGGGAGCCGGAGGGAACGATTGAACGGGCCGAAGACATCTTCCAGTCGATCAAGATCCCGTTCTACACAGGTTCCGGAGCCTACGCATACACCTACAAGCTGCATTGGCTGGGCGCCCAGCATTACTTCAAGAACGTCAAACAGCCAAGAAAGCTGATCTTCACCGGGCCTGCTCACCTGGAGCGGCCATTTCACCAGTACCACGACGAGGTCATTCGTTGGTATGACTACTGGCTGAAGGGTATCGACACCGCCATCATGGATGAGCCGCCCGTTCGATACTGGGTAATGGGTGCCAACGAATGGCGTACGGGCAGCGATTGGCCTTTGCCTGAAACGCAATGGACCAAGTACTACCTTTCGAGCTGGGAGAAACTTACTATGGATGCTCCCCGGCCGAGCAGCGAGGTCGGCAATGCGCAGCGAGAGCCCGATGTCTTCTCGCAAATGCCGCTCAAGATGACCTCCAAGGTCGAGCGCTTGCGATACATGACGGATCCGCTCCCGCACGACGTTCTGGTTGCGGGCCCGATTTCCCTCACGTTTTACGCGGAAATCGATCAGGCAGACACGAACTGGATTGTGGTGCTGAAGGACGTGGGGCCCGACGTATCCGTAGTCACTGCACGCGTCGGTGAACGATCCGTACCAGATACGCTGCCGGAACGGGAACTTACCCGTGGATGGCTGAAAGCGTCATATCGGGAAACCGACCCTGACCGATCCACGCCTGGAGAGCCGTTCCACAAGCTGACGAAGAACGCCATCAAGCCTGTTACGCCAGGCGAGATCGTCAAGTATGAGGTTCAGGTGCTGGCGACGGCCAACCAGTTCAAGGCCGGACATCGCATTTGCCTTGAGATCTGCAGCCTCGACGCGCCTACGGGTACCGGGGCAATGACAGATGTTGAGTACATTCCGTATCACGTCTGCAGCAGCAATACGGTCACCCACAAGATCTACCGAGACGCGGATCACCCGTCCCACTTGCTGTTGCCCCTGATCCCGCTCACGGAGCAGGCTTTATAAGCTCCATTTCGTTCATCGAACTTATTAACGCAGAAATGCATAGCGTTGGAACTGAGTAATAGCAGAGGACCAGGTCATGAAGAGCATCCGATTTGAACGTAGTGGAAGCGTCGGGAATATCGTACTCGCGAATCCGCCATACAACCGTCTGGACACACGTTTCGCCCAGTGTCTCGAGGAAGCTGTGCGCGAAGCCAGCGAAGCCGATATCCGGGTACTTGTCGTTCGCGCCGAAGGGCCGAACTTCAGCCTGGGCGGAGAGGTCCGCGAATGGCCCGGAAAAGACTTGAACTGGTTCCGTACATTTGTCGCACATGTCAACAGCTCCTACCGCGCAATCGAGGCGATCCGCGTGCCGACCGTGGCTGTCGTGCAAGGCGCTGCATTCGGTGGCGGCTTTGAACTCGCGCTGAGTTGCGACTTCATTGTCGCGGCAAGTGACGCGTTGTTCCAATGTGTTGAGGTGACGACCGCGATGCTGCCGATTGCGGGAGCCCTCCAACGGCTTGCAGAGCGCGTGGGCCGCAGTCGGGCATCCCGTTTCGCCATGCTGGGCGAACCCATTCCCGGCAGCCTGGCTGGAGAACTTGGGATTGCTACGCACGTGGCAGAACCCGATTCGCTTGAACGCGTCGCCACCGACCTCGTTTCGCGGCTATCTGACGGACCAACGCTTTCCTACGCGGCGACTCGCACGCTCCTGAAGGCCTGGTCGAGCGGCGGTGTGGCCGGCGCCGATACGGTGATGCTGGATGTGACCATGGGCCTATATAACACCGAAGATGCGATTCGGGGATTTGCCAGCACCGCCAAGGCCTTTGATGCAGACCAGGTTCCGCCAGATCTGGTCTTCCAGGGAAAATAACTGGAGCCGTTGATGGTGGGAACGCGCGAAATTGCATCGCGTTCACCGCGAACAAGCACCGCTACCGATTTATCTGGTGCAGCACATGAGACCGTGGACTCCCTTATATGTGCTGCCTCTTTTTTCCCGGACGAACTTGAATCCACGGACCCGGTAATCATCAGAAGCAGGTCGGCGTTCGCCGTGCACTGGCAAGGCCAGAACGTGACCAGGAAAGAATGGCGCCGGTCCTCGATGGCCGGTGAGGCATGTATGTAGCTGCCCCCGGATGAGAGAGGGCGTCGGCACTTATATTAGTAGGAGATGAGGTATGCCCGAAGTCAAAACCGATGTGCTGATCGTGGGAACCGGGCCGGCTGGCTCCGCCTGTGCCGCACTGCTCTCGACCTACGGTATCGAGAATATGGTCATCAACAACTATCGTTGGTTGGCCAACACGCCTCGCGCGCACATCACGAACCTGCGCACCATGGAAGTGCTTCGTGATCTTGGACAGGAGGTAGAGCAGGAGGCCTACCTGCATGCAACCAACGAGGATTTGATGGGAGGAACAGTATTCTGCGAGAGCCTGGTAGGGGAGGAAATTGGTCGTGTGCCGAGTTGGGGGGCGCATCCGCTTTCCAGGGCAGAGCGCAGGCTGTCGAGTCCTGCCAAGATGAACGATCTTCCCCAGACCTTCATGGAGCCGCTCCTGTTCAAGACGGCTTGCTCTCGTGGCACGCAGGCGCGGATGAGTACAGAGTACCTGAGCCATACGCAGACCGACGACGGCGTTGTTACGCAATGCCGTGACAAACTGACCGGCGAGGAATTCACCGTCCGCTCGAAATACCTGGTTGGCGCGGACGGCGGGAACTCCGGGGTTGCGAAGAACGCCGGTCTGCCATTCGAAGGGCAGATGGGTGTGCGCGGCTCCATGAATATCTGGTTCCGGTCCGATCTGTCCGATCTGGTCGCACATCGTCCCGCCGTTCTGTATCCGATCATGCAGCCCGGCGCGGAAGTGGGCGGCATTGGCATGGGGCTGATTCGTATGGTCAGACCCTGGAACGAATGGCTGATCGTTTGGGGCTATGACATCAGCGAGCCCACCCCGGTAGTCGATCAGGCAAGGGCCACTGAGATCGCGCGCCAATTGGTAGGCAAGCTGGATCTCGAGATCGAGCTGCTGGGTACCAGTACGTGGACGGTGAACAACATGTATGCGACCCGTATGCAGGACGGGCGCGTGTTTTGCATGGGCGATGCCACCCACCGGCACCCGCCGTCTGGCGGGCTTGGATCCAATACCTCCATCCAGGATGCATTCAATCTTGCATGGAAGCTTGCCGCCGTGATCAAAGGTCAAGCCGGCGAAGCGCTTCTGGATAGCTACTCGCCGGAGCGCGCTCCGATTGCAAAGCAGATTGTCACGCGTGCCAACCAGTCGATTGCCGAATTTGCGCCCCTCTATGAGGCGCTGGGCATTGCCGAGTCGAACGATGCGGAGGTCATGCAGGCCAATATGCATGCTCGCAGTCAGGCGACCAAGGCCGCGGAAAAGCAGCGTGAGGCAATCCGGGAAGCCCTGGTGCTCAAGCGATATGAGCTGGACGCCCACGGGGTGGAGATGAACCAGCGGTACAAGTCGGGCGCGGTCTCGACCGACGGGAGTAGCGAGCCGGCCTTCGACCGCGACCCGGAACTGTATTACCAGGCGACGACATATCCGGGGGCGCGAGTTCCGCATGCGTGGGTATTCGACGCGCGGGGGCGGCAACATTCGACGCTGGACCTGACCGGCCATGGCCGGTTCTCCCTGCTCACCGGTCTGGGAGGCGAAGCATGGGTGGACGCGGCCGCCGAGGTGGGCAAGCAGCTGGGAATCCAGATCGAAGTGCGCATTATTGGCCCGCGCCAGCAGTATGCCGATCACACCGGCGACTGGGCCCGCGCTCGGGAAGTCAGCGACAGCGGCTGCGTGCTGACACGCCCGGACCATCACGTGGCCTGGCGCAGCTTCACATTACCGCAAACGCCCGCTGAAGCACTTCTCCAGGTCATGCGTGGTGTGCTTGCCCTATAGCCGCCGAAGTCACGGAACTATGTGCCCCGAAGGGGGCGCATGGTTCCGGATTGCAATCCAGTGTGAAATCCTGGTGTGGGCAGCACCGCGAATTCAAAGGTTAGATGATGCGCAACATCAACGAAGACAACATTACCCAGGCTGTGCTTGCAGCGATGTCGGGGTGTCGCGACAAAAGGCTGTGGACGGTGATGGTGAGTCTCGTCCAGCACCTGCATTCGTTCGCCAGAGAGGTGAAGCTGACGGAAAGTGAATGGCTTGAGGGGATCAAGTTTCTCACCGGCGTTGGCCATATCACCGACGAGAGACGTCAGGAGTTCGTGCTCTTGTCCGACACGCTCGGTCTTTCCATGCTGGTGACGACTCAGAATAACCAGAAGCCTGCCGAATGTACCGAAGCTACGGTGCTAGGCCCCTTTTTCGTCAACGGTGCGCCGGAGTACGAGAACGGCGATGATATCTCCAACGGTGCAAAGGGCCTGCCATGCTTTGTTTCCGGGCGGGTCTGCGGACTCTCAGGCGAGCCGTTGGGGGACGTGGAAATCGAGGTCTGGCAATCGGACGAGGATGGTTACTACGACGTACAGTATGCAGATGTGGCGTTCCAAGGACGGGGCCGCTTACGCACCCTGTCAGATGGGCGCTTTCACTTCCGCTCTATTCTTGCAGAGGCATATCCGATTCCGCACGATGGACCTGTAGGCCGCATGCTCGAAGCGCTTGGCCGGCATCCGTGGCGGCCGGCGCATCTGCATTTCTGGATCAAGGCGCCAGGATATGAGCCGTTGATCACGCATGTGTTCCGCAACGGTGACCAGTATCTTGACTCCGATGCCGTATTCGGTGTCCGTTCATCGCTGGTCGTAGACTGGGTCGACCATCCGCCTGGGATTGCGCCGGACGGTACCCACATGGACACGGCTTTCTATACGCTTGATTACGACTTTGTTCTGAATCCCGTCGAACAGCACCAATGAAACGGTGACTTGAAGTACCAGCACTGCGAATCATTTTCACCGCCGGTGGCGGACGAAGATGGCGTATCACTCAAAACCCTTTCTGGCCGGGATCCATCGTGTCAACATCTGAATTCGTGTATAACGGCCGCGGCGCCCGTGTTGTGTTCGGCAGCGGATCACTGACCCACATTGGGCGCGAGATGCGCGAACTCGATGTTGGGCGTGCGTTGATCATATCTGGCCAGGACCAGGGGGCGCTCGTTACATCGGTTGCCGGGCAGTTGAGTGCAAGCGCGGTTGGTGTCTTCGATCGCGCTGCCATGCATGTGCCGGCCGACCTGGTCGTGGAGGCGGGCTCCGTGGCGGCGTCGTTGGAAGCCGACTGCTTGATTGCAGTCGGCGGTGGCTCTGCAATCGGTCTCGCCAAAGCGATCGCGCTTGAATCGAGTCTGCCGATCATTGCGGTACCGACTACCTATTCCGGCAGTGAAATGACGCCAATTTTCGGAATCACGGAAGGCGGGTTGAAGCGGACCGGAACCAGTTCGCGCGTGCTGCCGAAGACAGTCATCTATGATCCGAATGTAACCGTGACACTGCCAGTTGCGTTGTCCGTAACGAGCGGTATCAACGCAATTGCGCATGCGGCGGAAGGCTTATATGCCCGCGACGCAAATCCCCTGACCAGTCTCATGGCCGAAGAGGGAATCGCGGCGCTCGCGCGCAGCCTGCCCCGCATCGTCGCACGCGCGGATAATCTGCCGGGACGCTCCGATGCGCTCTACGGCGCCTGGCTTTGCGGTGCCGTGCTTGGCAGCGTTGGTATGGCTCTACATCACAAGTTGTGTCATACGCTCGGCGGGAGTTTCAACTTGCCCCACGCTGCGACACATACAGTCGTGCTGCCTCACGCCATGGCGTACAACGCTGAAGCTGCACCCGAGGCGATGAAGCGCATTGCGAGGGCCTTGGGGCATCATAGCGCCGCGCAAGGCCTATACGAGCTCGCGCGTGGAAACGGTGCGCCTGTCGCGCTGAATGAGCTTGGGATGGTCGAAGACCAACTGGACCAAGCTGCAGATATCGCATGCATCAACGCGTACTGGAACCCCCGTCCGCTGGAGCGAGACGCCATCCGGTCGTTGCTGCAGGATGCCTTTGAGGGTAAGGCGCCAGCGCGTTGATCCCTTGGTGGGCGGTCGTGTCCGAAAAGTGGGTGAGGCGCCTGGTATTCGACGCGGCTCGACGGGCAGGCCGATCCTGTGAATGCGGCCACGCCGCCGGGGTACGTAGCGAAGATTCGCCGCCTCAGACTTTGATAGGGCTTGCCCCGCCCAGAGGACCGAACGGCAACGACGCCAATGGGCCGCCAGCCCAGTGTTCCGAGATCGACCGCAAAGAAGCCCGCCTTCTCGATCAACGCGCGCACAAATGCCCGATTGAAATTGCTCACCCCGATATGCCGGACTTTTCCCACACGGACCAACTCATCAAGGGCCCCAAGCTGATCCGCAAGCGGAACCGCACTGCTAGGCCAGTGGAGCAGCAGCAGGTCGATATAGTCAGTGCGAAGCTTGCGAAGGCTCTCATCGACCGATGGTCCGAACCGGTCAGACGAGTAGTTGCTGACCCAGACCTTGGTAGTCAGGAAGACTTCCGATCCGGGTACACCGGAATCAGCCACGCCAAGCCCGACGTCGGCTTCGTTCGCATAGATTTGCGCGGTATCGCGATATGGCGGAAACCTGCCCGCACGCCAGCTGCAACGATGCTGGAAAGCGCCTCGCCACACATGCCGTAAGTGCCCAGTCCGAGGGACGGAATGCGCGCACCCCTTGCAGAAACGATTGACATTGGCGATCTCTGACAGAAAGAAGGCGTGCGGGCAACGATGTGATGGAAACAGAAGCGCTTCGACGAATCCATCCGGCTAGCGCACAGGCGCCGGCGGCGCGGCCGCGCGGGCTGGGCGCGCGTCCAGGCTGAACGCGCCTGCGCCAAAGTAGGCGATTTGCAGGAGGCCGCCGGCCATCATCACGTTCTTCAGGAAGTGGATCATCTGGTTCTGGTCGGCGAAGTTGCGATGGAAGAACACCGCCGTGGCCACGCAGAACAACGCCATTGCCAGCGACGTGAAACGGACCCGGTAGCCCGACAGCAGCAGCAAGCCGCCGCCCACCTCGACGACCACCGCCACCAGATATGCCAGTTGCGGCGCTGGCACGCCAACTGCCGAAATATGGCCAACCGTCGCGGCATACGCGCCGAGTTTGCCCAGCCCGCTCATGAGAAATGGCGCGCCGAGCAAGATGCGACCCAAAAACGGAAGAAACCGGAAACGCTCCACGACAATCTCCTGAAATGACATAACCAAGGTGGAATGCAAACAAGAGGCTCAGCCGATGTCCACCGTCACCAACTGAGAAGCTTCAGGAGGGGATACCGCGACCGTGGCTGTGTCTGTGATCGCGATGGCTCCTGGCGCTCCAGAGGCGGGCTGTCGCCCGGCCAGTTGCCCGCCGAAATCAGGGAGAGGGCGAGCGACGTAACAAGGGTATAGGCGCAACCATTGGCCGCATATGTCCAGATCGACAAAGCATCTTTGTCGTTGGCGGAACGGTGTCACCCCTTGGGAAGCGGAGTCACCGACCTCCGGGACATCTATGCTTCTTCGATCACAGCCGCATCCAGGCAAGCCGACTTCCACGATCGGTCGAATGCTCTGCGGTCATTGCCAGGTGGGCTCAGTACCCCGCAGTGCTCCAAGAATGACGCCATGGCGGGCCCCGCCCGATGTGCAGGCATGAAAATCTTCCTGGGAAGTATTCTGGGACAGGGGTGGCGTGTCGAGGTAGGAGAACAACGAAGTTGGGGGTCGGCGAGACTTCAGCCGATTTCGCTCATACGGGTCCTACGTGGAAGCCGTGGCTGGTCGTTACGGCTACGGGAAACTATCTAAGCATGGCACATTGACTTTACTTCATTTCTCTTTCAATCTTCCATGGAAGACAACGTTTCGCGCATGAACGGAGGAGACGAGGAGATGAAACGACAGTCAAAGCGGCTCGGTGGCCGTATTCAGCGGCGGGCAATGCGATGCGGACTGGCGCTTGCCGCAGCAGCCATCAGCAATGCCGCGCATGCCTATGATGGAGGGGCGCTAACGCCCGGTCTCATGTTGTATGGCCTCATCGACACGGGCGTCGAGTACGTGAACAATATAGGGCCTCAGAAATCCGGCGCAGTACGCGTGCCTTCGCTGACCGCATCCTTTCCTTCGCGCTGGGGCCTGCGAGGTATCGAGGACCTGGGCGCGGGTTACAAGTCGATCTTCGTGCTTGAATCCGGTTTTGCACCCGATACGGGCTCCCTGAACCAGAACGGGCGCCTGTTTGGCAGGCAGGCTTACGTGGGCCTGGTCGGGCCCTGGGGCGCTGTCTCGGTAGGCCGCCTGTATTCGCAGATCTACTACTCGTTGATCGGCGATACCCTGGGGCCGAATATCTTCGCGGCCGGGTTGCTCGACACCTACCTGTCGACCGCGCGGGTTGACAACGCCATTGACTACACCTTGAGCCTCGGCGGGTTCACTGTGGCCGCCACCTATTCGCTGGGACGCGACGCGGTGGCGCCCCCGGTGGCTGGAGGCTGCGCGGGTGAATTGCCTGCGGACTATCGGGCGTGCAAGGCCATGTCGTTATTGCTCAAGTACGAAGCACCGACCTGGGGGGTAGCCGGCGCTTTCGATCGGAACTATGGGGGCGCCGGCACGGGTTCCCCGCTACCGAATAGCTCGCAGACCGATACGCGCGGGCTGATCAACGGTTATGTGAAGTTTGGAACCGCCACCATCGGTGCAGGCTACCTTCACCGAATCAATCACGGCGTCGTTGCGCCCGGTGTCGTCAACAAGACAAGCGACTACTGGTGGATTGGTGGCGTCTATCTTCCGGTTCCGCAAGTCGCGCTCGATCTGCAATACGGGCATCTGTCGGTGAGTGGCACCCAACTCGGCGCATCCGTCATTGCTGCGCGTGCCTCGTATCTTTTCTCCAAGAGGACTGCCGTGTATGTTACGGCGGGCCACACATTCAATCAGCGTGATTCGACAATTACGGTTGATGGCGGGGCGCTTCCAGGGGCTTCGAATCCCTTGCCTGGCGTAGATCAGACCGGGGTCCTGGTGGGCATTCGTCACAAATTCTGACCCCCGGATAACCCGCCGCTGCTAACGTGGTTGCCGGAGCGATGGGTGCGGGCTTCGCTGGTGACGCCATAGCCGGACTATTCGCCAAATCGATTGGCGCCGAATTTTGGTGGCCGTCCGTACCCGTTATTGGATTGACGGCCTTTGCGCCGGCATTGCGGATGTGCGCGCCCGGCGCCATCCCACAAGGTATCAACACGCTATCGCGCCAGGCGTGCGTGAGTGTGGCCAGCCAACACGAAAGGGCGCGATCCGCGCGGAAGACTCAGGGCAGATCGTCGAGTCCTTCGGCGTTCTCGTACAACCTGAGCAGCATATCGCGCAGCACCTTGACTTCGTTCGGCGTGAACCCGGTCAGGAGTACCGACTCGTGACGCTTCGCAACCGGGACGATGCTCAGAGCAAGCTCTTGCCCCTTCTCGGTCAGGACAACCCTGATTGACCTTCCATCCGTCGCACTCTTCTCGCGCCTGACCAGTGCCTGGCTCTCGAGGCGGTCGATGATCCGCGAGAGAGCCGAAATGTCAGACGATGCGTGCAGAGACAGTTCCGACAGCGTCTGGCCCGGAACGTACAGCAGCGATGCGCAGACGCGCCACTCGCTGAGGTTCAGGCCGAACGGCTTCAGTGCCTTGGCGAACGCGTTGCCCATTCGGCTGCCGGCACGTGCCATCAGGAAGGGGATTGCTCTTTCCAGCTCTTGTGGTCGCTTGAGTGTGTTCACGGTCGTCACCACCCCTAGGGTATACGTGAGCAGATGTACTTGAAAAATCAATTATACTTCGTCGCAAGATACTTGAAAAATCAAGTAATGTCTCGCTGAACGAACTGAATTGCGCGATCGATCTCGTCCTCCTGGCGAGGGTGGGAAAATCGCGCGGGAGCTTGGTTATGAGGAACAAGATTGCACTTGAGGAACACTTCGCGACGGACCTGACGATAGAACAGTCAAGGATTTATGCGCCGCCACCATTCTGGGAGAGGTTGAAGTCCGATCTGATGGATATGGAGCAGCAGCGACTCGAGCGGATGGATCAGGGCGGAACCGAGTATTCGATCCTGTCGCTCAACTCGCCAGGCATCCAGGGGATCCCGGACGCGACGGAAGCGATCGATGTGGCGCGGCGAGCCAACGACATCCTCGCCGAGCAGGTTTCGCGCCATCCCTCCCGCCTCGGTGGCTTTGCTGCACTGCCCATGCAGGATCCGGAAGCCGCGGCGCGGGAACTGGAGCGCTGCATCAGGGAGCTTGGCTTCCACGGCTTCATGGTCAATGGGTTCTCGCAGGTGGGCGATGCCGAAAACGTCGTGTACTACGATGCCCCGCAGTACACGGATTTCTGGGCCACCGCCGCAGCGCTTGGCAAGCCTTTCTACATGCACCCGCGGGATCCGCTGCCGTCTCGTGAACCGATCTACGATGGCTTTCCGTGGCTGACCGCCGCGACCTGGGCGTTTGCGGTCGAGACCAGTATTCACGCGTTGCGACTGATGACGTCCGGCCTGTTCGACCGCAATCCCGGGCTGCAGATGATCCTTGGTCATCTTGGCGAGGGAATCCCGTTCAACGTCTGGCGCGTCGACCACATCCTCCGGAAGGCGCCACGAGGGCTGCCATGCAAACGGACCGTGGGCGACTATCTGCGCGAGAACGTCTACGTCACCACCAGCGGGAATTTCAGGACCCAGACACTCCTGTCCACGATGCTGGAGATGGGCAGCGACCGGATCATGTACTCGGTCGACTATCCGTTCGAAACGCACGACGACGCTGCGGGGTGGTTCGATTCGTGCTCGATCAGCGACACCGACCGGGTGAAGATCGGCCGGGACAATGCAAGACGCCTGTTTGGACTGGTGTGAGAAGGGGCGCTCCTCCCGTGAGGGGGGGCTTCCTTTCGTCTTCGGACTCCATGGTTAAACGGAACGAGGTGCCATCTTGACTCCCAGTACTCACAGACAAGCCCAGGAATCCGGCTCCGGGGTCATCGACATTGCAACGCTGATCGACACCCGGCCAATGAGTGCCTTTCAGAAATGGATCATGGTGCTGATCGGCTGCACCGTCGTAATGGACGGCTTTGACATACAGGCGCTGGGCTTTGTCGCGCCCGCGATTGTTCAAGCCTGGCAGATCAGTCCCGCAAGTCTCGGCCCGGTATTCGGTGCGGGATTGTTCGGCATGCTTGCGGGATCCATCGTGCTCGGTGCCATGTCTGATCGCATCGGGCGGCGTCCGGTACTGATCGGTGCGACCGTCTTCTACGGCCTGTGCATGTTGTCCACCCCCCTGGTCCAGACGATTCCTCAGTTCCTGGTGATTCGCTTCCTGACGGGATTCGGCATTGGCGGCGTGATGGGCAACGCCATCGCGCTGGTAAGCGAATACAGTCCGCAGAAGCGGCGGGCGTCATTGATGACCTGGGTTTCATGTGGTTTCACCGCTGGTGCAATCGCCAGCGGAGTGCTCAGTGCGGCCGTGGTCCCGACAGCGGGCTGGAAATCGATCTTCGTCGTCGGTGGCGTCGTGCCACTCATCGTTGCCGTGGCGATGTTGAAGATTCTGCCGGAATCCTTGCAGCTGCTTGTGATCAAGCGAAGTGATCCGCGGAGGATTGCCCAATGGCTCGGGCGCATCGCACCGGATGTACAGGTTGGCGCGTCAACCAGCTTCACTGCGCACGGGCAGGCAAGCGCGAAGGCGTCAGTCGGCGAACTCTTCAGGAGCGGCAGAGGGACCACGACATTGCTGCTGTGGGGGATCAACTTTGCGAACCTCCTCGATCTCTTTTTCCTGTCGAACTGGCTTCCGATGCTGTCGCTGCGCATCGGAGACGGCAGCGGGACTGCGGTGCTCATCGGTACCTCATTGCAGGTCGGCGGTACTGTAGGCGCGCTGCTGATGGGCCCGTTGATGGACCGCTTCGGCTTCTATCGCGTATTGACGGTCAGCTTCCTGGTCGCAACGGTTGCGGTGGCCGCAGTCGGCCTGCCGGATATGTCGCTGGGTCTGCGCTACGCGGTCGTGCTGATTAGCGGGGTCTGCATCGTCGGAGGGCAGCCGGCCATTAACGCCTTGACTGCCACGTTGTATCCGACTTCGCTCCGTGCAACCGGGGTGGGCTGGAGCCTTGGCGTCGGTCGGGCCGGGTCGATCGTAGGCCCCGTGGTAGCGGGCCAGCTCATTGAACTGCACTGGTCGAACACCGCCTTGTTCGTTGCGGCGGCAGTGCCGGCCCTGGCCGCCTGTCTCATGCTGGTGATGCTCGCCGGCGTGACCGGTGGGCGTAGAAGGGGCAAGGAATCGCAGCCGGTCCTGGACCATTGACGGCAACCGATTCAGGAAACATGGGTTCAGGGACTTGAATGCCGCCGCCAGCGGCGTTGTGGGAGCGAACATGAGCATCTCGATCACGGTGAACGGGAAACGTCACCTTCTTGCGGTACCCGCCGATACGCCACTGCTTTATGCCCTGCGCAATGACATCGGGCTGAATGGTGCCAAGTTTGGCTGTGGCGAAGCCCAGTGCGGCGCCTGCACGATCATGGTCGGCAAGAGTGCGACACGCGCATGTGTCTTCCCCGTTGGCGCGGTTGGTACGCAGCACGTGAGCACCGTGGAGGGCCTCGGCAATGGCCAGCGGCTTCATGCACTGCAAAAGGCCTTCCTTGCCGAGCAGGCCGCGCAATGCGGCTACTGTTCGAGTGGAATGCTGATGGCCGCGAAGGCATTGCTCGACCGGAACCCGGATCCGGACGAGGCGACCATCAGGCGCGAGATGTCCGGTCAGAAATGCCGGTGCGGCGTTCACAATCGAATCGTTCGCGCGATCCGGCGCGCTGCGGAGGAACTGCGCGGATGAGTTCCATCAAGCTTTCCAGGCGGGCCTTCGGCAAGCTGGCCGGCGCGGTCGTCGCTTCGTTTGCGCTCGCACCATTCGCGGAGTCGGCGTTGGCGGAGCCGGAGCTGCCGATCGATCTGCGCGCCAACCGCAGGCTCGACGGCTGGATACGGATTGACGCCGAAGGCAACATTGTCATCTTTACCGGAAAGGCGGAACTGGGCCAGGGCATTCTGACTGCGCTCACGCAGATTGCCGCCGAAGAACTGGATGTGGATCCCGCGCGCGTCCGCATCATTTCCGCGGATACGACGCGCAGCCCAAATGAGGGATATACCTACGGCAGTCAATCGATCGAACGCAGCGGGGCGGCATTGCGCGTCGCTGCTGCCGACGCGCGTGCGGCATTGCTGGGCACAGCTGCCAGGCGGCTTGACGTTTCGCCGTCGGGGCTTAGGGTCGAGAATGGCGGCATTGTGTCTGCCGACGGGCGCCGCGTCACTTACGCGGAAATCGTCAGGGACGAACATGAGCTTCTCGCACGCGAGGTGACTGCCTCCGGTGTTCCGAAGCCGCCATCGGAATACAAGCTGGTCGGCAAGTCGCTGCCGCGTATCGACTTGCCGGCGAAGTTCACGGGCGGTGCCGCATTCGTTCAGGACATGCGCTTTGCCGGCATGCTGTTCGGCCGGATAGTTCGCCCGCCGCGATACGGCGCGAAGCTCGTCGCGGTTGACGACGCGGCGATCAGGCGGCTGCCGGGCGTCGTCGCCATCGTTCGCAATGGCAACTTCCTTGGCGTGATGGCCGAGCGCGAGGAGCAGGCGATCCGTGCGCGCAGGGCATTGCGAGATGCCGCGCAGTGGAGCGATGACCATGTGCCGTTGCCGGACGTGGATCATCTCCAGCAGGCGCTGCCCGGGTGGTCGAGCGATGATTCGGTGGTTGGCATAGACGGGCAGGACATCGCCGCGTCGGACGCCGCTATTCAACTCGAAGCGGCGTATTCCCGGCCGTACTTGTCCCACGCATCGATCGGCCCATCGTGTTCCGTGGCGCTGTTCAGGGACGGGCGCATGACCGTGTGGTCCCACACACAGGGGGCGTTTCCGCTACGCGGCGATCTCGCAACGGTGCTTGGCTTGCCCTCGACCGCGGTCGATGTGGTGCATGTTCCCGGGGCGGGCTGCTATGGCCACAATGGCGCCGACGACGTCGCGCTCGATGCGGCGCTGCTTGCCCGTGAAGCGGCGGGCCGGCCGGTGAAGGTGCAATGGATGCGCGACGATGAATTCGCTTGGGCGCCAATCGGCCCGGCCATGATAATGCGGGCGAAGGCTGCACTTTCCAGAAGCGGACGGATCGAGGACTGGAATTATGACGTATGGAGCAATTCGCACGCCATGCGGCCAGGACAACCCGGCGGTGTGAATCTCCTGGCCGCCTGGCACCTTGCCAAGCCTTTCCCGCCATCGGCGCCAGCGCGGATTCCACAACCGTTCGGGAACGGCGATCGCAACGCCGTGCCGGTCTACGATCTGCCGCGTAGGAAGGTAACCAATCATCAACTGGTCGATGCACCCGTGCGCAATAGTTCGCTGCGTACCTTGGGCGCATACGGCAACGTCTTCGCGATCGAATCGTTCATGGACGAGCTGGCCCTTGCCGCCAATATCGATCCTGTTGCGTTCCGCCTGGCACACCTGAGTGATGCGCGCGCGATCGCGGTGGTGCGGGAGGCGGCTGGCCGTGCGGGCTGGAAGCCCGGGACGAAAGGCGACGGGCAGCGCGGACGTGGCTTTGCCTATTCGCGCTATGAAAACCATCAGGCCCATGTGGCAATCGTCCTCGATGTGCACGTTAGCCGTTCAACGGGTGTCATCAGAGTGACAAACGTGACTGCGGTAGCGGATGTGGGCCGTGTGGTGAATCCCGATGGCGCGAAGAGCCAGCTCGAGGGCGGGATCGTTCAGGCACTGAGCTGGGCGCTCAAGGAGCGGGTCATGTTCAACCGCAAGGAAATCACCACGCGCGGCTGGCAGGACTATCCAATCCTGACCTTTGCCGAGGTGCCGCCAATCGACGTCACGTTACTGGACCGTCCAGACGAGCCGTCGCTCGGCGCTGGCGAATGTTCACTCGGCCCGACGGCCGGCGCGCTGGGCAATGCGGTGGCGAATGCGATCGGCACCCGACTGCGCGATTTGCCGCTTGTGCCGAAGACGCTGCTGGAACGCCTGGCCTGACAGGTGTCCATCAGGGGGGCGAGGCCCCGGGGAATGCAAGGCACGCGGGGATGACTCACGGTGCACGGAGGTCGTACGTGGAAACACAAGTCATCATCGTCGGGGCTGGGCCAGTCGGTCTGACGCTCGCGATCGACCTTGGTCGGCGCGGCATCGACTGTGTCCTGATCGAGCAGAAGGCAGCGCCCCATTTCCTGCCGAAGATGGAGCGCTGCAACGCGCGAACCATGGAGATCTTTCGCAGGCTGGGCCTCGCAGACCGCATCAGAGCCGCCGGGATGCCCGAGGACATTCCCATGGACATCCAGATCATTCGCTCGATGGCGGAGCCACCGATTCTGCGGTTGCCCTATCCATCCGTGGCGGAGGCGCGCGTGCGCACGCGCCAGAGCAACGATGGCGGGCTGCCCCTTGAGCCCTATCAGCTGATCTCGCAGTACACGCTGGAGCCGCTCTTGCTGGAGGAAGCCGAGCGGCTGCCGACGATCAGGGTGATGCGGAACACGACGTTTCTCGAGTTCACCGAGCAATCGATGGGCGTCTCGGTGACGGTCAATGGCTCGGAGGGCGGGCGGAGCACCTTGACGGCGAGCTATCTCGTCGGCTGCGATGGTGGTTCAAGCCGCGTACGCAAGCAGCTTGGCATCCGGCTGCAGGGCGAAGGCGACATCGCGCGCCTGCGGCAGGGTCTGTTCTATTGCGAGCAGCTTTACGAACGGCTGCTGATGGGAAAAGGGCCGGGGCGCGGGCGACATTACCTGGTGGCTGGCGGACCGCCGACGTTCATGATCATGCAGGATTCGACCCGTCACTGGACCGTTCATTCCGCAGTCGAAAGCAACGAGGAAATGCGGAAGATGTTCGAGCGGATCATCGCCGCGCCGCTTCCCTATGAGATGTTGTACTGCGCGGAATGGCGCCAGAACCTGCTGCTGGCCGAGCGCTATGGAAAGGGGCGGGTTTTTCTCGCTGGCGATGCGGTGCATCTGGTCATCCCTACGGGCGGCCTCGGCATGAACACGGGCGTCGGCGATGCCGCGGACCTTGCGTGGAAGCTGGCAGCGACGCTGGAAGGGTGGGGCGGCCCGGAACTGCTTCCTTCCTATGAAGCCGAACGGCGGCAGATCGGCGAACGCGTGGTAGGCGCGTCGCGCTACGCCTCACTGGGCTATCGGGCCTGGCTGGCCGAGGTCCGGCCGGAAATTGGCGACGATACACCCGAAGGCGCTTCCGCACGTGCGCATCTTGCCGAAATCGCTGACGTGGAGCAGCGCAAATCGAACGAGATGATTGGTGCGGAACTTGGCTACCGGTACGTGGACTCGCCCATTATCGGCAATGTGCCAGGCGGGCCGCAGCATGACCTGCGCGTCTATCAGCCGACCAGCTGGCCTGGCGCGCGCCTTCCGCACATGTGGCTCACCGACGCTAGCGCCATCCAGGATCGGTTGCGCCCGGATCGCTACACGCTGGTCGACGTCTCGGGTAAGCATGATCCGACGCCGCTCGCAAGCGCTTTCAAGGCATTGGGGGCACCGCTCGACGTGCTCGTCGTCCCGGATCCGGCGCTGTGCGGCGTCTATGAGCGCGACCTCATTCTTGTTCGGCCGGACATGCACGTCGCGTGGCGAGGCGACCGGTTGCCGGAGAGCGCGAACGATCTCGCTGCGTTGGTGACAGGGCGCCGTGGCGGCTTTGCTTAGCCGCTTTGGGGCGCTGGTTGCCCGACTCGTTCCGGCCAGAAAGATAACAATCACACAGGGGGAGGAGAGAGTATGGATTCAGTTCCGGTTCGGTCCAATGGCCGGTTGCGCATGCGCGCTGCATGGTGCGGTCTGACAGCGTTTGCAGCGTTCGCATCCGGATCCGCGCAGGCACAGAACTCAAGCGGGGCATTGGCACCGGGTATGACGCTGTACGGCATCATTGACAGCGGCGTCGAATACGTGAACAACATTGGTCCCCAGAGGAACAGCGTGGTTCGCATGCCCCAGCTCACGGGATCGCTGCCTTCGCGGTGGGGGTTGCGAGGCGTCCAGGACATGACGAATGATCTGAAGTCGATCTTCGTACTGGAGTCGGGATTTGCGCCGGCGCAGGGCACCCTGAACCAGAACGGCCGCCTGTTCGGCAGGCAAGCGTACGTGGGACTGATCGGGCCATGGGGAGCGGTGACCGTTGGCCGCATGTATTCGCAGATCTTCTGGTCCTTGATCGGCGACACATTGGCGCCCAATATTTTTGCGGCCGGCCTGCTCGATACCTACCTCACGGCTGCGCGTGTCGATAACGCTATCGACTATACCGTCACGTTTGCCGGATTCACCTTTGGCACGACCTATTCGTTCGGGCGTGACGCAGTTGCCCCAGCGGTTGCCGGAGGGTGCGCTGGCGAATCGCCGACAGACTGGAGGGCCTGCAAGGCGATATCGGCAATGTTGAAGTACGAAGCGCCAACCTGGGGCGTGGCAACTGCTATCGATCGCAACTATGGAGGCAGTGGTGCCGGCACCGCGCTACCACGGAGTTCGCAGGCCGACACCCGTAGCGTCATCAATGGCTTTGTGAAGTTCGGCACCGCAACCATCGGCGCGGGTTTTCTCCACCGGAACAATCAGGGATCCGGCAATCCGAGCAGCAATTACTGGTGGCTCGGGGCTACTTACCTGCCCATACAGCAGGTCGCGCTCGACGTGCAGTTTGGCCGCCTGACCGTGAGGGAGAGCGCAACCGGCGGATCGGTCATCGCTGCACGCGCGATGTACATGCTGTCCAAGCGTTCGGCCGTGTACGTTACGGCGGGACGTATGTTCAACCAGCGCGATGCAACGTTCACGATCGATGGGGGCGCCATTGGCACGGTGTCGCTTCCGTCGCCGGGCGTGAATCAGACGGGGGCCCTGGTGGGCATTCGCCATAGGTTCTGAGGCAAATGGAAAGGCGCCCTGGACATCCACCGCTGGAAAGAATGGCCAGGGAAATTCTGATCAAACGTCAGCCTGCCTGAGGAAGGAATCTCCTTCCTCAGGCGCAGGGGTCTCGCTTTGTCCCTTCCGGCAATCAGGAGCCTTCAACCTTCCTCAGGGCTGCGCCGACTTCGCCATAAAAAGCCCGCAGCTTTTCCACTTCGATATTCACCGGCAGCAATGCGGGCCACAGCAAGGCCACCATGTCGCTGGCGGTCTTATCGATATCGATGTCCCGCTGTCGTGCGATCGCATCCCAAAGGATATGCTCCATCGGCCCGAGAATGGCCGAGCGCATCAGGCTCAGCGGCAGGTCGCCGCGAATCTCGCCGTTCTGTCTGCCGCGCGCCAGCAGGTCCATCAGGGGGGCCGTATAGCGGCGTTGCAGCGGCACGAATACATCCCCGAGGTCCGGCCCCTTGGCTCGTCCTTCGGACAGGACCAGGGCGCAAAGTCCCGTTCCCTGAATCAGGAACAGCTGCAGGTGCGTCTTCACGTAGAACGCCAGTTGTGCCTTGGTGCTCTGGCCGTAGGGCATGCCGCGCTCGAGGGTGTCGATGATTTCGTCGTACCAGTCTTCGATCACCCGCACACAGAGCTCGCGCTTGCCATGGAAGTAGGTGAAGACGGTCGCCTCGGAGACGCCCAGGCGTTGGGCAATCTCGGTGGTCGTGGTTCTTTCGTAGCCCGACTCGGCGAACACCTCGCGGCTGACCCGCAGGATATCGCGGATGCGTTGTTCTGCCTTGGCGCCGGCCGGTACGCGGCGAGGGGAGGTGATCTCTTCCATGTGTCCTGGGCTCAACTTGCGCAACGTGACAATTGTAGCGTCGGCGCCGACGGCGCTTCGACCCCATGGCCTCCATCAGCCGAAAGGGCCTGCCTGTGGGCAGAGGCGAGTGTTGCACGCCTCCGCAATAATCTGAGTATAGCTCAAATTTTTCTTGAATCTTCCAGGGAAGACGTATACCTTTACTTCGTCGGGCCGCAAGTTCGCTGAGATCGCCGTCAGATTCGCTTGGAATTCTTGAGGTATTAGGGGTAAACCCGTTAATCAAGAATCAAAAGTTGCGTGCTGCAGGAATTGAGCGATACTCACAAATTATCATCGGCACGGAACACGGACCCCCCGAGCTTTGGAGACAAGTATGACGATGCATGGCGAGCCACTTCCCACTATCCTGCCGATCGGCGGGCTGTCGCATGTACGGGGCGATACCACCGTCCCGTTGTCCGAACAGACTTTGTCGATGTTGCTGGCGCAGGCGGTGGCGGCCTTCCCTGAGCGCGAAGCGGTGGTCTTCCGGGAGCAGGGCGTGCGCTGGAGCTGGCGGGAGTTCGCCGAGGCGGTCGACAGCCTCGCAGCGGGCCTGCATGCGCTGGGCATGGTGAAGGGGGACCGTATCGGCATCTGGTCGCCCAACCGGGCCGAGTGGCTGTTGACAATGTTCGCCACGGCGCGGCTGGGGCTGGTGCTGGTGAACGTTAACCCGGCCTACCGGCTTGCGGAGCTCGAGTACGCGCTGAACAAGGTCGGCGTCAAGGCAATCGTCGCGGCCGAGTCCTTCAAGACCTCCCGCTACCTGGAGATGCTGCAGGCGCTGGCGCCGGAACTGGCGACCAGCGAGCCGGGCGCCCTGCAGGCGGCGCGGCTGCCGTCGCTGCGCTGGGTCGTCCGCATGGGCGACGGGCAGACGGCCGGCATGATTCGCTATGCCGATGTGCTGGCCAAAGGTGAGGGCGTGCCGCGTGAAACGCTGGACGCCATCACCGCGCAGCTCGACCGGCATGACCCGATCAACGTGCAGTTCACCAGCGGCACCACCGGCGCACCCAAGGGCGCCACGCTCACGCACCGCAATATCGTCAACAACGGACGCTTCATCGCCATGGCGATGCGCCTCTCCGAGCAAGACAAGCTCTGTGTGCCGGTGCCGTTCTACCACTGCTTCGGCATGGTGCTGGCGGTGCTGGCCTGCGTTTCCACCGGCGCGGCGATGGTGTTTCCCGGCGAGGCCTTCGACCCGGAAGCGACCATGCAGGCAGTGAGTGAAGAGCGTTGTACTGCACTGCACGGCGTGCCGACGATGTTCATAGCGCAGCTCGACCACCCGCGCTTCGGCGACTACGATTTCTCTTCGCTTCGCACCGGCATCATGGCCGGCTCGCCTTGCCCCATCGAGACGATGAAGCGTGTCGTCTCGCAGATGCACATGTCCGAGGTGACGATTGCCTACGGCATGACCGAGACCAGCCCGGTCTCGTTCCAGAGCAGCACCACCGATCCGCTGGATAAGCGCACCACCACCGTGGGCCGCATCCAGCCGCATGTGGAAGTCAAGATCGTGGACGCGGACGGCGCTACGGTGCCGGTCGGCGAGAAGGGCGAGCTGTGCACGCGCGGCTACTCGGTCATGCTGGGCTACTGGGACGACGAGGCCCGCACCGCCGAATCCATCCGCGATGGCTGGATGTATACCGGCGACCTGGCCACCATCGATGAAGCGGGCTACTGCAATATCGTCGGCCGCGTGAAGGACATGCTCATCCGCGGCGGCGAGAACATCTACCCGCGCGAGATCGAGGAGTTCCTGTTCCGCCATCCCAAGGTACAGGCCGTTCAGGTGTTCGGCGTGCCCGATCAGAAGTACGGCGAGGAGGTGTGCGCGTGGATCGTCCTCAAGCCCGGCGAGAGCGCCACCGAAGACGAGATCCGCGAGTTCTGCCGCAGCCAGATCGCCCATTACAAGATTCCGCGCTACATCCGCTTTGTCGACGAGATGCCCCTGACCGTGACCGGCAAGGTGCAGAAGTTCGTGATGCGCGACCAGATGGTGCGCGAGCTGAACCTCAGTGAATCCAGGACCGCCTGATTCCGCCGCCTGATCCAACGTTATCCACATTCATTACCGAAACTAGACTGGCAGAGACCGATATGGCGGCAATTGAGACGAAGCTGAACGCGCGTTCCGAAGCGTTCAAGACCAATGCGCAGGCAATGCAGTCGCTGGTCGCCGACCTGGAGGCGAAGATCGCCAGGTTAGCCGAGGGCGGCGGCGAGGCAGCCCGGGACAAGCACTTGTCGCGCGGCAAGCTGCTGCCGCGCGACCGCGTGCAGCAACTGCTCGATCCGGGCACGCCGTTCCTGGAGCTGTCGCAGCTTGCCGCCTACGACATGTACGACGATGCCGCGCCCGGCGCCGGCATCATCACCGGCATCGGCCGCGTGGCGGGCCAGGAATGCGTGATCGTCTGCAACGACGCCACCGTCAAGGGCGGCACCTACTACCCGCTCACGGTGAAGAAGCATGTGCGCGCGCAGGAGATCGCCGAGCAGAACAACCTGCCGTGCATCTACCTGGTCGATTCCGGCGGCGCCAACCTGCCCAACCAGGACGATGTGTTCCCGGACCGCGACCACTTTGGCCGCATCTTCTACAACCAGGCCAACCTGTCCAAGCAGGGCATCCCGCAGATCGCGGTGGTGATGGGCTCGTGCACGGCCGGTGGCGCGTATGTGCC
>NZ_JWMA01000067.1 GCF_000812465.1 Cupriavidus sp. IDO | reverse complement strand
GCCACGGTCATCTGGCGAGGCTTCCTCGTCTTGCACGAAATCACCGAGATGTTCCGAATCTTTAATTCAGGCCCATAACTTGTGGGTAAAGCTCAGCCCAAGAGAGAGGGGGGCGACGGCGAAGAAAGGAGCGGATGGCCTGGTCGTAGCGGATGCGCGCCGGAAGCCAGTAGGCTGGCAAACTACGTCACGCAAACGCGAGAGCCTCAAGCACTCTCAAATGACTCTGCGTCCGTAGTCAGCAGTGCGTGCAGCATGCGCGCGAGCAAGAACGGCGTGTCCGGCTTGCCCAGGTATTCCGGCTTCTCGAGGATCATCGATCGTGAAACAGCCAGCAGCGTCTGGCAGACGAAAAATCCCGCCCTTTCACGGTCGTGTATCCGCATCTCCTCGGAGAACCTGGCCATCAGGGTCGGTATCACGAAAGATGCACAGAAGTGCTCCGGCTTGACGAGAGAGAGCCGTACCAATTCTTCGTAATATGCGGATCTGATATTGAATTCCGGATCGATCAGTGACCATTCACGCAGCAGCCCCAGGCCGCTTTCCACGATCAGCAGGATGCCGTCCAACAGTGTCGCGGTGGCGGGCAGCGCCTGTACCTTTCCTGGAAGTTTCCGCCGGAGCTCGTCACGGCAGTCTTCAAAAACTGCCGCAATCAACGACTCCATGGTCGGAAAGTATTCATAGATCGAACTGGTCGCCACCCCAGCGCGTTCGGAGAGGCGGGCTGCCGACAGCGCATTGCGCCCCTCCTTCTCGAGAATTTCCCGGCCGGCTTTCTTGAGGGAGTCGACAAGCATGACCGAACGCTCCTGGCTCGGACGCTTGCGCGGCTTGGCGGGCACTTCAATTTGTACGATGCCGTGCCGTGCAGGCCTCTTTGCGGTTTGTTTGGCCATGGCTGCATCTCGCTAAGTGAAGTACTGATCGCCGAGGTGATTGTTTGTCGGGACGTAGGGAAGAACACGAATGACTATCTCTCCGGGTCAATCAGTGACATCGCTCGCGGCCAGGGTGCCCGCTCGCTGGAGCTACGCGCCGTGATGGCCTTAAGCCGGCTGTGGCGGCAGCAGGGCAAGCCAGCAGAGGCCCACCAGATGTTGGCCGAGAGCTACGGCTGGTTCACAGAAGGCTTCGATACCGCGGACCTGCAGGAGGCCAGGGCGCTGCTCGCCGAGCTCCACTAGCGTGTACCCCCCGATGCGCCAGCGCTGAATGCTCACGGGATCCAACCCGGCGACGAACGTATACGAGAGCGTGAAAAGGATGGGGAGGCCGATTTCGTCAGGCGCCCTGGCTTGCGGCGAAAATGTCACCGTTAATTCTGTTCGTTGGCCGGTGTTCTCGAATTCGCACGCCAATGTAGTACCAGTCCAACACGCGAGCCGTTGCAGACGGCACCTTGCACGCAAAAGCGCAAGACTACAGTCACGGCGCTCGACCACGGCCAGAACTTTGTCAACGTCATGGACCGTGTCGGTGCCCTCGTCGGCCAACCGGCCGGCGCTTCATCATCAGTGTTCGTGGCGCGCCTCCACTTCCGCAGTGACGGACGATGAACTCGCGGCGGTCACCAACCTGCTGTTTAAGCGCCTCAGCGCGGAACAGTTGGCAGAGGATTTCCGGCCCTATACCAGCGCCGAGATCGCCGCGTACCGTCGTCCGGAGTTAGCCGACGTGCCTGCGGTGCGCTACAAGGTCATCTCGGAATTGCGGCGCAAGGGCCCGCCGACCAAGCACGAGTATTGAGCCATCAGTATGGCCGGATACCCGCGAAGTTGCCTCACAGCTGCCGGGCTAAGGACAACCGCTCCCGGCGCGGGAGCGATTGTCCGATCCGATCGCGCGAAGCGGCTACGCCTTGACAGACCCGCTTGCGGCCTCGTCGATCAATGCCGCGACCTCTGCAGCTTTCGATGCCAGCGAAGCATGGCTTGCCGCCAGGGTAATGACTTTCCTGGCGTTCATCCGGGTCGCCATGTTCTGCTGGTTTTCCGGGGAAATCATTCTGTCCTCGCTGGAGACCTGGTACCAGGACGGCTTCTTCTTCCACGCTGGCGCGGTGATGGTATCGCCAAAGGTGGTGGCAAGCGGCGCCTTCTGCGTCACTGCCATCACCAGCGCGTCGTCAGGCGGCAGGTCCTGGCAGAAGCTCTCGTGGAATTTATCGGCCTTGAGCCACAGATAGCCATCGCTATCGGGCTCAAGGTTCGGCGCCGCGGCGGGAAGATGCTGCTGGGTAATGCCGCCGGGGCTCTCCCCGGCGTCGGGAGCAAATGCCGCGATATAGACCAGCCCGACCACATTCGGCTGGTCACCCACCTCGGTGATCACGGCGCCGCCGTACGAATGCCCCACCAGCAGCACAGGGCCTTTCTGCTGGGCAACCATCTTGCGGGTACGCTCCGCATCGTCGGCAAGCGATGTCAACGGAAGCTCGACGGCACGGACGGAGGTATAGCCCGTGCGCGCCAGCTCAAGGATGACGTTGCGCCAGTGCGCGGCGCCGCCCCAGAAACCGTGCACCAAGACAATCGTAGGCCTGTTGCTCATGATATGGACTCCTGTTTGTGAATAAATGCCGCTCGCGGGAAATTGCGCCGGCGGCTTGGGTTTTCCGGCGCGGGCCTGCTTCCATCGCAGCGACCAAGACGCAGGCTGGCGACCCATACGACTAGGCACGATCGTGCCCCTGGGCGAGCCGTCATCGCGCACACGATCCTGCAGGCCCGCTGACGCCATCGCCTTCACCGGTGGTCAGCAACGAATGCAGCATGCGGGCCAGCAGGATCTTCGTATCCGGCTCGAAGAGGTAATCGGGGCGCATCAGCGCCATCGCGCGCGGCAGTGCCAGGATGGCGTGAAACACCATGAAGCGCGCCTTGGCGCGATCGCGCACCAGCACCTCGGCCGGGAAACGTTGCATCAATGCGTCCGTCGCCATGGAGGTCCAGTACTGGTCCGGCTTCACCAGATCCAGTCGCACCAGTTCGTCGTATTGCGATGACTTGACGAACATTTCGCGGTCGAGCTGCACCCACTTGTGCAGCATCGGAATACCAGTATTGAGCAACAGCATGATGCCATCGAACAGCTTCGTCGATGGCGGCAGCGCCTGAAGCTCTGCCACCAGCCGCCTCCGCGCCTCGGCACGAAAGTCATCGAAAATGGCGACGACCAGCGACTCCATCGTCGGGAAGTATTCGTAGATGGAACTGACGGCCACGCCGGCGCGCACCGACAGCCGCTCCAGCGACAGGGCATCGCGCCCTTCCTTTTCCAGGATCTGCCATCCCGCCTCCTTGAGGGCATCGACAAGCAAGACCGAGCGCTCCTGCCGGGGGCGCTTGCGCGGCCTGGCCGGTACCTCGATCTGCAATGTCTCGGCGGGTATGGGATTCCTGCGGGATGTCATGGCTGGCAATCAAAGGCGTTGGGAAACTGGATGTGCCGATGCCTGATCTGTCCCAGGCAAGCTGCTTAGCTTGCCCGCAATTTCTTATGGCATCCCCCCCCTTTTCGGACGTAGTCGGCGAGGCTAGCCGGGTCCGCCACCCGACTGCCTGGAAGACAGAGTCACCCCACCGATCAACCATTTTTTCCTTTAAATTCAAACAGTTGATGCAAGAAATCCAGCTCCGGAATCCGGAGACGGAATCGCCTTTCGCGCTCCTATACTGACCTGCCGACAAACCGCGGGCGACCTTCCACCGAATACTGAATCGCTCCCTTCCATTGTCGGCTTCCCATTCCAGCTAGCGAGTTTTGTCCATGTCCCCTGCGGAAGTGTCTCTAGAGAAAAAAGCCGAGCTGCTGCTGAACGACCCGGCGGCGCTTGCCAACCATAGCGTCCATGCGTGGCAACACCTGCCCCGCGAGGAAGTCGATGCGATCCAGCTTGCGGCGCTGAAGCAGCGCTTCGCTTTGCTGCGGGACAGTGTGCCGGTACTGAAGAAGCTCGCCGACGCCGAAGGCGTGACGCAGATCGATACGATTAACGACGTCGTACCGCTGTTGTTAGAGCACACCGTCTTCAAATCCTATCCGCCCTCCTTGCTCGATAAAAAGAGCTTCGCCCAGATCAACAAGTGGCTGGGCAAGCTGGTCACGCCGGATATCGCCGAGCGCATCGCCGGCGCTGACGTGAGCGGCTGTCAGGGGCTCGACGACTGGTTCGCCGCCATGGACCAGGCCGTGCCGGAAGTGCGGATCAGCCATACGTCCGGCACCTCGGGTACCGTTTCGTTCCTGCCCAACAGCGTGCGCGAATGGGAGAAGGCGTCCGCCATCCGCAAGCTGTTCGTGTGGCAACAGGAAGGGGCCGATATGCCGGACCCGAACCTGCATACCGTCTACCCCTACTTCCGCAAGGGCTACCTGAGCCACGTGCGCGCCAACGAGTTCATGATCCGCGCGCTGCTGCCGGGCGAGCAGAACTTTCACCCCGCCTACCCGGCCACGCTTTCCAGCGACATGCTCCATCTCGGCGCCAGGATTCGCGCCGCCCATGCCAGGGGTACGCTCGACCGGCTCGAGATCAGCCCGGAACTGCTGCAGAAGAAGAAGGCATTCGACAAGCTGCAGGCGGAGATGCCGCAGCATCTCGCCGCATTCTTCGAGGAAGCGGCGCTAAAGCTGCGCGGCAAGCGCGTCTATATCGGCGCCACCTGGAACCTGCTGCACGGCATGGCCAAGGCGGGTCTCGAGTGCGGACTGGAGGGCATGTTCCATCCCGATTCCTTTATCACCACCACCGGCGGCGCCAAGGGCGTGGCGCAGCCGGAGGGCTGGCGCGAAGAGGTGCTGCGCTTCACCGGCGTCAGCCGTCTGAACGAGACCTACGCCATGTCGGAACTCGTCAGCGGATCCAACCCGCGCTGCGAGCACGGCAATTTCCACTTCACGCACACCGTGATCCCGTTCGTGCTGGACCCGGAGACCAGCAAGCCGCTGCCGCGCGAAGGCCGCGTGACGGGGCGCGCAGCATTCTACGACCTGGGCGCCGACATCCACTGGGGCGGCTTCATTACCGGCGACGAGGTCACCGTGGAATGGGACAAGCCCTGCGCCTGCGGCCGCCCGAGCCGCTACGTCACCGGCGGCGTGCAGCGCTACAGCGAGAAGAGTGGCGGCGACGACAAGATCACCTGCGCCGCCACCGAAAGTTCGCACCGCGAGGCCATGGACTTCCTGAACACCATCGAGCAATAACCAGTACCGAGAGCGATCCTTTAGACATGTCCTACGCCAACAACCTCCCAATCGCGCCGATGATCATCCGCGGCAAGGTCATCACCGACAACCTGGTCGAAGTCGGCGGCCGCGGCGGCGACCTGACCTTCCTGACCCCGGACGCCCACAAGTATCTCGACAAGCTGCCGCTGGGCAACCCGGCCCGCCTTGCCGATCTGTACAAGCTGAACTTCGACGATATCCTCGACTACGCCGAAGCCCTTGGCGAGCGCCTGGATCTCGCCACCAACCCGCACCTGCAGGAAGCCTGCGCGCTCTCCTACCACACTGCGCCGGTGACCCCGACCATGGTCAAGGGCACTTATATGGGCCTGCGCAACATGCTGTCGCGCGAGGCGATCACCGAAGCCGTGGAGAGCACGGTCGGCATCAGGTACCTGGAAGGCTGGGTGCAGCAGAAGCTGATCGACGGCACCGAGCTGGAAGTCCGCTGCTTTGGCGCACGCGCCCTGCATATCGTCGCGGGCAACGCCCCCAGCCTGTCGCTGCTCACCATCATCCGCAACATGGTGCTGCGCAGCGACGCGATCATCAAGGCGCCGTCGAACGACCCGTTCACCGCGCTGGCCATCGCCCTCACCATGATCGACATGGCGCCCGACCACCCGCTGACCCGCCACCTGAGCGTGGCCTACTGGAAGGGCGGAGACGAAGCGCTCGAGGAGCGCCTGTACCAGCCGCAGAACCTGGAGAAGATCGTCGCCTGGGGCGGCTTCGCTTCGATGAAGCACGTCATCCAATACATTCAGCCGGGCCTGGAACTGATCTCGCTAGACCCGAAGCGCAGCGCCAGCATCATCGGCCGCGACACCTTCGCCAGCGAGGACACCATGCGCGAGGCCGCGCTGCGGCTGGCCAGCGACATCGGTGCGCTGAACCAGAAGGGCTGCGTCTGTGCCCGCGTGGTCTACGTGCAAAGCGGCACCGATGAGGAAGGCCTGCGGAAACTGAATGCCTTCGGCCGTCATGTTTATGACGCCATGCTGGGCCTGCCGAACACGCTTTCGACCGCGCCCAGGCGGTACGACCAGAAGCTGAAGGCCGAGGTGGACGCCTTGCGGCTCGATGACGAGTGGTACCAGGTCATCGGCGGCAAGGATGGCGAAGGCGCGATCATCTGCTCGCAGATTCCGGAGCCGGTTTCCTTTGCCACCCTGCTCGACGACCGCACCGCCAATCTCGTGCCGGTCGATTCGCTCGACGAGGTGATGGCGGCGGTGGATGCCTATACGCAGACGGTCGGCATCTACCCCGAAAGCATCAAGGACGAGCTCAAGGACCAGCTGCCGCTGTACGGCGCGCAGCGCATCGTATCGCTCGGCTATGCGGCCGCGATGAAGTGGGCCGCGCCGCAGGACGCCATCGAGCCGCTACGCCGCATGGGCAAGTGGATCTCCAACCAGATCGCCTCGCCAGAGATGACGCCGGCACCGTGGATGCGTCCGAGCATCGAGGCGTAACCCTTGAACGGGTCCGGCAGGCTCTCGCCGGCCGGACTCTCTCCCCTTCCTTCCTAATTCACTTGCCATCATGACCACCTGCAAAGCCTATGGCGCCTGCGCCGCGCACGCCGACCTCACCCCGATGGGCATCGAGCGCCGCGCACTGCGCGCCGACGATGTCGCCATCGAAATCGACTACTGCGGCATCTGCCACTCGGACGCGCATGCCGTCAACAACGACTGGGGCAGCACCGTGTATCCGTGCGTGCCCGGCCACGAGATCGTCGGCCACGTCACCGCCGTCGGCCCGCAAGTCAGCCGCTACAAAGTGGGCGACCGGGTCGCCGTCGGCTGCATGGTCGACAGTTGCCAGGACTGCCCGTCGTGCGACGACGGGCACGAGCAGAACTGCGCGAAGGGCCTGACCGCCACCTACAACGGCAAGGACCGCCATACCGGCGAGATCACCCTCGGCGGCTACTCCGAGAGCATCGTCGTGCGCGAGAAGTTCGTGCTGCGCGTGCCCGACGCCCTCGATATGAGATTTTCCGGGCCGCTGCTGTGCGCCGGCATCACGGTGTGGACGCCGCTGCGCCGCCACGGCGTGGGCAAGGGCTCGAAGGTGGCGGTGGTTGGCCTGGGTGGCCTCGGGCACATGGCGGTCAAGCTGGCCGTGGCGTTGGGCGCGGAGGTCACGGTGATCACCACCTCCGCCGGCAAGGCCGACGACGCCCGCGCGCTCGGCGCCACCGATGTGCTGCTGTCGAAGGATCCCAAGGCCATGCAGGCGGCGGCCAACCGCTTCGACTTTATCCTCGACACCATCCCGATGAAACACAACGTCAACCCCTACCTGATGCTGCTTGGGCGCAACGGCGTGCTGGTGCTGGTGGGTGCACTGGAGCCGCTGGAGCCGATCCACGGCGCGCTGCTGTTGATGAACAACCGGTCGATCTCGGGCTCGCTGATTGGTGGCCTGCAGGACACGCAGGAGTTGCTGGATTTCTGCGCGCAGCACAACGTGCTGCCGAGTTGCGAAATGGTCGATGTGCGGGACATCAATACGGCCTTCCAGCGCATGCAGGCCAATGATGTGAAGTACCGGTTCGTGATCGACATGGCGTCGTTGCGCGAGACCGCCGGCGGTTAATCCCGGACGCAAAGCTCGTCCGGCATGAAAGCAATCGCGGCGCCCCAGGGCGCCGCGCTTTCGTTCTGACAACGCAAAACACACCAGACTGTTTGCTCCCCTCTCCCGCTTGCGGGAGAGGGGCCGGGGGTGAGGGCAGGCGCCGGCATACCGACGACTTTCACTTCGTTGACACTCCAGCCCTCACCCCCCCCCC
>NZ_JWMA01000066.1 GCF_000812465.1 Cupriavidus sp. IDO | reverse complement strand
AACGCCTCGCCACCATCCATGAAGCATTCCTGAAGATCGCCTGTTGCATCATCTGTTGGCGACACCTCAGGAAGTCATTTTGTTAGGCCTTCTAAGACAACATAGACATCGGCAATCCGCCACGCAGTCCTGCTACCGAGACGGCTCCGTCAAATGAGAAACACGCGCGTCATAGTCACTCATTACGGCGGGCCTGATTCGCTTCAGGTGATAGACGAAGAGTGCCCTGAGCCAAAGAACGGCGAGGTGCGGGTAAGGGTGCTGGCAGCGGGAGTGTGCCAGCCCGACCTGATGATGCGCGAAGGCTTTCATCCCGAAACGCCTCCTCTGCCTTTCACACCGGGGTGGGACCTGGTTGGACTGGTGGATCGACTTGGCGACGGAGTTTCCGAAGTTGATTCAGGTCAGTTGGTCGCTGCGCTACCCATTACCGGCGCGTATTCCGAGTTCGTCTGTCTGCCGCAGCGTGAACTTGTTCCGGTGCCTTTCGGATTGGACGCCGCCGAGGCTGTCAGCCTCGTGCTGAACTATGTCACGGCCTACCAGATGTTACACCGGTCCGCGAAAGTCAAGGCGGGCCAGCGCGTGTTGATTCATGGCGCGGCAGGTGGAGTCGGGTCGGCATTGATGCAACTCGGGCGCCTTGCCGCACTCGAGATGTACGGTACTTGCTCATCGCAACATACGCCTGTGATTTCTGCCCTGGGCGGGATCCCGGTTGATTACAAACAGGTTGATTTTGTGAAAGAAATTCACCGCCTCACGGGATCCGGGGTGGACGTCGTCTTTGATGGCATCGGTGGCCCCAATATTTGGCGTTCCCGCGAGGCCCTGTGTCCCGGCGGGACGGTAGTGGCTTATGGACTCTCTGCCGCGCTACGTGGAGGGCGATTGGCGTCTGGTCGAACAGGCCGCAGGAATCGCTTCCAACGACTCGCCATCTTCGCTTTGTTCATTGCCGCCGGCTACCTTCTCCCGGGCCGGAAACGCGTCGTTCCCTATAGCATTCAGTGGCTCAAGCGGATGCGGCCAGCATTGTTTCGCCAGGATCTGATCGCGTTGTTCGATTTGCTTCAACAAAAAAGAATCAAGCCGCTCATCGCAGAAAGGTTTTCTCTGACTGAGGCAAGACAGGCGCATGAGTTGCTGGGAGAGCAGGGTGTTACAGGCAAAGTCGTTTTGGTGGCAAAAGGCGTTGACGCGATTGCGAACCTCAACGACGGCTGCAGAAAAGCTACTCTCGTTCCCACCGAGGCCGACGGTTCATGAGCGCAGCCAATGTTCAATTGCTTGCTTGAGAGGTTGGTTTCTGTGGGAATGCTCAGCGGGGCGAGCCAGTATCGCACGCCTTCTCAAGTGCGCGGCTTGTGCTCGCTGAGCAGTGACAAGATGCGCGGATCGTGGTCTACCCGCCGAGCTTCTATGATACGTACCGTTTCCGCATCTGGATGCGCGGGATTGAAGAGGTAGTTGGATGCATACGGCACAAGCACGCTGGGCACTTTTAGCAGCAAGCTCGAGCGCGATGCGAGCCATTCTGTGCCGGCGCTTCTGGACCAACTGTTATTGCTTTTCCAGTCCTCGGGCAAGTCCGAAATTTCCGCGACAGCGATGGAGTCTTCTACCTCGATCTGGAGGAGTTGGTAGTCGGTGGGAAGATCCTCCATCTTCCTGATATCTTGATGTACGAGCACCTCGAGGAAGGCTAAGGCAGGATGCTCAGCCAAATACACGACAGGCTGTCCAGCGAAGTGCCAGCGTCCGCCAGCACGCAGCCCCCCGATTCCCTTGAGATCCGCATAATTGCTAATGCGCCAGAGAAGCATCAGGCGAAGTATCCTTCGTCAATCTGGATAATCGCTTCCTCGACCAGTCGTGCACCTTGTTCGGTGCCGGTCAATTCCAGCGGCGACTTGGCGCCAAATCGTTGTTGGCTCGAGCGCAGCCACCGCAACGCGCGATCGGCTTCGCCAAACGTGCTGATCGCATGGGCAAGGATCCGGGCAAGTCGGATCGCTTTATCCGATTCGTCGACCGTGAGGGACTCGGCTCTTTCGCGACGGTGAGTCAGCGTGCGGCGCGGAATGATGAAGCTGATCTCGTCCCAGGCAAGACCTGCACTGTGAAGGCTCTCCATGATCTCCGTCGGCAGACGTTCGACAGCGAGAGACACCAGGTCGGCATCAGAATGGATTTTTGTTCCTAAAGCATCACTCAATAGATCCAGATAGCGACCGCGTGGTACCTGGGTTACCCCTGTCGGTTGGAAAGTAATGGTCTGCATACTCAGGCTCCATGGCAGAATGCCATTCTATTATAGGCATTTTGCCAAAGATTTGCTGTGCCAGACGCCCCCAGAAGGGCTGTTTGCGCTCGTACCAGCAGCCGATCGCCCGGCTGAATCTCTGCCAGGCCAACCGGATGCCATTGACCGCCCTCGAAGCGATTGGCGCGTTTCGGTGCGTGACTCAGCAGTGCCGTCATTTCCCGCTGCGCTCGCGCCTGAGCGCCGTCTTCCAGCGCTCGTCTGCTCGCGAGCATCAGGGCGTGCAGACGTGTGGGAAACATGAGCAGTCTCGTGTCGGGGCGATTTCTGAGTGGCGCTAGATCATGCGACGCAGCAGCCGGTCTTTCAGGATGCACTCATGCCAGAGCGCGGCGGTGGCATGCAGTCCGACGAAGATGTACACAAGGGTCGCACCCGACTCGTGAACCTGCCTGGCGACGCCGGCCAACGTCTTATCCTGCGCAAGGGGGAGCGTCCAGGTCAGTCCAGTCAGTCCAAATGGCTGAATGGGCTTACCGCCCCAGGCAAGCGCCAACACGCCGAGAATCGGCATCCCGATCATCAGCACATAGAGCAGGCCATGCGTGAGTCGTGCGGCACGCTCCAGTAACCGGGGACCGGAGACTGGCGCAGGCACCCGCGTTCCCCAGCGGGCGAACAGACGCAGCACTATTAATGCCAATACCGACAGCCCCGCCGTCTGGTGCGCGGTGAACAAAGCGGCGCGCGCAGCGCTGCCCTTGGGGAAGACGTCGAGGATCTCGATCGTCATCACTGCGATCAATACCGCCAGGAACACTAGCCAGTGCAAGGTCCGCATGGCCAGCGAGTATTTCGGTTCGGAATGCATAGCGTTACCCATTGAAGAAATCGATCAGGATCAATCGTCAAAGTCCCACAGCCGATGCAGATCGAGCTGGAGCCGGCTATCCGCCTCCAAGGCGTCCACTCGGGCGAGCCGCTCGGCAAGGCGCGCGTCGGCAAGGTTGCGCCGCGCTGCAAGCAGCTCGGCCAAGCCTGACTCGCCCGCGCGATACGCACGGGTTGCGCGATCGGAGGCGCTTTTCTGCAACGCAGCGGCTTCGATCTGCGCTAGCGCTGTCGCGCGCTTGCCTTGCAGGTTGCGGTACAGCACATCGAATTCCGCGCCCAGGCGGCGTTCTGCGCCGAGCCTGCGGCGGGCAGCCGCCTCCGCATCGGCTGCTGCCGCCGTAGCGGCCGAACGGCGATGCGCCGAGCCAAGCGGCATGGTCACACTCACCCCAATGATGCGTTCCGCACCACCGCGCTCCACCGTTGCAAACATGCCGACGGTGGGATCGGGCCGGCGCTCCAGGTCCGCTCGCTTGGCCACCTGCAGCGTCTGCACCTCCTCCGCCATGGCAAGCCGGTACTCATGACTGTCCTGGATGTACTGGATACGCAGCTGTTCCGGCCGGTCCTGCTGCGATGGAGGCAGCGCAGTGTCGCCAGCCAACGCGGGGCGGCTCAACCCGGGAAAGCGAGCTTGCAGTTCCGCCAGCGCCGCCTGCTCGGCTGCGGTGGCCATCGCCAGCGCGGCCTGCATGCGTGCGTGGTCGGCTGCCGCCAGTTCGCCATCCAGGTGCGCGGCGTCCCCCAATTGGACCCGGCGGGCCGTGAGCGCGGCCAAGTCGGCCGCGGCCCGTGTATTGTCCTGAGCGGCCTGACGCGCTTGTCCTGCTCGCACAGCGGCAAACCAGAGCGCCAGGATCTGCCGCGACGCCTCGTGGCGAGCATCCTTCACGGCAAGCTGGCCTGTCTCTGCAGCCGCATCGGCGAGTTGCCCGTCGGCCCGGGCTTTGCCCCAGAGCCGCAACGGCCGCTCCACGGCGATCTGGCCTTCAGCATAACGCTCGGACGGATCCCGGACCTGGCGCCCCTGACCGATCGCCCGCACCACCGTTTCCGCGGTGCCGGCGCGAATGCCTTCTGCGCGCGCCAGCGTGGCATCGCGGCGGGCTTGCGCCGTGGTGACCTCGGGCGATTGCGCCACGGCCTCGCGCACCGTGCTCTCAGCGGGTAGATAGCTCGGCGTGCTCTGCGCTTGCGCTGCCGCGCTCAAAACCAGCATCGCGCAAGCCCCCGCCAACGCGATGCGAAACATGTTCAACCTCATTGCGAATCTCCCTGCCCTGCGATCCTGCGAGACCGGGGCATACCAAAGCGTTCAAACAGCAGGGGCAGCAGGAGCAGCGTGAGTGCCGTCGAAGAGAGCAACCCGCCCGACACGACAATCGCCAGCGGGCGCTGAATCTCCGACCCCGGCCCGCTGGCCAGCAGCAGCGGAATCATCCCCAGCGCCGTAATGCAAGCCGTCATGAGCACCGGCCGCAGACGGTCACGCACACCGACGCGCACGGTTTGCGCTATGCCGAGGCCCGACGCGAGCAGCGTGTTGAAGTGCGAGACGAGCACCACGCCGTTGAGCACCGCAATCCCGAGCAAGGCGATAAAGCCCACGGAGGCCGGCACCGACAGGTACTCTCCGGATAGGCGCAGTGCGGCAATGCCGCCAACGAGCGCGAACGGAATGTTGGCGATCACTAGCGCCGCCTGCCGCACCGAGCGGAATGTCAGCATCAGCAACAGGAAGATTGCCCCCAGGGCCAATGGCACGACCAGTGCCAGGCGCGCCGCCGCCCGCTGCTGGTTTTCGAACTGACCACCCCACACAATCCGCAACCCTTTCGGGAGCGTGCTGAGGCTGCCGACCGCCGCTTGCGCTTCCTGCACGAAGCCGGCCAGATCCCGGCCTTCAACGTTGGCCTGGATGACCGCAAACCGTGCGCCGTCTTCGTGGTTGATGCGTACCGGGCCGTCCACGCGTTCGATGCGAGCCAGAGACGTGAGCGGCCACGCCTTGCCGTCCGGCGCTGTCACGAGCAGGTGGGTCAGGTTCTCCGGTGCTTGGCGCAGATTTGCGCCGCCGCGCAGGATGAGCGGCGTGCGGACGATGCCCTCGGGCACCACGCCAATCCGGTCGCCTTCGATCAGGGCACGCAATTGCGCCTGCAGAGCGTCGCCGGAAAAGCCGGCCTGGCCGACTGCGGCGCGGTCCAGCGACAACTTGAGGTACTGCACGCCACGGTTGCTGGGCGCAATCACCTCGGCCGCGCCCGGGATCGCGCGGACCTTGGCGGCAATGGCCTGCGCCGCTGTGTCGATCGCTGCCAGATCAGTGCCGAAGAGCTTGATCGCGACGTCCCCGCGCGTGCCAGTCAGCATCTCCGAGACGCGCATCTCGATCGGTTGCGTGAAGCCGTAGATCACGCCCGGGAAGCGCTCCATCACGCGCCGAATCGCCATGGCGATGTCCTCCTTGCTGCCGCGCCACTGGTCCTTGGGCTTGAGCACCAGGAAGGTATCGGTCTCGTTCAGGCCCATCGGGTCCAGGCCCAGATCGTCCGAGCCGGAGCGCGCCACAATCGAGCGGATCTCCGGCACCTCCTTGAGCAGCGCCAGCTGCACGCGCTGGTCCAGGTCCAGCGAAGCCGCCAGGGAGGCCGACGGGGCCTTCTGCAACTGCACGATCAGATCGCCTTCGTCCATGGTCGGCATGAAGGTCTTGCCGACCGACATGTACAGCACCACGGCCACGGCCAACGCTGCCCCCGCCATGCCGAACACGATGCGGCGATGCGCCGTGGTCCAGCCCTGCGCCCGGGCGAAGCCGCCCGCCACCTTGCGCATCAGCCAAGGCGGCTCATCCGCATGCGCGAGCAGCAGCAAGGAAGCCAGCGCCGGCACCACCGTAAAGGCGATCACCACGGATGAAGCCAGCGCCAGCACGATGGTCAGCGCCACCGGTCCGAACAGCTTGCCCTCCAGCCCCTGCAGTGACAGCAGCGGCAGGAACACGATGGCGATGATGGAAACGCCGGCGAGCATCGGCACGGCCACCGTGGCCACTGCGTGACGGATGACCGCACCGCGCAGCGCCGGGTCGGTCTTGTGGTCTTGTGCGCGGACCATGGCGGTCTCGATGTTCTCCACCACCACGACCGCTGCGTCGACCAGCATGCCCAGCGCGATGGCCAGACCGCCCAGGCTCATCAGGTTGGCGGTCAGGCCCACGTGGCGCATCAGCAGGAAGGTCGCCAGCATCGACAGCGGCAGTGTGGCAGCCACCACCAGCGCCGCCCGCACGCCGCCCAGGAACAGGTACAGCGTGACGACCACCAGCACGCTGGCCTCGACCAGGGCGCGAACCACGGTGTTGGCCGCACGTGTCACCAGCTCGCCGCGGTTATAAAAAACGTGGGTCGACATGCCCTTGGGCAGTTGCGGCGCAAGCGCGTCCAGTCGCTCCTGTACCGCGTCGACCAGCTTGCGGGCATCGCTGCCGCGCAGGCCTAGCACCAATCCTTCAACCGCCTCACCCTGGCCATCTTTGCTGACGGCGCCGTTGCGGGTTGCCTCACCCAACTGCACGGTGGCGACATCGCCGACGGTCACTGCGGGAGTGGAGGACAAGCCCTGCGCCGGCACCACGACAATCGCGCGCAGGTCGTCGAGCCCGCGCACGCCGCCTTCGACGCGCACGACCCAGTGCTCGTCGCCGCGATCGAGGCGCCCCGCGCCGTCGTTGCGGTTGTTGGTGTCCAGCGCCTGACGCAACTGCTCCAGGGTCACGCCGCGGGCGCGCAGGCGTGCCGGGTCGGGGGTTACCTCGTAGCTGCGCACTTCGCCGCCCAGCGCGTTGACGTCGGCCACGCCAGGAACGGTGCGCAGCGCCGGCCGGATCACCCAGTCGAGCACGCGGCGCCGCTCGGCCAGCGAATAGCCGTCGCCCTCCACGGTGAACATGAACATCTCGCCCAGCGGCGTGGTGATGGGCGCCAGCCCACCCACGGCGGTGGACGGCAGGTCGCGCGCCAATCCGGCCAGGCGCTCCGACACTTGCTGGCGCGCCCAGTAGACGTCCACCCCTTCTTCAAAATCGACCGTCACGTCGCTGATGCCGTACTTGGACACCGAACGCACGATCGTCTTGTGCGGGAGGCCGAGCAGTTCCTGCTCGATGGGCGTCGAGACACGTTGTTCGACTTCTTCCGGCGTCATGCCCGGCACCTTGAGCACCACCTTGACTTGCGTTGGCGAGATGTCGGGAAACGCGTCGATCGGCAGGTTCAAGTAAGCCCACGCTCCGGCGGCGGCAAGCACGCCGGCCGCGATCAGCACCAGCACGCGTTGGCGCAGTGAAAACTCAATCAGGCGGGGCAGCATCACTGTTCTCCGGCCAGCAAGCCCTTAAGCGCGCCGACACCGGCAACCGCCACACGCGCTCCCGCGGGCAGGGTGGCGCGCACGACTGCGATGGCATCGTCCATACTCGCCACGGCGACCTCCTGGAAGCGCAAGCCTTTGTCGGTCGCGACGAACACACCCGGAACGCCGTGCACGTAGAACAATGCGGCCGCCGGAACCCGGACCAGTCCCGAGCTACCCACGCCGGCAGAGCCGCGCAGCTTCAGCGTGACGTTGACACTTTCACCGGCACGCAAGTCGCCACGGCGCTCCAGCGATGCGCGCACGCGCATTCCCGCCGTGCCGTCGCCCGAGGGCGCAACGCCAATGACCGTACCGCCTGCGCCGCGCTGCGCAATCTCGATCCGGTCACCCGGGGCAGGTATGGGCACATCACGGCCGACCAGCAGGTCCAGCTCCAGCGCAGCGGGATCAACGATCCTGAAAAGCGGCGCGGCTGCCTCCACCCGCGCGCCCGGAACCGCGTTGACTTCTGACACGACACCTCCACGGCTGGCAACCAACTGCGCTTGGCCTCCCGAGCCAGTGAACGCGATCCCTGCGGATGCGAGCTCCGCCCGGCGCGCTTTGGCCATGGCGTTGGCTTCGGCAGCCCGTGCCTGCGTGGCCTGCCAGCGGCTCGCGGCGATGATGCCGTCGTCGTAGAGCGCCTTGTCGCGCGTCAGCGATTGCTGCACCAGGCGCGCCTGCGAGTCGGCTTCGGTGAGCGCGCGGCTCGCTTCGAAGAGTTGTGGGCTGAGGAAGCTCGCCAGCGGCTGGCCCGGGCGGACGGTCTGCCCCATCGAAACCAGCACGCGAGGCACCATGCCCGCATACGGGGCGGCCACCACAGACTGCGCATCCGGCTTGAAGACGACACGCGCGTGCGTACCGACCTCCAGACTTTCGGAAGCTGCGACTGGGCTGAACCGCACGCCCAGTGAGCGTGCCTGTTCGGCCGACAGCGGCAGTGCCCGAGCCGTTGCTTGGGCAGCAGCCCGCGCAAAAGGAAACACAGTCAGTGCGAGCCACGCACCGACCACCACGATTCGTTTGAGAAACATGCTTGGACTCCAATCCACGAAGGCCACGCTGGCGGCGTCGCCTCCTGACTCCGTCGCACAGACAAGCGGCACGAAGATCCACCGCCGCCTCGCTGCCATGCGACGCGAATGACGAACTCTGAACTGTGGATAACCAACGGATAGCGAAACGGCTACCGCCTCGTTGCGTCGGGCGAGCGCAATGGGTCAGGAGCCGGCGCTCCTGACCGATTAATGATCGCCATTGCACACATAAGGGGCTTGTTGCAGGTCAACAAGTTGCGGGGCGCTGCGGCGCGCACGCCAGCCATCAGCCGGGTACGGATCAGGAAAACAGCGGAGGCGCCTGGGCGGGGGGAGGTCGGTTGATGCGATCGCGCCAGCGCGCGCGAATGGGCGCTGGCCGAAAAGCAGGACGTGATCGAGTGGAACAGGCAAGCGCTGCCAGCAGGATGAACGTGAGCGCCGATACCGCCGGGCCCGCCGCCAACAGAAATGCAGCGAGCTCAAGCGGGCCAATCGCGAGTTCGACGTCAACCTCGAAGGGTTCTTTGCTCGTCAACGCCAAGTCATGGTCAGCGGCATCCACCTCCAGAGAGGAGGCTTGGTGCCGGGAAGAGTCGAGGGATTGAAAATGAGAATCAACCGTGCCAGAGAGCGCGGTGTGCACGTGCAGGCCAGTTTGTTTCGGCGTTCCGAGATGGCCGTGCAGGAGCGGGCTCAGCAGTTGCGTCAACACGATGACTAGCAACATGATGGCCCGAAGCGAGATGCTTGCGGTTGCACGTGGCATTTGCGCATTGTAAAGCAATCCGTAATCCGACGCTGCCAATCGCAAGGCAAAGTTACTTCAGGTGAATGAGGACCGATCCCTCCGATATCTCTGGCGCGCCCACGCCTGTGCTTCCGGCGTTTTTCGCGATCCAATCCTTCGCCTTCTGTACGCTTTCGTCAGTGCCTGTCTTGTCCTGGCAAACGGTCACCGAGAATCCGCCATCGCCGCTGCGTGCGAGGGTGTAGCCGACAAAGCCTTTAACCGAACGCATCAGTTCTTCGACCTCAGCTGTGCGCGTCTCCAGCAGATCGAACAACTCCTTTGCACCCTTTCCGGAAAATCTCCTTATAACAGTTTGCATGATTGCATCCTCCTGTTTGACCAGCGAGACGAGCACGCCGCACGAACAATGCGTGTGCAGCGTGTAGAGTGTGGGAGTCATTGAGAAAGCCGGGCACCTGACTTCCGCAACCCCTACCAAGGATAGTAACTGTACCGTCGTAGTAAACCCTGGCGCCTTCAGCCAACGTCCGCAATTCTTAAGGCCTGTTCATTGTTAAGGCTTGTTCACTGGCAGACGACGGCCGCGATCAAGGAACGACCGGTTGAATCTGCAACCCTCAGCAGTCATTCGCACACCGCTCTGCGAACGACTGAAGTTCGGCCAAAGCGTGCAACCTGACCCAACCGGCAGCAGTCGCCGTTGCGCCGGTCTTGCAACGGTCCCTTGCGTCGATTGCTTTGAAGATTCGCCAGAACGCTCAGGGGGTGTACCCCTGCGGTGCCGGCGGCGGGAAGTAGGGCTTGTAGTTGGCAGGTGGCGTCGCGGGCGGCGCCGCAAGCATCTGGCCGTAGACCGGGACCCGGTGTCCGCTAGCGTATATGCACTGGATGTAGGCAGCGTCGTATTGGTGCTGCGCACTGTATCCTGAGTCGCTTGAATTACTGGCACCAACCGCCGAACTGCTCACCGCCGCCGTGTTGGAGGCTTGATGGGAGCTCACGCCGCCGACCCGGTCCAACGCGAACTGGCGGCAGTTGTGGTCGTCGCCGAGAAACTGGTCGAAGGTCTTGTTACTGCCCGGGAGCACCATCACGGTTGGGCCTGACGGCATTGCCGTACATGCGCCCACAACGAGCGCGGCCGCCATCAGGAGGGGAGCGGAACGCGGCTTCATCAATGCCTCGGCATTACGGCGACGGCTGGCCCGGCACCGTTTGCCAGCCGCCCGGACAGTCCTTGATGTACGGGTAATAGCCACTGGGCTGATCGCAGCGGTACCACCACGCGTTTGCCGACGCACCGTCCGACCCATCGCCTTGCTCGACGTATTGCGTCGCGGGCGCGTAGTAACCGGGGTAGGCAGTGGGGTATGGCCAGCCGTCGTACGGATATCCCCACCAGCCCGGCCAACCGCCGCCTATCACGAAGGCCGCGGGCCCGTGCCCATGGTGAAAACCGCCATGGTGGAAGCCATTGTGACCGTGAAAGCCGCCGCCGTGCATGCCACCGCCGCCACCACGACCGCCGCCGCGACCGCCGGCCAGCGTCGGACCGCCGGCGGCCATCGCCCCCCTACCACTAATGCCAGGGCGATCTTGCAAAGCCTGCGCCCGTTCATGATGTGTCCCCTGCTTTGCTGCCCGACGGCCGGGTCACTCGGACCCGCGCCAGCCCCCTGCTTCGTTTGGTTTGTTTGATCCCCGTGCACGCATCTCCGCTTGTATTGAATACGAAATTGACGCATCCGGCGCCGGCCATGAAGCCCCCGAAAATGTGGCGTGACTGCTACTGCCGGCACGACACCCGGCCGCGCCTGGGCTGAGGGGGCGCCGCGCCGTTATCTTGTAAACGGCTGACAGGTCAGATTGCCCCTCGTTTAGCGGCTACGCGGTCGCCCGTTGACGGGGTCGGCTGCCGGTTGCGCCACGCGTTGATCGCGTCCCCGATTGACTTGATGAGGACGTTTGCCGCGCCTGTCTGGCATGTTGCGGTCATGGGCCCTCACTGGTGAGCACCGCGAGATCAGCGCCCATGGACTGCTAGCGACGGGGCGGCATAAACGCCGTGCCGTTTCGGACTAGAATTCTCTGAGGAGGTGTCAGTCATGTCAGCTATCAAGCGCATCGATCCGGGCCATTCCGCCTATCAGGCCGCGCTGCACAGGACGACCCGCTACCCTGCGGAGCACGTCACGTTGACGGCTGGCTCCAGGAAGAGGCTGCGCCCCTGTGTGCCGCATCGAAAGGTCGGGCGCGGCAAGGTCGGCATCGGCGGCAAGTAGGCAGCTGCAACCGTTGTAAGGCGCCGGGCTTTAGAAGGTGCCTTGACGTGAATTGGCTGTCCGGCGCAAGGGCGGATGAAACGCGGTCGTTCCTCCAGCGCTACCCTGCCGACTTGATGTCCGCTGAAGCGTATCCGCTGCCTCCGCGCATGGCAGGACACTCGATCGGCATTGACGGGCAGCCGTGCTGCTAGTGTCTTGAATCGACGACGATCTACCCCTCGATGTCGAACGGCCGCTTCTGGCCGCCAAGCAGCCTCCGCCGGTCGCTCCTCGGTCGGCTCTTTCTGCTAAGGATTGTTTGATGTCTGCCCTCGTCTGCAGGACTATGAGAGGCCGTAGCGCCTGTGGGCAGGCGTCGAACAATCCTCGAGGGAGGATACCGCGGGGTGCAGCGGTGCGGCGTGCTTGGCTATGACGATTGAAGCGTTTGTGCGATCAGCAGAGCCGGGGGATGTCGGAGGGAGCGTGGCGAGAAGCGGACTTAGGCAGGGCGCGAGGTCGCGGCAACTTATGACCATTTGGACACCGCGACCGTGCAAGGAGGCGGCCTGACACAGCAAGCACGACTGTGCGCTTGCGGCTCCGGTCTTCGAAGAGCCGACGGTTGACTTGGGTACGAAAGCGATGTGGTGTCATGTGACGACTCGCTGTGGTGGCGGTCCGCGGATGTAGGCACTGCGCGGGGGGACCTCAATGATGAGTATCGGTGCGGCCTTCTGTTCGAGCAGGTGGGTGGCGAAACTGTGTCGAAGTGTATGCATGGACACGCTTATCAATCTGTGCATCCTGGGCGGCGACATGGATGGCGCGATTGAGTTGCCGGGGGCTTAGCGGCTCGATCGGGTTGAGACCCGGGAACAGCCAGCCACTGTCGTAATGCCGTTCAGTTAAGCGCTGAACGGCATTTTTCATTGTTAGCCGCAGAAGCAGTTGTAAACCGTGAGCCGCAATGTTAACTTTGCGGCGCCGTG
>NZ_JWMA01000065.1 GCF_000812465.1 Cupriavidus sp. IDO | reverse complement strand
CTGCCATACCTCGTCGCTCAACAGCGTCCGGACCATCTTGCCTCGCTCGCGCAAAAGACAAGATGTAAACACATTTATTCAAATGTAAACAGACCCTAACAGAATCAACTGTTCTTATCATCGGGATTTCGAGCTGGCCCGGCAGATTCGCCTTGTGGTGCGCGGTCTCGAACGCCGGCCAGAGGACGCTGGTATCGCTGACCAGCCGGTAACCGGCGTCAAAATCCTGGGGAACATAGAATCGCGTAAAACTCCATTGGCTACCTTCAGGATATGCCGTCTGATCGTATCCATTCAGACACGTCGCCACGTCCTCCGCATTGCGGATGCCGTAAAAGGACAACTCCTCCACCATCAGGCGCGCGACGATCTGGGTCTTCCCCGCTACCTGCAAGGCGGTCTTCTGCGCGAGCAGCTCCTGCTGACCGACGAGGAAGGTAAACAGCTTGATCTGCTGCCGATCGAGGGCGTCGTGGACATCGCGCAGCCACTCGTACTCGTTGTCGTTGTAGCGCTGAGCTTCGTCACAGAAGAGCAGCACCGTGCCGCTTCCCGCTCGAGCCGCCGCCTCGCGAATCCGCAGGGCTAGGCGCATGCGCTTGGACGGATTGGAACCTGCGTTCGGGTCCGGGTCGCCAACAGCCTCGAGCAAGTTCGAAAAGAACGGGCCTTCGGCATGCCGCGGCTTGTGTTCACATTGTGCGTGGTAGCTCGTCATCTTCGGATGGTTGCGCGCCAGCAGTAATCGCACGTACTCGATGGCCCGTGTCTTGCCGATGCGGGAAGGCCCATAGATCAGTGCTCCGATGACCCGGTAGCGTAGACATCGAGCAACCAGTTCATAGAAGGCTTCGATCGCAGGCGTGGCGATACGATAGTTGCCGGTAACCAGCGGGTGAAGTGACGGATCGACCGGACGCGGCATCTGAGGTGCCATGGCATACCTCGCAATGTGAACGACAGGGTTAGAAAACTTGGCCGGTCCCGATCGTGAGTTGGCGCGGCTGCGCCGGCGCGTGAGGCGCGATCGGGACACCGTCAGCCGCCGCCGCGGCCGGTGCAGATACCGTAGACGAGAAGGCGCTTCGCGTGGATGGAGCCGCCTCGGCCGGCGTACGCGTTGTCGGTGCACTAACAAGCAGCCGCACGGTCCGCGCGTATTCCGTCGCTGCTTTCCGACTCGTCTTTGCCTGCGCGAGCTTGGTCTGCACATAAGCTTCTATCGGATTCGAGTCGCCCGGTTGGCTTCGACGCCGATCCCGCAGCTTTCTGACCTCCTGGCGCAGCTTCAGGTTGTGCGGAACCACCCCCCAGGCGCCTTGCGCGTCCAGGACGCCGAGTTCCGTGCCATCCGTGAGAAAAGCTCGCACGCATCGCAGATCGTCAGCATTCAGGTAGACGAGTATCTGCTTGCCGACCAGCCGCGTGCTGCTTGCCAGCACACGGCTCGTGTAGCGCACACCGTACAGGTTAATATGCGGACGTACGCCTTGCTCAAGATAAGCGCGGACACGACAACGGCGGGCCACTTTGCGGCGCGCTTCGGCAATCCACCGCCGACGCCACACCGGCCTTTTCGGCAAATTCTTAGCCCGGTGTCACTTGCGCTCACACAAGTCAGCTGCAATCAGGGGTTCCGCCCACGCGCAAATCGCCCATACTGTGAGTGGGCCGCCAACCCTCGGCGGCCGCGTGCGCGGCCAGGCCATGACCCCGACGACGCGAAGGAGCACAGATCGGCATGCCTACCTATGAAGAAGGACGCCTGGCGGCCATCGCAGTCAGGCTGGCGCTGTCCTCGGGACTTCCCCCTGCGAACGCGAAAGCCGCACTGGATCTGGCGAGCAGAATGATCGGCGACCAGTTGACAGCGGCGCCTGCTCAAAACAAGGAGCCTTGCGTATCGTCTGTGGCCCGCGACCCTCTCGGCGACGCCCCGAATCGGGAAGTATCCACCAGTTCAAACCGGTTGGAGCGAAAGCCGAGCCGGTTGGCGGCCTTGTAGAAGCGCTGGCGCATCAGGTCCGCCCAAATCCCTCCACCCCGCATGCGCGTCGCGAAGCTGGCATCGTAGTCCTTGCCGCCGCGCATCTCGCGTACTTGGTTCATTACGCGCTCGGCACGATCCGGGAAATGCGCCTGCAGCTATTCTTCAAACAGCGGGCGCACTTCCCGGGACAATCGCACCGATGTAGTTCGTGTAGACCGCGCTGGCTTCGTGCGTGGCCCCCAGTACCCGCTCCAGATCCGGCCCCGAAATCCGTGCAGCACTGAAAAGGGCCGGCCATGCACTGCTTCGAGCCGCACGCGCTCAAGTGCAGGCGCGGCAGATCCCATGCGAGCCCCAGCGCGCTTGACGAACGGTTGCCACGGGCGACATATCAACGGTTGTTGAGCAAGCTGCTCAAGAGGAAGGCGGCGAGTTACTGGGAATTGGCACACACGGCCGTCGCGGTACGCTTCAATTGCTGCTTTGCAGCGTCGCCAAAGGACTGGTCCGACATTCCAATCTTCTTCCGCTACTGTTTACAATTATTAAACGGTGGTCGTCGCGCGTGCAGTGTGCCACATGCTTGCCGCTACGATTTCCCTGATTGATTTCTCTTTCTTGAATCTAGCCGCGAACCACGCGTGCGTGAGGCGATCACCGGACTTGATGGAGAGAGTGGCATGGCTAGGCATCTATATCGCGAATTCCCGGCGGACGAACAAAAGGCGGTTGCGACCGTGTGCACGCAAGTCGGGCTTGCACCTCAGGATTTCGAAATTACGGACGAGGTGAATGATTTCGCCGCCAGCCCGAGCGGCACCGCGGCACGTCAAGTCACTGTGAGACGCATGGCGACCGGCTCTCAGAGTGTCTATGAAGATAGCGAGTCTTCGCCCTGGATCGTGGAATTCGAGAGCGATCTTGAATGCGGCCTGTTCGGCCGAGTGTCGGCATAACGGCGCCGTGAGGCGAAGACAGGTAGAAGCTCCGGTTGGCGCGGCATGCCTGAATCTCACGTCACCAGCGGTGCCGCCGTACCAACCATGGGCAAACGGCCAGAACAGCGCAAGCGCACATGCTCACACGGATAACGGATGCTGCCGGGCACGGGCTGCGGCAGGCCGTCCCGCACTGCCCTGCGGCTGCCGCAACTCGCCGGAGGAGATTCATCGGGGCAAGGCTCTCAATGGCCCGCATCTGCGCCTCATGCCGGACAAACAACGAGCCGGCGAACCCCAGGGCATTGACCGAAATGCCTTCAACGCATTTCCTGGATCTAGTAGCCCTGCGGACATGACCAACAGGTTGTACGGCGCCGACTGGCGCAGTCCGCCATCGACATCGACCGCCCGCAGGCCAACCGCATCGAGCAGTGCGCGGTAGCGCTTGCACGCCGTGCACGCCATCTCGTGCACGGGCGCCGCAAACAGATCCAGTGGCGCCAACGCAAGCGCAAATGCCATGCCGGGGACGGCGCCCGGCGATCCGCGCCGACTCCAGCAAGGGGCCGATCGGAGCGCCGGGCCACTCTCGGCGAACAACACAGTAGCGCGATTTGCAGATGTTTGTGGACCTGGCTCGCTCCCGCGGCTGCTCCGCGGCAAGCTTCAGCCCTTGCTCAGGATCGTCATTGCCTTGTTCGCATCGTCGAGCGAGTCCACCGACACGTACGCGACAAACTGCGCCCCAATGACGGAGGCAGAGAATCCGCGTAGATTGATTTCGCCTTTCGCAAGCTTGCGGGTCAGCTCCGCCACAATGCCGGGCCGGTCCCCGCCCATGATACGCACCGAATGCAGGCTGTGCGTGACATTGAAGCCGACCTGGGCAGCTGCACGGATTTCCCTGTCATTCTGCAGCGGTGTCACGAACACGACACCCTTGCCGGGGTCCTCCGGCGTGCGGCGCGCAATCGCGAATTGCAGGTCCGCGCCGGCATCGCGCAAGGTCTCCAGTACCTCCGCAAGGCCGCCGGGCCGGTCGGGGATGGTTGCCGCCCACACGTCCACGCGTTCCACGAGAAGATCGTTGGTCATTGCTCATTCTCCAAAGGCCCCCCACTACGAATCTAGCGCATGGCGGCTGGCAGGCAAGCTCTGGGCTCGGTGGACGGCGGCAGGCCGATTTCCTAGCAACTCGCCGTGCCCGAACTTAATATGGACTAGTCATTTCAGGCAGCTATCGCAGGATAGTGGTACCGACACTACCTGGATGGATGCCATGGAAAGTGAAGGGGAATCGTCATGTCTGAAGGCAAATCGCCACGCCATGCTGCACAGCAGGAATCGGCCGATGTGTCCGAGGCCGAAATCGCGGTCCATTGGCCCGAGGAGGACTATGTCCTGCCGGCCGGCCAGTTCATTGCGCAGGCCAATCTGACCGACCCAGGCGTTTTCGAACGCTTCTCCCTCGATCGTTTCCCCGAGTGCTTCAAGGAGTTCGCAGACCTGCTGGACTGGTACAAATACTGGGAAACGACCGTGGATACCAGCACCCCGCCTTTCTGGCGCTGGTTCGTCGGCGGCAGAATCAACGCCTGCCACAACTGCGTGGATCGCCACCTCGCCGCGTACAGGAACAAGACCGCGATTCATTTCGTGCCCGAGCCGGAGCATGAGGCGGTGCATCACCTCACCTACCAGGAACTCTTTGTTCGCGTCAATGAGCTGGCCGCCCTGCTGCGCGAGTTCTGCGGCCTGAAGGCCGGCGATCGCGTCACGCTGCATATGCCCATGGTGGCCGAACTACCCATCACCATGCTCGCATGCGCGCGCATCGGCGTGATTCATTCGCAGGTATTCAGCGGCTTCAGCGGCAAGGCCTGCGCCGAGCGCATCGCGGACTCCGAGAGCCGGCTGCTGATCACCATGGACGCGTATCATCGCGGCGGTGAATTGCTCGATCACAAGGAAAAGGCCGACATCGCCGTGGCAGAGGCCGCCAGCGCCGGTCAGCAGGTCGAGAAGGTCCTGATCTGGCAGCGCTACCCGGGCAAGTATTCCAGTGCTGCCATACTAGTGGAGGGCCGCGATATCATTCTCAATGACGTGCTCGCCGGGTTCCGCGGCAGGCGTGTCGAGCCCGAGCCGATGGCGGCGGAGGCACCGCTGTTCCTGATGTACACGAGCGGCACCACGGGCCGGCCCAAGGGCTGCCAGCATTCCACCGGTGGCTATCTGTCCTACGTGGCGTGGACCTCGAAGTACATCCAGGATATCCACCCCGAGGATGTCTACTGGTGCATGGCCGATATTGGCTGGATCACTGGGCATTCCTACATCGTCTATGGCCCGCTCGCGCTCGCCGCCTCGTCTGTCGTCTACGAGGGCGTGCCGACCTGGCCCGACGCCGGCCGGCCCTGGCGGATTGCGGAAAGCCTTGGCGTCAACATCTTCCACACCTCGCCCACCGCAATCCGCGCGCTGCGGCGCAACGGTCCAGACGAGCCGGCGAAGTACAACTATCATTTCAAGCACATGACCACGGTGGGCGAGCCGATCGAGCCCGAAGTCTGGAAGTGGTACCACCGTGAAGTCGGCAAGGGCGAAGCGGTCATCGTGGACACCTGGTGGCAAACCGAGAATGGCGGCTTCCTCTGCAGCACGCTGCCGGGCATCCACCCGATGAAGCCAGGCAGCACGGGCCCGGGGATTCCGGGCATTCATCCGGTGATCTTTGACGAGGAAGGCAAGGAGGTCCCGGCCGGCTCGGGCAAGGCGGGCAATATCTGCATCCGCAATCCCTGGCCGGGCATATTCCAGACCGTCTGGAAGGATCCGGACCGCTACGTGCGCCAGTACTATGCGCGCTATTGCAAGAATCCCGACAGCAAGGACTGGCGCGACTGGCCTTATATGGCGGGCGATGGCGCAATGCAAGCGGCGGACGGCTACTTTCGCATCCTTGGCCGCATCGACGACGTGATCAACGTTTCCGGCCATCGCCTCGGCACCAAGGAGATCGAATCGGCGGCACTGCTGGTGTCCGAGGTCGCCGAGGCGGCGGTGGTGCCGGTGGCCGACGAGGTCAAGGGCAAGGTGCCTGATCTCTATGTGTCGCTCAAGCCTGGACTGTCGCCATCCACGAAGATCGCGAACAAGGTCTCGGCCGCCGTGGTATGCCAGATCGGCGCGATTGCGCGTCCGCATCGGGTCGTGATTGTTCCCGACATGCCCAAGACACGCTCGGGCAAGATCATGCGCCGCGTGCTGGCGGCGATCTCCAACCAGCAGGAGCCTGGCGACGTGTCCACGCTTGCCAATCCGGAGGTCGTCGAGAGGATCAGGGCGCTGGCGACATAGGACGGCTGCGGCGGTCAATGTCAGACGGCATTGTCAGGCTACGGGCTCGCGGCGCAAACCGAGGCCCCAATTTTTCTTATCGTATGCGTGGCTCGCTTGCTGAGGCAAGGCCGTTCCCAAATGGCTGGACAAAGGCCGCAGCAACGCAAGTTTCGAATTATTGATCGGGCGGTGGCGTAGGATCGGTGAAGGTCCGCTCGACGAAGTAGCGCAATTGGCCCAGATCGGTTTTCACGTATGCCGCTGTGGTCTGCACCGAGGCATGGCCGAGCAGCGCCTGTGCGGCGGGCAGCGGTACTTGGTGGTCGACCACCAGCGTGCGGGCGTAGGCGTGGCGCAGCCAGTGCGGGGAGGCGGCGCGCAGCAGCAACGCCTGCGCCGGCTCGCGCGCCTGCAGGCCATCGGCCACGGCGGCAAAGATCGCCTTGACCTCCCGATACAGGCCCGCCCGCTGGAGGGCCTCGCCCTTGTTCCCGTGGATCACTGGCAGCACCTCGTGCGTCGGCGACTTGGCCGGTAGGCCGCGGGCTAGTCGATAGGCACGGAGCACGGCCACGCACGGGGTGGGCGGCGGGATGGCCCGCGTCTTGCGCCCCTTGCCGCAGACATAGAGCGCCCAGCGCCCGGGCGCTTCCGCGTCCAGCCGGGGTAGCCCGCTCTCGGCCGACCAAGCCAGTTCCGCCAGGCGCACCCCGGCGTAGCGGTACAGTGCCCAGATCGCGCACCGTCGCCGCGCGCCCAGCGGGTTGGGCGTATCGGCCTCGGGCGCATCGAGCCACGCATCGCACGCGGCCAGCAGCGCCGGCGGAATCAGCCGTGTCGGCGCGAAGCCGGCCCGCGCGCGGCTGCCGGAGGACAGGCCGGCAGCCGGATTGGCGTGCAGGTAGCCGGTGTCGTACGAGTAGCGGTAGAGGCTTGCCACCACCGCCAGCGCGCGCGTGCGGGTGGCCTCCGACAGTGGCAGGGAGCCTGAATCCGCGCCGTGGCTACCATGCTGTAAGACGTGCCGGTAGGCGAGCAACTGTTGGCGTGTCAGATCGGACAAGGGCCCGAGCTGGCGCGCGTTGCACCAGCGCATCAGGCCGCACAGTTCGGCGCCAAGGCGCGCAGCGTGTGCGGCGAGCGCCCGGCGCGGTCGCGCAGGAACAGCGCCAACGCCTGCGCGTCGTCGGCGGCGCCCAGCCTGTTGTTGGCGGCCTGGGGCTGGGCAAAGCGTCCGGCGCGCGCGAGCCAAGCCAGTTCGGCGGAGCCGCGGGTGTCCAGCCACGAAGCCGGTGCGGCCGGCTCCGTCGCATCCGCAGCCTCCCGCACAGCGGGTATCTTCGGTGAGGAGGCGACGGACCGGAAACGGCGCCGGTGCGTGTGCAGCAGCCGGGTCAGCACCGGGCTGGGCGCCTGGTCCGCCGGCACCGTGCGCAGGCGCCCGCGCTCCCAGTACTCGATCGCCCCATCGTGCGCCAGCAGCAGCTTGAGCACCGCCGGCTGAGCGGCCTTGGCGTCGGCGAGCGACCCATAGCGGCGCTGGAGTTCCGCAAGCTCATGGAAGACCATCTGGTGGTGGTCGCGCGGCAAGACAGCCCACCGGCCGTATACCGCAGCAAAAGTGCCACCAATTCGCAAGCAAAAGTGCCACCTCGGCCCGGGAGCGTTAAAAACCTTGGGATTCGGCTTCAGCCATCCGTCCTTACCGGTCGAGGAACCCGGCCAATTCAGCGGGCATCTCCTCACCTGGGTGTTGCATTCGCCCCAGTAGGTGATGGTCTCCTCTCGAATGATGACTTTCATCTCGGAGCTCGGCAGCCGATAAGTGGCTCAATGTAGACACCCATCCCCGATACCCCAAGGTTTTTAACGCTCCCCCGACGATATGGAGGGCGAGCCGGTGACACAATCACTTCGCTCTAGGTCAGCGGCATCACAGTCGGTGCACGACCGGCAGCACGGTTTCGCGAAGCGCCACCACATTCAGCATTAAATACATCCAAATAGAACAACAAATTTAGTTATTAACACTGCCAATGTATCGATATGATGGCTCTTGAAGCCACGTTTGATACGCTGGGAACATTTAACAACTATTTCATCTTGATCATCGTTATTGGGGATCGGTATGCGAGTCGTAGTACTGGGCAGCGGTGTCGTTGGCGTAACGAGCGCGTACTATCTCGCGCGTGCAGGCCACGAAGTGACGGTCATTGACCGCGAGCAAGGTCCGGCGCTCGAGACCAGCTTTGCCAATGCCGGGCAGATTTCACCCGGTTACGCAGCGCCATGGGCAGCGCCCGGTGTGCCACTGAAAGCGGTCAAGTGGATGTTCCAGAAGCACGCGCCGCTCGCCATCCGGCCTGATGATGCGGACAAGCAGTTCCAGCTTCAATGGATGTGGCAGATGCTGCAGAACTGCACGGCCGAGCGATATGCCATCAACAAGAATCGCATGGTTCGGCTTGCCGAGTACAGTCGCGACTGCCTGAAGGCGCTACGCTCGGATACCGGTATTCAATATGAAGGCCGCACAGGTGGCACGCTCCAGGTATTTCGCACACAGCAGCAGCTAGACGGGGCAGCCAAAGACATTGCGGTGCTAAAGGAGGCCAACGTTCCATATGAGCTTCTGACACAGTCCGAACTCGCGCGCGCTGAACCAGCGCTTGCTATCACGGCATACAAGCTGACGGGCGGACTGCGCTTGCCCGGCGACGAAACCGGTGATTGCCAGTTGTTCACCACGCGCCTCGCCGCCCTCGCAGCAGAGGCCGGCGTAACCTTCCGCTACGACACTCCAGTTGACGCCCTGGTAGTCGAAGGTGGCAAGGTTGTCGGGGTACAGCACGGCACCAGGCTCGTCCATGCTGATGCGTTTGTTGTGGCTTTTGGCTCGTACTCGACCCATTTTCTTTCTGGAATCGTTCGAATCCCGGTATATCCGCTCAAGGGTTACTCGATTACAGCCCCCATCATTGACGAGAGTCGCGCTCCGGTTTCAACCGTGCTTGACGAGACCTACAAGATTGCAATCACGCGTTTCGACAAACGCATTCGTGTCGGCGGCATGGCCGAGATTGTGGGATTCGACAAACGGCTGAGGGAGGCGCGAAGGGAAACCCTGGAAATGTGTGTCAATGATCTGTTCCCGGGCGGCGGAGACACCACCAAGGCTTTATTCTGGACCGGCCTTCGCCCGATGACACCGGACGGCACACCCATTGTCGGAAGCACTGCCTTGCCCAATCTTTATCTGAACACCGGCCACGGTACGCTTGGCTGGACGATGTCCTGCGGTTCGGCCCAGCTTCTCGCGGATCTTGTCTCTGGTAGAAAACCGGCTATTCGCTACGACGACCTAAACGTCTTTAGGTACACCGATGAACCGGTCGCACCGACCAACTTCGAGTTCAATTAATCGACGCATCAAGTCATCAGCATCCGCTGCCCGGTACCGCCGGTTCAAGTCCATGTTTGCCGCGCCATGGCGCGCCGGAACCCTAGACCAAACTAAAAGTGGGTCTTCCGCACTTTGTGTGACGAGGGCGCACTGGCGTGGAGGATGTTGTAGCGTGGAACGGCCGTCGTCTCCACCGCCCACCTTCTTGTTGACGAACGTGGGCGAGCCCGCCAGCCTCGTGCCGGCCGCACGAGCTCACCCGCCTGCGATGGCGATCGGACTAGCGTGTCCAGCAGGACAAGGCAGGCCGGTCGTTCAGTTTGGCTTCAATACCCGCAGCCGCAGAAGCTCGATGTTCGCACAGCCATACGTCTGGCGCTTGAGGAACTTGAGCCGGTTGACGTGACCCTCGGTCTGGCCATTGCTGTTGCAGAGCGTTAATTCCGCCAATGGCGGTCACAATTTCCGCCAATATCGAGATCTGACCGCTTTTACCTACCCCTTGCGCTGACGCTTGCTAATCGCACGGATCACCGCAGTGAGGTTGCGGCAGATGCATAGCGTGCATGGCGGGAGCGTATTCAGTCTATGTCCAGGGACTTGGCAGACAGCCGTGTGCGGGTCCAGCCAATCCCGCTTCCAGCGAGGCGAGAAAACGTCGACGGGATTCAGAACTAGGCAGTCGAAGCAGTATGGGAGCTGATCTCGGTCTGAAACCCATGCCATCGGTGTTTGAAGTGCCTCCAGCCTTGGGATACCAATATGAGTCAGCCGCGCAAGGCGGCACAGTGCCTGCTCGTCCATCGGGGGGAATAGAAGCCAGCCTGTATTGGTCAACGCTGGAAACGCACCAAGGTCGCCAATCTGCCACAACTGGTCAACACTGATCTGATACCTTGCGGCCAGCCGACCGAGCCAACCGCCAAACGCTTCGTCATCGAATGGCCGCGGAGCAACAGGCCAAGGCCTGACGCCCTCAGGAGAGCAGGGTTCGCGCTGCATTCTCTATGTGACCAAGGTCGATGGCCTCCTGCCCATCCCGGATCGCGAGTTCTGCCGAAACAGTCAGGACGCGCGACACTTCCCCGGTTAGCCCTCCACTTGCAGTCAGAATGGCATGTACCATCTCTCGCCGTGCGAGATTCGACGGACGTCGAAGCGGTAAAATCATCTCGAAGGCTGCAAGAAGAGAACGAAATGCCTCCGTCTCCTGCCATCTCGGCACCTCGAGACGGGCGAATCGACTAACCATCTGGGGATCCGTTTGGAGCGCTAGGACGGCGTCTTGAGTGCCAACGAGGACAACTGCGATTTTCAAGTCATTGGCGAGGAACTTCAGCAGATTCAGGGATGCACGCTGCTCCCGATAGTTGCCTGCCAACAAGTGATGAACCTCGTCAACGATCAGCATGCGCGCCGAAACTTTTCGAAGCAGTGCGCGACTCAGGTTCTCAAGTGCAGATAGCCTTGCCGCCGCGTTGAAGGGCGCGCCCAGTTCGAAGAGCAATGAAGAATAGAACCGCGGCTGCTCGGGTGTCGGTGGCATCTGCATGGCAACGATTCTTCGCATCTTGACGCCCTTCTCTTCGTCATACTCGGGCGGATGACGACGCTGGAATTTCGAGACAATCTGCGTCTTACCAATGTTGGAATCTCCGTGCAGCAACAGACACGGCATACGCTCCCGCTGAGGCGTTGCAGGAGACGCTCTAGAATCTCCAGCGCCTGCGCAGCACGCGGGTAGTCTATCCAATGGCTACGTGCCAAGCCTCTAATTCTGACCCCATCGTCGCACTGAGCCAGTTCTCTCGCGGCCGGTAGCAGATGTGTTAGCAGCGCGCGCATCGCAATTACAGCGGCTCGACATTGAACACTGAGGGCGGCTTGTTGTAGTCCACCGCCGGCTCGGACCCCTTGACCAATGCGTTTGCGAGCACCAAGTTTGTGCACCTCGCCACGAACCTGGGTGCCAGTTCCTTCAACGCTTCGCCTTGACGGCTTGCCCCCATTGTTTGCAATTTTGCGCGGGAGACAATCCGACGCTGTTCGTCAATCGCCTCAAATACCTTCGCTTCTGTGACATATTCTTTACCTTGGCATCGTAAGCGCCGTAACGCGCTGCGTTGCTCCCACAATGACAACCGGCCACGGCGCAAGTCCGAAAATGTCGCTTCAACGTAGTGCTTTCCGTCGACACTGACAAAGATTCTGGAGAGATCCTCAGGGTGGTACCTTGCAATAACTTTCTGCTTTGTCGCCCGCCAGGCTGCGAATATTGGGTGCCAGTATCGAAGGTAGAACAGCTTCAGCCCATACGACTGCACGGTCCGATAGGCCATCGGCAGGAACTGGATTAGGAAGGGCAAGGGTTCAGGCGCCGCATTGGGAAGTAGGCGTGGAGGCGTCTTCCTACCCGCCGTTGCCCACTCCGAAAACGGAGTGGCGCCCTGCAGCCCGCGGTGAGCGTTGTGGTGATAGCGTTCAGCAATCTCGAGAACTAGCCACCGCTCAAATTCCCGGATCGTCAAGGAGGCTTCCTTCTCCGGCGGTCGGGCCTTGCGCCCCTTGGGTGACGATCCCGTCGATCCTGGCAGACTATGGACACGTTCCATGATGGTCCTCATCAAACGTTCGATATGTCCCCCGAAGTACGGTCTTCCCGCGGGTCGGTACATCAACTCAACACCATACTCCCGACACCCCGCTCGCAATGCCCTGCTTTTGAATTCGGCCGCATTATCGAGGTGAAGTAGCTGTGGAATGCCGTGCATCGGCCAATCGACGCTAACATCGAGGCTGGCGAGCCAGCCATCCTTTGGCAAGACAACGCGGGTCAATAGCAACGCGACCGTTGCCGCATTGGGGCGGTCCATCCCGACATATACGCCGACGACGCATCTTGTCGAAACGTCGAGGGCTATGCTTAGCCATGGCCGGCCAATGGGGCGTCGGCTCGCATCATCCACCAGCATCAAATCGGCTAGCGTGTGATCAATCTGCACAATATCCATCGGACAACGCGCCACCAGATGACCTGGTGGAATCTCAGAACCCGGCAGCGTCGCGAGCCGAAGGGCTTCTTCTTTCCGATGGGCCGCCCAGCGTCGCGAAATGGTAGATCTGCTTGGCGGACGAACACCTGATCCTGCGCAGCGCTTCCGGATTTCGACGTCAAGCTCGAAAAGCGGATGAGCGAGATGACGCTGCCGCGGCAGCCATTCGGTCAGGACCTCACTCACGATTTCCTCGACAGTCGCTGCTAGACGCGGCTTTCCCACTTTGGGACCTCTGTCATAAGGTATCAACGCGCTCGCTACAGGATCTGCGAGGAAGCGTCGGCGCAAGTGATAGACCGTCGCCCAATGGATTCCAAGCAATTTGCCAGCGTTCTCAGCTTGCTTACGCGTGAGGGGAGCCCTCCCAAGCGGACGTAAGACCCTCGCAATCGCCAGTTCGCGCTTCGTTGCAATCCTCATGGCCGTGTTCAAGACCGTGGTCTTACACACATTAGGCGATTTACTGAATGCTCGACTCGCGCTGGCGGAGTTAGTGGACGCGGCGCCCCAAAGCGCGTTGCCTACGAACAACAGTGGTACACGTCACAACGCAGCAAAAATCGCTTATGGATCAATCAGTTAGATCGATGAACATTGGCGGATTTAGTGGTCACCGTTTGCCGAATTAATGGTCGGCAACAGGTGCTGATACCGCGCAGCTGACGGCGCCGGCAGCAGCCCCCGCAGCCGTCAGCTGTGGCGCTGGTCGACGATGCGCCGCGCTTTCCCGACCGAGCGTTCGATGCCGCCGGCGGCCAGGACTTCGATCGTGGCGGTGACGCCGATATAGGCCTTGATGTCTTGCGCCAGCGCCTCGCGCGCGGCCTGTGCACCGGAGGGATCGCTGCCATGGGCCCGCTCCACGCGCACGGTCAGCGCGTCCAGCGGGCCCTCTCGCGTCAGCACGCACTGGTAGTGCGGCGCCAGTTCGGCGCGCTTCAGGATCAGCTCCTCGATCTGCGACGGGAACACGTTGACACCACGCACGATCATCATGTCGTCTGTCCGGCCGGTGACCTTTTCCATGCGGCGGAACGCGGGCCGCGCGGTGCCGGCTAGCAGCCGGGTCAGGTCGCGGGTACGGTAGCGCACCACGGGCATGGCCTCCTTGGTCAGCGAGGTGAATACCAGCTCGCCGAACTCGCCCTCGGTCAGGACTTCGCCGGTGTCGGGATCGATGATCTCCGGGTAGAAGTGGTCTTCCCAGACGGTTGGGCCGTCCTTGGTCTCGGCGCATTCATTGGCCACACCCGGCCCCATCACCTCGGACAGGCCAAAGATGTCCACCGCCGAGATGCCAATGCGCTGCTCGATCGCCATGCGCATTTCCGGGGTCCATGGCTCGGCGCCGAAGATGCCCACGCGCAGCGATGTGCCGGCCGGGTCGATGCCCTGGCGCTCGAACTCGTCGGCGATCGCCAGCATATAGCTCGGCGTGACCATGATGACCTCGGGCCTGAAGTCCGTGATCAGCTGCACCTGCCGCTCCGTTTGCCCCGGCTATGACCTTGGCTCCAGCCTGTCCTTCTTCGCGGTCTTCAACGTGGCCGCGGCAATCGGCGGCGTGATGATCGGACGGATCGCCGATTACTTCGGACCGCGCAAGACCATCGCTGTCAGCTTCCTGGTCGGAGCTGTGTCGATCTTCGCGCTCTCGCAAAAGAATGTGTTGCTGGTCAACTATGTACTGGTCGCGCTCGCCGGCTTCGGCAGCATTGCCGTGGCGCTGGTGCTGCTGGGCTATATCGCGAACTACTATGCACCGCATGCCCGCGCTTCCGCGACCGGCTGGGCGGTTGGCGTCGGCCGCTTCGGTGCCATGACAGGTCCGGTGCTGGGCGGCTACATGGCAGGGCTGAACGTGAATCCGGTGTGGAACTTCGTCATGTTTTCGGCAGCCGCGGTATTGGCGGCGCTGGCGGTGTACATCGCGCCGACACCCGAGCATGTGAAGCACGCCCGAGGAACGAAGTAACGCCCCGGAAGCTGGCCGTCATCGCTTGCGCACGCGACGGTGCCGGCCGCCTCTATCAACAGGAAAGCAGCATGAGTCTTGGCTTTGGCTATCTGGCACGCATTGGCCACCTTTATCCGTCCGGCGGCCTGTGCGACTTCGAAGTGCAAAGGATGGCGCCACCCGGCGTGCAGTTCGTGACTACGCGCATGCCGTTCGTGCGCACCTCGCTGGAAAGCGACAAGGCCGTTGTCGCCGATGTGGAGTCCCACGCCACGCTGCTTGCCACCGCCGGGGTCAGCCTGATCGCCATGAATTGCACGGCAGCAAGCATGGCAGTGGGGGCGCAAGTCATCAACCAGCGCATCGTTGACGCAACGGGCATCCGCTCGGTCACCACCACCGACGCCATTCTCGCCGCCTTGCATGCGGTTGGCGCGGGCCGTGTCGCACTGATGACACCCTATCCGCGCGAGGTGGTCGAGATGGAAATCGCGTTCCTCGCCCGACACGGTGTCGAAGTTGTCTGCGAAATCGCGGACCCTTGTTCCACGCCGATTCAGCAGGGTTCGTTTCCTGCCTCGCACTGGGCGGACCTGGCGCGGCAACTCGATACCGACAACGCCGATGCAGTATTGATCAGCTGCGCCGGCATACAGGTGAGCGACGTCATCGAAGAGATCGAGCGTGCCGGCAAACCCGTCATCACCAGCAACCAGGCCCTGCATTGGCACTGCTTGCGCACGCTGGGCCTGGCGGACCGCCCCACAGGATTCGGCAGCCTGCTGGCGGGCAATTTCGACAAGGGCACATACCTCCCTTGACGAGGTGAGCCAGCGCTTCTCAGTCGCGCTGGCCGGATGGTCGCGCAGCATCCAGCAGTGCCCTGGCCTGCTGCCACTCAGCGGTGTCGAACCCTTCCGTGAAGGACTCATGCAGGCCGGCCAGCATCTGCCGCGCTGCTTCCGCCTTGTCCTGGTCTTGCCACAGCCGAGCCAGACCCAGCGCCGCGCGCAGCTCTGGCGACTTCGCGCCTTGCTGGCGCGCGATGGTGATGGACCGGTGAAAGCACGCTGCGGCCGCTTTGCGGTCAGCGGCCCCGTCCGGGCGATGGAGAAGCAGTTCCGCCTGGAGCCGATGCAACTCCGCTTCAAAGGAACGTTCCCCCGTGTTGCCGACCGTGGCCAGCGCGTCAGCCAGCACGTCCAGTCCCGCCTGCGCCTGGCCGGCGTTCTGGTAGGTTTGGGCCAGCAGGGCCAGGAAATAAGGCCGCCCCAGCTCGGCGCCCGTGGCCTGGTAGGCGGCCAGACCCTGGCGAATCTGGGCAATGCCCTCCTCACTGCTCCCCTGCTCGGCCAGCGCCCAACCCCGCAAGATGGTTCCCCATGCGAACCAGAACGGAAATCCTTGCTCGGTCGAGAGCGTGATGGTGGCGTCGGCGCACTCCCGGGCCAGTTGTGCCTCATGCCGCAGCTGATGCAATTCGGCGGCAAAGGCCAGGCCGAGTGCGAGGCTGAAAGGATGAGAAAGCCTGCGGGCCAGCGCCAGCGCCTCTTGGGCAGCCTTGCTGGCCTCAGCCGGAAAGCCCTGCAGCCATAAGACCCATCCCAGAAGGCAGAGGCCACGGACCCCATGGTCCATCTCATAGAGTGCGTCATGGGCCTGACGTCGTTCAGGGTCATAGTACGCAAGCCCGCGCTCCAGGTGCGCCCGGGCCTGGTGGAGCTTGCCGAGAAAGAGCGAGGATCCTCCCAGCGCGATATGAGCGTGTTCGAGCAGCACCGGGTCTTGCATGTTCTCAGCCAACCCGAGCAGCGCCTCCCCTAATTCATACGCCGTGTGATGCTGCGCCCGAAGTGAAAAGAAAGTGCGCAATCCCAACTTCACCTGGAACAGCTGCGGGGTTTCACCACCGTGTTCGCACAAGGTCAGGGCTCGGGCATAGTTGGCCTCCACCTCCGACGAGGCATAACCTCTCGCAGCAATCAAGGCGGGACCCAGGGTAACGCGCAAGGCAAGCTCCTGGCGCGCGCGTTCGGGCGCGTCGGGCAGGCGCTTGAGCAGCTCCAGCGCCGTACTCAGGTGACGGATGGCATCAAGATGTGCCGAACGCTCAATGGCCTGGCGCCCGGCGCAATGCAGGTACTCCACCGCCTTGGGGATGTTGCCGCCGAGACTGTAGTGATGTGCCAGTTCGCTGCAGTGGTCTTTCAACTGATGCCGGAAGAGGACCTCGATGGCCCGGCCTGTGCGCTCATGCAACGCGCCGCGCTGTTCCGAGAGCAAGGAATGGCCTGCGACTTCCTGGGTAAGGGCGTGCTTGAACGCATACTCGACTTCCGGGAATGCCGGCCGCCCGTAGATAAACTCTCCGGCCTGCAGGCCGGCCAGCAGTGGATAGAGGCACTCCTCCGACTGCCCGGTGACCTGCCGGATCAGGCTCAAGGGAAATTCCTTGCCGATCACGGCCAGGGTTTGCAGCAGCTCCTTCTGCGCGAGTGGCAGCCGGTCCATGCGCGCCGCGAGCACGCCCTGTACCGTGGTTGGAATATGCAGCGCGGCAGGGGTCTTTTCGATACGGTAATGGCCGGGTTCACCGAGCAGCGCCTTTTCCTCGGCCAGGGTCTGGACGACCTCCTCCATGAAAAAGGGATTGCCCTCGGTTTTTTCGAGGATAAGATGCCTGAGCGGCGCGAGGCTGGGGTCATTTCCCAGCAAGTCGCCGAGCAAGCCTTGCGCCTCGGCTGGGCCGAGGGGGTCGAGCCGCAATGCCGTGCCATTGTCCTTGTGCCCCCACGCGCACTGATACTCGGGGCGGTAGTTCACGAGCAGCAGAATCCGGGCTTGCGCCATTCGCTCGATGAAGTAAGCGAGGAAGGCTTCGGTCTCGCTGTCCAGCCACTGAAGGTCCTCGAACAGCAACTCGACGGGCTGATTAAGGCTCTCTCGCACCAGAAGGCGCGTGATGGCCTCGAACGTGCGCTCGCGCCGGAGGCTGGCACCCATGTCCGCCAGTGCCGAGCCGAGCTCGCCGATGCCCAGCAGATACAGCAGGTAAGGCATGATGTCTTCGAGGCTGCGCTCCAGCGTGACGATCTTGCCCGCGACCTTCTCGTGGCAGCGCCGCTTGTCGTCCTGGGCAGTGAACTGGAAATAATTTCTCATGAGTTCGATGAGCGGCAAATACGCAAAGGCTTTGCCGTGCGACACCGAGAAGGTTTCCAGCACCAGGCCGCCGCTCTGCGAGCGCGCCTTGAACTCGTGGAACAGCCGCGACTTGCCGACCCCGGCCTCCCCCACCACCGCGACGATCTGCCCGTGTCCGGCGGTGGACTGGTCCAGCGCCAGGTGCAGCGCCTCCAGTTCGGCTTCACGGCCCACGAAGCGGGCCAGGCCACGGTGCGCTGCCACTTGCAAGCGCGTGCGCAATGCCCCGAGACCAAGCACTTCATAGACCGCGAGCGGCTCGGGGATGCCTTTGACCTGGGCGTCTCCCAGCGCCTTGAACTCGAAGTACCCCTGCGCGAGCTTGTGGGCGGATTCGCTCACGAGAATGGACGCGGGCGCGGCCATCGTCTCCATCCGCGCAGCAATGTGGATCGTGTGCCCCACCGGGTCATAGTCGGTGTGCAGGTCGTCCTTGCGGATCGAGCGCACGACTACCTCGCCCGTGTGGACGCCCACCCGGATCTGCAGCGAGATGCCCTGCTCCAGCCGCAGCTTGTCACTGTGCCGGTGCATTGCCTCCTGCATGCGCAGCGCCGCGTACAGCGCGCGCTGGGTATGGTCCTCATGGGCGATGGGCGCGCCGAACAGCGCGAGGATGCCGTCGCCCAACGACTTGGCCACGTAGCCCTCGTAGTAATGCACGGCCTCCATCATCAGCTCGATGACGGGGGTAATCAGGCGGTCTGCCTCTTCCGGGTCCCGGTCGTGGATCAGGGCGGTCGAGCCCGCCATGTCGGCAAACAGCACGGTGATGGTCTTGCGTTCGCCGGCGGTCTCTCCGCGGGCTTCCAACGCCGCCTGCTCGGCCCGGATGCGCTCGGCCAGGTGCGGTGGAGTGTAATGAACGGGGGCGGCGGACGAGGCTTGCGGTATTTCGCTGACGGGCTCGCCGCAAGCGTTGCAGAAGCGCGCCGCCGGGCTCAGTTCGTGGCCACAGCTCGCGCACAGGCGCGCCAGCCGGTTGCCGCATTGCTCACAAAAATTGGCGCCAATGGCATTCTCAAACCCGCAAATTGTGCAGCGCGCCATGGGAGCCTCCCCGGACTTCCTCGGGTAAATTAAACGCCCCATTGCCTTTCATCGCAAGACCGACTCGTCGCTGCATGATCGCCTGGATCGGGCTGAGCGTTGCGCGGCGCACTTGGGGCGCCTCCGCCCTGCCTACTCTCTCAAGGTCTCGATGATCTGTTCGCGCAGCCACTGGTTACCCTCGTCATTGTCGAACCATTCGGGCGTACGGGTTTCGAGCAACCAGAAGAAGGGGAAGGCGACAACCATCAGGCCCAGGGCGCCGATTTTGCCGCCACACCGCTCTTGGCCACTTCGAGCGCGCGCCGGTTCCATTGCCTAGTCGACCAGAGATCAAGGATAAGTCTCGTAGCATCCGGCACGCGACAAGCTCAGCTGGTCATGCCGCCATCTACCGACAATGTTGCACCCGTGACATAGGCTGCCTTGTCCGAGAGCAGCCACAAAACGGCTTCGGCAACTTCCTCCGGCTGACCGATCCGCTGCATCGGAATCATGTCGTCAAGCAGATGCACATCGCCATTGGTCGAGCGCATGTAGTTTGGCGTCTGCGTAGCACCTGGGCATACCGCGTTGATGCGGATACCGTGCCCGGCATACTCCTTTGCGACAGCCCTTGTGAGGCCTACAACCGCATGCTTGCTCGCCACGTAATGGGCGATTCCGTTCATTCCGCGTAGCCCGAAAATCGAAGCGTTGTTGACGATGGCGCCGCCGCCGTGGCGTAGCATCGCTTCGACCTGGTACTTGACACCGTAATAGACACCCTTGAAGTTCAGGTCGATCACCCACTCCGATTCATCTACCGAAGTCTGGTCGATGGGCTTGAAATCGGCATGGCCCCCGGCGTTGTTGAAGGCGAAGTCCAATCGCCCGAAGCGGGATTCGATAAACGCTACGAGCTGTTCATTGTCTTCGCGACGCGATGCGTCGGCAATCCTGATTTCAGCCTGTCCCGCGCTCCTGAGGATCTCGTCGCGCACGGCGGCGAGCTTTTCGTCGGAGCGGCCTGCCAGCACGACATGCGCGCCTTCACGCGCTAGCGCCAGTGCAGCCGCCCGCCCCATGCCTGAGCCGCCGCCGGTCACCAGGCCGATCTTTCCCTTCATCAGCATGTTCGCCTCCTATTGACAAACCAACTGCTGCCAGTCTGCATTGATTCACACATACGACAAGGACCAGGCCGGCGGTTTCATCACGGGTAACGGTCGACGGCCAGGTCCGAGTCTTCGGGGCGACCACAAACTTGCGCCCTCCCCACGCCGCAGGAGGCTTCAATGGGCGAGGAAATCAACCACCATCCGGTTGAATGCCTCGGCATGTTCCCATTGCGCCCAATGCCCGCACCGGTTGAAGATATGCATCCGCGCATCCGGAATACCGGCGAGCAGGCGCAGGCCCACATCCATCGGCACGAAGCGATCGTCCCGGCCCCAGACGACAAGCGTTGGCGCGGCAATCTCGCCCAGACGCGCACCGTAGTCGGTGAACTGCCTGGGATTCTCTGCCAGGCTCTTGACGAAGTTCTCGAGGTGATCACGCCGCGCCAGCATATTGTCCAGGCGGGCCTGCATCAGTTTTTCGGTGAGTGCGCTCGCGTCATGGACGAAGACGCTCATCATCCGCGTCAGGTTTTCGATCGTCGGCTCACGATAGAGGCCGTTCAGCAACTTGATGCCCTCAGTCGGCATCGGCACGAACTGGCTCGGACCGCCCGTGCCTCCGCCCATCAGGACGAGCTTGCCGATGCGCTGCGGATTGGCCAGCGCAAAGGCAACGGCGCTATGGCCGCCCATTGAATTGCCGATGATATGCACCCGCTCGATCGCCAGGGCATCCAGCACGGCCTTGAGCACCCTGCCGTTGAGCTCCGAGCGCGAACCGGTGCTGACCACGGGATCGCTCTTGCTCCACCCCGGGCAATCCACCAGCAGCACGCGGTAGCCTGCAGCCACCAGTGGCTCGACATTACGGCTGAAGTTAGCCCAGCCGCTTGCGCCTGGCCCCGAGCCATGCAGCATGACGACGGTCTCGGCCCCCGACCCGGCATCGTTGTAGTGAATCCGGAAAGTGGTCTCTCCGTCCTGCACGGAGACGAACCGGCTCGTCGAGGCTTCCGTGATAGCCTGTGCTGTCGCATTCATATGATGTTCCTTCCTGTCACTGCCGCGCTTCGGACGCGCGCTTGCTGAGGTCCAGCGCAACATCGACGATCATGTCCTCCTGGCCACCAACCATGCGGCGCCGGCCCAGCTCGACAAGGATGTCGACCGTCTTCAGGCCATACTTCTTTGCCGCCACTTCAGAGTGACGCAGGAAGCTCGAATAGACGCCGGCATAGCCAAGCGCGAGTGTTTCGCGGTCCACGCGCACCGGGCGGTCCTGGAGCGGGCGCACGATGTCGTCGGCCGCGTCCATCAGCGCGTACAGGTCGGTGCCATGGTTCCAGCCGAGGCGTTCTGCCGCGGCGATGAAGACCTCCAGCGGCGCATTGCCCGCCCCTGCCCCCATGCCGGCCAGCGATGCGTCGATGCGATCGCAGCCCTCCTCGACGGCTACGATCGAGTTGGCGACGCCGAGCGACAGGTTGTGGTGCGCATGCATGCCAGTCTGCGTGTCGGCGTTCAGCACGTCCTTAAGCGCACGGAAACGCGCGCGCACATCGTTCATCGTCAGCGCGCCGCCGGAGTCGACCACGTAGATGCAGGTCGCGCCGTAGCTTTCCATTTTCTTCGCCTCGACGGCGAGATTCTCCGGCGTGGTCATGTGGCTCATCATCAGGAAGCCGACCGTGTCCATGCCGAGTTCGCGCGCGTACTCGATGTGCTGCTTCGAAATGTCGGCCTCGGTGCAGTGCGTGGCGACGCGGACCACGCGCGCGCCGGCATCGTAAGCGGCCTTCAGGTCGTGCGTGGTGCCGATGCCGGGCAGAAGGAGCGTCGCGATCTTCGCGTGCTCCACCACCTCGGCGACGGCGGTGATCCATTCGAGGTCGCTGTGCGCACCGAAGCCGTAATTGAAGCTCGAGCCCTGCAGGCCGTCTCCATGCGCGACTTCGATGCTGTCGACCCTGGCGCGGTCCAGCGCGCGCGCGATGTCCTGGACGTTCTGGATCGAGTACTGGTGGCGGACCGCATGGCTGCCGTCGCGCAGCGTCACGTCGGAGATATAGAGTTTCTTGCTCGGGGTGCTCATGCGCGGGCTCCTGCGGTGGTCTCTTTGGCGCTCAGCAGCGATTGCGCCATCCGTTCGGCGGTCGCCAGGGCGGCGGAAGTCATAATGTCGAGGTTGCCTGCGTAGGCAGGCAGGTAATGGGCAGCGCCTTCCACCTCGATAAAGGCCGAAGTCTTCAGGCCGCTGAAACTGCCCAGGCCAGCAATGTTCAGCGGCGCGCTGGCCGGGATCTCGTCGAACTGCACCGTCTGCTTGAGGCGGTATCCGGGCACATAGGCATGAACCGCCCGCACCATCTCTTCGATAGACGCCTCGATCTTGTCGCGGTCGGCGAGTTCCGACAGCGTGTACACCGTGTCGCGCATCATCAGCGGCGGCTCGGCGGGATTCAGCACGATGATGGCCTTGCCCCGGGCGGCGCCGCCAACGGTTTCGATCGCCTTCGAGGTGGTCTCGGTGAACTCATCGATGTTGGCGCGCGTGCCCGGACCGGCGGACTTGCTGCTGATCGACGCGACGATCTCCGCGTAGTGGACCTTCGCCACGCGCGACACCGCGGCCACGATGGGGATGGTGGCCTGGCCACCGCAGGTGACCATGTTGACGTTGGACGCCTCCAGATGCGCGTCGAGGTTGACTACCGGCACGCAATACGGGCCGATCGCGGCGGGCGTCAGGTCGATCATGCGCAGGCCGGGCTTGCGCTCGCGCAGCAGCGCGTCGTTCTTCACGTGCGCGCCGGCGGAGGTAGCATCGAACACGAAGTCGATGTCATCGAAGACCGGCAGACGGATCAACCCTTCGGCGCCTTCATGCGTGGTGGCCACGCCCAGGCGGGCGGCACGGGCGAGTCCGTCGGAGGCCGGGTCGATGCCAACCATTGCGGCCATCTCCAGATGCCTGCTGTTGCGCAGGATCTTGATCATCAGGTCGGTGCCGATATTGCCCGAGCCGATGATCGCTGCCTTGAGTTTCTTGGAAGCCATGTCATTCTCTCTTTCATTCTGCGGCGAACGTCGCACGGACGCTGCCAATACCACTGATACGCGCTTCGTAGCACTGGCCGGGTTCAACGGCCACCATCGGCCCGAGCGCACCGGTCAGGACGAGATCGCCGGCGCGCAGGGGATCGTCCAGCGATGCCAGCGTGCGGGCCAGCCACACCGCGGCATTCAGGGGATGCCCCAGGCAATCGGCACCCTTGCCGGCCGAGACGCGCTGCTCGCCCCGGAACATCTCCATCTGCACGCCCTTCAGGTCCAGGCCGGACAGCGGCACCGGCACCGCGCCCAGCACCACGAGGCCGCCGGAAGCGTTGTCAGCGACCGTGTCGACAAAGGAGATGTTCCAGTTCTCGATACGGCTGCCCACCACTTCGATGGCCGGCAGCACGTAGTCGACCGCATTGATCAGGTCAACCACCGTGGCATCACGGGCCGTGATGTCGCGCTTGAGCACCAGCGCCACTTCAGCCTCGACCTTGGGCTGTAGCGTGCGCGCGGCGGGGATGGGATCGTCGTCGCCGTACACCATGTCGGCGAACAGCGTGCCGAAGTCAGGCTGGTCCACGCCGAGCTGACGCTGGACCGCGAGCGAGGTCAGCCCGATCTTGCGGCCGACCACGCGGCGGCCCTGCGCGCGCCAGGCATCGACGTTGGCGCTTTGCACGGCATAAGCCGTGGCGACATCGCCGGCGGCAATCTCCCCGCGCAGCGGTGCCACCGGAGTGCGGCTATCTTCGGCCCGGCGCAGGCGTTCGGCGAGCGCGAGCACGGTTTGTGGGGTGGTCATGTCAGTGTCCTTGCTAATCAGGTTGAGCCTCAGGCGGCCGGCCGTGCGTGCATGACGGCAAAGCCGGCAATCCATTCGGGAATGGCCCGGTAGTAGTCGCGTTCGGCCCGGTACGCCCCGTTGGCCGCCAGCGCGGCAAAGGCCGCGATCCAGGTCCGGATCTCGTGGCCGGACTTGCCGCCATCGCGGGTGATCGCGTGGTTGGTCTTGCCATCCACGGCCATGAGGTTCCCACTCTCCAGCGTGTCCAGGAAAGCGCGGTCCCATTCGGGATTGAGCGCACGCAGGTGGCTCTCGCCAGCGGCAAACGCCTGCGCAGCGGCAAGCGTGCGAGCCTGCCGCGCGGCACGCGACTCCGGGCTGGGATTGCGCCCGGCAATCAGCCGCTCGACGTTCTCCGGCGTGGCCGTGGCAATCTCCGGCACGGGCGGCTCATGCGAGATGCCGCCCGATCCCACCACCAGTACGCGCTTGCCGAGACGCCCGGCAAAGCGGCCGATGGCATCGCCCAGCAACCGGGCGCGCCGGCAGCTCGCCATCGGCGGAGCCACCGAGTTGATGAAGACCGGAACCACCGGATAGCGGTCGAGGCTGCCGGTCAGTATTTCCAGCGCCTGCGCGCAGCCATGGTCGACCTGCATGCGGTACGAGACCGCCACGTCCACGTCAGCATCCAGCGCCGCCTGCGCCAGCGCCAGCGCTGTATTGGACGGGACTGACAACGGACCAGCCAGGCTCTTGAAGTCGCCCACCGCGCTGGCGGCCACGCCGACACAGAACTGCGGCATGAGCTCGTAGAAGAAGCCGTTGTAATGGTCCGGCACGAAGGCGATCACCAGCTCGGGATCGAAGGCTTCGACGCGGGCACGGGCGGCGGCCTGCGCACGCTCGACCTCGGCAAGAATCTCCGGCGCCGGGTCGAAGTAGCCGTGCAGCGGGGTGTGCGAAAGGCATTCAAGGTGAAGTGGCATGCTTAGGCTCCTGCCTCAACGTGACGCTGGCCTAGGTGGAGATCGCGCCGGAGCACGACTGGTGCACCACCGTAGGTCTTCTTGTTGATCCAGGCGGACAACGCCGAATCCATATAGGCAGCGTGCGCGGGAAACCAGTCCGCCAACGCCTTGGCCAGCCGCCTGATGTCCTGCAGCCCGAGTTCGCCGAGCAGCAGCCTGGCGTTGACTTTCTGCACGGCGTCGATGACACGCTCGTGCTCGTCGATATGGCAATCGGCGGCTGGGAAATCCGTCTTCTCCATCCACGCCTTCTCGACCGCGAAATGCGAATGCACATGCGCCTCGAGGTCTTGCAGGCACGCTGCCGCCATGTCCTGCGAGCAGGTGGCCAGTGCGTTCACCACCTCAACGAACTCCTGGTGCGCCGCATCGATCGGCCCATGGCCGAGCAGCATGGCATCCGTCCATGCGAGCTCCAGGCGCTCGTCCGCGGTGGGCGACATGCCGATATCCGATTTGTCTTTCATTGCAATCTCCTGGCAAGCTCGCCAGCGGCACTGAAATGCCGCTGCCTGGAATCGGTGGCACTGGCGCCACCGATCCCGAGCCGAGCTGCCTCAGCCTCTACTCTTTACCCTCGGCCCCAATCAGCACCGCCACCATGACGGCTGGCTGCTCACTGCGGTTGCGCCAGGCGTGCCGCGTGCCGTTCTGGATGACGATATCGCCCGCCTTGAGGTGACGGGTTTCCCCGCCATCCACTTCCAGCCAGAGCTCACCCGAAACGATGATGTCGTAGTCGACCGACAGCGTCTTGTGCATGCCGGAGCCATCCGGCTCGAAGGCTTCGGCCAGCCCCGGCAGGTGGCTCGCATATTCCTCGCCTGCCGCCACGGGATCGAACCGCGGCGACGTCATCACGCTGTCGGGCGGGAACTGCACAACGATCAGGCGCGTTCCGTGCGGGTCGGGCGTGACCGACCTGACCGTCGCGACCGGATCGGTGCCGTCCTGCGGCAGCGAGGGCACGGCCTGCGTGGCCCATGCCAACGTGGTCTGGAAGCCGGGGACCGCGGCATAGTCGTGCGTCGTGGATACGGGGCCATCCGAGACAATCACGGAACGGCCGTCGCTTTCGCCGGTGACGATGCGTCTTACCATTGCTTGCTCCTGAATCCGTTGAAGATCGGTTGCCGGTTCATTGCACGACAACCACATTGACAAACCCGCCGGCGCGCTTTTCGGCAGTGGAGAGGGCTTCGTTGACCTGGTGCAGGCCGAAGCGCTGGTGCTCGAAGACAGTGAGGTCGAGCGTGCCTGCCGCAGCCATGGCGGCGAGTTCCTGGCCTTCGGCCACCGAGAACCAGAGTGATCCGACCAGGCTGACCTGCGCGCACATCAGTTGGTGCAGGTTGACGGGCAACGGGTCCGACATCGCCCCGATTTCCACCATGCGGCCGCCACGCCGCAGACCCGCAATACCGTCCAGCGTGATCTGGTGCGAGGCGCCAGGGCCGATGGCATCGACAAAGGCATCGGCGCCAATGCCGTCCGTCTCGGCGCGAACCCAGTCGGCGAGCGGTTGCGTGCCATAGGAAAGGACGCGGATACGCTGCGGGTCCAGCGCGCGGACGCGTTCCAGCAAGTCGAGGTTGCGCGCTACGCACAGGATCCGGGTAGCGCCCATGGCCCGCGCAATCTGCACGGCGCCGAGCCCGAGCGTGCCGGTAGCGCCGCTGATCAATACCGTGCGGCCTGCTGCAACGCCGGCCTTGCGCAGGCCGGAATACGCCGTACCCAGGTAGCCGAAACGCGCGGCCTGTTCGAAGGTGATCGCCGCGGGCAGCTTGACCAGCCCATCAGCAGGCGCGGTGGCGAATTCACTGAAGCCGCCATACGGATACTGCTGGTACATCCGCTTCGACTCCGGCCCGAAGCCGAAATAGCCTTGGAAGGTGTAAGCCGTGCAATTGATCGGCTCACCGGTCCGGCACGCATGGCAGGAGCCACACGATCGCCCCGGGTTGATATAGACGCGGTCGCCAGGGACCACGCCGGTTACCTGGCTGCCCACTTCCGCCACGACGCCAGCGGTATCCAGGCCGTAGATCGCAGGCAGGTCCGGTACAGTCAGATAGGCGCGTTCGCCGTAGTTGCTCATCACGTTGCGCAGGTTGGGCACCACGCCCGCCGCCTTCACGTCGATCAGCACATCGGTGGGGCGCAGCAAGGCTGGGCGCGCAATCATGTCGAGCTGGAACCGGCCACCCGGTTCATGGACACGCGCCGCCTGGATGGTGGGCTGATGAGGGTCCTTCATTCGTTCATCTCCTCTAAAGCTATCTAATGTTTATCAGTTGAATATCAATTGATATTCAACTGATATGGCCAAAAAAATTTGGCCGGTCAGAAGGCATGCAGCACGCCAATATTGGCCGCTACCTGCGTGCCGCCTGAAGAAGGCCCCGGCGCCAGGCTGATCCAGGCCTTCCCCGCCCCCGATGCTTTCTGATAGACGAGATCCGTGTAGACGCTGGTGCGCTTCGAGAACGAATAAAGCAGGGTCAGTGTTCCCTGCATGGCGCTCTGCCGGTCAAGCGTGTCATTGCCTCGCATGTACTGGTAGGCAGCATTCAGGTGCCAGGCAGGGGAAAAAGCCCAGGTGACATCGCCCTCATAGACCGCTACTCGTGCGCCGGTCGCCGTGTTTTCCGTATTGGTGTACATCAGCGCGGCCACCGCGGGCCCGATCGTGTAGGAGGCGCCTAACCCGAAGTTCCTGATGCCATCGTTGCCGGCATTCAGCTGCGGATATTTGACATACGTGTATGCACCGTTCAGCCGCAGGTTGCCGACGTGGTAATTCACGCCGGCGCTCTGGCCACTGCTGTTCCCGAACGAACCGGGCTGCCCGCCAGGACTGTATTGCGCACCGACCGACAGGCCGCCGAAGTCCGGGCTCTGGTATTTGACCGAGTTCGGCATGGCAAGGCCCGCCACCCGGTCAAAGTCGAAGGAGCCGCCCGGCGTGTTGGGCACGCCCAGGCCGGAGAACGGCCCCTGCCGAAGGCTGATGCAGTTGATGAACGGAAACGCCGAGCCCCAGTGATCGAGCGCCAGCGAATAGAACATGAAGTCGATCTGATTCCCCAACGTGAGCGTCCCGAGCTTGTCGTCACGCAAGCCGACATAGCTTTCGTGCCCGAACAGGTTCCCGATGGACTGGCCGTTCTTCATGGAAAACTGGCCCTGCAGTTTGAACACGGCCTGCAGGCCGCCGCCAAGCTCTTCCGTGCCCCTGAAGCCGAACAGCGTTGGCGCCTGGGTTCCCGGATCCGCAACCAGGTTGCTGCTCCCGCCCTGGTTGGACACATACATCACACCGGTATTGACGATGCCGTATGCCTGCACGCTGCCCTCCGCATGCGCCGCGCTCGCCAGGCCAAGGCTGCAGGCGGCAATCGCCTTCAGTCTCCTCATTGGATGTCTCCCCATTTTTTGATTGGAAGGCAGTGGCCGGCATATCGGGTTAACCCCTAAGGTGCGCCATTCCACCGCTTCTTAGCGTCTAACTCTACACAATCAATCATTTATCGATTCATTGTGTATCGAAGTTTGATTGAACTTCGATTGACAGTCAATCTTCGATTTCGTAATCTTAGATCGCGCCCTTGGCAGACCACCAGGGTTGCAGCCCCCAAGCCCCAACAAGCCCATATCGAGGAGAACCTGAAGATGAGCGACAAGCCCGTCATCCGCCGGCGCAGCAGCGAGACAAAAAACGAGATCAGCAACGCACGCGTCAACGACGCCAAGGTGCAGAGCCAGTACCAGCCGTACAAGGACGCGGCCTGGGGGTTTATCAACCACTGGTACCCGGCCCTGTTCAGCAAGGAACTGCCGGAAGACGGTGTGGAAGGCATCCAGATCTGCGGCATTCCGATCGTGCTGCGCCGCGTGGACGGCAAGATCTTTGCCCTGAAGGACCAGTGCGTTCACCGCGGTGTCCGCCTCTCGGCCAAGCCGATGTGCCTGACCAAGGACACCATCAGCTGCTGGTATCACGGCTTTACCTTCGACCTCGAGAGCGGCAACCTGGCGACCATTGCCGGCAACCCCGATGACAAGCTGATCGGCACCACCGGCCTGACCACCTACCCGGTGCAGGAAGTCGCCGGCATGATCTTTGTCTTCGTGCGCGAGGACGATTACCCGGACGAAGACGTGCCGCCGCTGTCGCACGACCTGCCGTTCCGCTTCCCCGAGAACAGCGAGAAATTCCCACACCCGCTGTGGCCGTCGGCGCCGAGCCTGCTCGACGAGAACGTCGTCGCCCACGGCATGCACCGTACCGGCTATGCCAACTGGCGCATCGCCTGCGAGAACGGCTTTGACAATGCGCACATCCTGGTCCACAAGGACAACGCCATCATCCACGCCAAGGACTGGGTGCTGCCGCTGGGCATCGTGCCGACCGCCGACGACTGCATTGCCGTGGTCGAGGACGACAACGGCCCCAAGGGGCTGGTGCAGTGGCTCTTCACCGAGAAGTGGAAGCCCATCCTCGAAAACGAAAAGGTCGGCCTCAAGGTGGAAAACCTGAACGCGCGTCCTTATCGCACCTCCGTTGTCCTGCCGGGCGTCCTGATGGTGGAGAACTGGCCGGAAGAGCATGTGGTCCAGTACGAGTGGTATGTGCCGATCACCGACGACACCTATGAATACTGGGAAGTCCTGGTCAAGGTCTGCAACACGGAGCAGGAGCGCAAGGACTACCAGTACCGCTTCGACCATCTGTACAAGCCCCTGTGCCTGCACGGTTTCAATGATTGCGACCTCTATGCGCGCGAAGCGATGCAGGACTTCTACGCGGATGGCACCGGCTGGGATAACGAGCAGCTGATGGCAACGGATATTTCCCCGATCACCTGGCGCAAGCTGGCATCGCGCTGGAACCGTGGCATTGCCAAGCCGGGGCGCGGCGTGGATGGCGCCGTCAAGGCGTCGGCCATGCGGCTGAAGAAGGCGTCGGAAGGCAAGCAGGCCACGGCGTACTTCGTCACCAAGATCGAAGAAGACGAGTAATCCAGGCGGCAACCGAGGTATCTGTATGTCTACTGTCAAGAACGTCGCACTGCGTTTTCGCGACGGAACCACCCGATCGGTTGCCGTGCCGCACGGGGAGAGCGTGCTTGACGCCGCTCTCGCCGCCGGCGTGCCGCTGATCCACCAGTGCCGCTCCGGCAGCTGTTCAAGTTGCACGGCGCGGCTGGCCGAAGGCCAGGCGGGCATGCGCGCCGGCGCCAGTTCGACGCTGCTGCGCAGCGAATACGAGGCGGGCGAACGCCTGCTGTGCCTGACCGAGCCCGAAACCGACTGTACCTTCGACCTGAACTACGAGAGCGATGCCGGCGCCGGGCGTGCTGTGAAGGTCAACGCCTTTGTCGAAAGCGTCGAAAAGCTGGCGCCCAATGTCGTGCGTCTCACGCTGGAGTTGGCCGAAGGCGAGTCCTTCGACTTCAAGCCGGGCCAGTTCATCCAGGTCCGCGTTCCCGGCACCGACATCGTGCGCAGCTATTCGCCTGCCAGCACCGCTGCCGAGCTGCCAAAGATCGAGCTGCTGATCCGCCTGCTGCATGACGGCGTCATGTCCGGCTATCTGGAACATCGCGCCGCGCGCGACGACGTGCTGGAGCTTGAGGGTCCTTATGGCAGCTTCTTCCTGCGGGAGAAGGTGCGGGCGCCGCACATCATGGTGGCGGGCGGGACCGGCCTGGCGCCGATCCTGTCCATGATCGATACGATCCGCAACACGTCGGGCCGCAAGCCGCCCGTGATGCTCAGCTTTGGCTGCGCCACGCCCGATACGCTGTTCTGCCTGGATGACATCGCGCTGCGCGAGCAATGGCTGCCCGGCCTGTCGGCGCGAATCTCGGTGGACCGGGGCGCGACGGGAGAGTTGCTGAGCGGCAACCCGGTTGATGCCATCCGGGAAGACGATGCCATGCACGCCGACACCGTCGCCTATCTGTGCGGCCCCCCCGCGATGATCGAGGCGGCCACGCGCCGTCTCGCCCAGATCGGGGTTCGCCCGGAGAACATTTACGCCGAGCAGTTCGCACCGTCGAACTAGCGGATCACCACAGGAATCACGGGAGACAGCCATCTTGGAGCCCACCATTGCCCTTCCCTTTTCGCCAGAGCAGCAAGACTGGTACGAAAAGGCATGCGCCCGGATCGATGCCAGGCGCCTGCAGCAACTTCTGTCCAACCTGACGGACATCCATAGCCCGACCGGCGCTGTGCGCGACATCAACCAGTTCATGGCCGGCCATATGTCCAGCGTGGGCCTGAGCTCGACATACCGCCCGATGAATGCCCGTACGGGCAATGCCGTCGGGGAAAAGCGCGGCAGCGGCGGCGGCGCCGCGCTGATGCTATACGCACCGATCGATACACATCTGGAAGGCGATGCCAGTGACCAGCCATGGACAGGCACCACCGACGACCATGTCGACCTGCAGCCTGCCGCAAGAACGGTGGGAGACTGGGTCTATGGCCTCGGCTCGTCCAACCCGAAGGCCATGGTGGCGACGCTGACGGAGGTCGCGACGGCGCTGATCGAGGCCGACGTGCCACTGGTCGGCGACCTGATCCTGGCGACGGCCGACGGCGGCATGCCCGTCGATATCGCCGACCGGGACCATGCCGGCATGTCAGGGGGCGTCACGCACTTGCTGTCCCGCGGTGTGGCGCCGGACTTCGCCATCATCATGAAGCCGTGGAACTGGGTCTACCACGAAGAGCCAGGGATGGGCTGGTTCAAGCTGCGGGTGAAGGGGACGCTGGGCTATGCGGGGGTTCCGCGCGGCACGCCGGGCTTCCGCAGCTCTGTGGTGCCGGCCGCGCATGTCATCCTGGAACTGGAGCAATGGCTGGTCGACTACGCGGAACGCAATACCTCCGGCGTGGTCAAGCCGCACGGCTGGATCGCTGGCGTGCGCGCCGGCTGGCCGGAGCGGCCGGCGTTTCCTTCGGCGGTCACCGAGATCTTTTTCGATGTCCGCATCAATCCGCGCACCAGCCCGGGCGAGATCAAAGCCCAGTTCGCGCAGTTCGTTGCGGACTTGCGTGCCCGGCATCCGGAACTGGATCTGGACTGGGAGATGTACGGCTCCGTTCCGGGCGGCACCACCTCGCCCTCCAACTGGATCGTCCAATCGGCCAAGCGCGGATGGGAACATATCGAAGCGCGCCCTCACGGCGTCCCTGACCTGCTTGGCGGACAGACCGATGGCGCGGCCCTGCGCCGCTTTGGCATTCCAACCGCACGCATCGGCTGGCCATGGCCGGCGCAGGGTTCGCCCGAAATCGTGGCCGAGGGCCTGGGCGGCATGGGTGCCACCTATGTCCCGGACCTGCTGCCTTGCGCGCGCAAGATCATGTACGCCGTGATCGATACGCTGACGCGCAGACGCGCGGAACTCGGCTTGCGCTGAGGACTCCCGACAAACTTCCCAACCAATTGCTTATGCCGAACGCAGACCTCCACTATTGGGAAGCCGCGGAGCTTGCACGCAAGATCCGCGCGCGCGACATCTCGCCTGTAGAAGTTACCGAAGCCATCCTTGCGCGAATCTCCGACCTCGATCCGGCGCTGCACAGCTACGCCCTGGTCCTTCCGGAACAGGCGCTGGAACAGGCGCGCGACGCCGAACGGGCGCTGATGCACGGCAGCCCACTCGGCCCGCTGCACGGCGTGCCGGTGGCGGTCAAGGACCTCTGCTGGCTGGCCGGATCTCCAACCGCTGCTGGTACCACGATCCACAAGGACTTTATCCCGACGGAAGATGCCACCGTCGTGCGCAAGCTGCGGGATGCCGGCGCCATCGTGCTCGGCAAGCTGCAGCTGACCGAAGGCGCCTTCGCCACCCATCACCCGAGCGTGCCGGAGCCGGTCAATCCCTGGCACCAGAACCACTGGGCCGGCGCCTCTTCCAGTGGCTCCGGTGTCGCCACGGCCGCCGGGCTTTGCTACGCATCGATCGGCACCGACACCGGCGGCTCGATCCGCTTCCCGGCGGCGGCCAACGGCCTGACCGGCATCAAGCCGACGTGGGGCCGGGTCAGCCGCCACGGGGTATTCGAGCTCGGTGCGAGCCTTGATCATGTGGGTCCGATTGCACGCAGCGCAGCCGATGCCGCGCTGATGCTAGGGGCCATTGCCGGCCACGACCCGCTGGATCCGACTTCACTGGCGCCCTCGCACCTTGATTTACCTGCCGAGGGGAGCGACCTGCGCGGTCTGCGCATCGGTGTCGATTTGCGATGGAACAGCGATGGCACGGATGACGTCATCAGCCAGGCCATCGACCGGGCCATCGACGTGCTCAAGGCGCTTGACGGGCAGCTCCGGGAGGTTCGCTTTCCCGCAGTGCGCACCGTGGTCGACGAATGGGAAATCAACTGCGGCGTCGAAGTCGCCGTGGCGCATGCGGGCACGTTCCCGCGCCTGTCGGCGGAATATGGGCCAGCGCTGACCCGATTGATCGAGATCGGTCGCAATACCAGCGGCATGCGCTATCAGCAAGCCTTGCTGAACCGTGCCGCTTTCCGTGGCAAGGTCAACAAGCTGATGCAGGACATCGATTTGCTGGTCGTCCCGGTACAGCCTTTCGCCGCACCGACGCATGAACAGCTGGGTGCGCTGGCGCAAGACCCGGAACTGAACAGCCGGCTGATCCAGTTCACGGCGCCATTCAACTCCACCGGGCACCCGGCGATCACGCTGCCATGTGGATTCACCTCGGACGGCATGCCGATCGCATTCCAGCTGGTGGCGCGCCATGGTGAGGAAGCGCTGCTGTGCCGTGCCGGCATGGCATTCCAGCAAGCCACCGACTGGCACCGCTACCACCCGGACATCGGCGTCAGGCGCTAACGCTGTGTGATGAAATCAGGCCGGCAATGTCGGCCTGATTTCATTCCTGCCCGTCTTCCCGCAACGGTGTGATCGTTGCCGAATCGCGCGCGGCTTCCTCATAGATGCCGGTCAGCAGCGAAAGGAAGCGCGATGCCCGTTCAAATTTCTCCGACACCTCGCTGATTTCTTCCAGCCGCTTCACCAGGATCTCGGCCCTGACCTTGTAATACTCGTCCGTCAGCCTGACGCCCAGATCACTGACGGTGTACGCAAAGGTCTTGCTGTTCTTTTCTCGCTGCTTTTCGATCAGACCGGCCGCCTCCAGCTTACGCAAGCTGTACTGAATATTCGGGATATCGTCGCGGTTCATCAGGCGCGCAATGGTGGCACTATTCTTTGGCCGGTCCTGCATCCTGATGACGTGGAGAATGACGTGCTCCTCGTACTTGATATCCACGTCGGCGGCAATCGTCACCATCCCGGTGGACAGCACGAACCTGGAAAACGATTCATGGAACCGGATCAAGGACCACTCGAACTCGGTGGCCTTCTGCTCCAGGTCGGTTTTTGCGAGATGCCACCCGCGTTGAAATTTCGGTTCCATGAGTTGACTGCGCCTATTGATTTCAGAGCCGCCTGGCGGAGGCGGCAGAAGAGCAAGGCTGGATTATCCCACAACGCTGAGGCGCACTTGGAAGCAAACAGGTTGCCGGCCAGCGGATTGTGCCGACCGCCCTTCATTGCACTTGGAAGAGTTTGATAGAGAACACCCAGGTGAATTGATGCTGAACACCAGGCACTGGTCATCCTCAATGCTTGCTTCGCCTGGCTCACCGAGGCGGGCTACCTGTCGGCAAGCCGCTCGTCCTCGCCCGCCGCCGGCGCAACCCAACCCGCCCGCGCAGTGCTCCTGCGCAGCGGTGAAACAGCAAAGGGCATGTAGGTTGTCACAGAGGACTTTGGCACCGAAGTCCTGCCCTCCAGAGCCTGGCCGACCCACTTCCCACGCCGCTCGAGCGCCTGCATCTGCCACCAGCGCTGTCCGGCGCCTCCGGCACCAACCGCGCGCCGCCTGTCGGCGCCCGAATCGCCGCGGGCGATGATCTGGCCGCCGTGACGGTGTGGCTGGCACGCTATGCCGACAGCACGGCGACGCTGGCCACCTATCGCCGCGAGGTCGAGCGGCTGATCCTGTGGGCCGTGCTCCAACTGGGCAAGCCCTTGTCCTCGCTGACCCATGAGGACATGCTCGCCTACGAGCGCTTCCTCGCCGATCCGCAACCGGCCGCGCGCTGGGTGCTGGCCGGCAACAAAAAGCTCGCGCGCAATCCAGCGCTGGTGGCTCGAGGTGACCGGCAAAGGCAACAAGACCCGACTGGTGCCGGCGACCGACGAGTTGATTGCCGAACTGGCGCGCTACCGCCGCGCCCACGAGTTGCCGCCTACCCCGCAGTTCGGGGAGACGCGTCCACAGGTGCTGCCGGTGATTGGAAAAACGGGCAGCGAGAAACCGCTGTCACGCGGGGCACTGCACCTGATTCTGAAGGAAGTATTCGGCGTGGCGGCCGCGCGCCTGCGGGCGCGCGGCCCCGAGTGGGAGGCGCAGGCCGCCGTCCTGGCTAGCGCCTCGGCGCACCGGCTGCGCCACACCGCCGGCTCGCACATGACCGACCAGCGGGTTGACCTGCGTTTTGTGCGCGACAACTTTGGCCATGCCTCGATCGCTACCACGAGCGCGTACCTGCACAGCGAAGAGGATGCGCGGCACGCGGCCACGCAGGAGCGGCATCGTATCGGCTGGAGCAACAAGGCTTCAGGATCCTCGCGCTGGACCTCTCCCTCCATCGCCCTTGTCCCGGCACCCGGCTTAACCCAGCGCACGCACCGAACTGCTGATGGCACGCGCGCTCTGCAGCAACGGCGGCGCCAGCCGGGCCTGCGCCTCTTCCAACGACCACCGGCTGGTGGGCGCGACCACATGGATGGCGCCAAGCGGCCGTCCGTTGCCGGCGATCACCGGCGCGGCAAGCGTCATGTCGCCGTGAAACAGTTCCTCGCAATTGATCGCATAGCCGCGCTGTCGCGCTTCACGCAGCGTCGCCACGATTTCCGCGACATCCGTGCGTGTATGCGGCGTGTGCGCGACGCGTTCCGAGCGCTCGAGCAGCGTCAGCGCCTCGCCTTCCGGCAAAGCGCTCAGGTAGGCGCGGCCGGAGCCGGTGCAGTACATGGGGATGCGGCTGCCGATCGGCATGTGTACCGGCACGAACTGGGCGCTGACAAAGCGCGCGACATAGACCATGTCCGCTTGGTCCGGCTCCGTCAGGCAGGTGGTTTCCGTCGTCAGCTTGGTCAGTTCCGACAGGAATGGATTGGCCACGTCGATCAGCGGATCGGCGGCCAGGTAATTGAATCCGATCCGCATCACCCGCGGCGTCAACTGATAGCGCCGTGTCTTGGGATGTTTGCGCAGGTAGCCGAGGTGCTCCAGCGTGAAGACCATGCGCTGCGCGGAACTCTTGTTGATGCCAGCCGCCTCGGCAACCTCGCCGATGGTCATGCTGCGCCGAACGGCGCTGAAGGCGGCCAGCACGGCCAGCCCTTTTTCCAGCGACTGGTTGAACAGCAGGCTGGCCGCTTCTTCGACCGGGGGATGAGAGTCTGGCATCACTAGGGAACTCAGGAGTGAGGTCATAAGAATCGCATATCGATTCGCCTGAAGCAACTAGTGGTTTTTATCTATTACGAATTGATCGATGCAGATCGAATATTGGCATGCAGGTTGCGTAAACCGCAAAACGCGCACCTTGGCGCGCCCCCCTGACCCCCAAGCTAGGAGTGTTCCCATGTCTAGCGCCACCATTTCCCGCCGCGCTGCACTGGTTCTGTGCGTGGCCGGCACCCTTTCGACCGCTTCGTTCGCCTGGGCCCAGGGAGGCGCACCAACCTACAACGTGGGCGCGACAGCCACAGGCGTGCCGTTTACGTTCCTCGATGTGAAGACCAACAGCATCCAGGGCATGATGGTCGACACGGTGACCGCCGTGGGCAAGGCTGGCGGCTTCAACGTCAATGTGCAGCAAACCGCGTTCGCGGCACTGATTCCTTCGCTGACCTCCAGCAAGATCGACATCATCTCGGCGGCGATGCTCAAGACGCCCGCGCGGCAGCAAGTGGTGGATTTCAGCGATCCGGTCTACTCCTACGGCGAGGGGCTTATCGTCAAGAGCGAGGACAACAAGGCCTACACCACGCTGGACGAGCTCAAGGGCGAGACCGTCGGCGCGCAGGTCGGCACGGTGTTCCTCGATATGCTCAACAAGAAGGGCATCTTCAAGGAAGTGCGCAGCTACGACTCGATCGCGGACATGACGCGCGACCTTTCGCTTGGCCGCATCAAGGCAGGCCTGGGCGACCAGCCGCTGATCGCCTACCAGTTGCGCCAGCACGTGTTTCCGGGCGTCAAGCTCGTCACGAGCTACAAGCCGGTCAATGTGGGCGACGTCTGCCTGGTGGTCCGCAAGGGTGACAACGAAACGCTGGCAAAGGTCAACAAGGCCATCGCGCAGATCAAGGCCGACGGCACGCTGGCGAAGATCATCCAGAAATGGGGACTGTAACAGCCATGGACGGCGCAACGTTCCTAAACCACGCACGCGAGTTCCTGCCCATCCTGCTTCAGGGTGCGGTGGTCACGGTACAGGTGACCGTGCTGTCATTCCTGCTCAGCAGTGTCATCGGGCTGGGGCTGGCGCTGATGAAGCTGTCTCCCGTCAGCGTGCTTTCCAACGGGGCGGCGGCGGCGATCAATGTGATCCGCGGCCTGCCGATCATCGTCCAGCTTTTCTACATCTACTTCGTGCTGCCGGATGCGGGGATCCACCTCACCGCCTTCCAGGCGGGCGTGATCGGGCTCGGCATCGCCTACTCCGCCTATCAGGCCGAGAACTTCCGCGGCGGCATCGAGGCCGTCGATCCCGGCCAGCGCGAGGCGGCGCAGGCCATGGGCATGCGCGGACCGCTCATCATGCGCCGCGTGATCCTGCCGCAGGCCTTCCGCATCGCGCTGCCGCCCTATGGCAACACGCTGGTGATGATGCTCAAGGACTCGTCGCTCGTTTCCACCATTACCGTTGCGGAGATGACGCGCGCGGGCCAGTTGATCGCCTCGTCGACGTTCCAGAACATGACGGTCTACACGCTGGTGGCCCTGCTCTATCTGCTGATGAGCCTGCCGCTCGTCTATGGCCTGCGCCGCCTGGAGCAGCGCTTCGGAGCCGGAAGGAAGAAACCATGATCGACATCCAGAACCTGCAGAAGCACTTCGGCGATCACCACGTGCTGCGAGGCGTGGGCCTGCATGTCAGCAAAGGCGAGGTGGTCTGCCTGATCGGCCCATCCGGCTCAGGCAAATCCACCGTCCTGCGCTGTATCAACGGGTTGGAATCCTATGACGGCGGCGAGATCCGCGCGTTCGGGGAGCGCGTGGACCGCAACAGCAAGGACATCCATCGGCTACGCAGCCGCATGGGCATGGTATTCCAGCGCTTCAACCTGTTCCCGCATCGCACGGTGCTCGAGAACGTGATGGAAGGTCCGGTCTACGTGAGAGGCGAGAGCCGCGACAAAGCGCGCGCCGATGCGATGAGCCTGCTCGACAAGGTCGGGCTGGCGGCAAAGGCACAGGCGCACCCGGCACAACTCTCCGGCGGCCAGCAGCAGCGCGTGGCGATCGCCCGCGCACTGGCGATGAAGCCCGAGGCCATGTTGTTCGATGAGCCGACCTCGGCCCTCGACCCCGAACTGGTCGGCGACGTGCTCGAGGTCATGCGCGGCCTCGCGCGCGAAGGCATGACCATGATCGTGGTCACGCATGAGATGGGCTTTGCGCGGGAAGTGGCCGACCGTGTCTGCTTCCTGCACAGCGGCACCATCGTCGAAGAAGGCCCCGCGGCGCAGGTACTGGGCGCGCCCCGCCAGCCGCGCACGCAGGACTTCCTGCGCCGCGTGCTGCACAAGCCGGCCGAGGCGACGGGAGATCTCGCCCTATGATCCCCACCAAGTCCGCGCCGGGCCAGCTAGCCTGCCCCGCCCCGCTGCCGCCGTCGCTGTGGGCCGCCACCGCCCCGCCCGCCCCCGCCACGCCCCCATTGCGGGACTCGAGGACGGTCAACGTGCTGGTGATCGGCGGCGGCTACACCGGCCTGTCGACGGCGTTGCACCTCGCCGAGGCCGGCGCCCAGGTGTGCGTGGTCGAAGCCAATGAGCCTGGCTGGGGCGCATCGGGGCGCAACGGCGGGCAAGTCAATCCCACCCTGAAGCACGATCCGGACGAACTGGTCCGGATGCTTGGCGGCGAGCGCGCCGAACCCCTTATCGACGCCGTTTCGCGCTCCGCCGACCTGGTGTTCGACCTGATCGCCCGCCACGGCATTGACTGCCAGCCGGTGCGCAGCGGCTGGCTGCAGCTCTCCTATTCGCCCGGGGCCGTGCCGGCCATGCACGCTCGAGCGCGCCAGTGGGAACGTCGTGGCGCCCCCGTCGAGATGCTTGACCAGGCGGAAGTGGCGCGGCGCGTCGGGACGCAGGCGTTCGCAGGCGGCTGGCTCGATGGCCGCGCAGGTGGCATCCAGCCGCTGGCTTACGCGCGCGGACTGGTCCGGGCGGCGCAGCAAGCGGGAGCCGCCATCCATGGCAGCAGCGGCGTCACGGCGCTGGCGCGGCAAGGTGCCAAGTGGGTGGCGAACATTGCGACGGGCGCGACAGTCACTGCCGACCGCGTGGTGATTGCCACCAACGGCTATACCGGTTCGCTCTGGCCCGGCCTGCAGCAGACGCTGCTCAGCGCCAACAGTTTTATCGTGGCCACACGCCCGCTCAAAGGCGAGAATGCCCGGGCCATCCTGGCACGCGGCGAGACGGCGTCGACCTCGCAACGCCTGCTGCTTTACTTCCGCAAGGACCAGGCCGGACGGCTGCTGATGGGAGGCCGCGGTTTTTTCGCCGATCCGCGCCACCCACAGGAGTTTGCCCATCTGGAGCGCTCGCTGGCGCTGCTGTTCCCGCAGCTAGGGCCGCTGGAATTTGAGTACCGCTGGGCGGGCCGCATCGCCGTCACCCGCGACTTCATGCCGCATATCCACGAACCGGCCCCAGGTGTGACGATTGCGGTGGGCTGCAACGGTCGGGGCATCGCACTGTGCACGAGCTTCGGAAAGTATCTGGCTGCCAGGCTGACGTCAAATGGTGAGCCATTTCCCTACCCGCTTTCGCCTCTGGCACCGATTCCGCTGCATGGCCTGCAGCGCTTCTATATTGCCGCGGGGGTCGCGTGGTACAGCTTGCTCGACAAGTTTGGCTGACAAGGCGACGTGTCCGCCCTGCCCCGGGCCGGCCGCTGTATCGCGCTCGAACTGCGGAAACGTGGGAGCGTACGGGAAGGCCATACGCTCAGCTCGGTGGGAAGGCGCTTGATCTTCGGCCGCCGTAGACCAAACCAAAAAAATGTCACAACTTCGTGGGTAAAACTGTCACTTCACGCTGCCCCACGACGCCGATAGAGAAAAACCCAGTAAAATCAATGCCCTATGGCACGCGAAGTAAAATTTTCACCGGCAAAGCCCTGCTGGGTGTCAATAAGGGACGCGCTACCCGACGGAAGCGTCGGACGAGGAATGGAGCGGTTCCCTGTTGAGAACGTACCAAAGCCTCTCAGTTTGGCCGCATGCCCCATTCGCAAATTCCAGATTCTTCCGCCAATGCCGATAGGGCCGAGCTGCTGCCGTTGGTGTGATGAGATTCGATCGGCCGAAACTGGCCAGAAGCCGCCCGTGGCCGTTACGTTTCACTTGGTCGGCTATGCTGAAGCAATGAGATGACTTACCTAATGTCTCTCTTGTAGCGACACATCTGGACGAAGGAGAATGATGATGTTAAAGCTGAAGCTCGCAGTAGTTAGCGCTCTTGCCACAATTGCCACGTTGGGCTCGGGGCCGTCCATGGCGCAAACGCCAGCGCCCAAGAAATTCACTGCGAACACGCTTCAGGAAATCCCCCTTGGAGAACTTCCGCCCGGGAAGTGGAATATGACGGCGACCATGCTGGTGATTGAACCCGGTGGCGAGATTCCTTTTCATGTGCATAAGGGTCCAGGGCTCCGCTACGTATTGGAGGGGGCCATTACCATCATCTGGAAGGAGGGCAAGACGCGGACTTTCGAGGCCGGCTCCACGTATTTCGAAGGAAGGGGCGAGAACCATCCGGCCGGCACTATTTCTGCAAAGAACACCGGTAAGGTGCCATGCCGGGTAGTGATTGTCGAGCTCGTTCCCCAGGAGTAAGTCGCGCGCGAGAAGCAGCGCGGGCCGGCTAATGTGAGAGTTGAACGGCCGGTTCGGAGCAAACCGACTGGCTGAATACAGGGTTGGCAAGAGCCGACCGGCTCGCAACTGGCGGAGGTCGCTTCCGTTCCGCGGCAATCGAGTCCGACGAGGCGGTGAAGTAGAACCATGCGCAGGGCACCATGCCTATCAGAAATAGCGCGCCCTAGACCGTGGAGTCATAGCCAAGAGCCCGCGCACCAAACATAGCTCCAAATGCTGCTACCAAGCAGATCCAGGTGCGACGCAGATTCTTTGTTTCAGGGCTATTTGACATAACTTTTCGAATCATTTGCGAGGAAAAGCTCGCCTCCGGCAAGAAGCGCTAGGCGCTACTCCTTGATCAGCTGTCCCCAGTCGTCATCGCTCTCCGCGACGACGATATTGACATGGCAAAAGATCTCCTGGCCCTCGACCGGCTGGATGTAGCGGAAGAGCCGGGACTTCACCTTACCGGAGAATTGGTTGTGTTCATCGGGTAGGTGTAGGGACACGAAGTCGCCCACGTTGGGGATCAGATTCTCCGGCCCCTCCATGTCGATGGCCGGGCCAGTATCGAGCGGCCTGGCGGCCCCATTTGGTTGGTACTGGTAGTCAACGGAGTACTTCAAGGCTCTCTCCTCGGGCACGCCGCCCATTTGCAATACGTATAATGCGTCTCTTAAGTGTAGCGGCAAAGATCGCGGGAAGCCTGGAAAATGCCCAACGCGCGCTTGCTAAGACTTAGCAGTTGCTACAAACCGCAAGGCGACAAAGGCAACGTGCCCTGCGGCGGGCATAGCGGGTCCGTGGTGTTGAGGAACGTTAATTCCGCGAATGGCGCCCACTAATTCTGCATCGAGCGCTGGTGGCTGGCGGTGACCGGCAAGGGCAACAAGACCCGGCTTGGTGCCCGCGACCGACGAGCTGATCGCCGAGCTGGCGCGCTGCCGCCTACCCCACAACCCGGCGCGACGCGCCCGCTGGTGCTGCCGGTCATCGGCCGCGAGACGGGTCGCGACAAGGCCCTGTCACGCGGGGCGCTGCGATCCCGCCCGTGCATGCGCCGATGATCGGGAACTAAACGCCCCCAGTCCGCGCCGAACGGTTCCTTTAGTTTTCGGCGCCATACAACCTTCGGCTGCAACACCGCCACGGCTCACTGAAAAATGACACACGACATGCACGCTCAGGCCTTCCACTTGGAAAAAGCACTTACAAAGGCTTGAGCAACACAGTATCTGCGGAGGCAGGGGACCCAGCGTCTTTGCGCGGATTCCACTGCCGTGAAAGATGCCTGATGTCCGCCTGCGCGGGCAAGACAGCGGCGCCGAAATGTCTGTGGCGAAAATGCCTTGGCCCCCATTTGGGGGGCGTTAATCAGGCCGGAATGGCACATAGTAGCCATAATGCATGCCGGCCAGCCTTTGCACATTCGCTTGGTCGCCGATACCCGCCCTCTCGCCGGCGGGCGGCGCACCTCTTGCAAGCCCTGCCGGTGCATATCCGGAGAGCGCTTTGACATCATTGCTTCGCGATCCCACGGCTGCGACGCTGCTTTTGCCACCCGATCGCCGTAATCCGCCGGCGCAGGACTCGTGGTTCGTGCCGGGCGGGCGCATTCGCAAAGACGAGCCCATTGCGGCGGCGCTGCGGCGCCTGTTGCAGGAGGAACTGGGTCTGACGGAGGAGGGCGGCGCTGGTTGGGCCATGTCCGGTATCGAGGCCCACGTGCCCACGAGTCGAGCGGGGCATGATCACGACGTGACGCTTTCGGCTCGCGCCGGCCCGGCTCCACGCGGTGAGCACGGGACTAGAGTGCATGCTGCTTGTCGGGTTTGCTGATCTCGACTAGCCTGCTATCGATGTCGATTCCTCGCTGCGCTGCGATACCCATTTGATGCCAGAACGCTCGACCACCCGATATGGCAAGGCGCTGCAGCGCCTGCGCCAGGTCTTTTCCCCGTTGAATCTGGGGGCGGCGGCGTGGCTGATTGCAACATGGGCGTTCGCGGCGTTTCAGCTCGTGAGCGAGCGGGACCGCTTGCTGCACGACGCCGCGGAGCGTACCCAGGCGGAGGCCCGGGCGTTCGGCGCGTACTCGAAATCCAGCATCCTGCGGCTGTCCGAGTTCCTCCTAGACCTGCGGGCCAGTTGGCTGGTCAGCCAGCCGGGGTTCATCGACATGGTGCGTGAGCGGGAGAACCTGGTGGTGGACCTGTCGTTCCAGGTATCGGTGATCGACAAGCATGGCCTGCTCATCTACTCGTCCATCGCCCCGCCCGCGCCCGGCGAGAAGGTCGACCTGAGCGGGCGCGAGCATTTCCGGGTCCATCAGAACGCGGGCGGGCGCGACATGCTGTTCATCAGCGACCCGGTGAAGGGCAAGGTCTCGCGCAAATGGTCGATCCAGTTCACGCGCCCCATCCTGCGCGCGGGCAGCTTCGACGGGGTCATCGTGGTTTCGGTCAGTCCGGAGCAGTTCGCCAGCTTTGCGCAGACGTTCACTAACCGCGATGGCGAAGTGGCGTCGGTCATCAAGACTTCCGGCCAGGTCATTGCGCGCGTGCCGGCCCTGGAGGGCGCGCTGGCCAGGGCGGTCAGCAACAGGCCGTACCTCGCCAGCGAGTCGCCCCAGTCTGGTAGTTATCGGGCGGTGTCGGGCTCCGAAGGCGTGGAGCGGGTCTTCGGCTATTACCGTGTGCCGGAGTTCGGGCTCAATTTCGTGGTGGGCGAGGCGGTCGGCCTGGTGCTGGCGCCCTACGAGGTCTATCGCCGCGTTGCCTTGGCCGGTGCCATTGCTTCCACGCTGCTGCTTGGCCTGTTGTACTACAGCCTGCGCCGCTCCATGGCGGAGCGACGGCGCCATATGGAGGAGATGCGGCTGGCTTCGCTTGTCTATTCGTCCAGCAGCGAGGCCATGGTGGTAACGTCGCTCGATGGCACCATCATCGACGTGAATCCGGCCTTTGCCGCCGCCACCGGCTATACAGTCGAGGAGATCAAGGGCCGCCCGGGCTACAGCGTCAGCGGGGCAGGCAATGCGGCAGGGCTGGTCGAACGCCTACGGGCCACCGTGGCAGCCAAGGGCAGATGGAGCGGCGAATTCTCGATCCGGCGCAAGGACGGCAGCGAGTTTCCCGCCTACCTGACCGTGGATACCTACCTGGCCCACGCGTATGGCGAGCGCCGCCGCGTTGCGCTGATCCATGACATGACCGAGAAGCGCGAGGCGGAAGAGGTCATCCGGCACCAGGCGAATTTCGATGCGCTGACGGATCTGCCCAACCGCCGCCTGTTCTTCGACCGGCTGGAGCAGGAGATCGAGCGCTCGCGCGGCATGCAGGATGCGCTGGCGCTGCTGTTCATCGACCTGGATCGCTTCAAGGAGGTGAACGATACCCTCGGCCACGATCAGGGTGACCAGTTGCTGCTGGAGGCGGCGCGGCGCATTGCGGCATCGGTGCGCGCGTCGGATACCGTGGCGCGGCTGGCCGGCGACGAGTTCACCGTGATCCTGCCCGCGGTGGGCGATGCCGGCGTTGCCGGGGGCATTGCCCAGGCGATCCTGGAGCTGATTGCCGCGCCTTACCGCCTGGCCGGCGAGCTGGTGGTGGTGTCGGCCAGCATCGGCGTGGCGACCTACCCCAAGGACGCCGACAACGCCGAGGCCCTGCTGGTGTGCGCCGACCAGGCGATGTTTGCCGCCAAGGAGGAGGGCCGCAATCGCTGGAAGGTCTTCACCCAGGCGCTGCTGCAGGCGGAGAGGGAGCGCCTGCGCATCACGCAGGACCTGCGCACGGCGCTGGCGTCCGGGCAGTTCGCGCTGCACTACCAGCCCATTGTCAATCTGCGCACGGGCAAGGTCTGCAAGGCCGAGGCCCTGATCCGCTGGGACCATCCGGTGCGCGGGCCGATCCGCCCGGCCGATTTCATTGCCGTTGCGGAGGAATCCGGCCTCATCATCGACATAGGCCGCTGGGTGCTGACGGAAGCGCTGGACCAGCTTGCGCGCTGGCAGGTGCTGCTGGGCAAGGGCTTCCAGATTTCGGTCAACAAATCACCAGTGGAGTTCTGCGCGCCTGCGAGCGGGCCCGAGTCCTGGTCCAGCATGATCGAGCGCAGGAACGTGCCGGTGGGCAGCCTCGTCATCGAGATCACCGAAGGCTCGCTGATGGCGCAGAACGCCGATGTCATGGACCAGCTCTCCCGCTTCCAGGCGGCCGGCATCGAGATCGCGCTCGACGACTTCGGCACCGGCTACTCGTCCTTGTCGTACCTGCGGCGCCTGGACATTGACTACATCAAGATCGACCAGTCCTTCATCCGCTCGCTGACGCGGGGCCCGGACGACGTGGCCTTGTGCCACGCCATCATCAGCATGGCGCATGCACTGCGCATCCGCGTGATTGCCGAGGGCGTCGAGACCGAGTCGCAGCGCGACATCCTGCTGGCTGCCGGCTGTGACTACGGGCAAGGCCACTTCTTCTGTCCGCCGGTGGAGGCCCGCGCGTTCGAGGCCTTCGTGAGCGCCGTGACTTGAGGCGAGCGGCGTCCTTCGGTGCCCGCGGCTTTGCCCAGCACGCCGATATTGATGAGACCAGCCCCAGCTGCTCCAGTACACCGCGGCCGCGCTTGCCCGCCACGCCAAAGCCGTGCTCGTCGTCCACCCCGATCCTGGGGGGCATGGTGTTCGTTGTCCTGCTGCCGGCAATCCTGGTCATTGTGGGATCCTTTTAAGCGGCCCGACAATGTCGGGCTATAGGGCCGCGCGATGTTGACAGGATGCTCCACAACGGTTCTACCACGACGCCGCGGATCCCGACCCGACGCTGAAACGGCACGCTCAGATCAGCATGTTATTCTTTTAGGCACGCATGAATGACAGCCACCACTGACGCCAATAAAATCAAACTCGACGCGGCAAATTTTTTTTTGGAAAATCCCCTGCAACGGATCCCCATCATGTGAATCTTTAACTCGTCGAGCGCAGGCAATTTGATGAGAACGTTATCTTACGTTTCACAACTTAGTACATCAAATCTTGCGAATTTGGAGATAGAACCTGTGCGTCGTCACATTAGGACATTCTCGCCAAGGCGGGATTCTGGCAGCTCTTCTCAGTAGGAAGTGGCATCCGGCGCGCTGTGCGCGTCCGCTAACCTCACAAACTCCGTCCGCTGGGAAGGTGGACGGCGGCATGCTTACTCCGCAGCGACTGTCGAATTGGGGGGCAACCAATAAGTCAGTGACATCGTCGCCTCCCTTGCTCACCCATCGACGGGCAGCCTCCGCACCCTGGCGCAGGCACAGTGGAGCAAGAATGCTTTGCCCGCACCGCGCCCGACCCGGGCGAACACACCGACGAAATCCTGCGTGGCCTCGGCTATGACGAGGCCGATGTCGCGGGACTGCGCAAAGCCAACGTGGCTGCGTGAACGCTGCCGGAGCACCACGCCTGTCCCAGCATATGAATTTCGCTACAATCTTGCCAGCGCAGCTTTGTGCACGGCATCGGCGACGACAGGCCCTGTCGCGCTGCCGAGCGCGTTTCTCTTGACGCAGACAGGCGATGGACATCAAGCACCTACAACTGTTATCCGACATCGTCGAGGCGGGCAGTCTCAGCAAGGTCTGCGCGTCCCGGGGCATCGCCCAGTCCGCCCTAAGCAAGCACATCGCCTCGCTGGAGAGCGAATTCGGCGCCAAGCTGTTCTACCGCACCGGGCGGGGCGTGGTGCTGACGGAATTCGGGCAATCCATCATGCCGCGGGTGAAATCGTTGCTTGGCGAGTTCGAGCAGCTCAGGAACGATATCAGGGACCGCGCCGACGTGCCCAGCGGGCCGGTCAGGCTGGCGCTGCAGGCGTCCATCACGCAGCATATCGTCGGCCCGCTGTTCCAGCGGGTGCGGGCGGACTTTCCGAAGATCGACCTGCGGTTGATGGAGGGATTCGCCGGCAATATCGAAGAGGCGCTGGCGAGCGGCCGCACGGATGTGGGCGTGTTCTCACGGTATGGCGACCGCATCCACAAGACGGACGAACCGCTCGCCACCGACGAGCTCTACCTGATCGCCCCCGCCGGCGACCCGAACGTCGCGAAGCCGAGCTGCCGGTTCGCCGATGCTGCCGCCCTGCCGCTAGTACTGCCCGGCGCTCCGGACGGCTTTCACATGATGCTGCTGGACGAGGCGAAAAAGGCGGGCGTGCCCCTGAACACCCAGATCGAGGTCGACTCGCTCACTGCAATGCGCGAGATCGTCGCCAATGGCGCCGCCTACACGATCCTGACCCGGCAAGCCGTAGAAGTCGACATGCAGCTCGGGCGGATCGGCGTCAGCCGCATCGTCGATCCCGTACTGACGCGCACGCTGGTGCTGGCCACCAGCACCCAGCGGCCCCTGACCTACGCCAGCAGGACGGTCATCGACCTGATCCGGAAGCTGACCCAGGCCAAGGCCGCCGCCGCACCGCAGGCAGCGACGGCGGCCGGCACCTCTTCCGCTGGCACCCGCCGTCGCGGCGCCCGGTCATGAGGCGCTAGTGCCCTGGGCGCTCCCGTGCCTGCGCAACAGATCGAGCGCCACGTCGACGATCATGTCTTCCTGCCCGCCCACCATGCGACGCTTGCCGAGCTCGACGAGGATGTCGACGGCCTTGATGCCGTACTTTGCCGCGGCGGCCTCGGAATGCCGGAGGAAACTCGAGTAGACGCCGGCATAGCCCAGCGCCAGCGTTTCCCGGTCGACGCGCACGGGGCGGTCCTGCAGCGGTCGAACGAGGTCATCGGCCGCATCCATCAGCTTGAACAGGTCGCAGCCGTGGTGCCAGCCCAGTCGGTCGGCTGCGGCAATGAAGACTTCCAGCGGGGCGTTGCCTGCCCCCGCGCCCATGCCGGCCAGACTGGCGTCGACCCGGTCGCAGCCAGCCTCCACCGCCACGATCGAGTTCGCCACGCCGAGCGAAAGATTGTGGTGCGCATGGATGCCGACCTCGGTCTGCGCGTCCAGGACGTCCCTGAACGCGCGGATGCGATGGCGGACATCCTCCATCCCCAGCGCCCCGCCGGAGTCGACCACATAGACGCAGGTCGCCCCGTAGCGCTCCATCAGCTTTGCCTGTTCGGCCAGCTTCGCCGGCGTGGTCATGTGGCTCATCATCAGAAAGCCCACGGCATCCATGCCCAGCTCGCGCGCCGTCTCGATGTGCTGCTTCGCGACGTCCGCCTCCGTGCAGTGCGTGGCCACCCGGACCACGCGGGCCCCGGCAGCGTAGGCTTCCTTCAGGTCGTGGACGGTGCCGATGCCGGGCAGCAGCAGTGTGGCGATCCTTGCCTGCTTCACGACCTCGGCAACGGCCTCGATCCATTCGAGGTCCGTGTGCGCGCCGAAGCCGTAGTTGAAGCTCGACCCTTGCAGGCCGTCGCCATGCGCCACTTCGATGGAGTCGACGCCCGCCTCGTCCAGCGTCCTGGCGATGGTCCGGACCTGCTCGACGCTGTACTGGTGACGGATTGCGTGGCTGCCATCGCGCAGCGTGACATCGGACACGTAGATTTTCTTGCTCACTTTCGGCTCCTTCAGATGGCGGCGACAACTTCGACCATGCGCCCGGCGATGCGCTCGGCCGTCGACAGGGCCGCGCTGGTCATGATGTCCAGGTTCCCGGCGTACGCCGGCAGGTAGTGCGCCGCCCCTTCGACTTCCAGCAGCACCGTCGTCTTCAGACCGCTCACGCGTCCGATCCCCGGCACGTTCAGGTCGTGCACGCGGTCGAACTGGACGTCCTGCTTGAGCCGGTAGCCCGGCACGTAGCGCTGCACGGCCGCCACCATTTCCTCCACCGACGCGGCCACCCTGGCCTCGCCCGTCTCTTCGCTCAGGCAGTAGACCGTATCGCGCATCATTAGGGGCGGCTCGGCCGGGTTGAGGACGATGATCGCCTTGCCGCGTTCGGCGCCGCCTACCGTCTGGATTGCCCGGGAGGTGGTCTCGGTGAACTCGTCGATATTCGCACGCGTGCCCGGACCCGCCGAACGGCTGGAGATACTGGCGACGATCTCCGCGTAACGGACCTTCGCCACACGTGACACCGCCGCCACGATGGGAATGGTGGCCTGCCCGCCGCAGGTGACCATGTTGACGTTCGGTGCATCCAGGCAGCTATCGCCGTTGACCACCGGCACGCAGTACGGGCCGATGGCGGCCGGCGTCAGGTCCACCATCCGCACGTCGGGCTTGCGTTCCCGGAGGAAACGGTCATTGGCGACGTGGGCGGCGGCGCTGGTGGCGTCGAAGATGAGTTGGACGTCGGCAAACGCGGGCAGCCGCGCCAGTCCCTCCACGCCCTCATGGGTCGTCGCCACGCCCAGCCGGGCCGCGCGTGCCAGCCCTTCCGATTGTGGGTCGATGCCGACCATAGCCGCCAGCTCCACGTGGCGGCCATGTCGCAGGATCTTGATCATCAGGTCGGTGCCGATGTTGCCGCTGCCGATGATGGCAGCCTTGACCTTTCTCGTTGACATGCAATGCTCCCGTTCAGTTTGCGGCGAAGGCCGTCCGGACAACGCCCAGGCCCGCGATGGTCGTGTCGATGACGTCGCCCGGCGCGACGGTGGCCATGGGGCCGAGGGCGCCGGTCATGATGACGTCGCCCGCACGCAGGGGCCGGCAGACTTCGGCCATCTTGCGGGCCAGCCACAGCGCGGCGTTCAGCGGATGGCCGAGGCAGGCCGCGCCCACGCCGAGGGAGACGACCTCACCCTTGCGCTCCATCAGCATCCCGCAGGTGCGGAGGTCCACCTCCGACAGCTTGCGGGGCCGGGTGCCGAGGGCATACAGGCCGGACGAGGCGTTATCGGCGACCGTGTCCAGCAGGCGGATATCCCAGTCCTTGATGCGGCTGCCGACGATCTCGACGGCCGGCAATACATAGGCGATGGCCGAGATGAGCTGCGACAGCGTCGCTTGCCCGTCGCCCAGATCGCGCTCCAGCACCACCGCCACTTCGGCCTCGATTTTCGGCTGCAGCACGCGCCCGGGCGCCACCTCCTCGTCAGGGGTGAGTTCCATGTCGGCGAACAGCATGCCGAAGTCCGGCGAATCGACGCCAAGCTGCTGCTGCACGGACTTCGAGGTCAGGCCGATCTTGCGGCCCGTCAGGCGGCGCCCGGTCTCGAGGTAGTGCTGCGTGTTGATGTCTTGGACGGCATAGGCGCCCGCCACGCCCATCGCGGCCAGTTCTTCCCGCAGCGGGAGGATCGGCTGCCCGTCGCGGGCGGCATGGCGAAGCGACGTTGCCAGTCGTTGCAGGACGGCGGTATCCATGGTCATGTGCGGCACCTCAGAGCGGCGGGTTCAGGTTGTCGGCGCTCGCGAAGACGAGCTTCCAGGGCTTCATGACGAGGTTCCGGAACAGCGACGCCTTGGCAAACGGGTCGTTGGCAGCGAGCTTCGACGCCTCGCTCTCGTTGGCGACCTCGTAGACGAACAGCGCGCCGCTGCCGTCGGCGAACGGGCCGGCGACCACCAGCCGCCCTTGTTGCAACAGGTCCTGCAGGTAGGCCCGATGGGCAGGCCGGAACTGGGCGAGCCGCTCGGGCTCATTGGCGTACTCGACGAAGGCTGCGAATTTCATGGCAATGCTCTGTGACTCAGTGATGGAGGAAGCCGGTGGAGATCCATGGCACGGCGGCGACCACCACCGTCCCGACGATCAGGGAAACCATATAGCGCCAGACGTGCCGCACACCCTCGCTCGGCCTGATGCGGCTGATGGCGCAGGCGGCGTAGTAGCCGACCCCGAATGGCGGCGCGAAGAGGCCGATGCCCATGGCGAGCACGACGATCATCGAGTAGTGCACGTCGTGGATGCCCAGTTGCCGCGCGATGGGAAACAGCAGCGGGCCGAACAGGACGATGGCGGGGATGCCTTCCAGCACGCTGCCGAGCAGGACAAAGGCCACGATGGAGACCGCGATGAAGGCCGCGGCCCCGCCCGGCAGCTTCGCCATGGCTGCGGCCAGGTCGCCGGAAAAGCCGGACTGGGTGAGCGACCACGCCATGCCGGTGGCGGTGCCGATGATCAACAGGATGGCGCCTGACAGCGCCGCCGTGTCCACCAGCGCTGGCCAGATCTGCCGAACGTCGAACTTCCGGTACACCAGCAGCCCCACCACGACGGCATAGACGATGCCGATGGTGGACACCTCCGTCGCCGTCGCCACGCCCTCTACCACCGCGGCGCGTATGACGAAGGGAAGCGCCAGCGCGGGCAGCGCCACCAGCAGGCTCTTGCCGACCATCGTCCGGCTTGCACGCGGATTGCATGGTGCGCCGGCCTTGCGCGCCCGCCACCACACCACCAACCCGAGCATCAGGGCCAGGACAACGCCTGGCAGCAGGCCGGCCGTGAACAGGTCGGCGATGGAGATGCCGGTGACAGAGCCGATGGTGATCAATACGAGGCTCGGCGGAACGGTTTCGGTCTGCGCGCCGGTGGCCGCCAGCAGTGCGACCATGTCGCCGTCGTCGGCACCGCGCTTCTTCATCTCCGGGAAGAGCGCCGGGGCGACCGCCGCCATATCCGCCGCCTTGGCGCCCGAGATGCCCGACACCAGGTACATCGCGCCGATCAGCACATAGGACAGGCCGCCGCGGATATGTCCGAGCAAGTTGGCCAGGAACTGCACCATTGCCCGCGCCATCGACGTCATCTCGATCAGCACGCCGAGGAAGACGAACAGCGGCACCGCCAGCAGGATCAGGTGCGACATGCCTTCGTCCATCCGTCCGATCACGACGATGGTTGGCGTCGACGTGGTCAATGAGAGATAGCCGAAGGTGGCCAGCCCGAACGAGAACGCGATGGGCACGCCGGCAAAGACCAGCAGGCCAACGATGCCGACGAAGAACACCACCAGGTTAGCATTGCCCAGCCCTTGCAGCACAGGCTGCAGTCCGACGAGGGCACCCACCACCGCGCCGCATGCGACGAGCGCCACCAGCGCCGCGCGCCGGCTGGCCGTGGACAGCAGCCGCACCACGCTCATCAGCAGGATCAGCGCGATCCCGACCGGCAGCGCGGCGGCACGCCAGGCGTTGGAGATGTCCAGCGCCGGCATGGTGACGAATGCCTCCTCGCTGGCGAACTCGTACGCCGCACCAGCCACCAGCGCGAGCCACGTCAGGGCGGCAACCGTCGCCACGAGCTCGAACACGCCGCGCCATTGCGGCCCCGCCTTGTCGACGAGCGCCGTCATGCGCATGTGGCTGCCGCGCCGGAACGCCACCGCCGAGCCGAGCATGATGAGCCAGATGAACAGCAGGGACGCGAGCTCGTCGACCCACACCAGCGGCGTGCGCAGGACGTAGCGGCTCAGTACGCCGCTGAACAGCACGCCGACCTCGGCGACCACGAGCAAGGCGGCCGGCACCTCCGACACCGCGCCCAGCACCTTGTCCGCCAGCCGCAGCACCCGCGCCGGCTTGCTCCCCGGAATCTCGCCCACCGGACCATCCATGCCCCGGGGAGCGACTTCAACCATTTGGGTAGACATGAAGCACCTCCCTTACTTCTGCGGCAATCCAAGGACGTTCGCCTGGATCTCGGGATCGACGAAGCGCTCCAGGCGCTCTGGATACACGGTGACGGTGATCTCGCACGAGCCCGTCCCGACGGTCAGCCCCAGCAGGTGGCCGCCAGCGCCGTTGAACGTGCCGTCGGTGACCGTGCCGTGGGCGTGGATGGACGGCTTGCCTTCTTTCCACGCGATAGAGCCGGTCATGTTGGCCATCTCGACGTTGCGGTACGTCTTCGGGTCGAACTGCTTGCGGTTGAAATCGTAGAAGCCGAACGTCGCCTCCGACATGAAGCCGATGCCGACAAAGCTCGCGCTGGGAATCTTCTCGTCCCGCGCCAGTTGCTCCAGGGTCTGCAGCACGTTGTCGCCGTGCCGGAGCACCATCAGGTAGCCGGTGGGGGTCTTCATGTACTTGCCCTTCAGTTCCGCTGCCGCCGCGCCGTGCGTCCCCACGACAGCAAGGGTAAGGCCCAGCGTCAACAGCGATACCGCGCGCTTTATGAACGTCATGATGTCTCCTGGAATTTGAATGTGAGCGCACCCGTGGCGGTGGCGCACAGCCACCGGCCATCGGTCGAGAGAATTGGAAAAAAGGGACGATGCGGCTATGCGAGCTTGCCCGCGTACTTCTCCAGCAGCGCCCAGCTCTCGGTCGGGAACTTCTGCTGCCAGCCCTTGTAGAAGCCGGCCTTGCTGAGGTAGTCGCGGAAGGCCTTCACGTCGGGCTGGTTGAAGGCCATGCCGCGGCCCTTCAGCTCGTCGCGCAGGCGGGTGTTCAGCGCCTCCACCGCCTGGCGTTGCTTCAAGGCATGGGCGTCGAACGTGGTGGCAGCGAGCTGCCGCAGGTCCTCGGGCAGCGCGTTCCACGTGCGCAGGTTGGCCACGAGCCAGAAGCCGTCCCACACGTGCGAGGTGAGCGAGCAGTATTTCTGGACCTCGTACAGCTTCTGCGTCTGCAGGATGGTCAGCGGGTTCTCCTGCCCGTCGACGACTTTTGTCTGCAGCGCCGTGTACGTCTCCGCCATGTTGATGCCGGCGGGCGCGGCGCCGAAGGCCTTGAACATCGAGGTGAGCGCGGGACTGAGCGGCACACGGATCTTGAAGCCGTTGAGGTCTTGCGGCGTATTGATCTGCCGGTTGCTGCTGGTGACCTGGCGGAAACCGTGGTCCCAGATCTTCGGCAGGGGCATCAGGTTGACCTTCGCGAAGGCGCCGCGGATATGCGCGCCCAGCTCGCCGTCCATGGCCTTCCACACCTGGTCGTAGCCTGGGAAGGCGAAGCCAATCCCGCTGATGGAGGCCACCGGCACCAGCGTGCCCCAGATCAGGCCCGCCGTGCTGACGAAGTCGATGGCGCCGGATCGGACCTGCGAGATCATGTCAGTGTCGTTGCCCAACTGGCTGCTGGGGAACACGCGGATGTTAAGGCGCCCGTTCGAGGCGCTGGCGATCTCGGCTGCCGCGGCTGTGAGGTTGACAGTGGTCGGATGGGTGGCGTCGAGCGCAATGCCGAGCTTGTAGTTGTAGGCCTGCCCCGCCGCACGCGCCGGCGTGCCGATCATCAGGCCGGAGGCAGCGGACGCCGCCGCCATGGCAATACCTTGTTTGAGCGCCAGACGGCGCCCGCTGTTGAACCCGCTCATGACTTGTCTCCTGTGGCCTGGTTTTGTAGTGTCGGGCGCTATGGCGGCGGTGGCCTGACCGGCCACCCTGCCACTTATGCCGCCCTGGCTTCCCGGCTGCTGAGGTACTTCGAGAAGCTTCTTGCGCCGTCCCAGTCCTGGATCAGCGTCAGCCGGCGCTTCAAGAACAGCCCGTCGGCCACGCGTTCGGCGAACGCCTCGAAGGTCTCAGTCGGATCTTCGATCTCGAAAACGAAGTAGACCTTCGCCTCCTCGTTCGACAGCCACGGACCCGCCAGCAAGTTAAGGTCACCCGGCAGGTTGTGCGGGCGCACGCCCTTGCGCAGGTTCCCGAGGAAATCCACGACGCCCTGCATGGTCTTCGGGGACATGTCGCGCAGCCAGACTTCGTTGAAAAACTTCGGCATCTTCTTTCTCCCTGGTATGCTCAGGCCGACACACGGTCGGTGTAGGCCTTCATCTGGTCCCAGCCCGACAGCAGCGTGAGCTTGCGACGGGCGAAGAGTCCGCTAACCACGCGCTCGGCGTAGGCGTCGAACATGGTCGAGGGGTCGTCGATCTCGAAAATGAACATTACCTTCGCTTCCTCGGCGGACAGCCAGGGGCCAGCGACCATACGCAGGTCGGGCGGCAGGTTGTCGGGCTTCGTGCCGACACTCAGGTTGCCGAAGAAGGTCACAGCCTCTTCGATCACCTCGGGCTTGATGTCGCCAAGCCAGACTTCGTTGAGAAACAGGGGCATTGATGTCTCCAGGTCAATGTTCGGGCCGCAGGTGGTGCGGCGCGATGACCGAAGCATATGAAAAGGCCGCCCCGCGTCATATCCTTAAAAGGAGATATCAGACTTTCCTTGGGGAGGGCTGATACCCAAACCAGGGCACGGCTGGCGACGGGCGTCTACGTGCCCTCGATGGTTGCAGGCGAAGAGCTTGGCGATTAATGCATTTTGAGTTCGGCGTAACGGCTTCGCCTGGATACGTGGGGCGCCCCACTGATGGGCGAGCGCAACCACGGCGCCCGCTAGAAAAAAGCGCGGCTGCTCAAATGGGGCCGCACCGCATTTCGAGCAACGCAGACAGTGCCCGGCGCTCCGGCCAGTGAGCGCCGCACGGACCATCAGAGCTCACTTCAAGTGCTGACCGCCGTCGATGGCAATGTTCGCACCCGTTAGGAACGCGGCCTCTGGCGAACAGAGGCAGGCGATCAATGCCGCCACCTCCTCCGGCTGATCCAGGCTCCCGTCGGGATATTTTGAGATCATCTTGCTAGCAGTCGCCACCTTGGTAGGATGAAGCCTTGTGAGACCTGTTTGCCTCCACACCGCTCTTGGCCACTTCGAGCGCGCGCCGGTTCCATTGCCTAGTCGACATGTCATGCCATAAACAGAGATCAAGGATAAGTCTCGTAGCATCCGGCACGCGACAAGCTCAGCTAGTCATGCCGCCATCTACCGACAATGTTGCACCCGTGACATAGGCTGCCTTGTCCGAGAGCAGCCACAAAACGGCTTCGGCAACTTCCTCCGGCTGACCGATCCGCTGCATCGGAATCATGTCGCCAAGCAGATGCACATCGCCATTGGTCGAGCGCATGTAGTTTGGCGTCTGCGTAGCACCTGGGCATACCGCGTTGATGCGGATACCGTGGCCGGCATACTCCTTTGCCAGTCGAGGACCGTATCCGAGCATGACGCCCATCCTGATCGACGCCCTACTCTTCCCGCCAGGCATGCTGTTCCCTGGCCGCATCCTCGTCGATCTTGGCCGCATGGAACGCCGCCTGTTCAAGCCAAGGTGCATGCGCCTTGGGAACGACCAGCATCGTCAAACCCAGTCCGGCCAGCACACGCAGGGCGTGCTCGAGATTGACGCCCTTGCCGTTCTTTAGCTTGGACAGCATGCCGATGGAGACCCCGCAATGCCTCGCCGCCTGGTCAATAGGGATCCCGTCCCTTGCGCGGGTGGCGCGAATGCGGTCGCCCAGTTGACCGTGGTGCGGTCCGGCGAGTGCGCGGTCCGGTCGTGCAGATGGCGAGGAACACTGCCTGTCGTCAATCCCCCGCGTACGCCGTAAGAATGGTGGCGGAGAAGTGATGTTTAAACGATAACCAAGATTTCGCTGGATTATTAAACGTCTGCTAGCCAGATTAAACAACTTGAGCGCTTCTTGACGACTCGCTCGGTCAGGGACAATCAGGGTGCAGTCTCGAACAAGCTCCGAAAGGAGTTCCCTGTTCTGGAAAATGTGGAGATCGTGGCAGATCTGGTCGGTGTTCTGAAAACCGCCTTCAAGAATTTCGATGGCAGATCCCCAACAAATGAGCTGCCTTAACGGCGCGCAAACCATCGGCGATATGCGGCTGAGCCCGCGTAAGGCGGGTCCCACGTAGTACCCGAACTTTCCATCGAAACACCGCACTGGGAGCGAGTGCTGTGGGCTGGAGGGATCGGCAAGAACACAGTTCGAGAATGGCTGGACCAACCCCAGCCCCCCAATCGCCCGGGCGGATTATGGATCCGGCAATTGTGTTCTTAGAAAATCACGATGGCCATAAGTTGACGCGCTCAGCGTTTCCGCACCCCAATCGAGGAGCCCTTCCGAGCCCTGACGCTCAT
>NZ_JWMA01000064.1 GCF_000812465.1 Cupriavidus sp. IDO | reverse complement strand
ACAAGGACTCAATCACGGTTGCCTATGCGATAGGCCCGGGCGAAGTAGAGGTCTTGGGCAAGATCGGCACGACGCAGATCGAAGTCGATCGCTTGTGCAAACGACTGCAGACAAAGGCCAGGCATGTCTGCCTAGTCTACGAGGCAGGCCCGTGCGGATACGGCCTGCATCGGCAGCTTGTCGCGAAAGGGTTCGATTGCATGGTGTGCGCGCCATCACTGATCCCGCGCAAGCCTGGAGAGCGCGTCAAGACCGACAGGCGTGACGCGATCAAGCTGGTGCGCTCGCTGCGAGGGGGTGATCTCTCCGCTGTCCACGTACCGACCGTCGAAGACGAAGCCTTTCGCGACCTCGCCCGCGCCTGGGCCGCGGCCAGGCAGGATCTCAAGCAGGCACGACAGCGGCTGAAGTCTTTCCTGCTTTTGCACGGCGTGCGTTACCTCGGTCGCGCGAACTGGGGACCAGCCCACCGTCGCTGGATAAGCACGTTTTCGTTCGATAGTCCCTGGCAGCAACTGGCATTCGACGAACACCGACGTACCATCGAGGACCGGTTGGCGCAGTCCGAACGGCTGGAGGCAGCCTTGCGTGAGGCGGTTGTCGACTGGCGCTTCTATCCGGTGGTGCTCGCCTTGCAGGCCATGCGCGGCATCCAGTTCACGTCGGCGATAGGGCTGGTGTCCGAGCTGGGCGACCTCTCGCGCTTTGAGCATCCACGGCAACTGATGGCGTGGATCGGTGTCACCCCGTCGGAGCATTCCTCCGGGGGAAAGCGGCGCCAGGGCAGCATCACCAAGACTGGCAACAGCTACGCAAGAAAGCTGCTGGTTGAATCGGCGTGGAGCTACCGACATCCGGCCCGCGTGAGCGTTGACATTCAGCGCTGGCAGGAAGGCATTCCCAAGACGATCATAGATCGCGCCTGGGACGCACAACACCGGCCGTGTCGACGCTACCGCAGACTCGTGGCACGAGGCAAGAGCGAACACGTGGCGGCCATTGCCGTCGCTCGCGAGTTGGCCGGCTTCATCTGGGACATCGGGCGATTGGGCATGAGGCTGGCCGTACCGCGCAGCGCCTAGCAGGGCCCAGCCGCAGACGTAAGCTGACAAACATTTGAATCGGAAAGAGTTTCCTGAGGGGCGAGCGTAGTCCGGTATTCGAGCAACCCGCGATCGCGTTTGGCAACGGGGATCACCCGACTTGCGCAGTAAGGCAGCGGCAGGCTCATGTGACGGACCTCTGTAATGCGGTAGCCAACCCGCGAATATCAGCATGATCCACCGTCGAGTTTTACTGCTACGCCGCCCCTCAGGAAATTCGTGTCGCCTATGAACCTACAAACCTAAAAACCCCATCTATTGACACCGGGAGTCATATCAACGCGTTTTTGGTTACTTTTGTCGCTCGGACAAAAGTGACTCGCCCGGCAGGGCGAAACC
>NZ_JWMA01000006.1 GCF_000812465.1 Cupriavidus sp. IDO | reverse complement strand
ACGACCCGCACGCACATGCGCACGGGTCGTTAAGTCTCGACCTTCTCGTTACACCGTTCGGTTCCTGAGAAAGGACCTTAACTGAACGGCATTACAGCTTTGGCTGCGGTTTTTTTCTGGGTTTGTCGCTAGGGTATCGGTGCGCCAGTGAGGTAGGCCGGAGGTGCGCCCAAAAAAATCTTGATCTGTTGTGCGCGTCCGCAGCATGAGCGGTCACTCCGCGGTGCCAAGTATCATGGCGTCGACGGCTCCGTTATGAGCGGTGCCACATACCGGGCCGAGAGCATCGGCCCCTACCGGCTGAGCTTCGCAGAACGCCGTTTACACAGTTTAAGAGGAGGGCTATGCGCGCCATTTCTCGCTTGGTTTTGTGGTTGGGCTTCTTGCTTGTATGCGCCGTTCAGTGCTGGCTGGCGCTAGCCCAATTTTTTGGCAAGCCATCTCTCCTCGCGAGCTATCAAAGACATTACCCAGGCGAAGTCTGGATGATTGCATCATTGATCCCCCCCTTGTGACCAGCCTGCTGTCGCTGACCCTGATTGTCAGGACCGTACTAGGCAGGGCGGATTTACTCCGCGGAACGTTGCTATCCTCCGCATTGATTGCGATTCAACTACTCTTGTCTACGCGACTGGCAATATCAGTCCTCCGATTCACCTTCGGTTGAAGTCAAGAGGCCGGCGCACCCCGCTCCGGTCGTACGTTGAGTGGAGACGGTGAGCAACGACTGCAACGAGTCGGCTGCGGCCGCCCTTTAGCGAAGTCCCACCCAGATTAGGGGTCTGACATACTGTCTCAGAGCACGAATGACAGACAGCATGACCCAAAAGACGAGCGATGGGGCTATTCCAGAGGCCGAGCAAATCGATGCAATTTTATCTGGACGTATATGGAACCTCGTCCACCGATATTGCAATGGAGCGTGGAACCGCTTGCCGGCCTGCTGGACAGCGTCATTTGTTGATATTCTCGCGGAAGGCAGGAGGCGCGGCCTTGGCAGCTTTGTAATGGCAAGATCAATTACTGAAGGGTATTGGCTGGCCAGTACGGAATCCGGTTACGCCACCTTCTATTGGGAAAGGGGTATCCGAATGTACGAAGGACTTCGTCGATCTTGAGCAGGCCTTTGAGGCATGGCTGAAGCAAGAGATGAGTTCCATGCAACTACCAATCCTGCCGCGGGATACCTGAAGGTCTACTCAGGGTCCGTAAACCGGCGGCTGACGTCGGCTGCTGGTGGAGATTGCCTGGCGAAGGGACCCAAGGAGAATTGCGAATCCTCTGATCGCCACGCCAGACAGAAACGGCAACACTAATCGCCGTCGCCGAAACAACGGCGACCGGGCGTAGCAACCCGAACAACTCCAGAGGATGCCGTTTCAGACGGTCTCGTCCAGCGTTTTTACGCACCATTCAATGGTGGGCCGGGCGGGGCAGCCGTAAGGCTGGCCGGGCTCCTCTGGATTGCCGGTATTGCTACCCCCGCCGTCAGGCCCGCCACCCTTTATCTGAATGCATCAGGCGGGTTTCCCAATCCTTTGTAGGAACTCGCAATGCAAGAAAGAACCACGTCGAAACACGAAACCGTGCTTGCAGCCATTCCGGCTTCATGCCTTGAATCACTCGATCGCGTCAGTGCCGGCCTCGGCAGCATCCTCTCCCTCCTGGAAGTCCAAAGCGAACACTCAGAGGCCGCTCACCGCGTGCATTGCCTGCTGGCAATGATCAAATCGCAGCTCGACCAGACTGCCGGAGAGCTTTGTCCAGCGGAGTAAGGAGGGGGTGCAGGTTGTTGGGAGGCGCTGGTGATGGACGCGCTGGCCCTCTCCCCCGGCCCCTCTCCCGCAGGCGGGAGAGGGGAGCAAACTAATATCAGAACGGCGGCAGCATCGCCTCCGTGAACTCCTTCGCTTCTTCCAACTGACGTTGTGCCCTGCAGCGGCTAGCAATCCAACTCCCTATTGGAACGTCAGCGAACCCTGCTGCCCGTTGACGGCAAAGCCGGTTACCTTTTCCGAGACGAACTGGATATTGCCCATGGTATCGACCCGGAACGTCGTTTGCGCGTCCGCGGTCTTGACGCTGTTGTTGTCGAAATCGGTCTCGGTGAACGTCACCAGCAGACTGGTCGAAGTATCCGCGGCAACGCTATAAGAGCGGGTGACTGTGCCGATCTTGGTTGTCCGGGCGCTGCTGGAGAACGCCGTGCCGGTGACGAGCGTGGCCGAATCGCCGGCCTTCACCGTTGCGGGATACGTGTAGTCGGGGAAGTCGACGACCTGGTCACCGAGGTCTTCGGAAAACTCCGCGAAAGTCGCGGGATTCCTGAAAATGATCGTTGTGACAGAAAACGGGGCAGAAACTCCGTTCACCGTGATGGTGCCGCTGACGGTCTCCGTTGTCTTGAGGGCGGCAGCGCCGTTGAACGTGGCGGCAACAGGCTTGTCATCCTTCAGTGTTCCCGACCCGGTCACCGGGACGCCGCTGACCGTGCCCGAAATCGAGAAATTCACGGTGATGCCGTTATTGACCTCATTCGCCACGGCGGTCTGCAGGGGAACCGAGACGCTCTGCGTCGATGCGCTGTTGCTACTGCTGCCACCGTCTCCGCCTCCTCCGCACGCTCCCAGCAACATTGTGAAGACTACGGCCATCAGATTGTTCTTGCGCATTGCCGTCTCCTGTCAGACCCGTGATCATTCGAGTTCTTGTCCCCACCTAGCAATTTCACTATATGGAGCCGGCGGCCAAGCACAATTGACTCGCGGTTTACTCAGATCTGTCAGAGATTAAATTCGTTACATTGATGAAACGGGTTGTCGGTGGCGTCTGGGCGGAGTCCATTCGACGGCAGGTCATGGCCCCTTATAAGCCCTGGCCGCAGCCGCGATCTCCGCCTGGTTGAAACTGTTGATGTCGCCGATCAGGTCATTGGTGATAAGTTCGCTTGCCGGGACTTTTCCTTTGGTGATCCCCCATTTCTCCATGAAGTCGGCATAGGCGGCGTAGTGGGTTTCGGAACTCTCTCCCCACCTGGAGACACCGGCTTTCTCGAGTTTCCAGTTCTGGGTGCGCGCTTCGAGCGTCTTCGTGCCTTCGCGGATGGCGGTGGCTTCGTCGATACCGGTCGGCCTGGTTTCGGGAAAGACCTCCCAAAGAATGCGAATGGCCGCCACCGGATTGGCAATGGTGAAGATGGTTCCCTTGGCATAGCCCTGCGCCAGCGCAACCGCCTGTTTGCGGTTGTTGCGCAGCGTGTCCTCAAGCGCCAGGAAGCCGTTGGAAGGGTACTGCTCGATCTCCTTGCCAGGCAGCATCCGCAGCTTGATGCCTGCGTTTTCGACCATTGCGTATTGCGTGTCAAACTGGCTCAGCGCGTCGACCTGCCCGCTGCGAACCAGGGCCGCCGTCTGCGCGCCTTCGCCGACCACGACGATGCGGATGTCGCTGTCGGGATTGAGTCCGGCATTGGCAGCCAGGGCGCGCGCGATGATGACGCCGGCCGAGCCCATCGACGTGACGCCGATGGTCTTGCCTTTGAGGTCCGCTGCTCGCGTGATGGCGCTGCCCTGGGGCACGGCGAGCCCATAGATGTTCCCCTGGTATGCAGTATAGAAAATCCTTGCCTTCACGCCTTGCTGCCGGATGATGGCCAGTGGCTCGACCGAGGGCAGGGAGTACGGAACTTCTTTCGTCGCCACGAGCTTCACGCAGTCAGTGGAGCCTGCAATGGGCACAAGCTCTACCTTGATCCCGTCACGGGCATACCAGCCCATCTTCATGGCAACGGCGAACGGCGCGGCGGCGGTGCTGATCGTGCGTGCACACCAGCCTAGCCGCACGAGCGTCTGGGCAGAGGCGTCGGCAGCGCAAATGCCAAGGAAGATGACTGCAGTGGCAAGGAAATGAATGCGCTTCATTTGAGTTGTCCCTCCGGTGGCATATCGGGGGTCTTCTGCTGCGAGACTTCCCAGAAGAGCAGTCGCCTGCGAATGACGACGATCAGGGTATGGAGCAGCAGGCCCAGCAACGACAGGATGATGAGCACCGAGAACTGCCCGGCGACATCCATCGTGAACGTCATGCTCATGATCAGCACGCCAAGCCCTTTCTGCGCGCCGACGAATTCCGCGACGATCGCGCCGATCAGCGAAAGCATCATGGCGATCTCGAAGCCGGCGAAGATGAACGGCAACGCGCTGGGAATGCGCAGCATGCGGAAGATCTGCATGTCCGAGGCGTCGATCGAGCGCATGAGTGCAACGCGATCCTCGTCCGCCGAGTTCAGGCCGGCGATCGTGTTGACCATCAGCGGAAAGAAGGCAGTCAGGGCTGCCTGCGCGACTTTTGAACTGATGCCCAGTCCGAACCAGACGATGATGAGCGGGGCCAGTGCCACTTTCGGCATCGCCTGGAACATGACGATGAACGGGTAGAGGAAGTATTCTCCGTGGCGGCTCAGGGCGATCACGGTGCCGAGCGTGAGGGCAAGCACGGAGCCGGCCAGGAAACCGATCAGCGTTTCGGCAAGGGTGATCCACAAGTGCCGGACATAGAGCATCGATACGGTGCCCTGGTACAGCGCCATGAAGACTCTCGACGGCGCCGGCAGGATATAGGCAGGCATTGCCGAGAGGCGTACGGCGCCTTCCCAGATAGCGAGCACCACGAGCACGAGGAGCAGGCGCAGCACGAAGTCTGGTGGCCGGATCATGGTGCAGACGCCCCCGAATTCGTGAATTCGGCCCGAATGCGCTTCACATGGCTGCCAAACTCCGATGTGGTCATGACATCCAGGCTGCGCGGTCGTGCAAGATCCACGGCAAGGTCATGCACGATCCTGCCCGGGCGCTGCGTCATCACCAGCACCCGGTCCGCCAGGAAGACGGCTTCGGGGATGGAGTGGGTGATAAACAGCACGGTTTCCGCCCGGTCCAGCCAGATCTCCTGCAGCTGCAGATTCATCTGCTCCCGGGTCATGGCGTCCAGCGCGCCGAACGGTTCATCCATCAGCAGGATCGCAGGGTCATGGATCAGCGCCCTCACCATCGCCACGCGCTGCTGCATGCCGCCCGACAACTCGCGCGGATAACGCTCTTCAAAGCCCTGCAGGCCGACCAGGGAAAGCAGGGCCATGGCGTGCGTCCTCAGCCTGTCGCGGCCCAGGCGCTGGACATCCACGGGAAGCATGACGTTGCCGAGCACGGTACGCCAGGGAAACAGGACCGGCGACTGAAAAACAACCCCGATATCGCGCCGCGGCCCGGTAATCGGCGTGCCGCTGAGGCGGGCCTCGCCGTGCGAGGCGGGGATCAGCCCCGTCAGTATCTTGAGGAGTGTTGTCTTCCCGCAGCCAGACGGGCCGACAATGGCGACGAACTGGCCCCGTTCGACCGTGAAGTGAATGTCACGCAGTGCAACCACCGGACCCGTTCGTGTCCGGTAGGTCTTCCCGAGGCCATTCACCGCAATGAGTTCCACGACGACACCAGGCAGCGTGATCAGCCGCGCCGATCGCGGCTGACTGGGGCCCGACTATTCCCGAGCCGGGGCGCTTATGGGCGGCGCCAGGCATCCGGATGCAACGCCGTTGCCGGCGAGCCGCCGGTGGGATTTGGCAGGCACATGAATTCTAGGCAATCCATGATGGTTCGAAACCGGACATTTGGCCGGTAGGGCACGTGGTCGGAATGATGCGGTGCGGCAAGGCTTCGATATCAGACCGATGCGCAGATCGGCCCTGAGACAGGCCATCGGCGCCCCGGCCTTATTCCTCGCTAGTCCACTCGACTTGCACGCCGAGGCTGCGCAGGTTCTCGACAAAGCGCGGGTGCGCGCGGCGGATCGGCGTGGCGTTGCGGATCTCGGAGCGGCCATCGATGCTGGCCGCGACCATGAACAGGGCGATCGCGACCCGAATGATGTACGGGCTCTCGACCACCGCCGGCGTCAGCGGATTGCCGCCGAACGTGATCAGCCGGTGCGGGTCGGACGAGAACACGTGCGCGCCGAACTTCGACAGCTCGCCGGTCCAGCCGAGCGCGCCGTCGTAGATCTTGTTCCAGAACATCGCGTTGCCCTGCGCGCGCACGCCCAGCGCGATGAAGATCGGCAGCAGGTCGACCGGGAAATACGGCCACGGCGCCGCCTCGACCTTGGTCAGCACGTTGCTGGTGAAGGGCGTCTGCACCTTCAGCGGACCCGGGCGCAGCGCGCGCGACCAGCCGTTCTCGTGCACCACCTGCACGCCGAACTTGGCGAAGGTGCGGTCGATCAGCGGAAAGTTGCCGGGCGTGCTGTTGCGCACTGCCACGTCGCCGCCGGTGATCGCGCCGAGCGCGAGGAAGGTGGTGATCTCGTGAAAGTCCTCCTCGAAGGTGAACTCGCCACCGCGCAGCCTGGCGCCGCCGCGCACCGTCAGCCGCGAGGTGCCGATGCCGTCGATGTCGGCGCCCATCATTGCCATGAAGCGGCAGAACTCCTGCACGTGCGGCTCCGAGGCGGCGTTGGTCAGCGTCGATTCGCCTTCCGCCGCGGCCGCGCACAGCACGAAGTTCTCGGTGGTGGTCACCGATGCATAGTCGAGCCAGTGGTGGGTCGGCTTCAGCGGGCCGCCGCTACGGACCAGCAGCGAGCCGCTGGCGCGCTCCACCTCGCCGCCGAACGAGCGGAAGATATCGACGTGCGGATCGATCTCGCGCACGCCCAGCGTGCAGCCCTTGACGTTGTCTTCGAGCCGCGCCACGCCGAAGCGGGCCAGCAGCGGCGGCACCAGCATGATCGACGAGCGCATTTCCTCGGGCAGCCGGTGCGTGGCGGCGTCGAACGCGGTGTCGCGATGGTGCAGGTCCAGCGTGCCGGTCGCGTCGTCCAGGTGAACTTCACTGCCCAGCGTACGGAAAATATCGAGGATCTTGCGGACATCCGTGATGTCCGGAACGCCGTGCAGCCGCAGCGGCTGGTCGGTCAGCAGTGTGGCGCACAGCACCGGCAGCACCGCGTTCTTGTTGGCCGAAGGCGTGATGCGGCCGCGCAGGGGCGTGCCACCGTGGACGATGAGATTGGACATGGGCGAGGCGGTCGGGTGGCGGGAAAGGCAGATTGGGGAAAGGCGCCAGGTATTTTACTGTTCTCGCGCAGCGAACGCCCCGATCCGCCGCGGGCGACCCTGCCAGTACAGCACCTGCGGCAGCCACCGGCCAATGCCGCGGTACACATACGACAGCGCTAGCGGCACCACCTGGATGGCGTTCCGACACCCTGTTGAAACTGCTGTGAGCCCTGCTATCCGCCAGTCTTACTGGAAGTCGTGCCGTGGCACGGGACTCGCTACGGCGTTATCGGCCGACGCTCCTGAATCGATCCATCCAAGCAGCCTGGCCTTTACCCACTCCGAGAGCCCGCGCTCAAGGAGCGCGTGGCTGATAGCGGCGAATACCAGTGCGAGAACGGTGGTGAACAGGATGTGCGACCAGGTTTGCGTCAGATCGTGGCGCCGCATGCCGTCCAGAATCCGCGTCACGATGCCTTGCGCAATAGGGTGGGCAAGGTAGAGCGAGAACGAGACTTCGCCCAGCCACATCAATGGCCCCGGTACCTGGATGTCGAGGTTCTTCGATCCCAGCGCGAAAACCGTAAAGGCGACTGCCAACGGTCCGCCCCATTCCGTAATGCCATGGATTGTCGAGACGCCGGAGTAAGACCACCAAAGCGCAAAGGCCACCAGAAGGCAGACGAGGCAGCGGGTTGCCAAGCAGTCGGCAAGGCACAGGCGGGTCCGATACAGCAGGCCCGCGGCCACGCCGGCGCCGAAGACCCAGATAATGGGATTGGTGGCCTGGTTGAGGTAGCCAAGGCTGAAGTGATAGTCATGATCAACCTTCAGGCTGAAGTGTCCGGCGGCAAGCAGCGGCAAGCCGATCAGCGAAATGCCGAGCCACCCGAAAAACACGGGCCAGCGGAGCCGCCCGGCCAGCATGGAAATCCCGAACACAAGGTAGAAGTAGATCTCGAAGTTTAGCGTCCAGCCAAGGCCGTAAGGCAAGCCATAGAACGGGGGGCTGTATGGCGCGACGGGCAAGAACAGCAGGCTCTTGCCAAAGTCGGCCAGATGAGCCGGATCGGCGAAGTACGCCAACGGCATGATGGCCTGGATGCCCAGAAGGGCGAGCACGGCATAGACAGGCCAGATCCGGGCGATCCGCTTGGCGAGGAAGTGCATCACTTCGCGCGGTTTGCCGGCGGCATCAGCCGTGGTAAGGACCATGATGAAGCCGCTGATCAGGAAAAACAGGTCGACGCCCATCGCGCCCGGGCGCATGAGCGCGTTCGCAAAATTCTGGGTGGGGGTCCAGCTGAAGAAATAGCGGGCATGCACAAACACGACAAGCAGCGCGGCAATTCCGCGCAATGCCTGCAACCACGCGAGTTTCTTCGTTTGCATTCCCGGGCCTCACCGCGTCTTTTTGACGCGCGATGGTAGGTCCCGGGGAAGAATTTTGGGAATCACCCTGCAGGAGGGCAAGTCCGCCCATGGCATCTCTCACAGGCTGCAAGCGGGCGGCGAGTGCAACTTTCGTTGGCTTTCCTGCTTTGTTATAGGTCATCGTATAACTAGGGAGGGGGCCAAATATTGGGGAAGGGCGCAAAAGCGATCAGATAGGGGTGATTCCAAAGGCTCAGCCAGTCCGGGAGAAGTGGCACTCGGTTCACGTGATCAGGCGCGAAGCCGTGCGGGTTTGCGGCGATTACCGGCGGGAAATCCATCCAATTGCCTTGATCGCACGGGCTCACAGCCCGTGGAAAGATCTTCGGCTAGGGAAATCCCCAATAAGGCAGACATGGTATCGCAACAGTCTAAGTTGTATGATGACGTAACACAGGATAAGTGCCGCTGGCGGAACGTATATCCGCACAAACGGAGGCAGCTTGGGGCGCGACGACACGGTCCGCCCGGCCTGCATTGAGGGCATTGCCCCTCCGCTGGCGAGATCGCCGCGAAGGGGCAATGCCACTCCGATGCCGGACTACCCTGACTTCAAGGGGGCAGGTCTGCAAGAAGCATCGTTCCCCACGCTGGCGCGCGACGCCCACAAATTGCCAACAGGATTCCCTATGTCATCTCAAGCCACACCGCTGATCACTTCGCTGCGCGTGATTCCCGTCGCCGGGCGCGACAGCATGCTCATGAACCTGAGCGGGGCGCACGGACCGTTCTTCACCCGCAACCTGCTGATTCTTACCGACAACGCCGGGCGCACCGGCGTAGGCGAGGTGCCTGGCGGCGAGAAGATCCGCCAGACACTCGACGATGCAAGCGAACTCATCGTTGGCCAGCCGCTCGGCTCGCATCAGCGGCTGCTTGAAGAAGTGCACCGCAAGTTCGCGGACCGCGATTCAGGCGGGCGTGGCCTGCAGACTTTTGATCTGCGCACAACGATTCATGCGGTCACGGCAATCGAGTCTGCCTTGCTCGATTTGCTTGGCCAGCATCTGGGCGTACCGGTGGCGGCCTTGCTGGGGGAGGGGCAGCAGCGCAGCGCGGTGGAGATGCTGGGCTACCTGTTCTACGTTGGCGACCGCACGAAGACCGACCTGCCCTATGCGAGCGACCCGGGTGCCGACAACGACTGGTTCCGCCTGCGCCACGAAAAGGCGCTGACGCCCGACGCGGTGGTACGCCTGGCCGAAGCTGCGCACGCGCGCTACGGCTTCAACGATTTCAAGCTCAAGGGCGGCGTGCTGCGCGGCGAAGACGAGGTCGAGGCCATCGAGGCGCTGCACGAACGCTTCCCGCAGGCGCGCGTCACGCTTGATCCGAACGGCGGCTGGCTGCTCAAGGACGCGATCCGCCTGATGCGCAACATGCACGGCGTCGTTGCCTATGCCGAAGACCCTTGTGGCGCCGAAGACGGCTTCTCGGGCCGTGAAGTGATGGCCGAGTTCCGGCGGGCCACCGGCCTGCCGACGGCCACCAACATGATCGCCACCGACTGGCGCCAGCTGAGTCATGCCCTTGCGCTGCAGTCGGTCGATATTCCGCTGGCCGATCCGCACTTCTGGACCATGGCCGGCTCGGTGCGCGTGGCGCAGACCTGCCGAGACTGGGGCCTGACCTGGGGCTCGCACTCGAACAATCACTTCGACGTGTCGCTGGCGATGTTCACGCATGTCGGCGCCGCGGCGCCGGGCCGCGTGACGGCGATCGATACGCACTGGATCTGGCAAGACGGCCAGCGGCTGACCAGGGAGCCGCTGCGTATCGAAGGCGGCCTCGTGCAGGTGCCGACGAAGCCGGGCCTGGGCGTCGAACTTGACATGGGCGAGGTCGAGAAGGCGCACGCGCTTTACAAGCAGCACGGTCTGGGCGCGCGCGACGATGCCGCGGCGATGCAATACCTGATCCCGGGCTGGACCTTTAACCCCAAGCGCCCGGCGCTCGACCGCTGAGGCAGGCAGGGTTGCCGTCAGGCAAGGCGCCATCGGCGATGCCATGCAGGGATCGCCGACATCATGAGAGCGCCATTTCAAGATCTAAGTGGTAGCAGGAGCGCGAGTTGAATGTTGTAACCGCTGTCGCAGACAGCAAAATGAGCCGGACGCGCTACGCGATTGTCGCGATGCTCTTTCTGGTGACCGCCGTGAACTATGCGGATCGCGCGACGCTGTCGATCGCGGGCACGGCATTGTCCAGGGACTTCGGCTTTGATTCGGTGACGATGGGGTACATCTTCTCGGCGTTCGGATGGTCCTACGTGATCGGGCAGCTTCCGGGCGGCTGGCTGCTGGACCGCTTCGGCTCGAAGACTGTGTACGCCGCGAGCATCTTCATCTGGTCGGTCTTCACATTCCTGCAGGGCGGCGTGAGCTTCCTGACGGCCACCGCCACGACAGCGGTCGTCGTGCTGTTTTCGCTCCGGCTTCTGGTGGGCTTCAGCGAGGCGCCGTCATTCCCGGCGAACGGGCGCATCGTCGCAGCGTGGTTTCCTGCAAACGAGCGTGGAACGGCGTCCGCGGTGTTCAACTCGGCCCAGTACTTTGCCACCGTGCTGTTCGCGCCGGTCATGGCGTGGATCACGCATACCTATGGCTGGCCCTATGTGTTCTATTTCATGGGGGTGGTCGGCGTCCTGGCCAGCGTGATCTGGTGCAAGGTGGTCTACAGCCCGAAGGACCATCCGCACATCAACCGCAGCGAACTCGATTACATCGAGCAGGGCGGCGCGCTGGTCGACATGGACCAGGCGAAGGCTGCCCGGACGGGTGGCGCCGGCACCGCTGCCAATGCGCGGGCGGCAGCCCCGAAGCTGTCATACATCAAGCAACTGCTGGGCAACCGGATGCTGCTGGGCATCTACATCGCCCAGTACTGCATCACCACGCTCACTTACTTCTTCCTGACCTGGTTCCCGGTGTACCTGGTCAAGGAGCGGGGCTTCTCGATCCTGAACGCAGGCTTCGTCGCGGCCATTCCGGCGATCTGCGGATTCGTCGGGGGTGTGCTTGGCGGCCTGATTTCCGACTACCTGTTGCGCAAGGGGCATTCGCTCACCTTCGCCCGGAAAATGCCGATCGTGCTCGGCATGCTGCTCTCGACCTCGATGATCGCGTGCAACTATGTGAGCAGCGCATCCGTGGTGGTCGCGGTGATGGCGTTTGCGTTCTTTGGCAAAGGCCTCGGCGCGCTCGGCTGGGCGGTGGTGTCCGACACCTCGCCGAAGGAGATCGCGGGTCTGAGTGGTGCGCTGTTCAATACGTTTGGCAATGTCGCGGCGATCACCACGCCTATCGTCATCGGCTACCTCGTCAAGGGCACCGGCTCCTTTAACGCCGCGCTTGTTTTTGTAGCCGCCAATGCGCTGGTGGCTGTTTTGAGCTACCTCTTTCTTGTCGGCGAGATCAGGCGGGTCGAGTTGACCAAGGACTGATCCCCGTTGCCGCCCGGCAGGCGGTTGCTTCGAATCCCAGGAGATTGGCCATGAGAACAAACAGGTTGCGCGAGGTCTGGAGTCAGGGAGGGGCTGCCGTCAACGGCTGGCTCGCCATCCCCAACAGCTTTTCCGCCGAGACCATGGCCCACCAGGGCTGGGACTCGCTGACAGTCGACCTGCAGCATGGCGTCGTCGACTACCAGGCGATGGTTACGATGCTGCAGGCGATCTCTACCACCAGCACCGTGCCGGTCGTGCGCGTGCCCTGGCTGGAGCCCGGCATCCTGATGAAGACGCTCGATGCGGGCGCCTACGGCGTCATCTGCCCGATGGTCAATACGCGCGAGGACGCGCAGAAGCTGGTGGCCTGGACGCACTATGCCCCGCGCGGCAGCCGCAGCTTCGGGCCGGTGCGGGCGCTGCTTTACGGCGGCGCCGACTACCCGCAGCACGCGAACGATACGGTCGTGAGGTTCGCCATGATCGAGACGGCCCAGGCCCTGGACAACCTCGACGAGATCCTTTCCGTCGAAGGGCTCGATGCCATTTACATCGGCCCGTCCGACCTGTCGCTGGCGCTGGGGTGCAAGCCGACGTTCGACGATGTGGAACCCAGGGTGGCCGAGGCCATCGACCATATCCTTGCGCGCGCAAAGGCGCACGGTGTGGTGGCCGGTATCCACAACGGCAGCCCGGAAGCGGCCTTGAAGCGCATTGAAAAAGGCTTCCAGTTCGTGACGGTCAGCTCGGACGCACGGCTGATGGCCGCGGGCGCGCAGCAGGTGATCGCGCAGATGGGCGCGGCGCGCAAGCCGGCTGGCTCCGGCAGCTATTGATACTTCAGTGCCCTGCCTGCAGGCCGCCGTTTGCCCGATGGTTCGGGCCGATCGGGTGCGGGCCGGAAATCGAAGACGCTGGCCCGTTTTCTTTCAGCCTGGTGCGCAAGCGCGGGCATCACTCAATGCAGCTCAAAGGAGCCATACATGAAGATCGGATTTATCGGCCTTGGCATCATGGGTACGCCCATGGCCCTGCACCTTGTGGGAGCGGGTCACCAGCTGTTCGTCAATACGGCAGGCAAGCTGCCGGAAAGCATTGCAGTCTCGACGGCGACACCCTGCGCCAATGCGGCCGAGGTGACGCGCAATGCCGAGATCGTCTTTACGATGGTGCCGGATACGCCAGACGTGGAGTCGGTGCTGTTCGGCAAGGACGGCGTCGCGGACGGCCTGAAGGCTGCGGGCGACGGTGGCGCGCGCCGGATCATCGTCGACATGAGTTCGATCTCGCCGATGGCGACCAAGGCTTTCGCCGGCCGGATCAACGCCCTCGGCGCCGACTACATCGATGCGCCGGTCTCGGGCGGCGAGGTGGGCGCCAGGGCGGCTTCGCTGACGATCATGTGCGGCGGTGATCCCGCCGTGTTCGAGAGGGTGCGCCCGTTGCTCGAGACGATGGGAAAGAACATCACCCTTGTCGGCGGCAATGGCGACGGCCAGACTACCAAGGTGGCGAACCAGATCATCGTCGCGCTCAATATCGCTGCGGTCGGCGAGGCGCTGTTGTTTGCCTCCAAGGCGGGTGCCGATCCTGCAAAGGTCCGCCAGGCGCTGATGGGCGGCTTCGCATCCAGCCGCATCCTCGAAGTCCACGGCGAGCGCATGATCAAGCGCACCTTTGAACCGGGATTCCGTCTCCGGCTGCACCAGAAGGACCTGGGTCTTGCCTTGCAGGGCGCGCGCGAACTCGGCGTGGCGCTGCCGCAAACGGCAGGCGCCGCGCAACTGATGCAGGCGTGTGCAGCCAATGGGATGGCCGACCTCGATCACTCGGCGCTCGTGCGGGCGCTGGAGCTGATGGCACAGCACGAAGTCGCCGGCGACGCCTGAGGCAGGCGCCGAGGTGCGTCGCGGATAGGGGCTTCGGAGAGAACGCGGTCTGAACGGCGCCGACGGGAAGTCTGCTTCCCCGGGCGCCGTCCCGCGCAAAACGATGGGTCCTGCTTCTCAGGCCCGCACCGGGCCTGCACCGGCCATCAGAACGACGGCAGCATCGCGCCCTTGAACTGGGCCTTCATGAACTGCTTCACATCTTCCGACTGATACGCCGCCACCAGCTTCTTCACCCACGGCTTGTCCTTGTCCTGCGTGCGCACGACGATGATGTTGGCGTACGGGCTGTGCAGGTCTTCCAGCGCGATCGCGTCCCTGGTCGGCTGCAGGCCGGCGGCCAGCGCGTAGTTGGTGTTGATCACGGCGGCGCCGACGTCGGGCAGGGCGCGCGCGAGCTGGGCGGCGTCGAGTTCCACGATCTTCAGCTTCTTGGGGTTCTCGGCCACATCCAGCGGCGTGGCGTTGACGCCGTTGGTGCCCGCGCCGGCCTTCAGCTTGATCACGCCCTGCGACTGGAGCAGCAGCAGCGCGCGGTTCTCATTGGAGGGGTCGTTCGGCACGGCCACCTTGGCGCCTTGCGCCAGGTCCTTCGGCGACTTGAGGCTCTTCGAATAAACGCCCAGCGGCGAGATATAGGTGTAGCCGACGCTCACCATCTTGTAGCCGCGCTGCTTGACCTGGCTGTCGAGGTAGGGCTGGTGCTGGAAGCTGTTGGCGTCCAGGTCGCCGGCGTCGAGCGCCGCGTTGGGCTGCACGTAGTCGTTGAACTCCACGACCTTGACGTTGAGGCCGTTCTTCCTGGCCACTTTCTGGACGACTTGCCAGACCTCGGCGTCCGGCCCGCTGACGGTGCCTACGCGAATGGTCTGTTCCTGGGCCGACGCACTGCCGGCAGCGATGAAGCCGACGGCGGACACGGCGACCGCCAGGCGTTTGTAGAGAGAAGAGCTGCGCATGAGAGATTGGATTTTCGTTGGAATCATGTGACTTCTGAGAGCCATCCTCCGCCGACCGGCCGGGCCAGTCGGGCGAGGTCACAGATTAACGCAATTGCGTCCAAGTCGGGCAGCGTGATTGATTCTGGCGTCTATTTCTTTTTCATATGCTTATGAAATCCAAACGACGCTGGAATCTGGCATTTAATGCTTTGCCGCTGGAGGGGCGTCTGCTAGACCTTGCGGCGAACTACCATTTCAGCGCCGCATCATCATTATTGGCAAACTCACCTAGCGCCAAGGCGTCATCGCCGGAGTCCGCGACGGCCCGGCTGGCCTCGGACCAGCCCGACCGCCGTTGCCTCAGGCGCCTGATGACTAGCGCGTCATTCCTGACTTCCAACTCGACCTCATCTTCGAGGCCTAGCTGTGCAAGGATTGGCTCCAGGATCAGGAGTCCCCGGGAGCTGCCGAATTTGAGGATTGTTGCTTTCATTACGTCGTCGTCTCATCACTGTTTGCACCGCGAAAGGGGCGGGGCAGCACTACGTGATAGCCGCGCGACAGCCTCGATACAAGGCGAAACTTCTGAATCCGCAGAGCGTGTTCTTTCTGGCCCGCCTAATGCCGCACCACCCCATACCCCTCACCCTTCCACTCAATAAAACAAAGCCCATGCCCGAACGGGTCCGACAGCGTCGCCTGCCGGCCCCAGTCGAATTCCTGCGGCCAGTCTTCGATCTCCGCGCCGGCTTCCAGCGCGCGCTCGATCGCCTGTTCCAGGTTCGGCACAACAAAGTCCAGGTGCACCGGCGTCCAGTGGCGCCGGTAGTCGCGCCGGGTATCGGCGCGTGAGGTCGGGCGGGTACCCGGGGGCTTGGCGAGCAGGTAGATGGGGGTGGCGCCGCCCAGCATTTCGGCGACGGAGCCGTCGAACAGCTTGCGGTTGAGTTTCAGCCCCAGTCCCTGCTGGTAAAAGCCGATGCCGCGTGACAGGTCATCGACGTCGATATTGATCAGCAACTCCATGACAGCCTCCTGACGGCGTTCTGTTGAGAGCCGCCGCATTGTGCGCCGGGTCTCCTGACACCTGCTGTCAGGAGTGATGTTTCAGCGCGGCCGTCGGGCTGGACTGTCAGCGGCCGAGCAGGTCGCGCACCACCGGGCGCAGGGCGTCGCCGAGAGCCAGGTGGGCGTGGGCGTCGAGGTGGACGCCATCGACGTCGCTGGTGCGGATGACGGTGCCGGCGTCGAACAGGTCGCAACCGAGGCTGGCGCAGACGTCACGGTAGGCCTCGGCCAGCCCCACGCACTTGTGCTCGCCGCCGGCGAACTTGGGTGCGAGCGGGCCGCGCGGGGTGCGGATCGGCGGTGGCGTGATCACCAGCAGCGGGGGCACTGGCATGCCGGGCTCGATCGGGGCGGTGCGGATGGCGTTGACCAGTGCGCCCACGCCTTGCGCCGCGTGCCAGGCGTTGTGCGGGTGCATGGACTGGAAATCGTTGCTGCCGAGCATCAGGATCACCAGCGCCAGCGGCGAGTGGATTTCGATGCGCTGCGCCAGCCCCTGCATGCCGTTGCGGCCGGGCTTGAACGGGTCGTCCCAGACCGTGCGGCGGCCGTTCAGGCAGTCTTCAAGGATGCGCACCGGGGGCTGTCCGTCAGCGTTCAGACCGATTTCCAGCCGGCCGGGCCAGCGCACCGGGAATGGCAGGCGCTGGCGGGTGCCGGGGACGATGCCCCATGAGAGTGAATCGGCGTAGACCAGGACCTGCAGGGGATCGATATCGGCCGGCGCGGGTGCGGGCATGAAGAACTCCAGGAAAATGCCGTCAATACAGGCGAAGAAGGATTAACCCGGGCAAGAAACGCAGGGATTATGTTGCGCCGCGTAGACGAAATGGTCTCTGTCAAATGCGCGGAGACTTCATAATATCGCTTAATCACAGATATGGAGAATGAAGTTGCGCTTCGAGCACTTGGTAGAGATCAACGATCCAGGCAATCCTCAACTGGATCCGCTCACGCCTGAACAGCTCTGGCAAGGGCTAGTGCTGCGCGCCGAATCGCCCGAATTGTTCGTGCTCGGGCTGGACCGCGCGGAAGTTGTCGGGCGAGGCGACAACTGGATCGATCGCGTGCTGCATTTCGGCGAGGCCAGGATCCACGACCGGGTCGTGTTCGAGTCGCGCCGCCAGGTCCGCTATGAAACGGCCGCGACGGCTGAACATGCCGGCGGCACGCTGACCATGGTCATCGAAACCCCGGGGCCGGGCGCGCTGCTGGTGCGCTTTATCTACGAGACCACGCTGCCGGCAGTCGATGCCACCGGCGACGACCGCTACGCCGAGATCGTCAAATCGGCCTACCACCAGGCCGACCTGGACACCGTCCGCAAGATCCGCGAGATCGCCGACACCGGGCGGCTGGGGTGAGCGAGGGTTTGGGGGCGCCGGATCATTCCGGCGGCGAGCGGGCCGGCCCGACCCGCGCGATCCTGCATGCGCGCTATGGCGACCGGCTGCGCTGGCTGGTGCTTGTCACGCTGATGCTGGGCACCGTCTCGTCGATCGTCTCATCCACCATCATCAACGTTGCGATTCCTGACCTGAGCCGGCATTTCGGGCTGGGGCAGGAACGCGCCCAGTGGGTGGCAGCCAGCTTCATGATTGCCATGACGCTGTCGATGCTGCTCACGCCCTGGCTGCTCAATCGCTACGGCCTGCGCCGTACCTTCCTGGGTGCGCTGCTGCTGCTCGGGGCGGGCGGGCTGGTGGGCGGATTCTCGCCGACGTACGGCGTGATGATCGCCATGCGCGTGGCGGAGGGCGCGGCGGCCGGGGTCATGCAGCCGCTGCCCAATATCCTGATCCTGCGGGTGTTCGATGAGCGGGAGCAGGGCAAGGCGGTGAGTATGTTCGGCTTTGGCGTGGTGCTGGCGCCGGCACTGGGGCCGAGCCTTGGCGGCTTCCTGGTGGAGGCGTTCGGCTGGCGGTCGATTTTCTTCGTGGTGGTGCCGCTGACGATAATTGGCGCGCTGCTGGCGCGCCGCTTCATGGCGGTGGATTCCGCCATGATGGGCGAGCGCAAGCCGCTGGACTGGCGCGGCCTGGCGCTGGCCGGGGTTGCCACGGTCAGCCTGCTCAACGGGCTGGTCGAGATGCGAGAGAGCGTGGGAGCCGGCATGGCGATGGCGGGCCTTGGCGTGGTGCTGCTGGTCGCCTTTGTGCTGTGGCAACTGCGCGCGCCCGATCCGCTGATGAATATGCGGCTATACAGCTACCAGCAATTCTCAGCGGGCGCGGTGGTGGCATTCATCTACGGCGCGGGGTTGTTCGGCTCGACCTACCTGTTCCCGGTTTATATGCAGATGGCGCTGAACTACTCGCCGTCCCGGGCTGGCCTGGTGCTGCTGCCGGCTGGCGTCGTGCTGGCCCTGACCATTGCTGCGGCGGGGCGATTCACCAATCGCGTTTCGCCACACTTGCAGGTGTCGTTCGGGCTGGCGCTGCTGGCGTTGTCGTTCCTGCTGATGGCAACCGGATCGCCGGCCACGCCTTACGTATTGCTGGTGCTGCTGGCCGTGCTGGGGCGGATCGGGCTGGGCTGCATCCTGCCGTCGCTGACGCTGGGCGCAATGCGCGGCGTGGACTTCTCGCTGATTGCGCAGGGGTCGAGCTGCATCAACTTCCTGCGGCAGCTCGGCGGCGCCATTGGCGTGGCGCTGGCGGGCGTCGGGCTGCAGTGGCGGCTGGGCGAGCATGGCGCGGTGCTCGGGCATGGCGGCGATGCGGTGGCGCAGGCCGCACGCATCCGGGCCTTCGATGAAACCTTCCTGGCGGTCGGCGTGGTCATTGCCACGGCCATCTTCGCGGCCTGGCGGATTCGTCCGCGGCCATTGCCAGCGAACTGAGGACTGACCGGCGGGCGCTGCCTGCCGGTCATGAGCTTGCGGGGCCGCTCAGGTGGTGGCGCCGCTGCGCAGTTCCTCGACCAGGGCGATGTACTTCTCCATCGCTTCATCCTTGCTGGTGCCCTTCAGCGTTTCCCAGGCTTCGAACTTGTAGCGGCCGACAAAATCGGTCATGCCGGGCTTGTCGCCGTGGGCATCGCCTTCGCTGCCTTGCTTGAAGAGGGCGTACAGGCGCAGCAGCGTCATGTTGCTGGGGCGCTCGCTGAGTTGCTTGACGTCGATCTGGGCTTGGTCGAAGCGGGCCTGCAGGTCGCTCATGGGGATCTCCTGAATCAGATGGCAAGTAAGGGGTTCGATGATAGCCGCGCCACAGTGTCCGGCGGGCCGTATGAAACCGAAGAAGGACTCGGTTTCGGGCGGCTCCGGCTACAATCGCGCCATGTCCTGGATTCTTGCTGTTGAAACTTCCACCGAGTGGTGTTCGGTCGCGCTTGGTCGCCCCACAGCCGATGGCGGCATCGAGTGTTTTTATCGTCATGAACACACCGGACCGCGCTCCTCGTCGCGCGTGCTGCCGGCCGCCGGCGAGTTGCTGGCCGAAGCCGGCATCGCGCTCGCGGACTGTGCCGCGATCGCCTTCGGGGCCGGCCCGGGCTCGTTCACCGGCCTGCGCACGGCTTGTGGCGTGGCGCAGGGGCTGGCCTTTGGCGCCGGCCTGCCGGTCATTTCCGTCAATACGCTGATGGCCTGCGCGGAAAGCGCACGCTACGCCACGCCGCCGTTGCCCGCCGACACCGCTGTGCTGGTGGCGCTGGATGCCCGCATGGATGAAGCCTACTCGGGCGCCTTCCGCTGGGACGCGGCCGTGCAGGAGTGGGCCACGGTCACGCCGATGCGCGTCGGCGCGCCGGAAACCGTGACGTTGCCGGACGGCGACTTCTGGCTGGCCGGCAATGCGGCGGCGGTCTTCGATGAACGCCTGCCAACGGCGCGCGCGCAGCGCGTGCTGGCCGATGCCATGCCGCATGCGCGCCAGGTGGTCAGCATCGCCCTGCGCGCACTGGCCCGTGGCGAGACCATCGATGCGGCCGATGCCATGCCGCTGTACCTGCGCGACAAGGTCGCCCAGACCATTGAGGAGCGCGAGGCCATTGCCGCCGCGCGCGCCGCGGCGCAGGCCACGGCAGGAGGGGCGTCGTGAGCGCAGCCCTCGGACCTTCGACCGATCATGACGCCGACGATGCCCGCTGGCCCGTGGTGCCGGTCATGCCGGCGCTGCCGGCTGGCTGGGAACTGGGACGCATGAGCGCACTCGACCTCGAGGCCGTGGCCGAGATCGAGAAGCGCGCCTACAGCCATCCATGGACGCGGGGCAATTTCGAGAACTCCGTCAAGGCGGGGCACCTCGGCCTTACGCTGCGGAACCCGGCGGGCAAGCTGGTGGCCTATGCGGTGCTGATGCCGGTGGTGGACGAAATGCACCTGCTGAACATCACCGTGGATCCGCGCCTGCAGCGGCAGGGGCTGGGCCGGTTGCTGCTGGGCATGGCACTGGCCACCACCCACGGACACCATCTCTACACCATGCTGCTGGAAGTCAGGCCGTCCAACACGGGCGCGCTGGCCTTGTACCAGGAGGCCGGATTCACCGAGATCGGCCGCCGCAAGGGCTACTACCCGGCTGCCGGGCAGCGGCGCGAAGATGCGCTGGTACTGCGCCGCGCCTGGCCGGCTGGGGAGGGAGGGGCATGAGCCGTCGCGCGCAGTTTCTTGAGGTGCTCGGCATCCCGACCGAGTGGGTGCCGCGCCGAACCGCGCCCGGCTTGCCAGCGGCGGAAGCCGTAGCCGAAGTCGCCGTCACGCAGGTCCTGGCCGAAGAGCTTGCACCGATCCCGGCGGTGACTGAATTTGCAGAGCCGCCAGTCGCGGTTGCTGAAACGGCAGCCCGGCCAGTGCCCGTCGCCCTGGTCCCGGAATCCGCACCATCCGATCGCGAGGCCGCCATCGCGGCCATGTCCTGGGCTGAGCTGGAAGCCGCCGTCTCGGGCTGTACCGCTTGCGGCCTTTGTGAAACCCGTACCAACACCGTATTCGGCGTCGGCGACCGCGAGGCCGACTGGATGCTGGTCGGCGAGGCCCCCGGCGAGAACGAGGACAAGCAGGGCGAGCCCTTTGTCGGCCAGGCCGGCAAGCTGCTCGACAATATGCTGGCCTCGCTCGGGCTGGCGCGGGGCCGCAATGTCTTTATCGCCAACGTGCTCAAGTGCCGGCCGCCGGGCAACCGCAATCCGGAACCGCAGGAAGTGGCCGAGTGCGAGCCCCACCTGCGACGCCAGATCGCGCTGATCCGGCCGAAGGTGATCGTGGTGCTGGGCCGCTTTGCCGCCCAGTCGCTGCTGCGGACCACCACGCCGATCGGCAAGCTGCGCGGCACTGTGCACACCTACGAAGGCATTCCGGTGGTGGTGACCTATCACCCCGCCTACCTACTGCGCACACTGACCGACAAGGTACGCGCCTGGGAAGACTTGTGCCTGGCCCGGGAGGTATATGACCGTGCGGGAGCTCGGACCTGATCTCGCGGTGAGCCCTGGCGGCGACGGCGCGCATCGTGACGCGCCGCCGCTGTGGCGCCATGCCGCCTCGCCGCGTACGCGCGACCTGGCCTGGTGCACGCTGTCGCCGCAGTTGCTGGCGCAGCTTCCTGCCGAATACAACGGCGACACGGCACTGGCGCGCTGGCCGGCCGGCTTCCGGCAGGCGTGGCAAGGCTGGCTGCAAGCCGCCGATCCCGCCGTGCTGCCGGCCACCATCACCGAGCTGGCCAGCGGCGTTTCCGATCAGACCGATGCGGAAACCAGCGCCAGCCGCAGCCTGCGGCTCGGGCGCCACGCCGAGCGCCTGCTGCACTTTGGCCTGCGCCATGGCGAGGGCCTGGAACTGCTGGCCGCCAACCTGCCGGTGCGCCGCGCGGGCAGCCACGGCGTGCAGACGCTGGGCGAACTGGACTTCGTCTGGCGCGACACGGCTAGCGGTGCAGTCGTGCACTGGGAAATGGCGGCCAAGTTCTATCTGATGGTCGAGCCGGAAGCGGGAGCGCCTTCGCGCACCCAGGATTTCGTGGGGCCAAACCTCGTCGACCGGCTGGGCGACAAGCTCGATCACATCGTCCATCGCCAGCTGCCGCTGGCACGCACGCCGCAGGCGCAGGCATTGCTGGGCCGTTCGGTCGATCGCAGCGAGGTCTACCTGCTGGGCTGGCTGTTCTACCGCAACGGACACAAGCCGGCTGATCTGTACTCACTGGGTATTGCAGACGATCACCTGCATGGCTGGTGGTCCTCGCTGGAGGAGTGGGCTGCGCGGGCCGGTGGCTCAGCCGGCACACGCTGGTGCCGGCTGCAGCGCTCGGGCTGGCTGTCCGGCGCGCTGGTGGCCGACAGCGAAACCGAGTCTGTCGAAACCTTGCGCGATGCCCTCGCGCAGCGATTCGCCGATCCGCACCACGACCGTGGCTGGCGGCGCGAGTCGCCGGTCATGCTGTGTGAACTGGAGCCGGCCGGACCGGGGTTGCCGGGGCTGTGGCGCGAGCGCTCGCGGGGCTTTGTGGTGCCGCCGGGGTGGGAAGCGAGGGCGCGCGCGCGCGCCGCCGAGCCGGCGGTGCGTCAGGGAGAAAACGGGGAGGTCGCCCGCTAGTGGCGATCTGACGGCGGGCGGCCGGATGACCGCCCGGGAAGCTGGTCAGTGGTGCTTGTCCTCGCCGATCATCGCCAGCGAGTTGTAGTTGCGCACATTGGACTTGTGCAGCCGCATCACCATCAGCATGGTGATGCAAATGAACAGGCCCAGCGCGATGATCACAAACCCGATCGGCGCATTCAGCTTGATCAGCAGGGCGTACAGGCACAGCATCAGCAGCACCGAGACGTTCTCATTGAAGTTCTGCACCGCGATGGAGTGGCCGGCCGACAGCAGCACATGGCCGCGGTGCTGCAGCAGCGCATTCATCGGCACCACGAAGTAGCCCGACATCGCGCCCACCAGCATCAGGAAGACATAGGCAATCGCCATGTACAGCGGCATGTTCATGCCCATGGCGTGCAGCGTGACCTGCGGCATGGTGTCCTTGGTGTAGAACGCCATCAGCATCACCGTCGCGCCCATGGCCACGCCGAAAGGCAACACCGACAGCGACTTGCGCAGCGGAATACGCGCGGCCGCGAGGATGGCACCCACCGCCACGCCAACCGCCACCACCGCTTGCAGCAGGGCACCCTGCGACAGGTTCAGGCCGAGCGACTTCTCGGCCCATTTCAGCACGATGAACTGCAGGGTGGCGCCCACGCCCCAGAACAGGGTGGTCACCGCCAGCGAGATCTGGCCGACCTTGTCGCGCCAGAGCGCGCTGAAGCAGTCGCCGAACTCGGCAATCAGCTTGATCGGGTTCTTTTCCTGCTGCGGGTAGCGCGCGCCGGTATCGGGGATAAACAGGTTGAAGACCGAGGCGATCACGTAGAACAGCATGATCACCACCATCGCGGCTTCAGCCGGGGTCTGGATGCCGGTATCGATATAGGGGATGTCGAAGCGCAGCAGGATCTGCGACACATGCACCGAGATCAGCGCGCCGCCGACCACCGTGCCGAGGATGATGGAGCCCACCGTCAGGCCCTCGATCCAGCCGTTGGCCATGACCAGCTTCTCGGGTGGCAGCAGCTCGGTCAGGATGCCGTACTTGGCCGGCGAATAGGCCGCCGCCCCGAATCCCACGATGCCGTAGGCAAGCAGCGGATGCAGCCCGAACATCATGATGGCGCAGCCGGCGATCTTGATTGCGTTGGTGATCAGCATCACCCGGCCCTTGGGCATGGAGTCGGCAAATGCGCCGACAAAGGCAGCCAGGACGACGTAGGAGAGGACGAAGAACAGCTTGAGCAGCGGGGTCATCCACTGCGGGGAGTGCAATTCGGTAAGAAGGGCAATGGCGGCGATCAGTAAGGCATTGTCGGCCAGCGACGAAAAAAATTGCGCGGCCATGATGGTGTAAAAACCCTTCTTCATACTGTCGACTTTGTCTCCATCGCGCACTCCGTGCAGATCGGGCAGGCTGAAGCCCACCGGCGTGGCCATGGTTTGCAGGGAACCTTGGGCCGTGGCCGTGTCGAATTGTGTCGGATGCGCGGCGCTCTGGCGCCGTCCGGCTTTCCTGACCCTCATTGACATATTGCTTCGCTTTTAGAACATGGCCGTAGCGTCCGGCTTTATATCACGAAAGTACGACAATCCCGAACCCCGGCAAGGCGCCTGTTTGACAGCCGGGGGCCGTTCCGATTCCCGGAAGTCGTGCCCGAATGTGTTCAAATAACGGCTGCGATCGCGGCCCGTCGACCGGGTCTTCCCTGATCTGGTGCAATCGCCGCGAGGCGTGACGACTGATCCACATGAAGGTGGGCAGCGCCATCCTCCCGGCCGCCGCGACGCCTGCTTCCTGAGATGTGACTCCATGCCAAGACCCATCCACGCCGTCATTCACCAACCCGCCATTGCCAACAACCTTGAAGTGGTCCGCCGCAGCGCGCCCGATTCGCGCGTCTGGGCGGTCGTCAAGGCCAACGCCTACGGCCACGGGATCCGCCGTGTCTTTGCCGGCCTGCGCGCCACGGACGGCTTCGGGCTGCTGGACCTGAACGAGGCCGTGCTGCTGCGCGACCTCGGCTGGCAGGGACCGATCCTGCTCCTTGAGGGGTTCTTCCAGCCGCAGGACGTTCCCCTGCTGGAACAATATCGCCTGACGACGGCTATCCACTGCGAAGAGCAACTCCGCATGCTGGAAACCGCACGTCCGAAAGGCCCGCTGGCGATCCAGCTCAAGCTCAATACCGGCATGAACCGGCTGGGCTTCCATCCGACGCAGTATCGCGCCGCCTGGGAACGCGCCCGGGCCATGCCCTGTGTAGGCAGTATCGTCCATATGACGCATTTTTCCGATGCGGATAGTCCCCGAGGTATCGCCCACCAGATCGAGGCCTTCGATGCTGCCACGGCGAACCTGCCGGGCGAGGCCAGCCTGTCGAACTCGGCCGCGGTGCTGTGGCACCCGCAGGCGCACCGCGCCTGGGTGCGCCCTGGCGTGATCCTGTATGGCGCTTCGCCCACCGGCCGCGATGCGGACATCGCGGGCACCGGCCTGCAGCCGGCCATGTCGCTGCACAGTGAGCTGATCTCGGTCCAGGATCTGCAACCCGGCGATACCGTGGGCTACGGCTCCATGTTTACCGCGGAGCGCCCGATGCGCATCGGCGTGGTTGCCTGCGGCTATGCGGACGGCTATCCGCGCCATGCGGCCGGCTGGGGCGAAAACCGCGCCCCGGTGCTGGTCGACGGCGTGCGCACCCAGCTCGTCGGCCGGGTGTCGATGGACATGATTTGCGTGGATCTTGCGCCGTGCCCGAAGGCCAGGGTCGGCAGCCCCGTCACCCTGTGGGGCCAGGGCCTGCCCATCGACGACGTGGCGCAGGCTGCCGGCACGGTCGGCTACGAGCTGATGTGCGCACTGGCGCCGCGCGTGCCGACCACCGTGGCAACCATCACCGCCTCGGACAGCGCCGCCCCGGCTGTCGCCTGAGCGCCAGCAACTGACTGACCGATCCAGTCGGCCGGACGTCACATGACGCCGGCCGCTTTGCCTTGCAAGGACACCCGTTGGCCAAGACCAAGACTGTCTATACCTGTACCGAATGCGGCGGCACCACGCCGCGCTGGGCGGGCCAGTGCCCGCACTGCCAGCAGTGGAACACGCTGGTCGAGACCGTGGCCGAATCGGCTTCGAACAAGCGCTTCCAGCCGCTGGCGGCATCCGCCACGGTGCGCAAGCTTTCCGAGATCGATGCCGCCGACGTGCCGCGCTTTTCCAGCGGCATCGACGAATTCGACCGCGTGCTGGGCGGCGGGCTGGTATCGGGCGGGGTGGTGCTGATCGGCGGCGATCCGGGGATCGGCAAGTCCACGCTGCTGCTGCAGGCGCTGGCCAACCTGGCCGGGCAGCGGCGGGTGTTGTACGTGAGCGGCGAAGAGTCTGGGGCGCAGATTGCCTTGCGCGCGCAGCGGCTGGGCGTGGAGAGCCCGTCGCTCGGCCTGCTGGCCGAGATCCAGCTGGAAAAAATCCAGGCCACGCTCGAGGCGGAAAGGCCCGAGGTGGCCGTGATCGACTCCATCCAGACCCTGTACTCCGAGGCGCTGACCTCGGCGCCCGGCTCGGTGGCGCAGGTGCGCGAGTGCGCGGCGCAGCTGACGCGTATCGCCAAGAGCAGCGGCATCACCATCATCCTGGTCGGCCATGTGACCAAGGAAGGCAGCCTGGCCGGGCCGCGCGTGCTGGAGCACATCGTCGATACGGTGCTGTACTTCGAGGGGGACACACATTCCTCGCACCGCCTGATCCGCGCCTTCAAGAACCGTTTCGGCGCGGTGAATGAACTGGGCGTGTTCGCCATGACGGAGCGCGGCCTGCGCGGCATCAGCAACCCGTCGGCACTGTTCCTGTCGCAGCACGAGGAAACCGTGCCCGGCTCCTGCGTGCTGGTGACGCAGGAGGGCACCCGCCCGCTGCTGGTGGAAGTCCAGGCGCTGGTCGATACGGCGCACGTGCCGAATCCGCGCCGGCTGGCGGTGGGGCTGGAGCAGAACCGGCTGGCGCTGCTGCTGGCCGTGCTGCACCGGCATGCCGGCATCGCCTGCTTCGACCAGGATGTGTTCCTGAATGCGGTGGGTGGCGTCAAGATTACCGAGCCCGCGGCCGACCTGGCCGTGCTGCTGTCGATCCATTCGTCCATGCGCAACAAGCCCTTGCCGCGCGGCCTGGTGGTGTTCGGCGAAGTGGGCCTGGCCGGCGAGATCCGCCCCAGCCCGCGCGGGCAGGACCGGCTGAAAGAGGCGGCCAAGCTGGGCTTCACCATCGCCGTGATCCCCAAGGCCAACGCGCCCAAGCAGAAGATCGACGGGCTGGAAGTGATCGCGGTGGAACGCATCGAGCAGGCCATCGATCGCGTGCGGCATCTGGATTGATCCGGACATGCCCGCATTGATCGAGCTCGAAACCGATCGCCTGCGCCTGCGCCAGTGGCGCGAAAGCGATCTTGAGCCGTTCGCTGCGCTCAATGCCGATCCCGAGGTGATGCAGAACTTCCCGGCCACGCTGACGCGCGCGGAGAGCGATATCCTGGCGACCCGTTGTCGCGACCGCATCACAACGATCGGCTGGGGACTCTGGGTGGCGGAACGCAAGGCTGACGGCGCCTTCCTCGGGTTTGTCGGCCTGAACGAGCCGGCGGCCGCGCTGCCGTTCTCGCCATGCGTTGAAATTGGCTGGCGGCTGGCGCAGCACGCCTGGGGGCAGGGCTACGCCACCGAAGCCGCGCGCGGCGCCTTGCAGGTTGGCTTCGAGCGGCTAGGCCTCGACGAAATCGTCTCTTTCACCACCCTCGGCAACCGCCGCTCGCGCGCCGTGATGGAGCGGCTCGGCATGCAGGAGGACCCGGTAGGCTTCGAGCATCCCGGTGTGCCGGCGGGCCATCCGCTGCGGCCGCACTGCCTGTACCGGCTCTCGAAGGCGTGCTGGGAGAAAGGGATTTCGGGCTGACAGAACCCGCGACGCGGACCCTGCGTCATTTCGCCACAGGCACACTCGCTGCGGATCGATCCCTGCAGCCATTGGCGAAGCGCAAAATCGGTAATAATGCGCAGCAATGCTGGCGCCGGACCTGAAGGTGGCGCCGGCCGCCTCAATCCGAGTCAACCCATCGCCCATGCAAGCCAACTCTCGCGCCTATTTCCTGCTGATCGCCATCATTTCGTTTGCGCTGGTCGGCGTCGCGCTCTACCTGCAATACGAAAAGGGCTACCAGCCCTGTCCGCTCTGCGTGATGCAGCGCTTTGCATTTATCGGCATCGGTATCTTCTCGCTGCTGGCGGCGATCGCGCAGAACACGCGCACGCTGTGGCAGGGGCTGGGGATGCTGTCGGGCGTCGGCGGCATTGCCGTGGCGGTGTACCACGTGTCGCTGCTGCTGAATCCGAAGGCGAGCTGCGGGATCGATCCGCTGGAGAACTGGGTCAATGCCTTGCCCACGGCCAAGGTGCTGCCGCAGGTGTTCTATGCGGACGGGCTTTGTACGGCGCCGCTGCCGCCGGTGCTGGGTTTGTCCGTGCCGGCGTGGTCGCTGATCTGGCTGTTCATCCTGACGCTGACGCTGGCGGTGGGGCTGATTCGGCGGGAGAAGAATTTCCGCTAAGCGGTGAAGTCATAAACAAAAAACCGGCGCCGAGGCGCCGGTTTTTATTGGGGGCAATGCGTGGTGCCAGGGAGGGGACTCGAACCCCTCACGCAATCATCTCGATCTGCTCCTGCAGCTCCAGCCATTTCTCTTCCAGCTCGCCAAGCTCGCCGTTCACTTCGCCCTGCCGCTTGAGCATCTCCATCAGCTTCGCCTTGTTCGCCTCGGCATAGCTGGTTTCATCGGCCATGAAGCGGTCGATCTCGTCCTTGGCGCTTTGCAGAACCGCCATCCGCTTTTCGACCTTTTCCAGTTCCTTCGTCAAGGGCTTGCGCAGCGCTGACAGCCGCTGCCTCTCATCCGCCTCCGCACGGCGCTGGTCCTTGCGGTTGACCGCGCCATTGCCAGCGTCGCCGCCAGCCTCGGCCTGATGCGCTGCCGTCGCGGCATTGCGCTTGGCCGCTGCCTGCTGCAGCAGCCAGTCGCGGTAGTCGTCCAGGTCGCCGTCGAACGGCTTGATGGTGCCGTCGGCCACCAGCATGAACTGGTCGGACGTGGCGCGCAGCAGGTGCCGGTCGTGGGAGACCAGGATCAGCGTGCCTTCGAACTGCGCCAGCGCCATGGTCAGCGCCTCGCGGGTATCGAGGTCGAGGTGGTTGGTCGGTTCGTCGAGCAGCAGCAGGTTGGGCTTCTGCCAGACGATCAGCGACAGCGCGAGCCGCGCCTTTTCGCCGCCGGAAAAGGGCTCGATCGGCGAGGTCGCCATGTCGCCGCGGAAGTTGAAGCTGCCGAGGAAGTCGCGCAGTTCCTGCTCGCGCGTATCGGGCGCCAGCCGCGCCAGGTGTTGCAGGGGCGAGTCGTGGTCGCGCAGGGTTTCCAGCTGGTGCTGGGCGAAGTAGCCGATCTGCAGGCCCTTGCCGAGGCGCAGCGTGCCGGTGAGCGGATCCTGCGTGCCGGCCAGGGTCTTGACCAGCGTCGACTTGCCCTGGCCGTTGGCGCCCAGCAGGCCGATGCGCTGGCCGTTCTGGATCGACAGAGCCAGGTTGTGCAGGATGGTGACCGGCGGGTCGGCCTCGGCGTAGCCGCAGTCAACGCCTTCCAGCACCATCATCGGATTGGGCGCGGCGTCCGGCTCGCGGAATTCAAAGGCGAAACCGGCGGCGACGTGCACCGGCGCCAGCCGCTCCATCTTCTCCAGCGCCTTGACCCGGCTCTGCGCCTGGCGCGCCTTGGTGGCCTTGGCCTTGAAGCGTGTGATGAACGACTCCAGGTGCGCGATTTCCTTCTGCTGGCGCGAATAGGCGGCCTGCTGTTGCGCCATCTGCTGCAGGCGCATGGTCTCGAACAGCGTGTAGTTGCCGCCGTAGCGGCGCAACTGCTGGTTCTCGATGTGCACGGTGACGTTGCAGATCGCATCGAGGAATTCGCGGTCGTGCGAAATCATCACCAGCGTGCCGGCGTAGCGCGCCAGCCAGTCTTCCAGCCAGACGATGGCGTCCAGGTCCAGGTGGTTGGTCGGTTCGTCGAGCAGCAGCAGGTCCGACGGGCACATCAGCGCCTGCGCCAGGTTCAGGCGCATGCGCCAGCCGCCGGAGAACGACGACACCGGCTGCGATACCTGCGCCAGCGTGAAGCCCAGGCCCAGCAGCAGGGCTTCGGCGCGGGCCGGGGCGGTGTAGCCGTCGGCGTCGGCGAAAGCGGCGTGGGCTTCTCCTTCGGCGCTGCCGTCGCCGGTGCCCTGTGCGCGGGCGATGGCCGCTTCGATCTCGCGCAGCCGGGTGTCGCCGTCGATCACATACTCCACGGCGCTGCGCGCCACCGCCGGTGTTTCCTGCGCGACGTGCGCAATCCGCCACTGCGCAGGCACGGCCACATCGCCGCCGTCCGCGTGTAGCTCTCCGCGCAGCATGGCGAACAAGGTCGACTTGCCGCTCCCGTTGGCGCCGACAAGGCCGACGCGCTCGCCCGGGTTGATGGTCACGCTGGTGTGGTCGAACAGCACCTTGGTGCCGCGCTGGAGGACTAGCTGGTCGATTCGGATCACGGAGGGAACTTCGGGATGAAAGCGGAAAAAGCGGAGAACATGCAGGCAACTGTCAGAGTTGCGGCGCTGGCCGGCATTGTAGCGTTTCCGGGCTGTCCTTCCGCGGCGAATGCGCGCAACTGGGGCCCGCGTGCTGTTCGATTCCCTAGGGAATACCCTCGATCCGTAAAACTCTATTTTCTTTGGGGCGCGATTCCGTGTAAATTCATTTTCATCACGTGGCCGGGAATGAAAATTTCCAACCACCCCCAGACAACCCACTCTCCAGACACCTTGCCGACCGACGCCAGCATGCCGAATGGCTATTCGATCTCAGAACGCATCGCGCGCAGCCTGCCGACGCTGACGCCCGCGCATCAGCGCATGGCGGAATATGTGCTGGCGAACCTGTTCCGTGCCGCCACCATGCGTATCGACGAGTTCGCCGCTGCCGTGCAGGTGTCGGTGGCCACCGCCAACCGCTTTGCGCGTGCGCTGGGTTTCGACGGCTACCCGCAGTTCCGCGCCGAACTGGTGCGCGGCTTCGAGGCCACGCTGGCACCGGTTGAGCGGCTGCGCACGGAACTGGAGCGGCCCTCTACGGCAGCGGAGGTCTTTGCCGCCTCGCTGGAAGATGCAGCCGCCAACCTGGAGGCCACGCGCCGCGGGCTCGATGCGGAAACCTGTGAGCGCGCCGTCACCGCCATCCTGGCCGCGGACCGCATCTATGTCGCGGGCTTCGGCGCCAGCGGCTTCCTGGCGGGGCTGGTCCAGCACGGGCTGGAAATGCATTGCCGCACCGTCATGTCGGTGGCGGGCGCGGGCGGTGCCTCGCATGCCGCGCGGCAGCTGTTCAAGCTGCAGCCTGCCGACCTGGTGATCGCGATTGCCTTCCCGCGCTATGTGGCCGATACCGTGCTGCTGGCCAAGCGCGCCAAGGCGCACGGCGCGCGCCTGCTGGCGCTGACCGACGGGCCGACCTCGCCGCTGGCGCCGCTGGCCGATATCGCGCTGTACGCACAGGCAGCCAACCGCCTTTCGGCCAACTCCGATGCAACGGTGCTGGCGCTGATCGAGGCGCTTTGCGGTGCGGTCGCGCACCGGGCTGAACGTCCGGTGAAGGCCGCCGCCGAAATGACTGAATTCCTGCTGCCGTGGCTTTACGGCACCGAGGCGACCGGCACCGCCAGCGCGACGAACACCCAGCGCAGCGGCGAGCCGCGCGCGCCACAGGCCGCGGCCGATGCCGCCGGCGACAAAAACAAACGTGCCGCACGGCATTTCAAGGCGTAGCCACTCATGAATCAAGCAGTCATTGCCATCCACGGCGGGGCCGGCACCATCACCCGTGCCGCCATGGATTCCTCCCGCGAACGCGAATACATCGAAGCGCTGGAGCAGGTGCTGATAGCCGGCCAGCGCGTGCTGGCCGACGGCGGCAGCGCCATGGACGCGGTCACCGAAGCCGTGCGCCTGCTCGAAGAGTGCCCGCTCTTCAACGCCGGCAAGGGCGCCGTGCTGACGCACGAGGGCACCTACGAACTGGATGCTGCCGTGATGGATGGCGCCACGCTGAATGCCGGCGCCGTGGCCTGCGTCACGCGCCTGCGCAATCCGGTGCTGGCCGCACGCGCGGTGATGGACCACAGCGAGCACGTGCTGTTCGCAGGCGAGGGCGCCGAGGCCTTCGCCCTGTCGCAGGGGCTGGAACTGGTCTCCTCGGATTACTACTTCACCAAGGCGCGCCACGAGCAATGGGAGCGCGCACGGGCGGTCAAGGGCATGGCGCTGCTGGACCATGACGCGGCAGCGCTGGCGAACGGCGCGCTGGCCGGCCAGGCCGACCCCATCGACCCGGACAACAAGTTCGGCACGGTCGGCGCGGTGGCCTGCGACGCTCACGGCAACCTGGCGGCCGCCACGTCGACCGGCGGCGTCACCAACAAGCAGGTCGGGCGCGTCGGCGACACGCCGGTGATCGGCGCCGGTTGCTATGCCGACGATGTCGCGGCGATCTCCGCCACCGGCACCGGCGAGATGTTTATCCGCACCGTGGCCGCGCACGACGTGGCCGCGCAGATGCGCTACGCACGCGTGACGCTGGAAGAAGCCGCACGTCGCGTGGTGATGGAGAAACTCCCGGCCATCGGCGGCCGCGGCGGACTGATCGCGGTCGACCGCGCCGGCAATGTCACGCTGCCATTCAACACCGAAGGCATGTATCGCGGCCTTGCCCGCGTGGGCGAGCCGGTGATGGTGGCGATCTACGGCTGAGGCGCGGCTTCAGTCATCCAGGCAGGAATCACGCTTCAAGCATCAAGGGGTACCAGTGGCTGCATCCTCTTCTCAATCCAACCTCGTGCTGCCGCCGCAGCGCGTGGTATCGGTAGACGGGCTGACCGTGCGCTTTTCGACGTCGGAGCGTACCGTCGAGGCCGTGCGCAATTTGTCGTTCCACGTCGACCGTGGCGAAACGCTGGCGGTGGTGGGCGAATCCGGTTCGGGCAAGTCGGTGACCTCGCTGGCGCTGATGCGGCTGGTCGAGCATGGCGGCGGCAAGATCGCTTCGGGCAGCATGGCGCTGCGCCGGCGCGGCGGCGAGGTGATCGACCTCGCCCGCGCGAACAGCGCCACGCTGCGCAGCGTGCGCGGCTCGGACGTGGCGATGATTTTCCAGGAGCCGATGACCTCGCTCAACCCGGTGTTCCCGGTGGGCGAGCAGATTGCCGAGTCGATCCGCCTGCACCAGGGCAAGAGCCGCGCGGCGGCGCGCGCCGAGGCGCTGCGCATGCTGGAACTGGTGCGCATCCCCGAGGCGAAGCGCGTGCTGGACCGTTTCCCGCACCAGCTGTCCGGCGGCATGCGCCAGCGCGTGATGATTGCCATGGCGCTGTCTTGCAAGCCGGCTTTGCTGATCGCCGACGAGCCGACCACCGCGCTGGACGTGACCATCCAGGCCGAGATCCTGCAACTGATCCGCAACCTGCAGTCCGAAATGCACATGGGCGTGGTCTTCATCACGCACGACATGGGCGTGGTGGCCGAAGTGGCCGACCGCGTGCTGGTGATGTATCGCGGTGAGAAGGTGGAAGAGGGCACTTCGAACGATGTGTTCAAGGCCCCGGCCCATCCCTATACCCGCGCGCTGCTGTCGGCTGTGCCCAAGCTGGGCGCGATGGCCGGCACCGACCTGCCGGCCAAGTTCCCGCTGCTGCAGCTCGGCAGCGCCAATGCCGAGGCGGAAATCCCGCAGGACACCGTGACACCGGGCGTCCAGCCGATCCTGCGCGTCAGCGACCTGGTGACGCGCTTTGACGTGCCGGGCGGCCTGTTCGGCCGTGTCACGCGCCGCGTGCATGCGGTGGAGAAGGTCAGCTTCGATCTCTATCCGGGCGAGACGCTGGCGCTGGTGGGTGAGTCGGGCTGCGGCAAGTCCACCACCGGCCGCTCGCTGCTGCGCCTGGTCGACACCCAGAGCGGCACCATCGAGTTTGCCGGCCAGAACATCAGCCAGATGCACGGCCCGGCGCTGCAGAGCCTGCGCCGCAATATCCAGTTCATTTTCCAGGACCCGTTCGCTTCGCTCGACCCGCGTGTGCCGGTCGGCTACTCGATCATGGAGCCGCTGCTGGTGCACAAGGTGGCCAGCGGCAAGGAAGCCGAGCAGCGCGTGGCCTGGCTGCTGGAGAAGGTGGGCCTCACGCCCGCGCATGCGTCGCGCTACCCGCACGAGTTCTCGGGCGGCCAGCGCCAGCGCATATGCATTGCGCGCGCGCTGGCGCTCAACCCGAAGGTGGTGGTGGCGGACGAATCGGTCTCGGCGCTGGACGTTTCGATCCAGGCCCAGATCGTCAACCTGATGCTCGACCTGCAGCGCGAGCTGGGCGTGGCCTTCCTGTTCATCTCGCACGACATGGCGGTGGTTGAGCGCGTGAGCCACCGCGTGGCGGTGATGTATCTGGGCCAGATCGTCGAGATCGGCCCGCGCCGCGCGATCTTCGAGAACCCGCAGCACCCGTACACGAAGAAGCTGATGTCGGCGGTGCCGATCGCCGATCCGGCGCGGCGGCATCTGAAGCGCGAGCCGCTGAACGATGAAATCCCCAGCCCGATCCGCATGGTCGGCGACGAGCCGGTGGTGCAGCCGCTGGTGGCGGTCGCCGGCAGCGGCGCGAATGGTCATTTTGTTGCCCGGCACGCCGTTGGCGGCGCCTACTGAAGTTCTGGTCTATCCAAGGAGATTCGATAATGTCTGCACGTATGGTTTCGCCCGGGCTCGTCGCCGGCGCCTTTGCAGTAGGCGCACTGGGCACGCTGGTCTCGGCCCCCGCCTTCGCGGCCAAGGACGCCGTGATGGCGGTGTACTCCACCTTCACCACGCTGGACCCGTACGATGCGAACGACACGCTGTCGCAGGCCGCCAGCAAGTCCTTCTATCAGGGCCTGTTCGGCATGGACAAGGACATGAAGCTGGTCAACGTGCTGGCCGAAAGCTATGAAGTCAGCAAGGACGGCCTCACCTACACCTTCAAGCTGAAGAAGGGTGTCAAGTTCCACGACGGCACCACCTTCGACGCCGCCGCCGTCAAGGCCAACCTCGACCGCGTGACCAACCCGGCCAACAAGCTCAAGCGCTACACGCTGTTCAACCGCGTGGCCAGGACCGATGTGGTCGACGCCAATACCGTCAAGGTCACGCTGAAGGAGCCGTTCTCGCCGTTCATCAACGTGCTGGCCCACCCGTCGGCAGTGATGATTTCGCCGGCGGCGCTGCAGAAGTACGGCAAGGACATCGCCTTCCACCCGGTCGGCACCGGCCCGTTCGAGTTCGTGGAGTGGAAGCAGCCCGATCACCTGAAGGGCAAGAAGTTTGCAGGCTACTGGAAGACCGGCTATCCGAAGATCGACACGATCACCTGGAAGCCGGTGGTGGACAACAACACCCGCGCCGCCATCATGCAGACCGGCGAGGCGGACTTTGCCTTCAGCATTCCGTTCGAGCAAGCGGCCGTGCTGAAGAACAGCGCAAAGGTGGACCTGATCTCGGCGCCGTCGATCATCCAGCGCTACCTGAGCCTGAACACCACGGTCAAGCCGTTCAACGACCCGAAGGTGCGCCAGGCCATCAACTACGCGATCAACAAGGACGCACTGGCCAAGGTGGCCTTTGCCGGCTACGCGGTGCCGTCCGAGGGCGTGGTGCCGCCGGGCGTGGACTTCGCCGAGAAGCTGGGCCCGTGGCCGTATGACCCGGCCAAGGCGCGCGCGCTGCTGAAGGAAGCCGGCTATCCGAACGGCTTCGAGACCACGCTGTGGTCGGCCTACAACCACACCACCGCGCAGAAGGTGATCCAGTTCGTGCAGCAGCAGCTGCAGCAGGTGGGCATCAAGGCCCAGGTGCAGGCGCTTGAAGCCGGCCAGCGCGTGGAGAGGGTGGAAAGCGTGCCGAAGCCGGAAGAGGCCGGCGTGCGCATGTACTACGTGGGCTGGTCGTCGTCGACCGGTGAATCGGACTGGGCGCTGCGTCCGCTGCTGGCTTCGGAATCGATGCCGCCCAAGCTGCTGAACACCGCGTACTACAAGAACGACCAGGTCGATGCCGACATCGCCGGCGCCCTGCGCACGACGGACCGCGGCGAGAAGGCCAGGCTGTACAAGGACGCACAGGAGCGCATCTGGAAGGATGCACCGTGGGCCTTCCTGGTGACGGAGAAGGTGCTGTTTGCACGCAGCAAGCGCCTGGCCGGTGCGTATGTGATGCCGGATGGTTCGTTCAATTTTGACGAGATCGACATCAAGCAATAACTGCAGCAGTGCCTTGCGCAGCGTGGCAATGCGCTGCAGTAACGAGCAGTAAGCAGTAAGCCGTAGAAAGCCGCCTGCCCAGGTTTGCGGGGGCCAGGGCGGCGGCTGGCGGCCTCTTAATCTGGTGTGTGATGCTGAACTATTTCCTCAAACGATTCCTGGGCGTGATCCCCACATTGCTGATCGTGGCAGTGCTGGTGTTCCTGTTCGTCCACCTGCTGCCCGGCGACCCGGCGCGGCTGGCCGCCGGCCCCGAGGCCGACGCGGCCACGGTCGAGCTGGTGCGCAAGGACCTGGGCCTGGACCGGCCGATGCCCGAGCAGTTCGTGAACTTCTTCTCGAACGCGGTCCGTGGCGAGTTCGGCCATTCGCTGCGCACTAAGCGCCCGGTGAGCGAGGAGATCGGCGACCGCTTCATGCCGACGCTGCTGCTGACGCTGGCCTCGATGGTCTGGGCGGTGGTGTTCGGCATGGTGATCGGGGTTTGCTCGGCAGTGTGGCGCAACCGCTGGCCGGACCGGCTGGGCATGACGCTGGCCGTGTCGGGGATTTCGTTCCCGGCTTTTGCGCTGGGCATGCTGCTGATGGAAATTTTCTCGGTGCAGCTGGGCTGGCTGCCGTCGATCGGCGCCGACACCTGGAAGCACTACATCCTGCCTTCGCTCACGCTGGGCGCGGCGGTGGCGGCCGTGATGGCGCGCTTTACCCGTGCCTCGTTCGTGGAAGTGCTGCAGGAAGATTTTGTCCGCACCGCCCGTGCCAAGGGCGTGCATGAAACGGTGGTCGTGGCCAAGCACACGCTGCGCAACGCCATGATCCCGGTGGTCACCATGATGGGCCTGCAATTCGGCTTCCTGCTGGGCGGCTCGATCGTGGTCGAGAAGGTGTTCAACTGGCCGGGCCTAGGCCGGCTGCTGGTCGATGCGGTGGAAATGCGCGACTACCCTGTGATCCAGGCCGAAGTGCTGCTGTTCTCGCTCGAATTCATCCTGATCAACCTGGTGGTGGACATGCTGTACACCGTGATCAACCCCACCATCCGCTATAAGTGAGGCCGGCCATGACGCAGCTTTCCACGCCCGCCGCAGACGAAGCGGCACCCGCCACCGCCCCCGTGCCCGAGGCCGTGCGTACGCCCTGGAGCGAGTTCTGGCGCAAATTCCGCAAGCAGCACCTGGCGCTGGGGGCCGGCGTGTTCGTGCTGCTGCTGATCGTGGTGGCGGTCCTGTCGCCGCACCTGGTGCCGTACGACCCGGAAAACTTCTTCGACTACGACGCGCTCAACGCAGGGCCGTCGGCCGCGCACTGGATGGGCGTCGACTCGCTCGGGCGCGATATCTTCAGCCGCATCCTGGCCGGTACGCGGATCTCGCTGGCGGCGGGCTTCCTGTCGGTCATCATCGGCGCGGTGATCGGCACTGTGCTGGGCCTGCTGGCCGGCTACTACGAGGGCTGGTGGGACCGCATCGTGATGCGGATCTCCGACGTGCTGTTCGCCTTCCCGGGCATCCTGCTCGCGATCGGCATCGTGGCCATCCTCGGCAACGGCATGACCAACGTGATCTTCGCGGTCGCGATCTTCAGCATTCCGGCGTTTGCACGGCTGGTGCGCGGCAATACGCTGATGCTCAAGCGGCTGACCTATGTGGAAGCGGCGCGCAGCATCGGCGCCTCGGACTGGACCATCCTGATGCGGCATATCCTGCCGGGCACGGTGTCGTCCATCGTGGTGTACTTCTCGATGCGGATCGGCACCTCGATCATCACCGCCGCAAGCCTGTCGTTCCTCGGTCTTGGCGCGCAGCCGCCTACGCCGGAATGGGGCGCGATGCTCAACGAGGCGCGCGCCGACATGGTGACCGCGCCGCACGTGGCGATCTTCCCGAGCCTGGCGATTTTCCTGACCGTGCTGGCCTTCAACCTGCTGGGCGACGGGCTGCGCGACGCGCTCGATCCCAAGATCGACCGTCGCTGAGTTTGCGATGACGGACACCATGCGCGGAATGCCGGCCATCGGCACGCTGCCGGCCGGCGCGCTCGACAGCATTGCCGACGTGCCCGGCGTGACCGTCGGCCATTGCACGCTGGACGAGGCGGGCCTGCAGACCGGCGTGACCGTCGTCCGCCCGCACGCGGGCAATCCCTACATCGACAAGGTGCCGGCTGCCGCCACCGTGATTAACGGATTCGGCAAGAGCGTGGGGCTGGTGCAGGTCGAAGAGCTTGGCGTTCTCGAAACGCCCGTTGCTCTGACCAATACTTTCTCCGTCGGCGCGGTGGCGCAGGCTCAGATTCGCGAGGCCATCACGGCCAATCCGGAAGTCGGGCGCTCGCTGCCTACCGTGAATCCGCTGGTGTTCGAGTGCAACGACGGCTATCTCAACGATATCCAGGCGATGGTCGTCAACGGCCGCCACTACGCAACGGCTTGTGCGTCGGCGGATACGGAGTTTGAACAGGGCGCGGTCGGGGCAGGGCGCGGCATGTCGTCGTTCGGTGTGAAGGGTGGCATCGGCTCTGCGTCACGAATGGCCGGCGGCTACTGCGTCGGCGCACTGGTGCTGGCCAATTTCGGCACGCCGGAGTCGCTGACCATCGCGGGCCGCGCGGTTGGCGCGATGCTGGCGGAGCGGCTTGCGCAGCAGGCGGCCGGGCCGGAGAAGGGCTCGATCATCATGATCGTGGCCACGAATGCGCCGCTGGACGCGCGCCAGCTGCGGCGCCTGTCGCTGCGTGCCGGTGCGGGGCTGGCGCGCACCGGCTCCGTGTTCGGGCATGGCTCCGGCGACATCGCGCTGGCATTCTCCACCGCCTATACGGTGCCGCAGCACGCGGACATGCCGATGCCTGCGGTGGCCATGGTCCACGAGAGCCGGCTCGATCCGCTGTTCAGGGCCGCTGCCGACAGCGTCGAGCAGGCCATCCTGCGCGCGCTGTGGTGCGCCCAAACCGTACAGGGACGCGATGGCCATAGCCGGCGCGCCTTGCTGGACCTGATGCCGGAACTGGCAGCGTCTTCATCATGAAAATCCTGATCTCGACTGACATCGAAGGCATTGCCGGCGTTTTCCACGCTGAACAGACACGGGCCGGCAACGGCGAGTACGAGCGCGCGCGCGCATGGATGACTGCCGAAGCCAATGCCGCCGTGCAGGGCGCCTTTGCCGGCGGCGCCACACAGGTGCTGGTCAATGACTCGCACGGCGGCTTCCGCAACCTGCTGCCTGACCAGCTCGACCCGCGCGCCCGGGTCGTGCTGGGCAAGCCTCGCTACCTCGGCATGATGGCCGGGGTGGAGACGGGCTGCGACGGCGTATTCATGATCGGCTACCACGGCCGCGCGCAGAGCCGCGGCGTGCTGGCGCACACCATCAACAGCAGCGCATTTGCCCGGGTCTGGCTGAACGGCCAGGAACTGGGCGAAGCCGGCCTGTACGCGGCGCTGGCGGGAGAGTTCGGCGTGCCGGTCCTGCTGGCCAGCGGCGACGATGTCTTCGTGCAGGAGACGCAGGCGCTGATGCCGTGGGTGCGCTATGTCGAGACCAAGTCCGCGGCCGGCTTCGGCAGCGGTACGACGCTTTCGCCGGCCGCGGCGCGCGAAGCCATTGCCGCGGCAGCCGAAACCGCGGTGCGCGAGCGTGCCCGGGCCAGTTGCCTGCAGATCGCGGCCCCGGTGACCTGCCGGCTGCAGACGCAGACTTCCGCCCACGCAGACCTGTTCTGCCAGTGGCCGGCGCTCGATCGCATCGACGGCGTCACGCTGTCTTTTGGTGCCGATTCGGTCCAGTCCGCAGTGCGCATGCTGAACTGCCTGTCGGCCATGTCGTTCATGCTGAAGTAGCCGTTTCAGCCGCGCATGGCCGGGGATCGGCGACAATAGCGGTTTGCGGCGCGGGCCGTGCAGCGCCTCCGCCGTCTTCTCCAGGCAATACCGCAGACTCATGACCCAGGCACAGGACGGGGGCTGGATTCCCGTACGCAAGGATTTCGTCGATCTCGACACGCGTTGCCACGCGCGCGGCAACAGCAGGCGGCATCACGGCTTCCCCACCGGCCAGGCCTACATCCTGCGAGACCCTGCCGGCCACGAATATCCTTTCGGCGAAGACTGCGCCCGCGCTGCAGTGCTGCATGCGGGGCTGCTTGCGCAAGTGCCGGACTACACCGAGCGCGATGTCGTCAGCCGGTTGGCCGAGCCAGGCAATCTGCCGCCACCGGCCCGCGCCCGCCGGCCTACGGCCGCGCAGGCCGAGGCCGCGCAGCGCGCCGCCGCCATCCGCTACCTCGTGCTCCGCATGGAAAAGGCCGCCGCGGTGCCGCGCGTGCAACCCACCGTGCGCTTTGCGCCGCTTGAGGCAGTTTACGAGCAGTACCAGCGCACGGGCGAGATCACGACGGCGCAGGTCCGCCGCATCCTGGCGATCGAGCGCAGCCCCACCACGCCACCGCGCTTGCGGGCCACCAACCTGCTGGACGTCTATACCGCGCACATCAAGCTGGAACGCCTGATTGCGGCTTCGAACAGCGTCGACAACATCCGTTTCCTGCGCAGCCTGCACGATTGGCTGGCGCGTCACCTGGTGCTGTCCACCGCGCAGCTCGCCGCGGCCGGGATTGAAATGCATCCGCAGGCATTCGGTTCCCCGGGCGTGTGGGGGCCGGAAGACGCGGCGCCTGCCGGCAGTACCGGATCGCTGTTCTAGCGCCCCGCGCCCGCTGGCAAGCCGGCCGGAATTGGCGTCTAATGCCTGCATTGCCATTCGCGACGGTGCGCCGCCATGAGTCAGTTCTCGCGCAGTTATGCCGAAGCCCGCCAGAAGTTCCTGACCGCCGCGCGCGGCGCGGGGGCGACGCTGGCGGAGTTCCCCCATCCCACCAAGCGCGGCAGCGCGGGCGAAGACCTGGCGATGGACGTGGCCTGGACCGGCGCGGCCGATGCCCGCCATTGCCTGATGATCACCTCCGGCACGCACGGCGCGGAGGGTTTCTGCGGCGCGGGCGCGCAGGTCGCCATACTGGAAGACGCCTCGCTGCTGGCCGACTGCGAGGCCACCGGTATCAGCCTGCTGCTGGTCCACGCGATCAATCCCTATGGCTTTTCGCACCTGCGGCGGGTCAACGAGGACAACGTTGACCTGAACCGCAACTTCATGGATTTCACGCAGCCGCTGCCGTACAACACGCCGTATGCGGAGGTCTCGCCGCTGCTGCTGCCGCCTCAATGGCCGCCGTCCGATGTCGACCAGGCGCAGCTGATGAAAATGGTCGCCGAGCGCGGCATGCAGTGGTACCAGGCCGCGGTGAGTGGCGGCCAGTACCAGGAGCCGGACGGCATGTTCTTCGGCGGCGACAAGGCTACCTGGAGCAACTACACGCTGCGGCGGGTACTGGCGCGCTTCGGCGCCGGCCGCCAAACGCTGCGCTGGATCGACATCCACACCGGGCTCGGGCCCTGGGGCTATGGCGAATCGATCTACATGGGTCCGGACGAGACCGGGCAGGTCGCCCGCACGCGCAAGATCTGGGGTAGCGACGTCACCTCGATCTATGACGGCTCATCGACTTCGGCCAACCTGACCGGCCTGGCCTGGCTGGCGGTACCGGAAACGCTGCCCTCCGTCGACTATGCCGGCATCGCCCTGGAATTTGGCACGCTGCCGGTGAGCGAAGTCCTCGATGCCCTGCGCGGCGACCACTGGCTGCATCGCCATCCCGAGGCCGACGAGAACCAGCGCACGCTGATCAAGCAGGCCATGTGGAAGGCTTTCTACGGCGATACCGACGACTGGCGCGAAGGCGTGGTGGCGCAGGTTACGGATGCCGTGCGCAAGGTGCTGGCTGAAAAGTAAGCGGCGTCGTCAGGCGATGGGGGCAATCCCCATCGCCAGTCAGATCTCCATTTCCTCGCACCATTTCACCACCGCATCCCGGAAATCCTGGCAGATGGGCGACAGGTATCCGCTCGCCCGCCAGAACATGGCCAGCTCATGCTGCCATGACATGCCGGGGCCTTCGATGGCCGCCAGTCCCTGTCCTTCAGCCTGTTTCAGGATGCGGGGCGGCATGATGCCAAGCAGGTCGGACTGGCGCAGCAGTTCGCCGAACGCGATCGGCGATGCCGTGCTTTCAACGGCCACGCGGGGTGGCGGCAGGCCGATCGAGGTAAAGCGCTCTTCCAGCCATTGCCGCAGGTAGAGCGAGCTGGCGGGCACGGCCCAGCGCTCTTCGCTCAGGTCGGCCAGCGTGTGGAAGGCCGCGCGGCGCGGATGCCCGGTGCGGGCGACGATCTGCATGGTCAGCGGGCCCAGCGGCAGGCCGCAGACATCCTCGGGCACGCTGGTGGGGCGGGCCGCGAGGATCAGGTCGACATTGCCGCTTTGCAGGACCGCCATCAGCCGCGCGCTCAGGTGCGTGTCAATCGAGAAAACGGCCAGCGGCCGGCTGATGAAGAAGCGGGCCAGCAGTGGCGAGAGCAATGAAGGCACCAGGTACGGAATCGCTCCCAGGCGCACCGAGCCGGTCCGCGCCAGGCGCTGCTCGGCCAGCTCGTTGCGCATGTCGCTGGCGGCCAGCGAGATCCGGCGCGCGTGGGCGAGCAGGGTGCGGCCCACGCTGGTCGGCACCAGCCCGCGGGGGGTGCGCTCGAACAGCGGCATGCCGGCTTCGCCTTCCAGCCGTGCCAGCGTCTTGGACAAGCCGGACTGGGTCATGCCCAGGGTGTCGGCGGCGCGGTGCAGATTGCCGTGCTCGCTGACAACCAGGAAGGCTTCAAGATCCTCGAATCGCATGGCGCCCGCGTTGTCGCGCAAGAGTGGGGTCGGCGCATTGTAAAGCCTGTGTTGCGTCCGGCCGCCATTCCCGGCAGGACTTGCGTCGGTCCGCGCAGGAATCGCGCGGTGCGGGGCACTGGCCTAGACTGCGGGCAAGGCATCTCTCGGACACAGCAGGGAGCCGCACACAGGAGACAAACCGAATGTTCATCAGAGCCGCTGTGCTTGGTGTGGTGCTGGCCGCCGCTGTGGCGAATGGTGCCGCCGCCGAGGCCGAAGCCTATCCCTCGCGCCCCCTGACCATCGTGGTACCGTCGGTGGCCGGGAATGTGAACGACGCCGTGGCGCGGCTGATCGGCCAGGAGCTGACGAAAACCTGGGGGCAGCCGGTCATCGTCGACAACAAGCCCGGCGCCGGCACCACCACGGGCACCAAATACGTGGCCCGGGCCGCGAAGGACGGCTATACCGCGCTGCTGACCTTCACCGCGCACGTGCAGAACCCCTCGCTGTACCAGCGCATCGGCTATGACCCGATCGCGGATTTCACGCCGGTCAGCGAGGTGGCGATCTCGTCCACCATCCTGGCGGTGTCGCCGGACTTCCCGGCGCGCACGCTGCCCGAGGTGGTGGCGCTGCTCAAGGCCAATCCGGGCAAATATCCGTACGGCTCCTACGGGGCCGGCACCACCGGGCATATCCTGGGCGAGCTGTTCAGGCGCGAGGCGGGGTTGCAGATGGACCACGTCGCCTACAAGGGTGGTGCGCCGCTGGCGACGGACCTGGCAGCGGGCCATGTCAAGCTGGGCTTCATTGCCGTGGGCACCGCCATGCCGCTGCTGCAGGGCGGCAAGCTGGTGCCGGTAGCCATTGCCGGCACCGAGCGCTCGGCGCTGCTGCCAAAGGTGCCGACCTTCCGCGAAGCGGGCTACAAGGGCTTCGAGCCCGATGCCTGGATGGGCTTGCTGTTTCCCGCGGGCGTGCCGAAGGCCAGGGTCGAGGCGCTGTCGCGCGAGGTCGCGCGCATCGTGCGCCTGCCGGAAGTCGCAAAGAAGATGCAGGACCTGAACCTGGTGCCGGTGGGCGGCACGCCGGAGGCCTTTGACACGGTGATGAAGAGCGACCGCGACAAATGGAGCCGCATCATCAACGATGTCGGCATCACGCTCGAATGACAGGATCGGCGATGCAAGAGAACGACTACCTGGGACTGGTCTGCTCACGCTGGTGCCACTGGAGCGAGCTGGCGCTGCAACGGATCCCGCGCCAGCCGCTCGCGCCGGGTCAGGTGCGCATCCGCGTGCGGCATGCCGGCGTGGGCTTTGCGCTGAGCCTGTTTGTCTCCGGCAAATACCAGCGCAAACCGCCGCTGCCATTTACGCCGGGCACGGAGGCCGCGGGCGAGATCATCGAGGTTGCGCCAGACGTGACCCGGCTGCGTCCGGGCCAGCGCGTAACGGCGGCGCTCGACTGGGGCGGCTTTGCCGAGGAAGTGGTCACGACGGCGGATACGGTCTACCCCGTGCCCGACACGCTCGATCTGGCGCACGCGGCGGCGCTGCCGGTCACCTGCGGCACTGTATGGGCCGCGCTGGACTGGCGCGCGGCGCTGCGGCCCGGCGAGACCATGCTGGTGCACGGTGCGAGCGGCGCGCTGGGCACGGCGGCGGTGCAGATCGGGCGGCTGATGGGGGCGCGCGTAATCGCTACGGCAAGCACCGAGGCCAAGCGCGAGGCTGCCTTGCGCAACGGCGCCACGCATGCGCTGCCGCCCGACCCGGAGACGCTGGCGGCGGCAGTCAAGGCACTGTGTCCCGCCGGGGGCGTCGATATCGTGTTCGATCCGGTTGGTGGAGATCTGTTCGATGCTTCGCTGCGTTGCGCTGCCCCCGGCGCGCGGCTGCTGTCGATCGGCTACGCCAGCGGGCGCATCCCGCAAGTGCCGGCGAACCTGCTGCTGGTGAAGAACCTGACGCTGATCGGTTTCAACTACGGCTACTACATCGGCTGGGGCCTGACCGACGAGCGCCGCCGCTTTGCGCCGCAGGTGCAGGAGATGGTTGGCAGGATCCTCAACGCCGTCGACAAGGGCGAGCTGCCGCCGCCAGTGCTTCAGCGATTCCGCCTTCAGGACTGGTACGAGGCAGTCGAGACCACGATGTCGCGCCGCGCCATCGGCAAGGTCATGCTGGACCTCTAGGAAACAAACATGAACGAGAATGCTGACGACGAAGGCATGCTGGCCGGGCTGACGGTGCTCGACCTGAGCCAGGGCATTGCCGGGCCCTACTGCGGGCTGATCCTGCGGCAGCAGGGTGCGCGCGTGATCAAGGCGGAACCGCCGGTCGGCGACTGGGCCAGGCAGATGGGGCGGGTGCGCGAAGGACAGACCGCGATTTCGATTGCCTACAACGCGGGCAAGGAGAGCGTGGTGCTTGATGCGCGGACGGAAGACGGGCGCGCCGCCATGCGTATGCTTGCCGAGCAGGCCGATGTGATCATCCAGAACTTCCGGCCCGGCGTGGCCGAGCGGATGGGGCTGGGCTACGCAGACCTGGCCGCGCTCAATCCGGCACTGGTCTATGTGTCGATCTCCGGTTACGGCCACACCGGCCCGATGGCGGCGATGCCGGCGGTCGACACCACCATGCAGGCGTTCAGCGGACTGATGCATATCAACCGGGACAGCGCCGGCCAGCCACGGCGCATCGGTTTCTTCCTGGTCGATCTCAGCACCGGCCTGTACGCCGCGCAGGGGGCTTCGGCAGCGCTCTACAAGGCAGCCCGCAGCGGCAAGGGGCGGCATGTGCAGGTATCGCTGCTGGAAGCCAGCGCCGCGCTGCAGTCTTACCTTGTGCTGGACGACGCCATGTTCCCGGATGCCGAGCTCGCCGCGGCCAACGCGCCGACTGGCATGTTCGAGGCATCTGATGGGCAGCTTTATCTGAGCATGCTCAACGACGCCATGTTCAGCCGGCTCGCCAGGCTCCTCGGGTTTCATGACTGGCTGGCAGACGCCGGGCTGCGCACCAGTGCCGGACGCCTGCCGCGTGCGGCGGAATTGTGCCAGCGCGTAGGCGCCGCGCTGCGCGCGCGGCCGCTGGCACACTGGGAGGCCGCCTTCACCGAGCACGATGTGCTGTTCGCGCGAATTGGCCATCCGCGCGATTTGCGCGGCAGCGCCCAGTGCAGGGAAGTCGGTGTGTTTGCCCGGTTGGCGCAGGCCGGGCTGGGCGAGCTGCCCTGGGCGAACCTGCCGGGGCAGGCCAGCGCCGCCCGGCCGCTCGGCGTGGCACCGCTGCTGGGAGAGCATACGGACGCCGTGCTGGCGGAATTAGGCATCGCCGGCGCATGACCCGAACAGCCTGATCCGGGACGGGTTTTCCCCACTTATGGGCGCGCATCGCGGTGAGACAATCCAGCCGTGCCGCACGACGCAGGCTTCGTGGCGATGCACTGATGACCGCAGGTCAACCCAAGGGAGAAAAACATGCGTCGCTTTGCCGTTCTTGCTGCTGTCCCGGCCGCCTTTGCTTGCGGCTACCTTGCGGCCCGCGTGGAGCTGCCGCAGGCTCACGCGCAGACCCCGCCGGCCGCGCTGACGCCGCAGATCATCAACCTGGCAGCGATGACCAATGAAGACATCGGACCGCAGGTTCCCAATATGGGCACGCTGCGCACGAAAGGGCTGGTGTCGACGCCGCACGGGACCATTGCCGTGCAATCGGGAAACGTGCCGAAGCACTATCACACCAGCGCCGACGAGATCCAGTACGTCATTTCGGGCAGGGGCACATTCTGGCTGGGCAGCGAACAGCGCGAGGTCGGCCCTGGTGACCTGATCATCATCCCGAAGGGCGCTGCGCATGCGGGCTCGGTCGCAACCAGTGGCGAATTCAAGGCGCTGGCAATCAAGTTGCCGCCACAGGCCGCGGGCGATACGCACTTGCTGCCCTGAACCATCGCCCTGAACCACCGGAGAAGCCGCCGGCGCGGCCAAAAAGAAAACGGACGGCATGCATGACTGCGTGCCGTCCGTGTCCTGTTGTGCGTTGGTAGGCTCGATTGGACTCGAACCAACGACCCCCACCATGTCAAGGTGGTGCTCTAACCAGCTGAGCTACGAGCCTAGCGAAGGCGCGAATTATAGAGACGCCTTTGCAATTGCGCAAGCGCCCTCGCGAACTTTCCCTGAGCGTGTCGTGCGCGCCGCGTCAGGCGCCGGCGATGCGGTCGCGCAGTTCGCGCTTGAGCACCTTGCCGATGGCGCTGCGCGGCAGGGTGTCGACCTCGTGCAGCGCGGCCAGCCGCTGGGTCTTGCCCAGGCGCTCGTTGGCCCAGGCCAGTATGTCCTGCGCGGTGGCGCCGCTGCCTGCACGCAGCGCGACGAATGCCACCGGCGTTTCGCCCCAGCGCTCCGAGGGCACGCCTACCACTGAGACTTCGGCGACCGCCGGGTGTTCGCGCACCACCGACTCGATATCGCTCGGGTAGATATTGAAGCCGCCCGAGATGATCATGTCTTTCTTGCGGTCCAGCAGGATCAGGAAGCCGTCTTCGTCAAAGCGGCCAATGTCGCCGGTGCGGATGAAGCGGTTGCCCTCGACGTCATGCCATTCCGTTTCGGCGGTCTTGGCCGGCTGGTTGTGATAGCCGTTCATCATCGCGGCCGAGCGGCCGACGACTTCGCCGACGCTTCCCGGTGGCAGTTCCTTGCCTTCGTCGTCGATGATGCGCACGTCGGCGCCGGTGGCGGGGCGTCCGACCGTGTGCAGCTTGTCCGGGAACTGGTCGGCAGCCAGCAGGCACCCGCCGCCACCTTCGGTCATGCCGTACAGCTCCATCAGGCCGCCGGGCCAGCGCCTGAGCACTTCGGCCTTCAGCGCAGCACTGAACGGCGCGCTGGTGCAGAACTTCTGCTGGAAGGCCGCCAGGTCGGCGCGATCGAAATCCGCATGCGCGAGCAGGCGCTGGTACTGCACCGGCACCAGCATGGTATGCGTCACGCGGTGGCGCTGCGCCAGTTCGAGATATTCCCTTGCATCGAACTTCGCCATCAGCACGGCAGTGCCGCCCAGCCCGATGGTGGGAAAGAAACTCGCCAGGGTGGTGTTGGAGTAGAGCGGTGTCGACAGCAGCGTGATCGCGCTGGTGCCATAGCCGGTCATCGCGCCACGCGACACATGCGCCCAGCGCATGCCGTGCGACTGCACGATGCCCTTGGGGCTACCGGTGGTGCCGGAGGAGTAGATGATGTTGAGCGGCATCTCCGCGCCGATCTCGGGCTCGGTCACGGGCGTGCCCGCGGGAGCGAGCCAGGTCTCATACGGCTGGCCCGCGTCGCTGCCATCCAGAGTGACGATGGGCGTGCCCGCCAGCTTGTCGCGCACGGGCTGCAGCGCGCCGGCCACCGTAGCGTCCGTGAACAGGATGCGCGCGCCCGAGTCGGCAACCATGCCGGCCAGGCTGTCCGGCGTGGACGATGGCGCCAGCGGCGCCACCACCACGCCCGCGCGCACGGCGCCCAGGTAGACCGCCGCGTATTCGATCGACGACGCGGCGCAGATGGCAATGGCCTCGCCGGGGCGCACGCCGTCGCGTGCCAGCGCGGCGGCAACGCGGTCCATGGCGGCGTCGAGGCCGGCATAGTCGAGCACGCGCTCGCCGTGCATCAGGGCGCGCTGCGTGGGGCGTTGGGTGGCGTGCTCGCGCACGAGCACGGACATGGTGGTGAAGGGGCGTTGGATCGGGGTCGGCTGGGTCATGTTCGGCAAGGAGGAGTGCGGGCGCCGGCGTGGCAGCGCCCGGCAGGCAATGATGGCTCGAAGGACGTATCGAAGGACTTATTGGATTTGCGCCCCGGATTCCTTGACCACCTTGCTCCAGCGGTTGATCTCGGCATCGATGTGGGTGCGCAGCGCGGCGGGCGTGGAGCCCACCGGCTCATAGCCGTTGGCGGCCAGCGTGGCTTTCAGTTCGGGTTGGCGCAGCACCGTCGCGATCTCGGTGCTGAGCCGGTCGATGACGGGCTGCGGCGTGCCGGCCGGCGCCAGCACCGCGTACCAGCCGGTGATGTTGATGCCTGGCACGCCGGCCTCGGCCAGCGTCGGCACCTCGGGCGCGACCGCGGCCCGCTGGCTGCCGGTCACGGCCAGCGCGCGCAGCTTGCCGCTGCGCACATGCGGCAGGGTGGTGGAGATGCTGTCGAAGGTCAGCTGGACCTCGCCCGACAGCATCGCCGTCACCACCTGCGCGCTGCCCTTGTAGGGAACGTGGGTCATCTTGATGCCCGCGACGGAATCGAACAGCTCGCCGGCGAGGTGGCCGGTGTTGCCGTTGCCCGCCGAGGCGAAGGTGAGCTTGCCGGGAGCAGCCTTGGCCTGCGCGATCAGCTCCGCCACATTGCTTGCCTGCAGCGACGGACTGCCCGCCAGGATCATCGGCAGGTTTGCCACCAGCGAGACCGGTGCGAAGTCCTTGCGCGTGTCGTACGGAAGCCTGGGGTACAGGCTGGCGTTGATGGCGTGCGCCGCCAGCACCATGATCAGCGTGTTGCCGTCAGGCCTGGCGCGCGCCAGCATCTGGCTCGCGATGGTGCCGCCGGCGCCGGGCCGGTAGTCGAGCACCACGGGCTGGCCCAGCCGCTCCTGCAGCCTGGCCGCGACCGGGCGCGCCAGCAGGTCGGCGCTGCCGCCGGGCGGATAGGGGATCAGCAGCTGGATCGGCCGGGCTGGCCAGACCTCGGCCTTTGCGGCGACGGGATGCCCCAGCGCGACGGCTGCGACGGCAGCCATTGCACCCAGCGAGAGCAACGATCTGCGGCGCAGCGTGGCGCGCGGGCAGAGGCGCGAAGATTCCATGCCTTGTCTCCTTGGTGTCGGTCCTCTGATTTGGGACGCTTTTGTCACAGACGGTAAAGGCCCGAGGACGGGAGCGGAATTCGGGAATCGCTAAGGCAGCCTTTCTGTGCCCGGAACCGTCCTGATCGCCGGCATTGACGGCAGCACGGTTGGTGAGCTGCGGGACGAACAGGATATTTTGGATGTGCGTGATCCGCTTTACAATCGCCGCCGACAGTGCGGGCCTGTCGCGCCCGTGAGAGGAGCTTTCAGCGCTTGCCCGATCCCGGGCTGAAGAGATAAGGCACCAGCGACGCGGCAATCATCATGGCGGCGCAGAGGAAAATTGCCGAATAGGTCGTCGGCATCGGCCACTGGCGCACATGGCCGGCGTTGGCGATCAGCCCGAACGCCCACGACGCCAGCGCCGAGCCCAGGAACACGAAGGTATTGAGCAGGCCCAGGCCGCGCCCCCGGCTCGATGGCGGAATCAGGCCGCGGCCCTGCGCCATGACCAGCGGATGAAGCATGCCGATGGTCGACAGCAGCGCCATGAAGCCGACGCCCGACGCCACGCCGCCGGCAGGCCAGAGGGTCAGCACGATGCCGCCGGACATGGAGACACACGCCCACGCCACGATGGCCGTCTTGAGCGTACTGCGCCGGACCAGCACCGGCAGGACAAAGGCCGTGAGGAAGCCGGCCAGGCTGAGCAGGGTCAGCGCCACGCCGCGAGGGCCGGAGCCCATGCCGTAGACGTCGGCCAGGTACGGACCGCTCCAGGCGTTGCGGAATGCCGTGCCTGCCGCCATTGCCGCGCACAGCGGAATCAGCGTCCAAAGCGGCGCCATGCCCAGCAGCCTGACGCTTTGCGAGAGCATCGAACCCAGCGGCGCGTTGCGGGCTTCCGCATGGCCCTCGTCGCGCACGAAACGCCACACGCCGTAGCAGGCCGCGACCGTGCCAAGGGCGGACACCGACATCGAGGCACGCCAGCCGATCCACTCCGTGGCCCAGCCCAGCGGCGCCGTGGCGCACAGCGCGCCGATCATGCCCATGGCGTTCGATTTGCTGACGATCCGGGTGTAGTCCCGTTCGGAAAGCTGCTCCGAGGCAAAATGCAGCAGCCCCATGAAGACCGGCGCGCAAGCGAGCCCAAGCCCGATCTGCGCCAGCGTGGCGACGGTACCGCTCGGCGCCAGCACGAACAGGACGGAGCACACCGCGCCCACACCCAGCAGCAGTGCGGTGGGCCGCCCGACGCCATAGCGGTCGAAGGCGATCCCGCACGGTATCTGCGCCACCGCGAATGCCAGGAAGAAGCAGGACGACAGCGCGCCGAACCCTGCCGGCGACAGGCCGAAGTCATGCTGCAGTTCCGGCGCCATCACGGCGAGGCATGAGCGGAAGAACTGGCTGAGCATGAACGCGAAGGTCAGCCATGCAATACCGTGCGCCGCGCTCCGGGCGGCAGCCGACTTGTCGGGCACGCTGGAAGATGAGGGGAGCGGATGGTTGCTGGCGGTCACGGCTTCAGCGGGCGCGGCCGTTCCGGGCCGCGTTGTCTCGATATTGTGTGATTCGATTGCCACCAGTGGCGGTGGTCTGCCGCGAGTGTAGATGGTCTGCGGCCATGGATGTCGGGGCCTGGCCGGTGTTCGCCCAGTTTGCGCGGGTGATGGCGGGCAGGATCGAGTATGCGAGACCCCTTGCGGGCTCCCTCTCCCGCAAGCGGGAGAGGGGAGCAAACAATCGGGCGGTTGGTTACCCCGGCAACGCGTCGTAGGTCAGCAGGAATACCTGTTCGTCGCCGGCGCTGACGGGCAGCCACACGATCTCCAGGTCCGGGAAGGCCGCTTCCACGTTGGCGTGCTCGTTGCCGATCTCCACCACCAGCACGCCGCCCGGATTGAGCCGTGCCTTGGCGCCGGCGATGATCTGGCGCACCACGTCCATGCCGTCGTCGCCGCCGGCCAGGGCAATGCGCGGCTCGGCGAGGTATTCGGGCGGCAGCGCCTGCATCGAGGTTTCATTGACATACGGCGGATTGGTCAGGATCACGTCGTAGGTGGCGCCGGCCGGCAGCGGGGCGTACAGGTCGCCTTCGTACAGATGGATGCGGTCTTCCATCTTGTAGTCGGCCACATTGCGGCGCGCGACCGCCAGAGCGTCGGAGGATATGTCCACCGCGTCGACCTGCGCGTTCGGCCAGACGTGCGCGGCGATGATCGGCAGGCAGCCCGAGCCGGTGCACAGTTCCAGCACCGGGCCGATCTTGCCGGTCTCGCCGATCCACGGCTCCAGGCCTTCCTGCAGCAGTTCGCCGATGAAGCTGCGCGGCACGATGACGCGCGAGTCCACGTAGAAGCGCAGGCCATGCATATAGGCCTCGTGCGTGATGTAGGCGGCCGGCACGCGCTCGTTGACGCGGCGGTCGATGACCTTCATCACGGCGTCGATTTCCTCGGGCAGGAGGCGCGCGTCGAGGAACGGGTCGAGCGTGTCGAGCGGCAGGTTCAGCGTGTGCAGGACCAGATAGGCCGCTTCGTCATAGGCATTGGCGCTGCCGTGGCCGAAGGACAGGCGTGCAGCGGTAAAGCGCGAGACTGCGAGCCGCAGCAGGTCGCGCACGGTGCGCAGGGGGGAGGGCGTTGCCATGTGTGGTGTCTTCCGGCGAAAAAAATCAGGCGATCAGGCGTTCCAGCACGCCGCGGTAGACGTTCTTGAGCGGCTCGATGAAGCGGACTTCGACGTGTTCGTCGATCTTGTGGATGCTGGCGTTGGGCGGACCGAACTCGATCACCTGTGGGCAGATCCTGGCGATAAAGCGGCCGTCGGAGGTGCCACCGGTGGTCGACAGCTCGGTCTTGACGCCGGTCTCGGCTTCAATGGCCGCGGACAGCGCATCGGACAACTCGCCGCGCGGGGTCAGGAACGGCTCGCCGCCCAGGGTCCAGTCCAGCGTGTATTCGAGCTGGTGGCGGTCCAGGATGGCATGCACGCGCGCCTTCAGGCCTTCCGGCGTGCTGGCGGTGGAGAAGCGGAAATTGAAATCGATGGTGACGTGGCCCGGGATCACGTTGGTGGCGCCGGTGCCGCCGTGGATGTTCGACATCTGCCAGCTGGTGGGCGGGAAGTACTCGTTGCCTGCGTCCCAGGTTTCGGCAGCCAGTTCGGCCAGCGCGGGCGCGGCCTCGTGGATGGGATTGCGGCCCAGGTGCGGGTAGGCGATGTGGCACTGCACGCCAATGACGGTCAGCTTGCCCGACAGCGAGCCGCGTCGGCCGTTCTTGACCATGTCGCCCAGCGTATCGACCGAGGTCGGCTCGCCGATCACGCAGTAGTCCAGGCGCTCGCCCCGGGCTTTCAGCGCTTCGACGACCTTGACGGTGCCGTCATGGGCCGGGCCTTCCTCGTCGCTGGTGATCAGGAAGGCGATGGAGCCGGCGTGGGCCGGGTGCGCCTTGACGAATTCCTCGACGCCCACCACGAAGCCGGCGATCGACGTCTTCATGTCGGCGGCGCCGCGGCCGTACAGCTTGCCGTCGCGGTGGGTCGGCTGGAACGGATCGGAGTGCCACTGTTCGAGCGGGCCGGTGGGCACCACGTCGGTGTGGCCGGCAAAGACCAGCAGCTTGCCGTCCTTGCCCTGCGTACCGCGCTTCACCGCCCACAGGTTGGTCACGCGGAAATCGTCGGGGCCGCTGACGAGGGCTTCGCAGTCAAAGCCAAGCGCCTTCAGGCGGGTTTCCAGCACGGCCTGGCAGCCTTCGTCGGCGGGCGTGACGGAGCGACGGCGGATCAGGTCTTCGGTGAGGGCAAGGGTGGCGGTCATGGGACGACGGAATAGGGGATCAGAACTGGCTGGCGTATTGGTCGGTGGAGAAGCCGACCATCACCTTGCCGCTGTGGGCCAGCACCGGACGCTTGATCAGCGACGGGCTTTGCTGCATCAGCGCGATGGCGCCGGCTTCTTCCTCGGCACGGGCCTTGTCGGCGTCGGACAGCGCGCGCCAGGTGGTGCCCTTGCGGTTGAGCAGCGTCGCCAGCGGCACATGCCTGAGCCAGCCGCGCAGCATGGCTTCGTCCACGCCTTGCTTCTTGAAGTCGTGGAACGTGTAGGCCACGCCGTTGGCATCCAGCCAGGTGCGGGCTTTCTTGACGGTATCGCAGTTGGGAATGCCGTAGAGCAGGACGGTCATGGCTTGTCTTGGAGGAATTCGGATACGTTGGCCAGAGCAGGCTTAGCGGAACAGCAGGTTTAGCGCGATCACCAGGCTGCCGAGTCCCAGCGCCACGCCGCCCATCGCCACCGCGGTCATCAGGCGCAGCCGGCGGTCCAGCCGGGCGGCTTCCTTGCGCAGCGCCTCGATGGTGATGGCATGCTGTTCGGCCAGCAGCTTGACGGCCTCGGCCTGCTGCACGGCGGCGGCTTCCAGCTCGGCAATGCGGGCCGCGGGATCGCGCGCGTCGGCAACGGTTCCCTCCGGCATCCCGTCCTTGCGCTTGCCCTTCTTGATCTTCTCGATGGTCTTGTTGGCCTGTTCGAGAATGGTGGGCAACAGGGAGAGCACGGTACTGACGGTGGTGGGATCCAGGGCCATGAGTCGCTTGCGGAGGGAAGGCATGTTCAGCCTGGCCAGGCGGGGTGACAGCAGGAAATGCGGTCCCGGGGCACGGCCCCGGGACAGTGTGGCGCAGCCCTCAAGGCGTGCGCCGTACGCGGAATCAGTCGCCGCGCAGCAGGTCGTTCAGGCTGGTCTTGGCACGGGTCTGCGCGTCGACCTTCTTCACGATCACGGCGCAGTACAGGCTGTACTTGCCATCCTTGGAGGGCAGGTTGCCCGCCACCACCACCGAGCCGGCCGGCACGCGGCCATAGTGGATCTCGCCGGTTTCGCGGTCATAGATCTTGGTCGACTGGCCGAGGTACACGCCCATCGAGATCACCGAGTTCTCTTCCACGATCACGCCTTCGACCACTTCCGAACGCGCGCCGATGAAGCAGTTGTCTTCGATGATGACCGGGTTGGCCTGGAGCGGCTCCAGCACGCCGCCGATGCCCACGCCGCCCGACAGGTGGACGTTCTTGCCGATCTGGGCGCACGAACCGACGGTGGCCCAGGTGTCGACCATGGTGCCTTCATCGACATAGGCGCCGATATTGACGTACGACGGCATCAGTACGGCGTTCTTCGCGATAAACGAACCGCGGCGGGCCACGGCGGGCGGCACCACGCGGAAGCCGGCCTTGGCGAAGTCGTCGCCGCTCCAGTTGGCGAACTTGGTCGGGACCTTGTCGTAGAACTGGGCAAAGCCGCCGGCGCTCATCGGCGCATTGTCTTCCAGGCGGAACGACAACAGCACGGCCTTCTTGACCCACTGGTTGACGATCCACTCCTTGCCTTGCTTTTCGGCCACGCGCAGGGCGCCGGCGTCGAGCTGGCTGATGACGTTGGCAACCGCTTCGCGGATATCGTTGGGGGCGGACTTCGGCGACAGGCTGGCGCGGTCTTCCCAGGCCTGGTCGATCAGGGCTTGCAGTGCTTGCGTCATGTTCGTTTTCTCAGTGGTTGATTGGGTTGCGGGAGAGGGCGGAAACCCCTCCCGGGATTCATGCGGGTCAGCCCAGCGATTTGCAGAAGGCGACAATCCGGCGCGCGCCTTCCAGGCATTCCTCGGGCGTGGCGACCAGCGCCATGCGTACGCGGTTGGCGCCGGGATTGATGCCGTCGGCTTCGCGCGCGAGGTAGCTGCCGGGCAGCACGGTCACGTTCTGTTCCGCCAGCAGGCGGGTCGCGAATGCCGTATCGCTCAGGCCGGTGCGCGAGACGTCGGCCCACAGGTAGAAGCCGGCGTCGGGCAGCGCCACGTCGAGGACTTCCGCCAGCAGCGGCGTCACTTCGCTGAACTTGCGGACGTAGGCGGCGCGGTTGTCGCGCACGTGCGCCTCATCGTTCCAGGCGGCCACGCTGGCGGTCTGCACCGCCGGGTTCATGGCGCCGCCATGGTAGGTACGGTATAGCAGGAATTTCTTCAGCAGCGAGGCGTCGCCGGCCACGAAGCCCGAGCGCAGGCCCGGCACGTTGGAGCGCTTGGACAGGCTGGAGAACATTACCAGCCGCTCAAAGCCGCGGCCCAGCTTGTGGGCGGCTTCCAGCGCACCCAGCGGCGCACGGCCTTCATCGAAATAGATCTCGGAGTAGCACTCGTCCGAGGCAATCACGAAGCCGTAGCGGTCCGACAGCGCAAACAGCTGCTTCCAGTCTTCCAGCGAAAGCACCGCGCCGGTCGGGTTGCCCGGCGTGCACACATAGAGCAGCTGCACCTTCTGCCAGACATCGTCGGCGATGCGGTCGAACGCGGGCGCAAAGTTGCGCGCCGGGTCGCTGTTGGCGAACACCGGGGTGGCGCCGGCCAGCAGCGCCGCACCTTCGTAGATCTGGTAGAACGGGTTCGGGCACAGCACCAGCGCGCCCGGACGGGTGCCGTCGACCACGGTCTGGGCAAAGGCGAACAGGGCCTCGCGCGAGCCGGTTACCGGCAGCACCTCGGTGGCGGCATTGACCTTGGGCAGGCCATAGCGGCGTTCCAGCCAGCCGGCAATGCACTGTCGTAGTGCATCGGAACCAGCCGTTGTGGGATAATTCGCCAGTCCCGCCAGCGACTCGGCCAGCGCAGTCTTGATGAACTCGGGCGTGGGATGCTTGGGTTCGCCGATGCCGAAGCTGATTGCCGGCTTGTCGGCAGGTTTCACATCCGCGAAGAGCACCCGCAGTTTCTCGAAGGGGTAGGGCTGGAGCAGGTCGAGGCGCGGATTCATCTGGTTGGGGCCGGTTAAAACGAAGCATTATAGAGGAATGGCACGGTTTTCCGTGCGGCGGCAAGGGCCTGGCGGCAGTCTGCGCACCAATGCCGGGCATCACCTTCCGGTGATGGCAACCGCACTGGCCCGTCACTGGCCGAATGCCGGCGACTTCCTCGCCACGCCGCGCGCTTCCTGCGGCCACCGGCCTCCAGTCTTTCCCGTTCCAATGAGCGCATCTCCTGTTGCGGCGCAACATTCCGCCGCCGACCCGCATTCGGTCAAATCCTCCCTGTCCATCCTGCTGGGCGCCTCGGTCTGGGGCATCGCCTGGTTCCCGTATCGCCTGTTGAACGGCTGGGGCCTCGGCGGCATGAGTGCCGCCGCCCTAGTGAGCTGCACTGCCGCGCTGATTTCGCTGATCGCGTTCCGGCGACAGCTGTCGGGCATGCGCGCGTCGTGGCTGTTCGTGGCGATCGGGCTGGCGGCCGGCGTGACCAACGCGGGCTTCGTGTGGGGCAGCGTCAACGGCCACGTGATGCGCGTGCTGCTGCTGTTCTACCTCACGCCGGTATGGACCGCGCTGTTCGCCCGGATTTTCCTCGGCGAGCGGCTGTCCGCCGCGGGCCTGCTGCTGGTGGCGCTGGCGCTGTTCGGCGCCGGGCTGATGCTGTGGACGCCGGAGGTCGGCGTGCCACTGCCCGGCAATGCTGCCGAGTGGTCGGGGTTGATCGGCGGCATGGGGTTTGCCGTCAACAACGTGCTGTCCCGCCGGGCCGGCCAGCGCTTTCCGGACATGGATGCCCGCCTGCGCACGGTCGTCGTCTACCTTGGCTGTACGGTGGTAGGCGTGCCCTGCGCGTTGTTTCTGGAAGCCGGGCACGTGGTGCCGGCGCCTGGCGCGCCGGTGTCGGCGGGGATGCTGGTGCTGGGGCTGGCCGCCGTGCTGGTCGTGAGCAATTCGGTCGTCCAGTACGGGCTGCAGCGGCTGCCGGCCAACCGGGTGTCTTTGCTGATGCTGTTCGAAATCGTGGTTGCGGCGGTATCGGCCTGGTGGCTGGCCACCGAGACGCTGAGCTGGAAGGAAGCTGCCGGCGGGCTGTGCATCGTGGCGGCGGGTGCCTTGTCAGGACTGGTGCACCGGACTCCGCGCGCGTCCGCCAGCGAGGCCTGCGAAGCCGGCGCGGCGGCCTGAGCACGACCCCCGGCGATTCTTGCTACAGTCCCTGCATGGCTGCGGCCGGCGGGTGCAACGCTGACCGCAAGGCGCGATCCGAAGGGGGCATCATGCGAATTCTCGTTGTCGGCGCGGGGGCGGTAGGCGGATATTTCGGCGGGCGGCTGGCCGCTGCCGGCCGCGATGTGACGTTCCTGGTCCGGCCGCATCGCGCGCAGGCGCTGCACACCAACGGCCTGATCATCAGCAGCCCCCGCGGCGACCTCGCCCTGCACGAAATCAGGACCGTCCTCACCAATGCGATTACAGACCCCTTCGACCTGGTCCTGCTGAGCTGCAAGGCCTACAGCCTGGACGAGGCCATCGCATCGTTCGCGCCCGCGGTCGGTCCCTCGACAGTGATCCTCCCGCTGCTGAACGGCATGCGCCATATCGACGTGCTGAAGCAGCGGTTCGGCCATGACAAGGTGCTGGGCGGCCTGTGCATGATCGCCGCCACGCTGAATCCCGAAGGGGAAATCGTCCATCTCAACGATACCCACGGCCTGACCTTCGGTGAGCTGGAGGGCGGCCTGTCGCCGCGCTTGCAGGCCATTGCGGCAGCACTGGGCGATGCCGGGTTCGATGCCTCGACCAGCATCCAGATCATGCAACGCATGTGGGAGAAGTGGATCTTCCTGGCCACGCTGGCAGGCAGCACCTGCCTGATGCGGGCGGCCATCGGCGATATCCTTGGCACGCCGGACGGCCGGCGCGTGATTGAAGGCATTCTGGCCGACTGCCGCGCCGTGGCGCAGTACAACGGCTTCCCGATGCCGCCGGATTTCGATTCTCGTGCCGGGCAGATGCTGCTGACGCCGTCGCCGCTGAACGCCTCGATGCTGCGTGACGTGGAAAACCGCTCCCGCACGGAAGCGGACCATATCCTGGGCGACCTGATCGCGCGCGGGGCGCCGCAGCAGGGCGGGCCGCTGTCGCTGCTGCAGGTCGCATACAGCCACCTGAAAGCCTACGAGGCCCGGCAGGCGCGCGGCGGCTGACGGGCCGGCTGCCGTTCAGTGCAGCATGACCCGTGATACGACCGCCACCAGGGGCTTGCGCACCGCTCGCTCCACGCCGCTATGCAGGTGCAGCGGGCGCAGCAGCATCTTCACGGTCATATCGATCGGCAGGTTCTTGCGGATCACCGCGCTGACGCGGGAGTTCAGCGCCTTCACTTCCTGGTCGGGGATCTCTTCGACGCCGCGCTCCATGCGCAGCACGTTGCGCAGCGCGATCTCGGCGTCCTCGTTCTTGATTTCCAGCAGGCGGCGCGTCAATGCGCCAAGGACGCGATGGCGGCCCAGCCCCTCCTGGTCCAGGAACTGGTTGAAGAACCGGTAGAAGTGCTTGTAGTGGCGGACCTCGTCATTGGCAATCCGGCGGGTGAGGGCACGCAGCACGGGCTCGTCGCTGGCCTGTTCCAGCGCGCGATAGTAGGCGGCGGTGCCGGTTTCGACCACGCAGCGGGCGGCCATTTCCAGGGCCTCGGTGGGCTCGAACTGATCGATCGAGCAGGTGACGCGGTATTCCTCGAAGAAGCGGGCGTAGCCGCGCTCCCAGTCGAACTCGGGCCAGACATGCTCGACATAGCGGCGCAGCGCCAGGCCGTGCTGGAGTTCTTCGGCTTCCCAGTGTCGGGAAAGCCAGTCGGCGGCCTCGGGTGTGTGCGCGTAGTAGGTGGCAAGGTTGCCCGCGTAGGTGTCGGATCCGCTTTCGATAAACGAGGCCGAAGCCAGCAGGTAGAACAGGTCGCGATCCGGGCGGATGCGGTCCACCTCGATCGCCTGGTAATCAATCTCGCTCACTGACCACGGCAGCTTTGCCGGGGACGATTCGATCATGCTCAGTCCTCCTGTGGGGCCGCGCACTCCTGGCCGCGGCCGGTGCGATGCCGAGGGCATCCGGGATCACGCTGACATTATTCAGAGACTAGCATTTACCCTAGTTAGTTTCCCGACTGTTACATAACCATGTCAGACAGCAGCCACAGGCACGAATTCAGAAGTGAAGGCGGTGGCGCCCGGAAGTGGCCGGCAAATGGCGGAAAGGCAAGGGAATGCTGGCGGGAAATATGGCCTGGAGGAGACTGGCAAACCGGTCGGAAGCCGGGGCTGCGATGGTATGATTAGCGCCAACTATCGGGCACAAGGGGGGCGGAAAGGGGCGCAGGCAGCACGCCGCGCCGGCCCTCCTGTGGCCCGGCTTTCCTGAACGCTGCATAGGCCGATACCACACGACAACGTGCGACTATCCTCGATCAAGCTGGCGGGCTTCAAGTCATTTGTCGATCCCACCAATTTTCAAGTCCCCGGCCAACTGGTCGGCATCGTAGGTCCCAACGGCTGCGGCAAATCGAACATCATCGATGCGGTGCGCTGGGTGCTGGGCGAGTCACGCGCTTCCGAGCTGCGCGGCGAGTCCATGCAGGACGTCATCTTCAACGGTTCCACGGCCCGCAAGCAGGCCGGGCGGGCAAGCGTCGAGCTGGTCTTCGACAACGCCGAGGGCCGCGCCGCCGGCCAGTGGAGCCAGTACGCCGAAGTGGCGGTCAAGCGCGTGCTGACCCGCGACGGCACCTCGTCCTACTACATCAACAACCAGCCGGTGCGCCGGCGCGATATCCAGGACATCTTCCTGGGCACCGGCCTGGGGCCGCGCGCCTACGCCATCATCGGGCAGGGCATGATCTCGCGGATCATCGAGGCCAAGCCCGATGACATGCGGATCTTCCTGGAAGAGGCCGCTGGCGTGTCCAAGTACAAGGAGCGCCGCCGGGAGACGGAAAACCGGCTATCGGATACCCGCGAGAACCTGACCCGCGTGGAAGACATCCTGCGCGAGCTCGGCGCCAACCTCGAAAAGCTCGAAGGCCAGGCCGAAGTCGCGCAGCGGTTCAAGACGCTGCAGGCCGACGGCGAAGAGAAGCAGCACCTGCTGTGGCTGCTGCGCAAGCGTGAGGCGCAGGCCGAGCAGGAGCGTCACCAGCGCGCCATCGAGCAGGCCCAGATCGACCTGGAAGCCCAGACGGCGCAACTGCGCCACGTCGAGGCCGAGCTGGAAACCATGCGTGCCGCGCATTACGCGGCGTCCGACGGCATGCACGCGGCGCAGGGTGCGCTGTATGAAGCCAACACCGAGGTCAGCAAGCTCGAAGCGGAAATCCGCTACGTGGTCGAGTCGCGCAACCGCGTGCAGGCCCAGATCGCCGCCCTGACCGCCCAGCGCGAGCAGTGGCAGGGCAAGGCCGGGCAGGCCACCGACGAACTGGCGCAGGCCGAGGAAAACCTCGCCGTGGCGGAAGGCCGCACGGTCGAGGCGCAGGAGGCCGTTGCCCACAAGAACGACGAACTGCCGACGCTGGAAGCCCAGTGGCGCGATGCCCAGCAACTGCTCAACGAGCAGCGCGCCGGCATCATGCAGGCAGAACAGGCGCTCAAGCTCGAAGCCGCCCAGCAGCGCAGCGCCGACCAGATGCTGCAGCAGCTCGAGCAGCGGCGCGAGCGCCTGTCGGCGGAAGAAAAGGGCCTGGACCGGCCCGATGAAACCCGCCTGGAGCAGGCCCGCGCCGAACTGGCCGAGCAGGAAGCGGTGCTGGAAGAGGCGCAGGCCATCCTGGTCGATGCCGAAGACAGCGTGCCGCGCCTGGACAGCGAGCGCCGCGCCGCGCAGGAGCGCGTGCAGAGCGAGGCCGCCGCCATTGGCTCGCTGGAAGCCCGGCTGTCAGCGCTCAGGCAGCTGCAGGAAAACGTGCAGACCGACGGCAAGGTCCAGCCCTGGCTGGCCAGGCACGGCCTGTCGGAACTGCCGCGCCTGTGGAAGAAGGTCCATATCGAGCCGGGCTGGGAAAACGCCCTCGAATCCGTGCTGCGCGAAAAGCTGGCCGCGCTGGAAGTGTCAAACCTGGACTGGGTCAAGGCCTTCCTGTCCGACGCCCCGCCCGCCAAGCTCGCCTTCTATTCGCCGCCGCCGGCCGCGCGTCCGGTGGAAACCCCGGCCGGCCTGCGTTCGCTGATGTCGCTGGTGCAGATCACCGAGCCGGGCATCCGCGCCGTGATGCAGGACTGGCTGGCGGACGTCTATGTCGCGACCGACATGGCCGCCGCGCTGGCCGCGCGCGGTACGCTGCCCGAAGGGGCATCGTTCGTCGTCGCCGAAGGCCACCTCATCGGCCGCAACGCGATCCAGATCTACGCTGCCGATTCCGAGCAGGCCGGCATGCTGGCCCGCGAGCAGGAAATCGAGAACCTGCAGAAGCAGGCGCGCGCGCAGTTGCTGCTGTCCGACGAGGCCAGGAGCCAGGCCGTGCGTGCCGAAGCGGCATACACGCAAGCCAGCCAGTCGCTCGGCGAAGCGCGCTCGCGCAGCGAGCAGGCCACCCGCCGCGTGCATACGCTGCAGATGGACGTGCTCAAGCTGTCGCAGGCGATGGAACGCTACTCGGCCCGTAGCGGCCAGATCCGCGAGGAACTGGAAGAAATCGGCGCGCAAATCGACGAACAGCGCGCCATTCGCGCCGAGTCGGAAGCCAGCTTCGAGCAGCACGACGCCGCGCTGGCGGAGATGCAGGCCACGCACGAAGACCAGCAGATGGCATTCGAGGCGCTCGACAGCAAGCTCTCGGGTGCCCGCCACCAGTTGCGCGATCTGGAGCGCGCCGCGCAGGAAGCGGTCTTTGCCGAACGCAACCTCGCCAGCCGCATCGACGAGCTGCGCCGAAATATCCAGGTGGCCGCCGACCAGGCCGAACGCATCGCCGAGTCGCTGGAAAACGCGCGCGCCGAGCTGGAAACCATCAATGAGCAGACCGCCCACACCGGCCTGCAGGAAGCGCTGGAACTGCGCGCCGAAAAGGAAGAGAAGCTGGGCGCGGCCCGCATCGAACTCGATGCGCTGTCGGCCCAGTTGCGCCAGTTCGACGACCAGCGCCTGGCCGCCGAGCGCAGCCTGCAGCCGCTGCGCGACCGCATCACCGAGCTCCAGCTCAAGGAACAGGCTGCGCGCCTGAACCAGGAGCAGTTCAGCGAGCAACTCGCCACCGCCGAGGTGGACGAAGCCGCGCTGGCGGAAAAGCTCACCGGCGACCTGAAGCCGTCGTACCTGCAAGGCGAAGTCACGCGCATCAACAACGCCATCAACGGGCTGGGCCCCGTCAACATGGCCGCGCTCGACGAACTGGCCGCGGCGCGCGAACGCAAGACCTTCCTCGATGCGCAGTCGGCCGACCTGAACGACGCCATCACCACGCTGGAAGACGCCATTGCCAAGATCGACCAGGAAACCCGGGCGCTGCTGCAGGGTACCTTCGATCAGGTGAACCATCATTTCGGCGAGCTGTTCCCGTCGCTGTTCGGTGGCGGCCAGGCCCGCCTGATCATGACCGGCGAGGAAATCCTCGACGCCGGCGTGCAGGTCATGGCGCAGCCGCCGGGCAAGAAGAACTCGACCATTCACCTGCTTTCCGGCGGCGAGAAGGCGCTGACCGCGATCGCGCTGGTGTTTGCGATGTTCCAGCTCAATCCGGCACCGTTCTGCCTGCTGGACGAGGTGGACGCGCCGCTGGACGACGCCAATACCGAGCGCTACGCCAACATGGTGGCGCGCATGTCCAGCAAGACGCAGTTCGTATTTATTTCACACAACAAGATCGCCATGGAAATGGCTCATCAACTCATCGGCGTGACCATGCAGGAGCAGGGTGTCTCGCGTATTGTGGCTGTCGACATGGACGCGGCGGTTTCTATGGCGGAGGCAGCATGAGCATGGCCATTGATTCCTCGGAGGCTGCAGCATGAACCTGAACATGGACCTGCAGACCGCGCTGATCGTCGCGGGCCTCGTCTTCCTGGCGCTGCTGTTTGCCTACAACCAGTGGCAGATCCGCAAGGCGCGCCGTCCGCGCGAGCTGAGCCCGGAAGACGACCTGCCGCCGATGCGCGAGCCGGTGGTAGGCCAGACCACTGCGCCTGAAGTCGCGGCCAAGCTGCATGAGACACCCGCGCAAGAGCACATCGAGCGACGCGAGCCGACGCTGGCGGCCAAGCCGGCGGCACCGGCGCCTTCGCCAGTCACCTCGAACGACGTGGCGGTTGCCGCAGCGGCAGCTGCCGCCAGTTCCGCCGATGCGGACGAGACAATTGCCGAAGAGGTGGCACTCGCCGCAGCGCCTGCTGCTTCGACGTCGGCCCATGCACAGCCTGGGCCGGCTGCCCAGGCCGAGGCTGTCGAGGAAGAGCCTGCCGTGGCCGTGCTGGATGGCCAGCCCACGCCGGCCGTGATCGATCCGCTGATCGACTGCATCGTGCCGCTGCACCTGGAGCGCAAGGCTTCCGGCGACCGCATCCTGCCGCTGACCGGCCGTCTGCGCCGCGCCGGCACCAAGCAGGTTCATATCGAGGGCCTGCGTGCCGAGGCCAATGCGTGGGAAGCGGTGACCGCCGGCCATCAGTACGAGGATATCCAGGTCGCCGTGCAGCTCGCCAATCGCGGCGGTCCGCTCAATGCGCTGGAATTCTCCGAATTCGTCAACGCCGTGGAATCGCTGGCCGAATCGCTTGACGCCTCGGCCGACCTGCCCGACATGACGGAAACCGTGGCCAATGCGCGCGAGCTCGATGCCTTTGCGGCAGGCTGCGACGTGCAGCTTGGCGTCAACGTGATCTCCGACGGCGCGCCGTGGTCTGCCGCTTACGTGCAGAACGTGGCCACGCAGGACGGCCTGGTGCTGTCGCGCGATGGCACCCGCTTTATCCGCTACCAGGCTGGCCCTGACGGCGTGCAGCGTCCGCTGTTCACGCTGCAGTTCGGCGATACCAACTTCCTGCGCGATGACCTGACCATCAAGGCCGGACGCCGGATCACGCTGCTGCTGGATGTGCCGCAGGCCGACCAGTCGGCAAAGCCGTTCAAGACGGTCTGCGAGTATGGCCATACCCTGGCGCAGCGCATGGGGGCGCAGCTGGTCGACGACAATATGCGGCCGCTGAGCGAGCCGTCGTTCGTCGCCATCTTCAACCAGCTCGAAGCGCTGTACGTCAAGCTGGAAGCGCGCGGCATGCCCGCCGGCTCCCCGGTGGCGGTGCGTCTGTTCAGCATTTAGCCGGAGTCAGCAATGAGCGGAACCCATCACGGCGCGAAGGCCAATGCCTCCGCGCCCGGCGCCGGCTTGCCGCCCAAGGCGGCTGCCGATCGCGTCCAGTGGCTGCGCGAAGAGCTGGATCGCCACAACTACCAGTATTACGTGCTCGATGCGCCGACCATTCCGGACGCCGAATACGACGCGCTCTTCAGCGAGCTGCAGGCGCTGGAAATCGAGCATCCGGAGCTGCTTACGCCCGACTCGCCCACCCAGCGCGTCGGCGGCCAGCCGCTGTCGGCGTTCGACACCGTGCGGCACCGCGTGCCGATGCTGTCGCTCAACAACGGTTTCTCCGACGAGGACGTCATCGCCTTTGACCGCCGCTGTGCGCAAGGGCTGGGCCGCAGCGTGCTTGCCGGCGGCGCGCAGGACCTGTTCAGCGCCGCCGATGCGGTGGAGTACGCCTGCGAGCTGAAGTTCGATGGCCTGGCGATGTCGCTGCGCTACGAGGACGGCCGGCTGGTGCAGGCCGCCACCCGCGGCGACGGAGAGACCGGCGAGGACGTGACCGTCAACGTGCGCACCATCAAGGCGATCCCGCTCAAGCTGCGTGGCCAGGCGCCCGCGGTGCTGGAAGTGCGTGGCGAGGTGTTCATGTACCGCCGCGACTTCGACAAGCTCAACGAGCGCCAGGCCGAAGCCGGCGAGAAGACCTTCGTCAATCCGCGCAACGCCGCCGCTGGCAGCCTGCGGCAGCTCGATCCGCGCATTACCGCGCGCCGGCCGCTTTCGTTCTTTGCCTATGGCCTGGGTGAATTGCAGGGCGTGGACCGGCCGCCAACCCACAGCGCCATGCTCGACGGGTTTGCCACCCTGGGCCTGCCGGTCTGCAAGGAGCGGGCGGTGGTCAAGGGCGCGCAGGGGCTGCTGGATTTCTACCGCGATGTCGGCGAAAAGCGCGATGCGCTGCCGTATGACATCGACGGCGTGGTCTACAAGGTCAACGCGCTGGACGAACAGGAGAGGCTCGGCTTTGTTTCGCGCGCGCCGCGATTTGCGCTGGCGCACAAGTTCCCGGCGCAGGAAATGACGACCATCGTCGAGGACATCGAGGTGCAGGTGGGCCGCACCGGCGCGATCACGCCGGTGGCGCGGCTCAAGCCGGTGTTTGTCGGCGGGGTGACCGTGACCAACGCCACCCTGCACAACGAGGACGAGGTTCGCCGCAAGGATGTGCATATCGGCGACACGGTGATCGTGCGCCGCGCCGGCGACGTGATTCCGGAGGTGGTGGCAGTCGTCGCCGACCGGCGTCCTGCCGACGCGCGCGCCTTTGTGATGCCGACCGAATGCCCGGTGTGCGGCTCGCACATCGAGAAGCTTGAGGATGAAGCGATTGCACGCTGCACCGGCGGCCTGATCTGCGCCGCCCAGCGCAAGCAGGCGCTGCTGCATTTCGCGCAGCGCCGCGCCATGGATATCGAAGGGCTGGGCGACAAGGTGGTCGAGCAGCTGGTCGACCAGGGCATCGTGCGCACGCCGGCCGACCTGTTCAAGCTCGGCGTGGCTAAGCTGGCGGCGCTGGACCGGATGGCGGACAAATCGGCTTCCAACCTGGTGGCTGCGATCGATGCTTCGCGCGAGACCACGCTCAACCGCTTCATCTTTTCGCTGGGCATCCGCCATGTGGGCGAGGCCACGGCCAAGGACCTGGCCAGGCATTTCGGCAAGCTCGACGGGCTGATGGCCGCCGACGAGGCCGCATTGCTCGAAGTGAACGATGTCGGCCCGGTGGTGGCGCAGTCGATCGCGAATTTCTTCGGCGAGCCGCACAATGTCGAGGTAATCGAACAGCTTCGCGCGGCAGGCGTACACTGGCCGGAAAGCGAACCGGCCGCGAAGGCGCCGGCGCCGCTGGCGGGCAAGACTTTCGTGCTCACCGGCACGCTGCCGACGATGTCGCGCGAAGACGCCAAGGAACGGCTGGAAGCAGCCGGTGCCAAGGTGGCGGGTTCGGTTTCAAAGAAGACTGACTATGTGGTGGCCGGCGCCGAAGCCGGCAGCAAGCTCGACAAGGCCGAGGCACTGGGCGTGCCGGTCCTGGACGAGGCAGGCATGCTCAAGCTGCTGGCCGAATTCGGCGCAGGCCAACCGGGGGAACCGCAATGATTCGCGAAATTCTCAAGATGGGCGATCCGCGCCTGCTGCAGGTGGCGCGGCCGGTGGAGCGCTTCAATACGCCGGAGCTGCGCATCCTGGTCGACGACATGTTCGACACCATGGACCATGCCAATGGCGCGGGCCTGGCGGCGCCGCAGATCGGCGTCGACCTGCAGGTGGTGATCTTCGGCTTCGACCGCAATCCGCGCTATCCGGACGCACCGACGGTGCCCAAGACGGTGCTGATCAATCCGGTGCTGGAAATGCTGTCCGATGAGATGGAGGACGGCTGGGAAGGGTGCCTGTCGGTGCCGGGGCTGCGCGGCGTGGTGCCGCGCCATGTCAGTCTGAAATACAGCGGCTACGACATGATGGGCAACCGCATCGAGCGCATTGCCGAAGGCTTTCATGCGCGTGTGGTGCAGCATGAATGCGATCACCTGCAGGGCATTCTGTATCCGATGCGGGTGAAGGACTTTGCGCGTTTCGGATTTACCGAGGTGCTGTTCCCCGACTTGCCGCCCAACAGCGACGACTGAAATGCCGCTGACAGTCCGGCGTGCCCTCCTCATGTGAGGACACGCCGGATCTCGCTACCTCAGAACTTCTCGAACGGTCCCAGGAAACGCCACTGTCCGGGCGGCAGATCGCCCAGCACGACGCGGCCCATGCGGACCCGCTTCAGCCCCACCACTTGCAGGCCCACCTGTTCGCACATGCGGCGAATCTGGCGCTTGCGGCCTTCGCGCAGGACAAAGCGCAACTGCTCCTCGTTCTGCCAGCTGACCTTGGCCGGCTTCAGTGCCACGCCGTCGAGCGACAGGCCGTGGCGCAGACGCTCGATCTCTTCGGGCGGGAAGACCGCGCTGATATTGCGCTCGACCAGCCCGTTCGGCGAATCCCAGGTCACGCGAACCAGATACTCTTTCTCGACGTTCGAATCCTCGCCGATCAGCGCACGCGCCACGCGGCCGTCCTGCGTGAGCACCAGCAGGCCGGTGGAGTCGATATCGAGGCGGCCAGCCGGCGCCAGGTTCTTGCGCTGCCAGGGCGCAAAGCGCTTGCGCGTCGGGTCTCCCTCCCACTGGTTCTCCGCGGTAAAGAGCACCGCTGCCGGCTCGTAGCCGTCTTCCGCCTGGCCCGACACAAAGCCGACCGGCTTGTTCAGGAGCACGGTCACGCGTTCGCCTTGCTCGGAGCGCGCAGCCTGCAGAATCTCGATCTCGGCGTCAGGGCGGATGCGCGAGCCCAGTTCGGTGACCGGCTTGCCGTCGACCAGCACCCAGCCCCGCGGAATCCATTCATCGGCCTCGCGCCGCGAGCACAGGCCGAGCTCGGACATGCGCTTGGACAGGCGGACCAGCCCGTCGTCGTGCGCCGGTTCGCGTGCCATGGCAGCAGGCGCGGCCGGGCGGCTTTCCGTGCGTGCGTCCGGTTGGCGCGCGGCGCGGTCGCCTGTGGGGCGTGCCGGCCGGGCGCGATCCGCCGTGTCGCTGAACCGGCGTGCAGGCGCTGCGCCTTCGCGGCGGCGGTCATCGGGACCCGGCGCGCGGCGCTGGCGGCCTTCGTCATCGCCGAAGCGCCGCGGACGGGATTCGCCGGTGTCAGGACGGCGCGGACGCGACTGGCTGCTGTCGTCGCCATAGCGGCGTGGACGCTGCTCGTCATTGCTGAAGCGGCGCGGGCGCGATTCATCGTCACCGGCCCTGCGCGGGCGGGACTCTCCGTTGTCGAAACGTCGCGGGCGTTGCTGGCTGTTGTCATCGCCGTAACGGCGGGGACGCGATTCATCATCGCCAAAGCGGCGCGGGCGCGATTCATTGTCACCGGCCCTGCTCGGGCGCGACTCGCCGTTGTCGAAGCGCCGCGGACGCTGCTGGCTGGTGTCGTCACCATAACGGCGAGGACGCGATTCATCATCGCCAGAGCGGCGCGGACGCGACTCGTCATTGCCGAAGCGGCGCGGGCGTGATTCATCGTCACCGGTCCGGCGCGGGCGGGGCTCGCCATTGTCGAAACGCCGCGGACGCTGCTGGTTGTCGTCGCCATAACGGCGGGGACGGGATTCATCGTCGCCAAAGCGGCGTGGACGGGCCTCGCCTTCCTCGAACCGGCGCGGGCGGGCCTGCCGTTCGCCGTCGGCCGGACGTCCTTGCCGGGCCGGGCGGAAATCGCGGTCGCCCTCGCTGCGTGCCGGGCGGGCGGGCCTGCCGGCGGCATTGTCACGGCGCCCGCCTGCACCTTGCTCCGGCTGCGACGGTGTGCGCTTGGCAGACTTTTCGCCGGCCCGCTCGTGCGCACGCTTGATGCCTTCGGCAACGGCCTGGACGCGCTTGCGGTTCAGGTCGGAGACGCGCACGGGCCGGTTGCCGGAGGGCTTGCGGGTGGCGGTGCCGGCGGGCGGCTTGATGCCCAGCGTCTTGCGCTTGGGCGAATTGCTATCGGTCATATCTTCAATGCTGCCAGCGGGAATCAGATTTCCAGCGCGGCGAGCAGGTCCTGTTCAAGCTGAATCTGCGATCGGTTGTCGGCGGCAAGACGGCTGCCGTCGACCAGGAACACGTCTTCGACGCGTTCGCCAAGGGTGTTGATGCGGGCGGTGTGGACTGAGACGCGATGCTGCGTGAGCACGCGGGCAATCGCATACAGCAGGCCAGTGCGGTCGTTGGCCGACACCGACAGGAGGTAATACTGGCCGCGCTCGTCAGGCCGCAGGTCTACGCGCGGCTTGATCGGGAAGCTGCGCGACTGGCGCGACAGCCGGCCCTGGCTGGGCTCGGGCAGTGGCGCCTGCAGGCGCAGGCGCTCGGACAGCTCGTGTTCCACCAGCGCAAGGATGTCACGGTAGTTGCCGCCGTCGCCGGAGATGCCTGGATCGGTCACCTGGAAGGTATCAAGCGCGTAGCCGTGGCGAGTGGTGTGGATCTTGGCGTCCTGGATGGAGTACGCCTTGCGCTCGAAGTAACCGCAGATCCGTGCAAACAGGTCCGGCTGGTCCTTGACGTACACGGCCACCTGCAGGCCCTCGCCGGCGGGCGAGATGCGCGCCTTCACTACTGGCGTGGGGCTGTTCACCTTGTCGTAGAGATGGCGCGTGAGCCAGGCGATGTCGCGCGAGTCATGCCGCAGGAAGAACGCCACGTCGAGCTGCGCCCACAGCGGCTTGCCCAGCTCCGGGTCGAAGGCCTTGAGGCGCAACTGCGCGATGGTCTCTTCCTTGCGCTGGGACCAGAGCGAGTGCGGATCGACCCTGGCGCCGCCGAGCACGCGCAGCGTGATGCGGTAGAGGTCTTCCAGCAGCTTGCCCTTCCATGCGTTCCAGACCTTCGGGCTGGTGCCGCGGATATCGGCCACGGTCAGCAGGTAGAGTGCCGTCAGGTAGCGCTCGTTGCCGACCACGCGGGCAAAGGCATGAACCACTTCCGGATCGGTCAGGTCCTGCTTCTGCGCCACGTGGCTCATGGTCAGGTGATGCTCGACCAGCCAGCAGATCAGGTCGGCGTCCTCGCGCGCGATGCCGTGCTGCTTGCAGAAGCGGCGCGCATCCACGGTGCCGAGCTTGGAGTGATCGCCGCCGCGGCCCTTGGCGATGTCATGGAACAGCGCCGCCACCGACAGAACCCATGGCTTGTCGAAGCTGGCGATCAGCTGGCTGCAGAACGGGAATTCGTGCGTGTGCTCGACGATGGCGAAGCGGCGCATATTGCGCACCACCATCAGGATGTGCTGGTCCACTGTGTAGACGTGGAACAGGTCGTGCTGCATCTGCCCGACGATGCGCCGGAAGTTGATCAGGTAGCGGCCCAGCACGCTGGTCTGGTTCATCAGGCGCAGCGCGTGAGTGATGCCCTGCGGCTCCTGCACGATGGCCAGGAACAGGCGGCGGTTCTCGGGATCGTTGCGCCAGCTTGCACCCATGAGGGTGCGCGCGTTGTACAGCCCGCGCAGCGTGCGCGGCGACAGGCCCTTCACGCCCGGCGTGCGCTCGTACAGCAGGAAGGTTTCGAGGATCGCGTGCGGGTCGCGCTCATAGACGTCGTCGCTGGTGATTTCCAGCATGCCCTGGCGCTCGACAAAGCGCTCGTTGAGGACGCGCGTCACCTGCGACTCGCAGGGGAACAGCAGCGCCTCGATATTGAGCAGCAGCACGCTGTTGAGCTGCGTGACGGCCTTGGCGGCCCAGTAGTAGCGGCGCATCAGCTGTTCGCTGGCACGCTTGTTGTCGTTCTGCCGGTAGCCGAAGGATTCGGCCAGGGCGGTCTGCAGGTCGAACACCAGCACATCCTGACGGCGGCCCGCCACCAAGTGCAGGCGGGCGCGGATGGTCTTCAGCAGGCGTTCGTTGCGGGCCAGTTCCTGGGCTTCGCGCTCGGTCAGCAGGCCCTTCTCGAACAGCTCTTTCCAGCTGTCGCCGAGACCCGCCGCCTTGGTCATCCAGAGGATGACCTGCAGGTCACGCAGGCCACCGGGGCTTTCCTTGCAGTTGGGCTCCAGCGCGTAGGGCGTGTCCTGGTACTTGGCGTGGCGCTGGCGCATTTCCAGCAGCTTGGCCTGGAAGAATGCTGCCGGGTCCAGGTCGGCCTGGTAGCGTTGCTGCAACTCCGCAAACAGCTTGCGACTGCCGGTCAGCAGGCGTGCCTCCAGCAGCGAGGTCTGGATCGTGACGTCGAGCCGCGATTCACGAATGCAGTCGTCGACCGTGCGCACGGATGAGCCGATTTCGAGTCCGAGATCCCAGCACAGGCCGATGAAGCGCTCGAGCCGGCCGGTGGTGTCTGCGTCCGGCTCGGTCGGAAGCAGGAGCAGGACATCCACGTCCGAATAGGGAAACAGTTCGCCGCGGCCATAGCCGCCAACCGCCACCAGTGCCGCGCCGGCGGGCATCTCCAGCCCGCGCCAGGCCTCGATCAGGGCGGTATCCACCGCCCGGCGCAGACGCGTGATCAGCGTCGTGGCCTGGGCAGTTGCCTCGAAATCGGCGAACAGGGCCTGCTTGTCGGACTTCAGTCTGTCGCGAACACGGGCGGCGAGCAGGAGTTCCGGCGTGGTGTCCATGGAGTGGGCGTGGAGGTTCGTGGGCACGGCTGAAATGAGAAGGGCGCCTGTCAGGCGCCCCTGGCTTGGTGCGGCGTCAGGCCGCAACGGATTCCGTAATGAACGCGGGCGGCGCCGGGGTGTTGGCCGACACGGTCAGCACTTCGTAGCCGGTCTCGGTGACCAGCACGGTGTGCTCCCACTGGGCCGACAGGCTTCGGTCGCGCGTCTTCACCGTCCACTGGTCGGGCATGGTGCGGATGTCGCGCTTGCCGGCGTTGATCATCGGTTCCACCGTGAAGATCATGCCGGCCTTGATCTCGGTGCCGGTGCCGGGGCGGCCGTAGTGCAGGATCTGCGGGTCTTCATGGAAGTTCTTGCCGATGCCGTGGCCGCAGTATTCGCGCACCACGCTGTAGCCGGCGGCCTCGGCGTGCACCTGGATGGCATGGCCGATGTCGCCCAGGCGGGCGCCGTCGCGCACCTGCGCGATGCCCTTCCACATGCACTCATACGTCACCTGTGCCAGGCGCTTGGCGAGGATCGAGCCCTCGCCGACGATGAACATGCGGCTGGTGTCGCCGTAGTAGCCTTCCTTGGTGATGACGGTGATATCCAGGTTGATCGCGTCACCGCTCTTCAGCACGCGCTCGCCGGGGATGCCGTGGCAGATCACGTCGTTGACCGAGGTGCAGATTGCGCCGGGGAAGGGCGGATAGCCCGGGGGCGCGTAGTTCAGCGGCGCGGGCACGGTGCCTTGCACGTCACGCATATAGGCATGGCACAGGCGGTCCAGCTCGCCGGTGGTCACGCCCGGCTTGACGAAGGGGGTGATGTAGTCGAGGACTTCGGAGGCAAGGCGGCAAGCCACGCGCATTTGGGCGATGTCTTCGGCGGTATTCAGATAGATGCTCATGCTGCGTCGCCAGAAATGTGACGGCGAGGCCTCAGGCCGCGCCGGAATCGAATGGTCAATGTGGGATTATCGCACCATCGCGAGGGGATCGCAGCCAATGGCGTGCCAATCGGAGGCAGACAAGGCTTCTGTATTCCCGAGGCGTCTGGCCGGAGGTGATGCAGGGGCGCCTCGTCCGGCAAAGGTCGGGCAGGCTTGAGCGGCCTGCGTTTTTATTGCTACAATAGCAGGCTAGCTTGTTTGCGATGCAGCAAACCCTTTGCGGGGATGTTGCCGGCAGGCCGGAATCTCGAAATCGCTGGTCCGCTCATCCGGGGTGTTCCTCTTCAGGAATGTCGGGGCGGACTTCAGACCAAACCCTATTGGAGAATTACATGTCCGTCACCATGCGCGAAATGCTGGAAGCCGGTTGCCACTTCGGCCACCAAACCCGCTTCTGGAACCCGAAGATGGCTCCCTTCATCTTCGGTCACCGCAACAAGATCCACATCATCAACCTCGAAAAGACGTTGCCGATGTTCCAGGACGCACTGAAGTACGTGCGTCAGTTGGCCGCCAACCGCGGCACCATCCTGTTCGTGGGCACCAAGCGCCAGTCGCGCGAAATCCTGGCTGAAGAAGCCGGCCGCGCAGGCATGCCTTACGTCGACGCCCGCTGGCTCGGCGGCATGCTGACCAACTTCAAGACGGTCAAGATCTCGATCAAGCGCCTGAAGGACATGGAAGCTGCCAAGGAAGCCGGCGCGCTGGACACCATGAGCAAGAAGGAAGCGCTGATGTTCGAGCGCGAGATGCTCAAGCTGGAAAAGTCGATCGGCGGCATCAAGGACATGGGCGGCGTTCCTGACGCCATCTTCGTGGTCGACGTCGGCTACCACAAGATTGCCGTGACCGAAGCCAACAAGCTGGGCATCCCCGTGATCGGCGTGGTCGATACCAACCACTCGCCGGAAGGCATCGATTACGTGATCCCGGGCAACGACGACTCGAGCAAGGCCGTGGCCCTGTACGTGCGCGGCGTGGCTGACGCGATCCTGGAAGGCCGTGCCAACGCGGTGCAGGAAGTCGTGGAAGCCGCACGCGGCGGCGACGAATTCGTCGAAGTCCAGGAAGGCTGATCGCCTGCCGGCGAAAGGACCCCGATAGCGCGCATCGCCTCGGAACGACAAGCAGGCATCGTCAGCCGCCCGGAGCATGGGGCGGCCGTTGCGCGAAGCCGGGGGACGCCGGCATATAAGCAGGGCGATAAAAGGGGGCACATCTGGCGCCCCTTTTTTTTGAATTTTTGATTTGTTGTCATCCGCCGCAGGCAATCTGTCGCGGGTGAGGCTGTACACCCCGGCCGGCAGTCTGACAGGGCAACCGCGGACAGGCTGGCGCGAACCATTCAAGGAGTGACAAATGGCGGCAATTACCGCAAGCATGGTGGCTGAACTGCGCGCGAAGACCGACGCGCCGATGATGGAATGCAAGAAGGCCCTGACCGAGGCCGACGGCGACCTGAACAAGGCTGAAGAGCTGCTGCGCGTCAAGCTGGGCAACAAGGCCAGCAAGGCCGCGTCGCGCGTGACCGCCGAAGGCGTGGTCGCATCGTTCATCGACGGCACCACCGGCGCCCTGGTCGAACTGAACTGCGAGACCGATTTCGTCTCCAAGAACGACGACTTCCTGGCTTTCTCGGCCAAGGTGACCGAGCTGGTCGCCAAGCAGAACCCGGCCGACGTGGCTGCCCTGTCGGCGCTGGAAATCGACGGCGTGAGCGTTGAGGCCACCCGCACCGCCCTGATCGGCAAGATCGGCGAAAACCTGACGATCCGCCGCTTTGCCCGCTACGCCAACGGCGGCAAGCTGGTGTCGTACCTGCACGGCACCCGTATCGGCGTGATGGTCGAGTTCGACGGCGATGAAGCCGCCGCCAAGGACGTCGCCATGCACGTGGCCGCCATGAAGCCGGTGTCGCTGTCCGCCGACCAGGTCCCCGCCGACCTGATCGCCAAGGAGCGCAGCATCGCCGAGCAGAAGGCTGCCGAATCGGGCAAGCCGGCCGAGATCGTCGCCAAGATGGTTGAAGGCTCGGTGCAGAAGTACCTGAAGGAAGTCTCGCTGTTCAACCAGCCGTTCGTGAAGAACGACAAGCAGACCGTTGAGCAGATGCTGAAGGCCGCCAACACGACCGTCAAGGGCTTCACCCTGTACGTCGTGGGTGAAGGCATCGAGAAGAAGCAGGACGACTTCGCCGCTGAAGTGGCCGCCCAGGTGGCCGCTGCGCAGAAGGCCTGATGTCCCGGCGGTCCGGACCCCTCGTGGAGGGTGACTGGCCCGCCGTATAATGCCGCAGGGGCGCCGAAAGGTGCCCCTCTGCACAAGTAGGAACACGCTGCCTGTCCCGCGCGGCGTGCGCTGCAGCAGTCTGTTTTCGCGGTCACCCGCCCAACTGGACGGGTGACCGCGAAAACCGGCTTTCTCCCGCGGACGGCGCGCCGATCCGTGCCGTTCGCGTTAAAACATACGTCTCAAAACGAGCGTCCAGCTCTTGCCCGAGGGTGAACATGCCAGCCTATAAGCGCGTCCTTCTGAAATTGTCCGGTGAAGCCCTGATGGGCGACGATGCCTTCGGCATCAACCGCTCCACCATCGAGGCCATGGTCAATGACATTGCCGAGATCGTGAAGCTCGGCGTCCAGGTGGCGGTGGTGATTGGCGGCGGCAATATTTTCCGCGGCGTCGCCGGCGGTGCCGCCGGCATGGACCGCGCCACGGCCGACTACATGGGCATGCTGGCCACCATGATGAACGCACTGGCCCTGCAAGACGCCATGCGCCACGCCAACATCGAAGGCCGCGTCCAGTCGGCGCTGCGCATGGACCAGGTGGTCGAGCCCTACATCCGTCCGCGGGCGATCCGCCAGCTGGAGGAGGGCAAGGTGGTGATTTTCGCCGCCGGCACCGGCAACCCTTTCTTCACCACCGACACCGCCGCAGCGCTGCGCGGCTCGGAAATCGGTGCCGAGGTCGTGCTCAAGGCGACCAAGGTGGACGGCGTGTACACCGCCGACCCCAAGAAGGACCCGAGCGCCACGCGATACACCACCATCAGCTTCGACGAGGCCATCTCGCGCAATCTGCAAGTGATGGACGCCACCGCCTTCGCGCTGTGCCGCGACCAGAAGCTGCCGATCCGGGTGTTCTCGATCGTCAAGCCGGGTGCGCTCAAGCGCATCATCCTGGGCGAGGACGAAGGTACGCTGGTGCACGTCTGAGCGCCGCCGGCCGCGCCACAATGGTGGTACGCGGCCGGGCAAAGAGTAGAATGATTCATTTTCGATCCCGGCCTGCGGGATCATGATTGCCCTGTTTTCCGGAGGTTATGATGAGCGTCGCCGACACAAAGAAGAGCGCCGAGCAGAAAATGCTGAAGTCGATCGAGTCCTTCAAGGCCGATCTGGCGAAGATCCGCACTGGCCGTGCCCACACCGGCCTGCTCGACCATGTACAGGTTGATTACTACGGCTCGATGGTGCCGATCAGCCAGGTCGCCAACATCGGCCTGGCCGACGCACGGACCATCTCCGTGCAGCCCTGGGAAAAGAAGATGGTCGGCGCGGTCGAAAAGGCCATCCGTGATTCCGACCTGGGCCTGAACCCGGCCACCATGGGTGACATCATCCGCGTGCCGATGCCTGCCCTGACCGAAGAGCGCCGCAAGGAGCTGACCAAGGTCGTCAAGAGCGAGGCCGAAGGCGCCAAGGTTGCCGTGCGCAACCTGCGCCGCGATGCCAACGAGCAGTTTAAGAAGCTGGTCAAGGACAAGACCATCTCCGAGGACGACGAGCGCCGCGGCCAGGACGAAGTGCAGAAGCTGACCGACAAGTTCGTCGCCGAGATCGACAAGATGGTCGCGGAAAAAGAGAAGGAGATCATGACGGTCTGACCCGTCCCCGGCGAGCTTTCGCCGGGACTGTCAGTGACCGTCTGCCATCATGCAGCACATCAGTTCAACGCTCGGCGTTCCCGATACCACGTATGTGCCCCGGCACGTTGCCATCATCATGGACGGCAACGGCCGCTGGGCGACTCAGCGACACCTTCCGCGCGTGGCCGGCCACAGCCGTGGGCTGGATGCCGTGCGGGCGGTGGTGGAAGCCAGCGCAGCGCGCGGCGTGCAGTTCCTGACGCTGTTTGCGTTCAGTTCCGAGAACTGGCGCCGTCCGGCGGATGAAGTCTCGTTCCTGATGCGGTTGTTCATGACCGCCCTGCGCCGGGAAGTGGTCAAGATGCACGCCAACAACATCCGCGTGCGGGTGGTTGGCGACCTGAGCCGCTTCAGCCCGCGCATCCAGCAGCTGATCAGGGACGCCGAAGCGCGTACGGACGGCAATACCGGCCTGACCGTGACGATCGCCGCCAACTATGGCGGGCGCTGGGACCTGCTGCAGGCCATGCGCAAGATGCTGGCCCGCTCGCCGATGCTGGATCCGGACACCATCGACGAGGCCGTGCTGGCCCCGCACCTGGCAATGTCATACGCGCCGGAGCCCGATCTGTTCATCCGCACGGGCGGTGAGCAGCGCATCAGCAATTTCCTGTTGTGGCAGCTCGCGTATTCCGAGCTGTATTTCACCGACGTCTACTGGCCGGACTTCGACGCCGCGGAACTGGACAAGGCCTTCGCCTCGTACCGCCAGCGCGAACGCCGCTTCGGCCGCACCAGCGCACAGCTGGTCGCCCGGGGGCTGTCCGGCACCGCCTGAGCCGGCCCTTTCCACCATTACCCAACGGGAACCACCGCAGCGCATGCTCCTTACCCGCGTCATCACCGCCCTGTGCCTGTTGCTGCTGATCCTGCCGATCCTGTTCCTGGCGCCGCCCGTGGCGCTGGCCGGGCTGATCGCGGTGATCGTGCTGCTGGCGGGCTGGGAGTTCGGCCGACTGATCGGGCTGCGCCGTGCCTGGCCTTACGTCTATGCGGTGGCTTGCCTGCTTGCGCTGATCGTTTGGCATGACCTTCCGGGCCGCGCTGCGCTGACCTGGCTGCTCGAGGCCGCCGTGGTCTGCTGGGGCGTGGCGGTGGTGTTGCTGGCCCGCGGCGTGCGGACTGCCACGCCGGGCTTTACCGCACTGGGCGCGATACTCGGGCTGGTGATGCTGCCCGCGTTCGGCCATGCCACGATGATCCTGCGCGGCGCCGGCATCGGCGTGCTGCTCACCGCCGCCGTGCTGGTCTGGGCCGCCGACATCGGCGCATACTTTGTTGGCAAGGCCATCGGCCGGCGCAAGCTGGCGCCGGCCATCAGCCCGGGAAAATCCTGGGAAGGGGCCATCGGCGGCTGGCTGCTGGCCATGGCGATCGGCCTCGGCTTGGCCGCCACGCACGCGTTCGAGCCGACCTGGTTCTCGGTCATGGGCGACCGCGGCGGGCCGGTGCTGGTTGCAGTCCTGACCACGCTGCTGGTCGCCGCCAGCATCGCCGGCGACCTGTTCGAGTCGCTGCTCAAGCGCCAGGTCGGCATGAAGGACAGCAGCCGCCTCCTGCCCGGCCACGGCGGTGTGCTGGACCGCATCGACGCCTTGCTGCCGGTATTCCCGCTGGCGGCTCTCATGGTGACATTTTTCTGAAGCTGGCCTGATATGCATCGCATTACCATCCTTGGCGCCACCGGCTCGATCGGCGAAAGCACGCTCGACGTGATCCGGCGCCATTCCGACCGCTATGCGGTGCACGCGCTGACGGCGCACCGCCAGGTGGCCAAGCTTGCCGCCAGCTGCATCGAATTCCGCCCGGCCCGGGCAGTGGTTGGCACGGCCGAGGCCGCGCGCGAACTGGAAGGCCTGCTGCGCAATGCAGGCGTGCCTACCGAAGTCAGCCACGGCGAGGCGGCACTCGAGTCGGTGGCAAGCGACGCTGGGACGGATTCCGTAATGGCCGCAATCGTTGGCGCGGCCGGCCTGCGACCGACGCTGGCCGCGGCGCGCGCCGGCAAGCGGGTACTGCTGGCGAACAAGGAAGCGCTGGTCATGTCGGGGCGCATCTTCATGGATGCGGTGCGCGAGCATGGCGCCACGCTGCTGCCGATCGACAGCGAGCACAACGCCATCTTCCAGTGCCTGCCGGCGGACGATCCGCGCTACCGCGCCGGCGTGGCAAAGGTCGTCCTGACGGCCTCGGGCGGGCCGTTCCGCACGCGCGATCCGGCCACGCTGCACGACATCACGCCCGACCAGGCCTGCGCGCACCCGAACTGGGTGATGGGGCGCAAGATCTCGGTCGATTCGGCCACGATGATGAACAAGGGCCTGGAGGTGATCGAGGCCCACTGGCTGTTCGGCGCACCGCCGGAACGCATCGAGGTGCTGATCCACCCGCAGAGCATCGTGCATTCGATGGTCGCGTATATGGACGGTTCGGTGCTGGCGCAGCTCGGCAATCCCGATATGCGCACGCCGATCGCCTACGGCCTGGCCTATCCGGAGCGGATCGAGGCGGGCGTGTCGCCGCTGGACCTGGCGCTGGCGGGCACCCTCAGCTTCGAGAAGCCGGAGATGGCGCGCTTCCCGTGCCTCGGGCTGGCCTTCGACGCGCTGCGCGTCGGGGGGCTGGCTCCGGCGGCGCTGAATGCCGCCAACGAAGTGGCGGTTGAGGCCTTTCTGGACGGAAAGATCCGCTTCACGGATATCGCCCGCATCGTCGCTCGTGTGCTCGAAAAGGCACCACAGGGCGTGGCTGATTCGCTCGGCGCGGTGCTGGAGGCAGATACTGCCGCACGTGAGGCGGCACGTGCAGCGCTGGGCAAGCTTGGCTGAACTGGCGTCTGTGACGGGGCGGCTCGCGGCATCTGCGACAATGGCGCTGCGGCTGCGCCCGGCTGTGTCTCCGGGCCGCTGCCAGCCCCGCTATCGTTTCTGACGACCCAACGCTGCCATGCAAACCGTTCTCGCTTTTGTCGTCGCCCTCTGCGTCCTCATCTTCGTGCACGAGATGGGGCACTACCTTGCCGCGCGCGCTTGCGGGGTGAAGGTGCTGCGCTTCTCGATCGGCTTCGGCCGTCCGCTGCTGCGCTGGATTTCCAGGGGCAGGGACCGCACGGAGTGGACCGTCGCGGCGATTCCGCTCGGCGGCTACGTCAAGATGCTGGATGAACGGGAAGTCGATCCCCAGCGCGAAGCGCCGATCGATCCCGCCGAACTGCCGCGCGCGTTCAACCGCCAGCCGGTCGGCAAGCGCTTCATCATTGTCGCGGCAGGTCCGCTGGCGAATTTCGCGCTGGCCATTGTCCTGTATTTCGGGTTGTTCTCCGGCGGCATGCGCGAGCCCGCGCCGGTAGTGGCCGCGCCGGCGGCCGGCACGGTGGCTGCGCAGGCGGGCCTCCGCGAAGGTGACCGTGTGCTGTCGCTCAGTGCCAATGACCGCACCGAGCCGGTCCGCTCCTGGAACGACTTGCGGATGGCCGTATTTTCAGAAGGTTTCGGCGATGCGCGCGCTGTGCTGCGCGTGCGCGGCGCGGACGGCGCCGAGCGCGACGTTACCCTGTCGCGCCTGCCGAATACCGGCGGGAATCCCGAGCAAGACCCGCTTGCCACGCTCGGCCTGTTCCTCAAGGGCGGGCCGGTGACGATCACCGAGGTCATGCCGGATTCCGCCGCTGAACGCGGCGGCCTGAAGCCGGGTGACCGCGTGGTGGCCTGGCAGGGCAAGCCGCTGACGCAGGCCAGCGAGCTGATCAAGGCCGTGCGCAGCCAGCCCGGCCAGCAGGTCACGCTCGGGATCGAGCGCGGTGGCCAGCGCCTGGAGATTCCGGTGACGCTGGACACGAATCCCGCCGCGAAGGACGGCGCCGGCAGCGCCGCGGGACCGACCGGCAAGCTGGGCGCGGCGCTCAGCCAGGCGGTGCAGATGGAAACGGTGCGCTACCGGCCGGCCGAGGCGTTCAGCCGGGCGGTCGGGCAGGTCTGGAATACCAGTGCGTTGTCGCTGAAGCTGCTTGGCAAGATGCTGGTCGGGCAGGCATCGCTGCAGAACCTGAGCGGGCCGCTGACCGTGGCCGATTACGCCGGGCGCGCCGCAAACCTCGGCTGGCAGGCCTTTATCAGCTTCCTGGCGCTGGTCAGCGTGAGCCTTGGCGTGCTGAATTTGTTACCTATTCCGGTTCTGGATGGGGGGCATTTGCTGTATTATTGCGTGGAATTTTTGACTGGCAGGCCCGTCCCAGACCACTGGCAGGCAATGCTGCAGAAGGTTGGCATCGCCTGCATCTTGCTCCTGACTTCGCTCGCTTTGTTCAATGACGTCAGCCGAATGTTTCTGGCACACGGCTAGAAACACATGTCGGCGCAGGGGCGGTCGTGTCATCGACACCGTCGCCCGGGACGCTATTGTCAGGCGCAGCCCGACGAAGCATCGGAGCGCAATCCTGGATGGAATCAAAGAGGGGATCAAGATTGATCAGACATAAGCGCATTTCGCTAGGGTTGCTGGCGAGTGCCGTTATTTCCGCCTGGAGCCCGGCGAGCTGGGCCGCCGATCCGTTCGTTGTCAAGGACATCCGCGTTGAGGGCCTGCAACGCGTGGAACCGGGCACCGTGTTTGGCTATCTCCCGGTCCGCGTCGGCGAAACGTTCACCGACGACAAGGGCGCCGACGCCATTCGCGCGCTGTACAACACCGGCTTCTTCAAGGACGTGCAGATCCGTGCCGAGGACGGCGTGCTGGTCGTGCAGGTGGAGGAGCGGCCGGCGATCTCGCAGCTCGAGTTTGTCGGCATCAAGGAATTCGACAAGGACACGCTGCGCCGTTCGCTGCGCGCTGTCGGCGTTGCCGAAGCCCGCTACTACGACAAGGCACTGATCGACAAGGCCGAGCAGGAGCTCAAGCGCCAGTACGTGGCGCGCGGCTACTACGCGGCTGACGTACAGACTACCGTGACGCCGGTCGACCGCAATCGCGTGTCGGTGGTATTCAACGTGGACGAAGGCCCGGTCGCCAAGATCCGCCAGATCAATATCGTCGGCAACAAGGCCTTCAAGGAAGGCACGCTGCGCGACGAGATGCAGCTTTCCACGCCGAACTGGCTGTCCTGGTACACCAAGAACGACCTGTATTCCAAGCAAAAGCTCACGGCTGACCTGGAAGCGCTGCGCTCGTACTACCTGAACCGCGGTTACCTCGAGTTCGCGATCGAATCGACCCAGGTGTCGATCACGCCGGACAAGAAGGACATCTACCTGACGCTGAACATCAAGGAAGGCGACCAGTACAAGGTGTCGGATATCCGCCTGGCAGGGGAGCTGCTCGGCAAGCAGGAGGAGATGGAGAAGCTGCTGCAGCTGAAGAAGGGCGATATCTTCTCGTCCGAAAAGCTTACGCAGAGCACCAAGTCCATCACCGACCTGCTGGGTACCTACGGCTACGCATTCACCACGATCAACCCGCAGCCGCAGATCGACCAGGAGAAGCGTGAAGTCGCGCTGACGCTGATGGTCGACCCGGGTCGTCGCGTCTATGTGCGCCGCGTCAACGTGATCGGCAACAGCAAGACCCGCGACGAAGTGGTGCGCCGTGAAATGCGGCAGATGGAAAGCTCCTGGTTCGACAGCGAGAAGCTTACACAGTCGCAGGCGCGTATCAACCGTACCGGCTACTTTACCGACACCAACATCACCACCGAGGACGTGCCCGGCGCGCCCGACCAGGTCGATGTGAACGTCAACGTGACCGAAAAGCCGACCGGCCAGATCAGCCTGGGTGTGGGCTTCTCGTCCACCGACAAGCTGGTGCTGCAGGCAGGCCTGCGCCAGGACAACGTATTCGGCTCGGGCACGAGCCTTGGCCTGGACGTGAACACGGCCAAGTCGTTCCGCACCATCTCGCTGACGCAGTACGACCCGTACTTCACGGTGGACGGCATCAGCCGGTCGACCGATATCTACTACCGTACGTCGCGTCCGCTGTATTACACCGGCGACCAGGACTACAAGATCGTGTCGATGGGCGGCGGCTTCAAGTTCGGCGTGCCGTTCTCGGAAGTCGATACGGTGTTCTTCGGCATTGGCTACGAGCGCACGCAGGTCTACACCTCGGTGAACACGCCGAACCAGTACACGCAGTGGCTGAAGGATATCGGCAAGGCCAGCGGCGACCCGATCAACAACATCCCGTTCACGATCGGCTGGGCACGTGACCGCCGCGACAGCGCGCTGGTCCCGACCAAGGGCCCGTACACCCAGGCCAACCTGGAAGTCGGCCTGCCGGGCGGCGATACGCAGTACTACCGCGCCAGCTTCCAGCAGCAGTACTTCTATCCGATCTCGAAGGCGTTCACGCTGGCGTTGAACGGCGAAGTCGCCTATGGCCACGGCTACGGCAATACGCCGTTCCCGGTGTTCAAGTACTTCTACGCCGGTGGTATCGGCTCGGTGCGCGGCTACCAGACCAGCACGCTGGGTCCGAAGGACCAGAACGGCAACCCGGTGGGCGGCGCCTCGAAGATGATCGGCAACGTCGAATTCATCTTCCCGCTGCCTGGTTCGGGGGTCGACCGTACGCTGCGCCTGTTCACGTTCTTTGACTTCGGTAACGTGTACCAGGAAGGCGCACCGCTGTTGTTCAGCGACCTGAAGTATTCGACGGGCTTCGGTATGTCCTGGCTGTCGCCCATCGGTCCGCTGAAGATCAGCATGGGCTTCCCGCTGAAGAAGGATGCCACCGACAAGGTTCAGCGCTTCCAGTTCCAGATCGGCACTGCGTTCTGATTCTGATAAAGGATCTGTTTCATGACGACAAAATACAAATTGGTCAAATCCCTGAGCGCCGCGGCGCTTGCCGCCGCAGCACTGTGCGCGGCGGCGCCGGCGATGGCGCAGGAAGCGCGCATTGCCGCCGTCAACTCCGAGCGCATCCTGCGCGATTCCCAGCCTGCCAAGCAGGCCCAGGTGAAGCTGGAGCAGGAGTTCTCCAAGCGTGACCGCGAACTGCAGGACATGGCCCAGAAGATCAAGGGCATGGCCGACAAGCTCGACAAGGACACCGCCGTCCTGGCCGATTCGGACCGCCAGCGCCGCCAGCGTGAAGTGGCCGATCTCGACCGTGAATTCCAGCGCAAGCAGCGCGAGTTCCGCGAAGACCTGAACCAGCGCCGCAACGAAGAGCTGGCCCAGGTGCTGGAGCGCGCCAACCGCGTGATCCGCCAGCTGGCCGAGCAGCGCAAGTACGACCTGATCGTGCAGGAAGCGGTGTATGTGAATCCCCGCATCGACATCACCGATGACGTGATGAAGGCGCTGAACGCCGGCGGCAAGTAAGCCGCGGACGTTTTTTTTCAAGGAAGTACCGCCATGCAGACACCCACACTGGGTCAGCTCGCCACCGAGAACGGCGCGCAGGTTGTGGGTGACCCCGACCTGGCGATCGTCGGTCTGGCGCCTCTGGATCAGGCCGAGGCCGGCGAGCTCTCGTTCCTTTCCAATCCGCTTTACCTGTCACAGGCGCTGGCTTCCCGAGCTGGCGCGGTGATCGTTTCGGCGCAGGACCTGGCGCGCATCCGCGCGGAAGGCCAGGCCGACGGCCGCAACTGGCTGGTGGCGCGCAATCCCTATGTCTGCTTCGCCCGCGTCGCGCAGCGCTTTGATCGCGCTGCCAACAGCGACGCGCGCAGCGGCATCGATCCGCGTGCCAGTGTCTCGCCGGACGCCGTGGTGCCGGCATCGTGCTATATCGGCCCGAACGTGGTGATCGAGCGCGGCGCGCGCCTGGGCGAGCGCGTGCGCATCCTGGCCAACGGCTATGTCGGGGCCAAGGCGGAGATCGGCGACGATTCGCTGATCTACGCCAATGTATCCATCTATCACCAGTGCGTAGTCGGCGCGCGTGCGATCCTGCACAGCGGCGTCGTGATCGGCGCGGACGGTTTCGGCTTTGCGCCAGATATCGGGCCGGCCGGGGTCGAATACGTCAAGATTCCGCAAACCGGCCGCGCCGTGCTGGGCAATGACGTGGAGGTCGGCGCCAACACGGCGATCGACCGCGGCGCCATGGCCGACACGGTGATCGAGGATGGCTGCAAGATCGACAACCAGGTCCAGATCGCACACAACGTGCGCGTCGGGGCCCATACCGTGATCGCTGGCTGCGCGGCTGTGTCGGGCAGCACCAGGATCGGACGTTTTTGCGTGATCGGCGGGGCGGCGAATTTTGCCGGACACCTGACAATCGCCGACCGCACCACGGTATCGGGGGGCACCTCGATTACCAAATCCATTACCAAGCCCGGGGGGCACTTCACCAGCGTGTTTCCGTTCCTGCCGCATGGCGACTGGGAACGCAATGCCGCCATCGTTCGGGGCCTGACCAGGCTGCGCGAACGCGTGGTGCAGCTGGAACGCCGCCTGCGCGGACAGCCCGCCGGGAACCATACCTCACAAGACGAAGAGAAATCATCATGACCGCAGCCGACATCGATATCCGCCAGATCCTCAAGCTGCTGCCGCATCGCTACCCGTTCCTGATGGTGGACCGCGTGCTCGAATTCGATCCGGGCAAGCGCATCAAGACGCTGAAGAACGTGACCATCAACGAGCCCTATTTCATGGGCCACTTCCCCGAGCAGCCGGTGATGCCGGGTGTGATGATCCTCGAGGCGCTGGCGCAGTCCGCAGGACTGCTGACGTTTGGCGCGGAGATGGAGCGCAAGGAAGGCGCGCTGTACTACTTTGTCGGCATCGACGGGGCGCGCTTCAAGCAGGTGGTGCTTCCGGGCGACCAGTTGCACATGAACGTGACGGTGGAACGCTACATCCGCGGCATCTGGAAGTTCAAGGCATTCGCCACGGTGGACGAGAAGGTTGCCTGCGAAGCCGAACTGATGTGCACCGTCAAGCAGGCCGAGTAAAACCCGCTTTCGGGGCGACGGCGCGAACGTCTGGCGAAACCGCCGGCCGCTGCGCGCCGCGTCCTGAGAACGAGTCTGGACCCAGCGGTCCATTGTTGCAAATTCAGACCATAGGACAGGACGTATGACGCAAATCCATCCCACCGCACTGGTCGACCCGAAGGCAGAACTTGGCGCCAACGTTACCGTCGGCCCGTTCTCCATCGTCGGCCCCAATGTGCGGATCGGCAGCGGCACCCGGATCGGCTCGCATACCACCGTCGAGGGCCACACCACCATCGGTGCGGACAACCGGATCGGTCCCTATGCCTCGGTTGGCGGCATGCCGCAAGACATGAAGTACCGCGACGAGCCGACCCGGCTCGAGATCGGCGACCGCAATACCATTCGCGAATTCACCACCATCCACACCGGCACGGTGCAGGATCGCGGCCTGACCAACATCGGCAACGACAATTGGATCATGGCCTATGTGCACATCGCGCACGATTGCAGCGTGGGCAACAACACGGTGTTCTCGAGCAACGCGCAGATTGCCGGGCACGTGGAGGTTGGCGACTGGGCCATCCTCGGCGGCATGAGCGGCGTGCACCAGTTCGTGCGCATCGGTGCGCATGCCATGCTGGGCGGCGCATCGGCACTGGTGCAGGACGTGCCCCCGTTCGTGATCGCAGCCAGCGACAAGAACGGCAACAAGGCCACCCCTCACGGCATCAACGTGGAAGGGCTGCGCCGGCGCGGTTTCGATGCCGGCCAGATCGCCGCGCTGCGCCAGGCTTACAAGCTGCTGTACAAGTCCGATCTCAGCTTCGACGTTGCTCGCAACGAGATAGCCGCCACGCTGGCGCAGGCCGATGCCGGCACTGCCACGCCGCTGCGCGCATTCCTCGATTTCCTCGCCGCGACGCAGCGCGGCATCGTGCGCTGAGACCGGGCCGGACATGATCGACGCCGCGATTCTGGGCGAGATGCCCGCGAGCACCGGAACCCACGGCAGCAAGCGCGGCACCATTGCCATGGTGGCGGGCGAGGCTTCAGGCGACCTGCTGGCCTCGCTGATGATGGGGGGGCTCAAGGCCCGCCTTGGTGATACCACGGAGTACTCGGGCATTGGCGGCAAGCGCATGATGGCCGAGGGGTTCGTCTCGAACTGGCCGATGGAGACGCTTTCGGTCAATGGCTATGTCGAGGTGCTCGGCTCGCTGCGCGAGATCCTGGCTACCCGCCGCGCCATTCGGGAGCAGCTGCTGGCAAAGCCGCCGCTTTGCTTTATCGGCGTCGATGCGCCGGATTTCAATTTCGGGCTCGAAGTGCCGCTGCGCCGTGCCGGCATCCCCGTGGTCCACTTTGTCAGCCCGTCGATCTGGGCGTGGCGTGGCGGACGTATCCGCACCATTGCGCGCGCGGTCGACCATATCCTCTGCCTGTTTCCGTTCGAGCCGGAGATCTATGCCAGGGCCGGCATTCCCGCAACCTATGTCGGTCATCCGCTGGCCGATGTGATCCCGATGGTGCCCGACGTCGCCGGGGCCCGCGCGGCCCTGGGCCTGCCGCCAGGACACCGGGTGGTTGCGGTGCTTCCCGGCAGCCGGCAGTCGGAGGTGCGCAATCTTGGTGCGACGTTCTTCGCCGCCATGGCAAGGATGCAGCGCATGGATGCCAACCTGGCATTCGTGCTGCCGGCAGCGAGTGCCCCGTTGCGGGCGATCGTCGAAGAGTTGCACAAGCAGTACCCGGAGATTCGCCTGACCATTGTCGATGGCAAGTCGCATCTGGCAATGGAGGCGGCCGACGTCGTGCTGCTGGCCAGCGGCACGGCCACGCTTGAGGCCGCGCTGTACAAGAAGCCGATGGTGATCTCGTACAAGGTGCCCTGGCTGACCGCGCAGATCATGAAGCGCCAGGGCTATCTGCCCTATGTGGGATTGCCTAATATCCTTTCAGGGCGCTTTGTCGTGCCCGAGCTGCTGCAGGACGATGCCACGCCCGAGGCACTGGCACGCGAAACGCTGCTGCAGCTCAATGATGAGGGCAACACCGCCTTCCTGTACGAGCATTTCACCAGGATGCACGAGACCCTCAAGTGCAACACCGCCCAGCTGGCCGCCGATGTGGTGGTCGACCTGATGCATAGCCGGGGAGTGGTCTGATGGCCCGCCGCAATGCCGATACGCCGCAGATGGGGCTCGATCTCGCGCCCGCGACGGCTGCCGTGCAGCGCCTGTGCGGGGTGGACGAAGCGGGCCGCGGGCCACTGGCTGGTCCGGTCTATGCCGCCGCGGTCGTGCTCGACCCGGCCCGGCCGATCCGCGGCCTGGACGATTCCAAGGTGCTGACTGCGCGCAAGCGTGAAGAGCTCTACGACAAGATCTGCGAACGCGCGCTGGGCTGGCACATCTCGTTTGCCACGGTTGAAGAGATCGACACGCTGAACATCCTGCACGCAAGCATGCTCGCCATGCAGCGCGCCGTGCACGGGCTCGCGGCCAGCGGCCTGACGCCTGACCTGGTGCAGGTGGACGGCAATCGCTGCCCGCAGGTGCCGTTCCCCGTGGAGGCCATCGTCAAGGGCGATTCGCTGGTCAAGGCGATTTCGGCCGCCTCGATCCTGGCCAAGGTAGCGCGCGACCGCGAACTGCTGGTCCTGCACGAGAGCTATCCGCAATACGGATTTGATTCGCACGCCGGCTACGGCACGCCGCAGCATCTGGCTGCGCTGGCGGAGTTCGGCGCAACGCCGCACCACCGTCGTTCCTTCGCCCCGGTTCGCGAAGCACTGGCCCGCGGGCCGATGCTGTCCTGATCGCCGGGTGCCATGACATTGACACCGTGAAGCATGTAACGTCGCGCGACAACGCGCTGTTCAAACACCTCAAGGCGCTTGCCACCTCCACGCACCAGCGCCGCAAGGCAGGGCAGTCGCTGCTGGACGGCGTTCACCTGGCGCAGGCCTACGTGGCCGCGCTCGGCCAGCCCGTCAGTTGCGTGGTGTCGGAACGTCACTACGATCACATCGAGGTGGCGCCGCTGCTGGGACAGGTCGAAGCGGACCGGCTCGTGGTGCTGGCAGACACGCTGTTTGCGCAGATCAGCGGGGTCGTCAACGGGATCGAGCTGATGCTGGTCATCGAGACGCCGTCCGGCCACCTGCCGGCTAGCATCGATGAGGACTGCGTGATCCTGGATGGCGTGCAGGACGCCGGCAATGTCGGCTCGATCCTGCGCAGCGCGGCTGCGGCCGGCATCCGGCATGCGTTCCTGACCACCGGCTGTGCCTTCGCGTGGTCGGTCAAGACCCTGCGCGCGGGCATGGGCGCGAACTTCCATCTGAATATTGTCGAGCACTGCACGCTCGACTCGCTGGCACCGCGCCTGGCGGTGCCCTTGCTGGCCACCTCGTCCCATGCGGACGCCGCGGTCTTCGATACCGATCTGCGCGGGCCGGTTGGCTGGGTGGTAGGGAATGAAGGGGCGGGCGTGAGCGAGCCCTGGATGGAACGCGTCACACGTACCGTGGGCATTCCGCAGCCTGGCGGGCTGGAATCCCTGAATGTGGCGGCGGCGACGGCTATCTGCCTGTTCGAGGCGGTGCGCCAGCGTCGTCCCGGCGCCTGAATCCCGATCCAGACCCCGGGGCGGCGAAATTGCCGCAGCCCGGGTGCAGAGCTTAGTAGTTGTCGCGATCTACCTTGATTTCCTGCAGGATCGTCGTCGCGATCTCTTCGATCGACTTGTGGGTCGACGACAGCCACTTGATCCCTTCACGCCGCATCATGGCTTCGGCCTCGTTGACCTCGTAGCGGCAGTTCTCCACCGCCGCGTACTTGCTGCCTGGGCGCCGCTCGTTGCGGATTTCCGTCAGCCGCTGCGGGTCGATCGATAGCCCGAAGATCTTGCTCTTGTAGTCATACAGCGCAGAGGGCAAGCGTCCGCGCTCGAAATCATCGGGGATCAGCGGGTAATTTGCCGCCTTCAGCCCGTATTGCATCGCGAGGTACAGGCTGGTCGGGGTCTTGCCGCTGCGCGACACGCCAACCAGTATCACATCCGCCTCGGCCAGGTTTTTATGAGACTGGCCGTCATCATGCGCCAGCGAGAAATTGATCGCCTCGATGCGGTTCTTATAGGCCTCGGTGTCGGCATTCTGGTGGAAGCGGCCGATCGCATGGGTCGACTTCAGTCCCAGTTCTTTCTCGAGTGGCTCGATAAAGGTCTGGAACATGTCCAGGATCATTGCCTTGGCGCGTCGCAGTGCCTTGTTCGACTCCTGGTTGACCAGCGTCGTAAATACGATGGGCTGCACGCCTTCCGCATAAAAAGCCTCATTGATCTTGCCGACCGCAATATGTGCCTTTTCCGGCGTGTCGACGAACGGCATGCGCACTTTTCGGAAGCGCATTTCGAACTGGGCAAGAATGGAGTGGCTGAATGTTTCGGCGGTAATGCCAGTCCCGTCGGAAACGATGAATACCGACCGCACTGCCGGACGATCCACGGCTACAGGCTGGGGTGCCGGCGCGATTGCGGCCTGGGATGCCGGCTGGGAGCCGTCCGGTGTTTCTGGCAGAGACATAAGCAGCTAATAAATTGATTCAATGTTCCGCAGAAAAGTGCGGCGCAGCACGGTAGAATAGCGGCGATCTTTTCGCTAAGCAATTCCGCAGGCGCTGGCCGGTCCAACCATCCAGGGCAGGGATTGTCGACAATGTGCGCTGCGAGATGAAAGCCACGACGCAATTCCCCTGTCAGATAAATGGGGTTGTTTAGCCAAGCGATCCGTCCGGGAACAGAACGCCAACAACATACCGGGCACACGCGACAGGTTTCTTACTTTGTTTTGAGGCTTTCATGACTAACCAGGCAGATAACGGCGCCTACGTGTTGCCGTTCGAGCAGTTGCGTATGGCGGATGTGGAAATCGTCGGCGGCAAGAATTCGTCGCTCGGCGAGATGATTTCCCAGCTGGCGGAAGCCGGCGTCCGTGTTCCCGGCGGCTTTGCCACCACGGCACTCGCATTCCGCGACTTCCTCGCCCACAACAACCTGACGGCACGCATCTCCGAGCGCCTGAAGGCGCTGGACGTTGACGATGTCAAGGCACTGGCCGAGGCCGGCGCCGAAATCCGCGGCTGGGTTGCCAATGCCCCGTTCCAGCCCCGCCTGGAACAGGAAATCCGCGACCACTACGCACGCGTGTCGGCCCGTGAAGGCGCCGAAGCTTCGTTCGCCGTGCGTTCGTCCGCCACCGCGGAAGACCTGCCCGACGCTTCGTTCGCCGGCCAGCAGGAGTCCTACCTGAACGTCAGCGGCATCGATGACGTGCTGGACAAGATCAAGCACGTGTTCGCCTCGCTGTACAACGACCGCGCCATTTCCTACCGCGTGCACAAGGGCTTTGCCCACGACGTGGTGGCCCTGTCGGCAGGCGTGCAGCGCATGGTCCGTTCGGACCTGGCCGCTTCGGGTGTGATGTTCACCATCGACACCGAATCGGGCTTCCCTGACGTGGTCTTCATCACCTCCAGCTACGGCCTGGGCGAAACGGTGGTGCAGGGCGCGGTCAACCCGGACGAGTTCTACGTCTTCAAGCCGACCCTGCAGGCCGGCAAGTACCCGATCATCCGCCGCTCGATCGGCTCCAAGCTGATCAAGATGGAATTCACCAAGCCGGGCGAAGCCGGCCGTGTGAAGACCGTGGACGTGCCCACCGAACTGCGCAACCGCTACTCGATCACCGATGACGACGTGACCGAACTGGCGCGCTACGCCATGATCATCGAGAAGCACTATGCGCGCCCGATGGACATCGAGTGGGGCAAGGACGGCAAGGACGGCAAGATCTACATCCTGCAGGCCCGCCCGGAAACGGTGAAGAGCCAGTCCGCCGGCAAGGCCGAGCTGCGCTTCAAGCTCAAGGGCACCGCACCCGTGCTGACCAGCGGCCGCGCCATTGGCCAGAAGATCGGCACCGGTCCGGTCCGCGTCATCAACGATCCGTCCGAGATGGAACGCGTGCAGCCTGGCGACGTGCTGGTGGCCGACATGACCGACCCGAACTGGGAACCGGTGATGAAGCGCGCGTCGGCCATCGTGACCAACCGCGGCGGCCGTACCTGCCACGCGGCCATCATTGCCCGTGAACTGGGCGTGCCGGCCGTGGTCGGCTGCGGCGACGCCACCGATGTGCTGAAGGACGGCACGCTGGTGACCGTGTCGTGCGCCGAAGGCGACGAAGGCCGCATCTACGACGGCTTGCTCGAAACTGAAGTGACCGAAGTCCAGCGTGGCGACATGCCGGAGATCGACGTCAAGCTGATGATGAACGTGGGCAATCCGCAGCTGGCGTTCGACTTCGCGCAGATCCCGAACCACGGCGTCGGCCTGGCCCGCCTGGAATTCATCATCAACAACAATATTGGCGTCCACCCGAAGGCCATCCTCGACTATCCGCAGGTCGATGCCGACCTGAAGAAGGCCGTGGAAAGCGTGGCCCGCGGCCATGCCAGCCCGCGCGCGTTCTACGTCGACAAGCTGGCCGAGGGCATCGCCACCATCGGCGCGGCGTTCTACCCGAAGCCCGTGATCGTGCGCCTGTCTGACTTCAAGTCGAACGAGTACAAGAAGCTGATCGGCGGTTCGCGCTACGAGCCGGATGAAGAAAACCCGATGCTGGGCTTCCGCGGCGCCTCGCGCTACATCGCCGACGACTTCGCCGAAGCGTTCGAGATGGAATGCAAGGCCATGAAGCGCGTGCGCGACGAAATGGGCCTGACCAACGTCGAGATCATGGTGCCGTTCGTGCGTACGCTGGGCCAGGCTGCCAAGGTCATCGAGCTGCTGGCCAAGCACGGCCTGAAGCGCGGCGAAAACGGCCTGCGCATCATCATGATGTGCGAGGTGCCGTCCAACGCGATCCTGGCTGAAGAGTTCCTGCAGTACTTCGACGGCTTCTCGATCGGCTCGAACGACCTGACGCAGCTGACGCTGGGCCTGGACCGCGACTCCGGCATGGAGCTGCTGGCCAAGGACTTCGATGAACGCGATCCGGCGGTGAAGTTCATGCTGTCGCGCGCCATTTCGACCGCGATCCGCCTGAACAAGTACGTCGGCATCTGCGGCCAGGGTCCTTCGGATCATCCGGACTTTGCCGCGTGGCTGACCAAGGAAGGCATCAAGTCGATCTCGCTGAACCCGGATTCCGTGGTGGAAACCTGGCGCCTGCTGGCATCCTGAGGCATTTCGCGTCACAATAAGCAAACCATAGCCGGTGCCCGTCGGGCGCCGGCAGGCACCGGCCCTGCGTCAGGTGTTGCATCTGCCCCCGCAGACGCCGTTGGCGTTGCGGGGGTTTTTACTTTTTGGGCCTTCAGGGATTCGGGACTTTCGGGGAGCTTGGATGTCGCACTACATCTGGTTCGTGGCAGCCGTGGTGCTGGTGATCGTCGAACTGGCGACCGGGACTTTCTACCTGCTGATGGTGGCGCTGGGTCTTGTCGCGGGCGGCGTGGGCGCCTGGTTTGGCCTGGAGCCCGGAGCCCAGACCCTGTTGGCGGCGCTGGTCGCGATCGCCCTGATTGCCGCGCTGCGCCGTACGCGCTTCGGGCGCCTGCGCCGCAGCACTGCCGCCACCGATCCGGACGTGAATCTCGATATCGGCCAGGTACTGGAAGTGCCGGCATGGGACGCCTACCGCCGCGCCCGCGTTCCGTATCGCGGCGCCGACTGGACCGTCGAGCTGGCCCCGGACTATGCGGCGGCGCCCGGACGGTTCCGCATCGTCGCGGTGCAGGGCTGCACGCTGATTGTTTCGCCGTGCTGACGCGATAGCCTCAGCACGCCATGCAGCAAAGCCGGCCTTGTCTGGCGGCTTTCTTTCCGTCGTTTCCAGCCTGGAGGGTATTACATGCTCGCATTGCAGCTTGGCCTGTTGCCGCTGATCATCCTTATCGCCGCCGTGGTGCTGATCGCCAAGTGCATCAAGATCGTGCCGCAACAGCACGCCTGGGTGCTGGAACGCCTTGGCCGCTATCACGCAACGCTGACGCCGGGGCTCTCCATCGTGGTGCCGTTCGTCGACCGGGTGGCCTACAAGCACGTGCTGAAGGAGATTCCGCTCGACGTTCCCAGCCAGGTCTGCATTACCAGGGACAACACGCAGCTGCAGGTGGACGGCGTGCTGTACTTCCAGGTCACGGACCCGATGAAGGCCTCGTATGGCTCCAGCAACTTCGTGGTGGCGATCACGCAGCTGTCGCAGACCACGCTGCGCTCGGTGATCGGCAAGCTGGAGCTGGACAAGACCTTCGAGGAGCGTGAATTCATCAACCACAGCGTCGTCAACGCGCTGGATGAAGCCGCCGCCAACTGGGGCGTGAAGGTGCTTCGCTACGAGATCAAGGACCTGACGCCGCCCAAGGAAATCCTGCATGCGATGCAGGCGCAGATCACGGCCGAGCGCGAGAAGCGCGCGCTGATTGCCGCATCCGAGGGCAAGCGGCAGGAGCAGATCAACCTGGCCACCGGCGCGCGCGAGGCGGCGATCCAGAAGTCGGAGGGCGAGCGGCAGGCCGCGATCAACAGGGCCCAGGGCGAGGCAAGCGCGATTCTTGCGGTGGCCGAAGCCAATGCGCAGGCCATCCAGAAGATCGGCAATGCAATCCGTACCGAAGGCGGCATGGATGCGGTCAACCTGAAGGTTGCCGAGGAGTATGTCGCGGCGTTCGGCAACCTGGCCAAGCAGGGCAATACGCTGATCGTGCCGGGCAACCTCGGCGAGATGAGCAGCATGATTGCGTCGGCCCTGCAGATCGTAAAGGGACAGAAGGCCGCCTGAGGTTGCCGGCGCGGACGCGGTGCCGGGCTTACTCCTTGGCGCCGCCCTTCAGGATACGGGCCTTTTCGCGCTGCCAGTCGCGCTGCTTCTCGGTCTCGCGCTTGTCGAACTGCTTCTTGCCCTTGGCCAAGCCGATCTCGCATTTCACGCGGCCGCGCGTGTAGTGCAGGTTCAGCGGAACCAGCGTATAGCCGCGTTGCTCCACCTTGCCGATCAGCTTCTTGATCTCGTCGGCCTTGAGCAGCAGCTTGCGGGTGCGGACCGGGTCCGGATTGACGTGGGTCGAGGCGCTTTGCAGCGGGCTGATATGGGCGCCAATCAGGAACATTTCCGCGTCCCGTACCACCACGTAGCCTTCCTTGATCTGCACGCGGTTGGCGCGGATCGCCTTGACTTCCCAGCCTTCAAGCACGATCCCGGCCTCGTATCGCTCTTCGATGAAGTAGTCGAAAAAGGCCTTCTTGTTGTCTGCGATGGTCATGCGTGCGGGTAGGGTGCGATGAGAGGTGGAAGCCGTCGGTTTTGCGCGGATGTGACGGCGGGGATGCCGCGGGCGCGCGGGTCGGCTAAAATCGGGATTCTAGCAAACCAGCCCCGGCACCGGTTCATGCGAGCTGCACGCCATGCGCAATCCGTGCGCAATGCGTCCAGGCACGGCCGGTAGTCAGATTTTCCCCCATACATGGCAGACGTCCATAAATCCGTCCTGCTCGGTTTCTCGGCCGCGCAGATGTACGACCTGGTCACGCGAGTGGAAGACTACTCCAAGTTTCTTCCATGGTGCGGTGGCGTGGAGGTGTTCGAGCAGACCGATACGCTGCTCGATGCCAAGATCCACATCCATTTCAAGGGCATCCAGCAGTACTTCCACACCCGCAATACGCAGGAGCGTCCGACGCGCATCGACATGACCTTCGCCGACGGGCCGTTCAAGACCTTCAACGGCTCCTGGCGCTTTACTCCACTGCGCGAAGACGCCTGCAAGATCGAGTTCCACCTGCACTACGAGTTTTCGAGCATTTTCCTCGAGAAAATCATTGGTCCGGTATTCAGCATGATCGCCAATACCTTTGTGGACGCCTTCGTCAAGCGTGCCGAGGTAGTCTATGCCACAAGCTGAGCCAGGGGCCGCGACTGTGCGGCTTTCTGTCTGCTACGCGAAGCCGGACTACGTGTTCGTCAAGGACATCGAAGTCCCGGCCGGTACGACGATCGCCGCCGCGATCGTCGGCTCCGGCCTGCAGCAGGAATGCCCGGAGGTAGATCCTTCGACCATGCGCGTGGGCATCTTCGGCAAACTCAAGACGCCTGAGACCGTAGTGCGCGAAGGCGATCGCGTCGAGGTTTACCGTCCGTTGACGGCCGACCCGAAACAGGCGCGCCGCAAGCGTGTCCAGAAAACCCGCGAGGGCGGGACGCGCGAAGGGCAGAAGTGGCTGCGCGGCGGCAACACCTGAAGCGCTGACCCGCCACCGGCCGCCGCGTTCAGCGGACGGCCCTCAACACCGCATCAGCTGCAGTTTTTCTCGAGATTCGCGTTGGTCCTGAGCATCTCGGCCTGGCGCTGGTCGCCGTCGAGATGCTGGAGCGAGCCGTCCGGCCCGATCACGGCGGCGCGGACGCCTTGCTGCAAGCCGTTGGCGTAGTTGCGCATTTCATTGCAGCGGGCCTGGCGCTCCGCCGCTTCGCGCTCCCTGGTGGCCTGCTCGTTATCGGCCTTCAGGCGGGCTTCACGGCGCTTCTGGAAGGCCTCTTCCGCCGTCGGGGCGGACGCCGCGGCTGGTTTGGCGGAGGGCTTTGCGGCGGCAGCGTCGGTGCTTGCCGGCGTGGCTTCGACCGGCCTGAACTCGCCGGCGAACCGGCCAGGCGCCTCCACGATCCTCGAAACCGAAGGCGGCGGGGGCACGTCGCTGTAGACCATACGGCCGTTGGCGTCGCGCCACTGCCAGTAGGCAAATGCCTGGGCAGGGATGGCAACAGCAGCTGTAGCAAGCAGGAACAGCGCGGACGATCGTTTCATGGCGAGGCGTCGAAAGTGGCTCGGAAGGAACTGGTACGGCTGGGAGATGCTGCAGGGACGCCGGCGCCGCAGGCGGGCGAGCGATTCCGCGAGCGACTGCCGCGGAAAGACCTGGCGCGCGGAATGGCGCCGACATTGACCCTGTTCGTGGGGCGCGTGTGACCCCCGCGCCATCGACCATTAGTCTACGCAGACTTGTCAGTGGCGTGCAAGCGGACCGACCAGGCGACGCCGACCATTAACAACACAATGGCGGCAATCTCGAGCGGGCGCGGCCAGCGGTGGTCGAACACGAAACCGTACGCCAGCGCGAAAAGGGTCTCGAACACGATCATCTGGCCCGACAGCGTCAGCGGCAGGCGGCGGCTGGCGATATTCCACAGGTTGTTGCCGATCAGCGACGCGCCGAGCGCCACGGCGGCATTGACCATCCAGAACCACTGCCAGTCGCGGCCGCTGCCTGGCGCGGTCAGGCTGTCGCCGGCCAGCAGCCAGCCGATCACGGCCAGCACCGCGGAAACGGCGCCCGTGGACAGGCCATAGAGTGCCGACCATTCATTGCCGCTGTAGTGCGGGTTGCGCTGAAGGTAGCGCGCGTTGTCGACGGCATAGAGCGTCCAGCAGAGCAGCGCGCCGGCCGCGCAACAAACGCCGGCCAGCTTCTGCCAGACCGGCCGCACGACCGCGCCGGCCGCTGCCGCATGCGCACCCTGGCCGCCGCCGAACAGATCGATATTGATGCAGGCAATGCCGGCGGCCACCACCAGCAGCGGCCACAGCAGGCGCGACAGCGGCACCGCGCCATGGTCACGGCGTCCCATGATGGTCACGGAAATCGGCAGGATGCCGATGATCAGCGAGGTGGGGCCCACGCCCGCCAGCTGCACGCCAAAGGCCAGCAGCACGTAGTAGAGCAGGTTGCCGGTGAAGGCTTGGCGGAGCAGGGCGATGCAGTCCGCCCTGGTCAGCTTGCGGGCGATGCGCGTCATCAGCGGCAGCGCGGCGATGAACGCTACCAGTCCGTAGGCGAGATAGCGCCCGATGGCGAGTTCCCAGGGCGAGAACACCGGCAGCAGTTTCGGGGCGATGAACACCATGCCCCAGAACGCCCCCGCCAGCAGCCCGCACAGTACCCCGATCCCCATCTTTGCCGCGCCCCGCCTAAAAAAGACGTCGAGCATAGCAGAGAGTTGGTCCGGAGGCGCTTTGCGGTGCATCAGCAAGTCCGCCATTCCTGTATAATCTGCTTTTGCGCCTAGAGGAATTGCTATGCGTCTTGTCCAGAAAGCACTCACATTCGATGACGTGCTGCTCGTCCCGGCCTATTCGGCCGTCCTTCCCCGGGATGTTTCCCTTCGTACCCGCCTGTCCCGTTCGATCGAACTGAACATTCCGCTGGTGTCCGCTGCCATGGACACGGTGACGGAGGCCCGCCTGGCGATTTCCATGGCGCAGGCCGGTGGCATCGGTATCGTCCACAAGAACCTGAAGCCGGCCGACCAGGCTCGCGAAGTGTTGCGCGTGAAGCGCTATGAATCGGGTGTGCTGCGTGATCCGATCACCATTTCGCCGGACATGAAGATCCGCGATGTGATTGCCCTGTCGCAGCAGCACGGCATTTCGGGCTTCCCGGTGCTGGAAGGCAAGGTCGTGGTGGGCATCATCACCAACCGCGACCTGCGTTTCGAGGAAGAGCTCGACGCGCCGGTGCGCGCCAAGATGACCCCGCGCGAAAAGCTGGTGACCGTGGCCGAAGGCGCGACGCTGGAAGAAGCCAAGCGCCTGATGAACCGCCACCGCCTCGAGCGTGTGCTGGTGGTCAACCAGGCCTTCGAGCTGCGTGGCCTGATCACGGTGAAGGACATCCAGAAGGCGGTCGACAACCCCCTGGCGAGCAAGGACGACCACGGCCAGCTGCGCGTAGGCGCCGCAGTCGGCGTGGGTCCGGACAATGACGAGCGCGTCGAACTGCTGGTCAAGGCCGGCGTCGACGTGATTGTGGTCGATACCGCTCACGGCCACAGCCAGGGCGTGCTGGACCGCGTGCGCTGGGTCAAGCAGAACTTTCCGCAAGTCCAGGTCATCGGCGGCAACATCGCCACCGGCGACGCCGCGCGTGCGCTGGTCGAGCACGGCGCCGACGGCGTCAAGGTCGGTATCGGCCCCGGTTCGATCTGTACCACCCGTATCGTGGCTGGCGTGGGGGTGCCGCAGATTACCGCGGTCTCCAACGTGGCCGAGGCACTCAAGGGCACCGACGTACCGCTGATCGCGGATGGCGGCGTGCGCTACTCGGGCGATATCGCCAAGGCGCTGGCAGCCGGCGCGCATACGGTGATGATGGGCGGCATGTTCTCGGGTACCGAGGAAGCCCCGGGCGAAACGTTCCTGTTCCAGGGCCGTTCGTTCAAGAGCTACCGCGGCATGGGATCGGTCGGCGCGATGCAGGACGGCGCCGCTGACCGTTACTTCCAGGAAGACAACACCGCCAACGTCGACAAGCTGGTGCCGGAAGGCATTGAAGGCCGCGTGCCCTACAAGGGTTCGGTGATGACCATCATCCACCAGCTGTGCGGTGGCGTGCGTGCCTCGATGGGTTATTGCGGCAGCAAGTCGATCGCCGACTGGCACGAAAGCGCCCAGTTCGTGCAGATCACCGCGGCCGGCATGCGTGAATCGCATGTGCACGACGTGCAGATCACCAAGGAAGCGCCGAACTACCATATCGACTGACGCGCCGAAGGCCGGCCACGCGTGAAGCGCGGGCCGGCCTGAACGACCGTCAGGAGCGGAACGGTGCGCTGCCTGCCAGCCGCGCCGCCCGCGCCGGACCGGAACGCCATTGCCCTGCCGCACGCCACGCTTGCGTTGCTTGTAAGCCAGCCGCATCACCGGCCGGGTCCAAGACGAGGAGCGCCAATGAAGGTATTGCTGCGTGCCGTGCTGTTTTTCGATGCCTTGCTCGACCTGATGCTCGGCATTCTGCTGCTGATGTCCCCGTTTACCACGCTGTATGCTGCGCTGCAGTTGCCGCAGCCCCAGCCGGCGCTGTTCGGCCAGTTGCTTGGGGTGGCCCTGATCGGCCTCGCCTGGCTGTTGTGGCAGGCCACGGTCAACGGCCAGCTGACGGTGCCGGTGGCGCGCACGGTCGGTCAGGTCAACCTGGCCAGTGCGCTGCTGATCGTCGCGTGGATGATCTTCCTGGAACTGCCGCTGCAGGGCGCAGGGAAGATCTGGCTGCCTGTGCTTGCCGTCGTGCTGGCGTTCTTTGCCGCGGTGCAGATCCCGGCAGCAAAGCGCGTACGCAACCGCGAGCGGCAACTGAGAGCCGAACGCGAGCTGCAGGAACAGGAAAACAAGAAGGAAACCCGCAAGGAACCCGGCGTTGCCCCCGCGGCGCGCCAGACGCCATCCCCAGAATACCGGCGCGAGCCGGTCATCACGCCGCCGCCCGGCTACGGCCCCGGCACCGAAGTCATGACCGAGCCCGAACCGGACGAAACGCCATCCGCCCATCATGCACGACAAAATCCTCATTCTTGATTTCGGCTCGCAGGTCACGCAGCTGATTGCCCGCCGCGTTCGCGAGGCCCACGTCTACTGCGAAATCCACCCGAACGACGTTTCCGACGCGTTCGTGCGCGAGTTCGCGCCCAAGGCCATCATCCTGTCGGGCAGCCACGCCAGCACGTATGAAGACCACCAGCTGCGCGCGCCGCAGGCGGTGTGGGACCTGGGCGTGCCGGTGCTGGGCATCTGCTACGGCATGCAGACCATGGCCGTGCAACTGGGCGGCAAGGTGGAGTGGAGCGACCATCGCGAGTTCGGCTACGCCGAGGTGCGCGCCCACGGCCACACCGCGCTGCTCAAGGACATCGAAGATTTCAGCACGCCCGAAGGCCACGGCATGCTCAAGGTCTGGATGAGCCACGGCGACAAGGTCACCGGCCTGCCGGCGGGCTTCAAGCTGATGGCCTCCACGCCGAGCTGCCCGGTCGCCGGCATGGCCGACGAGGCGCGCCGCTACTACGCCGTGCAGTTCCACCCCGAGGTCACGCACACCTCCAAGGGCCGCCAGATGCTGGAGCGCTTCGTGCTGGAGATCGCCGGCGCCAAGCCCGACTGGGTCATGCACGACCATATCGCCGAAGCGGTTGCGAAGATCCGCGAGCAAGTGGGCGACGAAGAGGTGATCCTGGGCCTGTCCGGCGGCGTCGATTCGTCGGTGGCCGCAGCGCTGATCCATCGCGCCATCGGCGACCAGCTGACCTGCGTCTTCGTCGACCATGGCCTGCTGCGCCTGGACGAAGGCAAGATGGTGATGGACATGTTCGCCGGCCGACTGCACGCCAAGGTCGTGCATATCGACGCCTCCGGGCAGTTCCTTGGCCACCTCGCCGGCGTGACCGATCCCGAGCAGAAGCGCAAGATCATCGGCCGCGAGTTCGTCGAAGTCTTCCAGGCCGAAGCGAAGAAGCTGAGCAACGCCAAGTGGCTGGCGCAGGGCACGATCTACCCGGACGTGGTGGAATCGGGCGGCACCAAGACCAAGAAAGCGACCACCATCAAGAGCCACCACAACGTCGGCGGCCTGCCCGAAACGCTGGGCCTCAAGCTGCTGGAGCCGCTGCGCGACCTGTTCAAGGACGAAGTCCGCGAACTGGGCGTGGCCCTCGGCCTGCCGCCGGAAATGGTCTACCGCCACCCGTTCCCGGGCCCGGGCCTGGGCGTGCGTATCCTGGGCGAGGTGAAGCGCGATTACGCTGACCTGCTGCGCCGTGCCGATGCCATCTTCATCGAAGAACTGCGCAAGACCATTGCCACCGAACAGGACGCCGCCGCGGGCCTGTGCGAGCCGGCGCAAGTGGGCAAGAGCTGGTATGACCTAACCAGCCAGGCGTTCGCCGTGTTCCTGCCGGTCAAGTCCGTCGGCGTGATGGGCGATGGCCGCACCTACGACTACGTCGTGGCCCTGCGCGCCGTGCAGACCACCGACTTCATGACCGCGCACTGGGCACACCTGCCGTACTCGCTGCTGGGCCGCGCGTCCAACCGCATCATCAATGAGGTGCGGGGGCTGAACCGGGTGGTGTACGACGTTTCGGGCAAGCCGCCTGCGACGATTGAGTGGGAGTGAGGGGCAGGGATTTCCTCATATAAATCAACAGCTTGGAAAATCGCTCAAAGATAGTTAATTAGAAGGCGGTTCTTCTAAGTTGTTGATTTGGAAAGTGTTTGTATACGAATCTCGCCCTTCCCATGCCCCCTAGCGCCTAATTTGGCGGTAGAGCTGACGGTACGAACGAGCTCATCTGGCTAGGCCTGTCTCTTGCCGCCATGGCAATACCGGCCGTGACGGTAGTGATTGATCTCAAAAGCTAGGTTTCGTGCGGGTTCGCGCGGATCTGTAGGTCTCGTGATGGGTGACGGTAATCCGCCGCCTCGATCAGGAGACCCATTTCATGCTCACAGACCTCGCCCTTTGGACCCTCAAGCCTCGCGCGATTCTTTCCAAGGTCGCAGATCGCGATGGTATGTATGTGGCCATCTGACCGACCGGCCCAATTTCTTTCCGGTACGACTATCGCATTAATGGCCGGCGCGAGATGCTGACCATGGGCCGCTATGGTTTCGGCGGCATCTCGCTTGCCGTCGCGCGAAAAAGGCTGCGGGCTGCTAAGCAGCTGGTACGCGACGGTGTTTCACCGGTTCTGCAGAAGCCGCGGGAGAAGACTCGTAGGCCCGAGGGCGCAACTCGCTCCTAGTCTATCTGTCGCGCCCGGCGTTGGACATCTTGGTAGCGCTGCACGCTTGCGCAGCCGGCTCCAAGTTCGCCTTGCCGTCGCGCTACGACGCCGACCCTGCATGTCGAAGGCGACTTGAACCGGGTCACGCAGTTGTGGCCGAGCGTGCGAAGGCCGCATCGATCCAGGCATCGACCATGTCGGCCCACTCCTGCAGCGTGTGGCGCCGCCGGTCTGCGTACTCGGCCTTGTTGTAGACCGAGCGCGACGAACGTCCCTCGTCGTGCGCCAGGCACTGCCGCTGCCCGCCTGCGGGCGGTTCATAATCTTTGTAAAAAGAACACTTTGAGTGATCAATTTTTTAGTTTCGTAAACCAAGGGCGCTGGGGAGGTTTATGAAAGGTCTGTTTTGAGCATTATCGGCAAGGTTGGCGCGCCGCCGAGCACAGTGGCTCGCCGCCGCTGCGGCGTTGGCGTACACGGGAATTTGCGGACGGGAAGTCACCAACAAAAGGGTGCTCCTGTCGTCTGGCCGTTTGCGATACCACTTTTATTCCGGGCCTTCCGCGTTACGGAGTGTTCCTTTTTTGCGGGCCGCTCGCTAGCCCGACACGACTTGGGCAAGGCACCAGCCCCCATTTGGTGCCTTTCAGTGCATTTGCCCGCACGTTAGTCGGTCAGTTTGATAACTATTATCAAGGGGGGGTACACTCACGGCACCCGTCTGAAAAGGAGCGAACCATGATCAGTGCCGATCTTGGTCAACAACTCGAGCGCTACGTGACCGAGCTGGTCGCCTCGGGCCGCTATGGCTCCAAGAGCGAAGTGCTGCGCGAAGGCGTGCGCCTGATCCAGGACCGCGAAGCGCAGTTGATGGCGCTGGACGCAGCGCTCGCGCAAAGCCTGGCCGAGGCAGACGCGGGCCGCGGCACCGACGCGGCCACCGTGTTCGACCGCCTCGAAGCCAAGTACCGCGCCGCGGCAGGCGGCACACCCGAGCGCGGCGCATGATCGTCGTTCGCCTGACGCCGCTGGCCGAGGCCGAACTCGAAGCTATCGCCGACTACATTGCCCGCGACAACCCGCGCCGCGCGCTCTCCTTCGTACAGGAGTTGCGCGACCGGTGCCTGTCGCTCGCCGACATGCCGCTCGCCTTCCCGCTGGTGCCCCGCTACGAGGACTGCGGCATCCGGCACCGCGTACATGGAAATTACCAGATCTTCTACCGCGTGGTGGGCGATCCGCCCGCGCGCATCGACGTGCTGCACGTGCTGCACAGCGCCCGCAACTATGCCGCGCTGTTGTTCAATTGAGGCCGCCCGGCCAGCCGACGCCGTCCCCGCCATGCCATGGTCAACCACGCCCAGCGCCGGAACGCTTCCTGCGCACGATGCGCAACGTCTAGGCCCGCGCGGCGCGCCATTACGTACGAAGTGCGGGAACCTTGGTTGAAGCTTTCTTGCGGACGGCCGCGGCCGCGGCCGCGCGCGGCGGCCAGGCCGGTGCCCTCGAGACTTCAAGTGACTTGCGATGCAACTCCTCATTGCTCCCGATGTTGACCAGTCTGGGATCTTCAGCAGGAACGCCTCATTGGCTTCTAGGCGGTCGTTCGCGTCCTGGAGCGTGGTCACGACCGTGCAATGGGCCTCGACGTTCGCACGCAGGGGCGGCAGCAAATGGCCATGGCGTCGCTTGAAACTCAGCAGCTTGTCCGCCGGACCCACTGGGGTAGGCAGCAAATGCCGGAGGATGACTTCTCGCGACTTGTGTTGATGCAACGGTTGGCGTGCTGGCTGCAGGGGACGTGGGCGACGAAACGCCGCCACCACCCGTGCAGAATCCGCCCTGGGATTCCCTCCGTCCTACTCGGCAGGAACCGCGACGACATCGTAGGCAGCCTTCGCGCGGATGATCCCGGCACCCGAGTGCTGATCGAAGCCAACCAGGCCGATGCCCTTTGCGGTGGCTTTCAGGGCCGCTTTGGCCTCATCCTGCGTCAATGATGGCTTGGCCTTCTTCATCAACGCCACCACGCCCGCCGCGATCGGGGTTGCCGCCGAGGTACCGTCATCGCTTGTGGAGAAGCCGGTGAAATGCGTGATCGAGCAGAAGTCCGGCTTGTCCGGGTCGAGCGCGGCCCGGCCCTGGCTACTGTAGCCAACGAACTGCTCGTTCATGTTGGTGGCACCTACGGTCATAACGCGGATGACCGTTCGCGCCCCAACTCTAAATCAGGGCGGCTGGACGAGGATGGCGTCGAAGTCGTCAGGACTTCCTGCACAGCCAACTTCTTGATGCATGTCTCGCAGATTCGGCAGACAGGATCGCATCGAACGGACGGTACGGCCGCCTGAACACGCGTTTCCGAGACGAATTCAGTGGGGGCGTCATCGGTCCGATCTCTTCGACTTCCTCCCCATTAGCACATCAAACCGGCGTATTGCAATGGGTCCCTCCGGCACGCTCTCCTGATAGAACATGGCTTGACTATGAAACATCCGCGCATACTTCCCGTTTCGCGCGATGAGTTCCTCGTGAGACCCCTCCTCAATGAGACGGCCGTTGTCAAGTACGACGATGCGATCAACGAAACGAGTCAACGCGAGGCGGTGGCTGACGATGACGGTCGTCCGTTGCTCAGCGAGCTCGAGAATGAGCCGCATGATGTCCGCCTCGGATTCCGGATCGAGCGCTGAAGTGGGTTCGTCGAAAACGAGCAGGTCGGCCTCGCCGGCATGCGCCATTGCACGTGCGATTGCTAGCCTTTGCCACTGCCCTCCTGATAAGTCGAATCCGCCTGCCATCTCGGTGGTCAAAGGCGTACCCGGGTGGCGAATGAGGAACTCGAGGCCAACTGCCTTCAGGTACTCGTGGGCTTGCCGCATGTCGTGCTCGACGAGGTTCTCGCGCACGTCGAGTGGAAAGCGCGAAAAGTCCTGAAACACGCCGACCACACGCGGAGGATGCTGGGCCGCCGACCACGCCAGCTCGCCCGTCGTCGGCTCGTAGAGCCCGCTCAACAATTTGAGCAGGGTCGTCTTACCGGCACCGTTCTCGCCTACGATCGCAACGACCTCTCGATCGCGAATCTCCAGGTTGATCTGATCAAGCGCCGAGCGCTCGGCATCGCGGTACCGCAGACCCACGTTGCGCAACGTCACGCAGAGCGCGGCCACCGACGTTTCGCGCACTGGCGGCGTCGGGCGAGCAGGGGCGGCGGCCGGCTTCTGCTCCGCAGCGTGAAGGGCGATCAACTTGCGGAATGGGCGAATGGCATAGGAAACGCGTAACAGATCGCCGATGTTGTAAATGATCGCCGCCAACCCGTCCTTCAACTGAACGAGCGCTCCGAGCAGGAACGCGAGCTGAGCGATGCTGAACTTGCCGATCTGGAATCCGTCGATGACGACATAAAGCGGTAGACCGATGCAGACGCTCGCCGTCAGCGACGTCGCGGCGAGCTTGAGCGCGTTGCGCGTGCGGACTCGCTTGATGGTCTCGAGATAGTTGTCGTAGAGACCCTGCCACGTTTCCAGCAGGCGCTCCTGCATTCGATAGATGCGCAAGTCCTTGGCGAATTCGGGCTGCGTCAGAATCCGCTCAAGGATGCGCAGCTCGTTGAACGTCGCCGCATGATGCTCCTGGACATCCCAGCTTTCGCGCTCGGCCCGCGCGCGGAACAAGACGGTCGGCACCATACCGGCCAACATCAGGATGGGAATCCACCACGCCGTCTGCGCCGTTAGAAGCAGGATCGGAACGATCATCACGGTCCCGACGCACACTGCGTACAGATGCAGGACAAGGTCGCCAATCTGGTCGCTCGCGTCAGTCGCGAGGATCGCCGTTTCGCGCAGATCGGCGTCTTCGTGTATGCTGAGATTCGGAAACGTCGCGACGATCGAATTCACCTCCCGCTTCAGCAGAATGCGGGCCGAATCTCGAAGCGTGTCCACGATGAAGCTCGATATCGCATTCAAGCCATCGTGAAAGCCGCCAAGTATGAAGTAGGCGATGACGAGCGCCATGACAGCGGCTACGGCTGCGTTGGACGTCAGGCGCTCGATGAGCTGCGCGTTGATATAGAGCAGCACGCTCGGTATGACGCCGACGATGAGGTTCGACGCAATGGCGAGGCACAGTGTTCGTGGCGCCGCTCGCCACAGTAGTGACAGTGTATCGCCGAGATTGCGCAAGATCTCCCAAGCTTGCATTGTGACTCACTTAGCCCGCAAGGGAGCGGGCTGGACGGAATTTCAAATGCTTGACGACGGAAGGCCGCGCTCCGGAGAATTTGACGAGCCAAGCCTCAAGGTCGGTCACACCGCGAATGTAGTGATACTGAGTGCCAAGCTGGGTGTTGGGGTCTTCCGTCGCGACAATATAAGCCATCAGATGGCGGCGGAAGCGCACCTGATCGACGAGCCCCCAGTCATTCAGAATCATCGACCGATCGGCCAAGCGCAGCAGTGCACTCGCGCTATTGTGGAACATTCGCCGCGCCATCGGCGCATAGCTCGTCTTGCTCGTTTTCTCCGCCGCAAAAGCCGGCAGTGCATCGCGATAGGCGTTTCGCGCCAGCATTTTCGACGTCGCGTAGGGATTCGCGCGATTCAGGCGCCTGTAGTCGTGGTGAAGATGCGGTGGACACGCGAGTGCGAACGAGATCATCCGCGGGTCGAGAAACGGATGGGAGTGGGTGCAGTAGAGATTCAAAGTGTCGAAGTAGGTCGCCCGCGGATAGAGCATCGCCTTGATATAGTCGTGGCCCAAGTATCGCGTTTGCGAATGCCTTACGTGCCCGATTCCGGAGTGCGCATGGCGCTGCACCGCCTCGCGCAGGCGCTCTCCCAGGTAATCCGGCAGTTTCGCGTACCTTTCGGCCGATTCCTTCTCAAGCCACTCGTGCCTCCCAAAGTGGGGCGACAGCGAGGTCAGCACCTTACGAAAGTAAGCTCGCGAGAAGGCTCGAACGCCGAGGTTTTCTGTCACGTACTTGTGGAGCGCTTCGATCCCGTCATGTTCGCGAATCGAATCGAGAATCCAGGGATGCATCGATTCGCCAAGAATGGCATCTCCCCCTTCGCCCGTCATGACGAGCGAGACGTGGTGATCCTGGAACACACGTGCGCAGGCTTCCTTGGCGAGCGGATTGGCGGCTGCGTCGGGCCCATCGACATAGGCGCAGGCATCATCCAGCGTCGGCAGACGCAGGAAATCGTCGGCGTAGATGAACCGGTGAGGAACGCCGCAGTGCCGAACCAGCGCCTCGACGAGCTTGTCGTCCTGGCTCATCGCGAGATCGCCATCCCTGAAGCCCATGGTGGCGCAGAAGGGCGCGGGGCGTCTGCGTGTCGAGAGGCTCGCACCGAGGACAGTATTGGAGTCAACGCCGCCGCTCAACAAGATTCCGCTCGCGCCGGCCTCGATGCGGTCGAGCACACAGGCATCCAGACGAGCACGAAACGCCTGCTCGAAGTCTTCACGGCGGGAGATCGTGCCGTCGAGCCGGAAAGCGGCTTCCTCGCGCGCCGGCGTCAGCCCGAACGCTCGTCCCGTTCTGTCGATGCTCAGTACGCTGTCCACCGGCATCTTCAGCACCCCTGAGAAGAATGTCGCTCCGCCAGCCAATTCGTTTTCCCCCACCATGACGGATTGCGTCAGGTGCTCCATGCACGAGTCGCGCCTGATTTCTAGCGGCACAAGGCGGCACAGCAAGAGCAGCCTCAGATCGTTGCTCGCCACCCATTGCCCACTCTTGCCGCGCCAGTAGTAAATCGGGTGCGTCGCATAGTGGTCGGTCATCAAGATCACGCGATCCGGCCGGACCGACGCATAGCTGAACTCTCCGAGCACGGCGCATTTCGACGGATCAAGTGGAAGCGCGTCTTGGCGGAATGCCGAATAGAGCGCACCGCTGCCCAGGTCGCGCAACCAACCGCTATAGGCAGTGTCGCTGTCCGATGTCTCGACCCATCGGGGGAACCGGCGTTCGGCTTCGCACAGGCGGACATCCATCTCGATCAATGTCGCCCAGCAGTGAGTCATCCTCTTCGCACTATCGACCTGAACATCGGCCAACGCATCGAGTAGATCGTCGATGTAGGCGTCGACGTCCGCAGTCGCGCCGTTCACCACTACCGTCCAGAGTTTCATATCGAGGCAACCCATCCCGTGACGGCCGTTTCAGGATTCATGCGCGTCAGTGCACGATATTCGTTCAAATCCGTGCATCCTGGATTGACGATCTCCGGCCTCGATCCCTCGCGACACAATTCGACCCACGCATGTCCGACGATCTTCTCATCCTGCCTTTTAACGCCGATCACCATGTCGCTCGGAATGCCATGCAAAAATGCCAGGGCTTGAACGACGATGCTGGCCGAATAGCACGACGCGCCGCCAATTTCGAGCAGGTCGGCTCGGTAGATGAAATCGCAGACTTCCTGAAGATAAGACCGGTCGATATGGCCGACTGCGCTCGCGAACTCGCCCCTGACCGCACCGGGGAAAATCGATTTGAAAATGCCAAGATAGGCGTCGCTGATCGGCTGGCTGAGCAGCATGGCTCGCACGAGGCTATGGGCAAGAAAGACGTACGCGCCGTCATTTTTCATAAAGGGCACTCAGATCGATTAATGTGGCGACGCCGTCCAAGATCAATTGCCTATCGTCGTCCCCCAGTGACCGGCCACCCGCAATCTCATCGATGAGGTCGTCCGAGCGTATTCCTGCGCGAAATCTTCGAGAAATCGTCAAGATCTCGGCCGCTATCCCGGACACACCAAAATACCCTTTCTTTGTCTCGCTATAGAAGATCGTCTCGCCATCAAGCGAGACGCATTCGAGGGACTCGTTCGGATGCAACCATTTCGAGTCTTGTTTTGTCGAGTGCTTGTACGACATGCATGCCAACCATGAGAGCGTTTGCGAGGCGCGCGCCCGACGACGCCTAAGCGCGCGCCGCACATCGTTGGTGATTTAAAGCGCTGCTTTACATGCCTTTCACGCCGCGACCAAAGATTCCATCACCGGGAGACGATTTCTTGGATAGAATGACGGCCAGAAACGAGCCATAGGCGACGACTTTGGTGGGTTGAATCGATACAGGGTTCATTTTACTTTCCTAGTAAAAAATATTTGCAAAAACAACTACTTTTGAGGCTGGCACTTCAGATGTGGAAACTGAAATGCATTCACAACATCGTGGAATGTCGTGAAATTTCTTCAATCTTTGCCTGCGTCAAGGACCTTTTCTTGCGTAGGGCAGCGGCTATACGCGGGAGTGCCGTTTAACGCTTTTGAGAGCATCCTAGTAAGACCCCTTGGTATTGACGGGTGCTGGTCGAGCGAGTTCGATATATATTTATTCATATCTACTTGAATGCTTTTAATATCAATCTGGCGTTTTCATGTGATGAAGACTCACGGATCAAGCGTTCTAGGGTCTGTCGAGTTAAGGGGCGTGGAAAAACACAGCGTCGCAGCATAGGGCGCCCGATCACGCAGACCAGACGCATGCGATCATCGATGATCGCTTCGATTTGGAACTCCGAAGGTGGAGTGCAGTACATGTTGGCGCGTCCATGCGCGGTGCCCCCCACCTGTGCCTCCACCGCAACCCAGATATCCTCATGCACCTCGCGTGACGGAATGGAATGGTCCAGCACCTTGCCGGCCCCTTGCCGGCAGTGTGTGCGGCCGCCAGATGGCCGCGTAGCCAACTTCCGCCACCCAATGGGTGACGGCAGAGTAAGTGGAACGACGGTGGGCGTCCGTCACACCAGAGGCCGAAGCTGTCTGGGGCGACACGAAGCAGACTGCCAAAGATGCAGCCGCCACGTTCCTGCTGCGTGACATGCCTGATTTCATACTCTGCTGTCTATTTGGAGGAAGGAAGCGTAAGTCCTGCAAGCCGGGGTCATCGCTCTGTTTGGATACCCTCGGCCTTGAGTCCTACGATTTGGACGGAATGATCCCCGCGAGCGTTCCATGGATATTCATTCCTGTTATGTCTTAATAATTCGAATTTCGATCCGGATCTTTTACGTGATAAAGATTTGCGAATCAAATCGTCTGAGTAACCCAAAAACGGTGGTATGCGCAGCAGGAACTAGCGCAAGGCTGGTACCTCAATACGCTTAGCGCAGATCGACAACCGCTTGATAGACCGGGCGGCGCAGGCACCAAAGAACTGTTGCCCAGTTGCCGTCGCCGCAGTTTCATTTGGCGCGGGCCACGCTCGAGGATCCTGACGTCTTCGATTTTTTGAGCCTGCGTGCCGACGCGCCGAGCGGGACTTAGAGGCAGCGCTGGTCGAACACATAACTCGTTTCCCCAATCGGCGTAGCCCAGTAGCAGGTGCTTACGGTACTCTCGGTCGAGCCGCAGGAGAGCCTGCCGAGCGTCGAAACGCTGACGCAAGAGCTTGGGCTGGTTTTCCGGCTAGAGGAGGTGACTCAGAATGAGGCCGGCCAGCCTTGCGGCGGGAGAGCGTGGCCACCGGAATCGAGACGCTAGTAGGGTCGGCGTGAGTAAACATATTGGCTGGCGGAACGCGGACAGGGCGCTGGACTTTCTGTATTCTTTGAGTTGATTGACAATGGTGTCGCCAGAGTCGTCGCCCCGCAAATCGCTCCATCTCCCGCGCCAACAAATGCTCTGCGCGGTTGACGGTGAAAGTGACGGTAAGGCCCGAAGTCGATCTCAGGCAATCTCTTTAACCACGCGGGTTTTGGCGGCCTGTTGATGATGGAGTGGGAGTGAGGGGAAGGGGTTTCCTCATATAAATCAATAGGTTAGAAAAACGCTCGAAGATAGTTAATTGGAAAGCGATTCTTCTAAGTCGTTGATTCCAAATGGCTTTGTATATGAGGTCTTACTCTTTCGTTGTCCTCGAGTGACGAATTTGACGGTATAGCTGACGCTACGAACGAGTTCTTCCGGCTAGGCCTAGCTCTTGGCGCTATGGCAATACTGGCCGTGACGGTAGCTATCGATCTCAGAAGCTGGGTTTCATGCGGGTTCGCGGGAATATGTAGGTCTCGTGATGGGTGACGGCAATCGGCCGTCTCGATCAGGAGACCAGTACGCGTGCCGGTGCCGGCGGGCTGTTCAGAGGATCGGGATCTGGCCGGTGACCTGCGCACCGACATCGACCTGCCTGGACGCCTGAAGCGTGCCTGTCGCGAGCACGGCGCTTTCGATGTCGCCGCGCTCGACCTTTGCGGTTAGATACTGCGCCTGCTTGTCCGGCGCGAGCCAGTACCACGCGAGTGTGGCGGGCATGACGACGGCGACGAGGCCGGCAGTCGCGTAGCGCCAGGGGCGAGAGGCTTTCTTCATGGGGTGGCGTGCGTCGGGCGTGTGCGAGCGAACGCTTGTCGCCGGACAGCGAAATCAAAGCGGGTGCAGACAAGGGCTATGACTCGCGACCTTATTCGGGCTCGTGCGCCTGCGCTGCAGTGAAATCGGCGAGTCAGGAATCTGCTGGCTCACGAAGGTCAGGCTTCTCGGAGTACTCATGAACGCGGCCGTCCTCGATCCGGTATGCACGATCCGCCCATTGGAGCAATACATGACGGTGTGTAATCACGATCAGCGTTGGCACACGTTCCCGGACACGCGCGAATATCCGCGCCTCGCGCCCAACGTCAAGCGATGAGGTCGGCTCGTCGAGAATGACGACGGACGGACGGCGCGCGAGCGCGCGACCGAGCGCGACACGCTGGCGTTCCCCACCCGACAGTGCGCGTCCCTGGATTCCCACTTCCCGATCGAGCACGTTTCCGTGTCCCTCACTGGCGAGTTCCTCCAGCTCCAGCAACGCAACGAGATCGAGCAGATATGCGTCGGTCGGCGGGCTGTCGCAGCCGTAGACCAGATTCGCTCTGAGCGTTCCAGTTAGGATCATGGGCGCTTGCGGAGCGACGGCGATCTCGCGTGCGATGTGGCTGACGGACATATCGCCGACGTCCGCACCGTAGAGGGACACCGTTCCCGATGTGGGGCGCGCAAGTCCGAGCATCAGGTTTGCAAGGCTCGATTTCCCCGCGCCTGAGGGGCCGGTGAGCACGACAAGCTCATCGCGTTTAATCGTCATGTTCACATCACGCAGGATCTGCCTTCCACCGTGCGTCATCTCCACATGCTCGAGGCGATAGACCTCGGACGCCGAGAGGTCGAAGTGGCTTGTGGATTCGTGCCGTTCAGCCGGCAGGTCCAGGATGCCGAAGCCCTCGCGCAGCGCGAGATGGTTGCGGCGCAAGTCGGACAGCGAGCCCGCCAGGGCGGTGAATGGCATCGCCAGTGCGACGACATAACCGACAATCATGACGAAATCGCCTACCTGCAATTCCGATCGCGTCACGCCCTGAGCCGTTGTTACTGTAAACAGGGTGAGCAACAGGCCGGTGCAGACCGCCTGTGCGGCGAGCAGGAGTGCGAGGCGCGCATTGCCGCGCGACAGCTTGCTGACGTAGACGTCGAGAATCCGGCGCAGCGCGGCATCTTCTCTCAGGTATGCATTGTTGAGCTTGATGTCGAACAGGAAGCCGAGCTTCTCGACAAGATGGCTAGATAGCATGTCGGCACCACCGAAGATTTCCTGGTGGGCGGTCTTGCTCTTGCTCGCAAGAAACCAGGTCGCGGCAAAGAGCGCGAGCATCGAAACGACGAAGCCCAGCGCGAACGCGCCATCGGTCAGTCGCCACAATACGGCGCTCGAGAGAAGGAGCTGGAGCACGGTGGGCACGATGACCCAGAAGATCGTGAACGTTATTGCGCTGAAGGCTGCCCGGCTTCGTGCAACGACCGAAACGAGCTTGCCGGGATCTTCATCCGTTAGGCGCGCATAGTCTACGCGGATGAGACTGGCAAACATGACGTGATGGAATGCCGCGTCGCATCTAGCGAGCACGGCCGCGGAAAGCATACTCTTTACCCATTCGAATGCGCTGGCCGCGGTCCAGGCAAGCCCGTAAGCGCCGGCAAGCAGGACCGCATAACCTTCGGGCCGATGCGCGCCATCCATCGAAAGCGCATTGGTTGCCTCTCTCAAGAGGTACGGAACAAGCGTGGAAAGTCCTGCTGCAAACGCGACGGACAGGGTGGCACCAATGAAATGGACTGGCAGGGCGCGATATCTGCCGACCGTGATCTTGTAGGCGAATATCCAGTCTTTGAACAGTGCGGCAGCGAATCGCATCGTTTTTCCCAGAGCTAATGTCTTCAGGCGGCAGTCATGCGGAGCCATTTCGTCATGCATTGCCGCCAAGGCCGAGCACAAACATCTCCGCGGCATATATTCGGGTGATCTCCATCAAGCCCGTCGGATATCCCAGTGCCGTCCGCTTGATGATCTTGCTCATGCCGTCGACATCGATGAACCCTGCGGACGCACACCAGCCGTCGAGACAGGTTTCCCGCACGTGCGCATGGTTCGCCTTGATGCCCTGCAAGGCAGCATGCATGATGTCGCCCTTGTCCGTTCGCCAGAGATTCCGCAATCCCGATGCACGATAGACGGCTTGCCGCACGTTCAGTCGATTGTAGTCGGCAGAGAACGTCTCTTCGAGTCTCGTTCGCAGCGCATGTTCCACGATGGGCTGGGAAAGGAATGGCATGACGGGCCGGCTGTGCGACGGGTAGGGTTGCACGAGTGCGTCATCGAGGATCGCCGCCAGCGCCGCTATCTGATAGCGCCTGCTCGGCTTCAGCCGCAATGAGATGTCCAGCAGCACGTCGTCGTACAAGCCCGCGGCCGGTCGCTCGCTTTGTTTCCCCTGAACCACTGCCTGTGCCTTTTGGCTGAACGCGCTGCGCAGATGCTCGGTCGCCCCGTTCCCCGCAAGCCTTAGCACGCTCCAGATCGGCAGACGGTACTGGATTGACAGCGCTCTCAGTGCGGACGCGGCGCGCGCCATGCGAAGGCTGGAGACTGCGTCGACGAGTATGGAGAACGGTGGCGGCGCGAGGTACAGCGAATCGCCGCCGTGGCCGTTCAGCATCACACCGTCATTGCCGGGAAAGCCCCGTCGTGCCATGTCGTCTTCACGCGCGAGGAAGCACAGCTTCGTGGTGGGGCGTGCAACGGCCCGCAAGCAGTCGACGGAAGAGAACGGCAACCGCGCGAGCAGCGGATACGTCCTGTGCTCGATATCGCAGGATTCTGCGACACTCCTGGCGATCGATACCTCGTTAGAAGACGCCCGCATCGGATCGAAGTGCGTGATCGCCGTCGTTCGCCGGTGCAGTTCCGCCCGCCGCAATGCAACCGCCAGCGAGGTGGAATCCACGCCGCCGGAAAGCTCGAGAACGATAGCATCCCGGTCACGCAACATCGACCGATGCACCATTGTCAGCAAGTCCACGAACTCCCTGCTATTGGCCTGCGTCCCCCAACGCCAGGGTGACCACGCGCGGAACAGTTCCGGTGCGTCAACGCGCGTCCAGCACAATGCCTGCCCGGGTGGCAGCAGGGAAATGCCGCTCCACCCGGTTCTCGTTGCGTCACCACATCCATGGACGAGAAACTGGTGGAGAAAACGGGCATCCGGCTCGCGCGCCGCGCCACCGATCACTGCAAAATCGGCAATCTGGTTGCCGACGTGCAGGGTGCCATCGGCGGCGAGACGATAGAACACCGGATGCTGGCCGCAAGGGTCGGCGAGGATCAGGAACCGGTTCCGGAGCTTGTCGTAGACGACGACAAAGTAGGGGCCCCAGAACCGCCGGCTCACGTCCTCCGGTGCGCGCAGGACAACTTCCACAACATCGGCAGCGGATGCGGGCATTCCGCTGTCGCCGGAGAATATCCGTCCCACGAGGGCCCACGATGCTTCGGAGCTCTCCCCGAAGATCGGCGGATCGGCATGTGCCGGCGAGCAGAAATCGGCAATGCGCCCATGGGCGGTAGACCAAGCGTGTCGTCCCCGATCCGCCCGCGCGCATCGATGTGTTGCACGTGCTGCACAGCGCCCGCAACTATGCCGCGCTGTTGTTCAACTGAGGCCGCCCGGCCGGCCGACGCCGTCCCCGCCATGCCATGGTCAACCACTCCCAGCGCCGGAACGCTTCTTGCGCGCGATGCGCAATGGTCATCATGCGGGTGACCGTTCGCGCCCCAACTCTAAATCAGGGCGGCTGGACGAGGATGGCGTCGAAGTCGTCAGGACTTCCTGCACAGCCAACTTCTTGATGCAAGTCTCGCAGATTCGGCAGACCGGATCGCATCGAACGGACGTACGGCCGCCTGAACACGCGTTTTCTGGAGCATCTGCAGGCGCACTGAGCCGACTTTTCGAAACGGTCTCTTAGATTAGGTCCGCACTGGTCTAAACAACGGGCCCTGTTACTTCAGCTGAGAGGCCCGATACTCGCGGATGACCGGCGAAGCGGTCCGCTGGATTAGTTGCTCGTAGCCGATCCCTAGCAACGCAAGGCGGACATCATCTGGTGGTCACGCGAGAATACCTCTTGCCAATTCGTACCTGGCTCGCAGGGAAATTTCCGGCGCCGGGGGCCTTATGGGTCCTGGGATGCGAAAGCCTGACGACCGCGCAGCTCGAAGCATTCATGCACGGCATTTGCGACCACTGCGAGATCATTCTTCGCTTCAAACGTCGCCTCGTCATTTTACTCGCACGGCTCACTGGGCGGGGGCTGCAATCCAGTCAGTCGACTAAAGCTGCAACTCGTCGCTGCCCCTTTGTGACTAGCGCTTTGTCCAGTAATTTCTCCAGTGCACCTTGGATAGATTCGAATGAGAAATCATAGCTTTCGCTGTGCGTGGCGGCGATCTCCGCTACCGAAAGCGGGGACTTGTGCGACAAGGTGGTCAGTATCCAATACTCTCTCTCAGTCAAAATGTGCTCTCGGCCCAGGGCGCGGATGATAATGTGGCCCAAGGCAGCTTCGTTTATTCCAATTTGCAAAAAGCTAAAAGGCACTCGAAAGAAGGTATCGTCAGGCTCGATCCGATTCAATGATGGGAGAGATGGGCCAATCCTCCTGGCGGCATGTCGCGCGTAGTAGGTCTTGAGGAATGCCACCATCGATTCCTCATTGACTATCTGGCTGAAAAAGGCCGTGCAATCCGAGGCGACTAAGGCGAGGTCGTCCTCCGCCATTCGAATATCACGGTACGGTAATCGATACCGGTTCTGGTCAAGAAGCCACTGCGAAAAGTCCAAGATGGTAGGATATACGATGCTGATCGTCAGGTGAAGGCTTGGTTCTCCTATGGAGATCACATCGTGCCAGGTTCCCTTTGGAATAAACAGAACATCTCCAGGTGCCAGAATGATAGTCTCGCCAACATCTTTTTTAGTTGGAGTGTCCAGCTCATAGACCGTGGCCTTGTTTAGACCATTTGACGTGGTGAAAAAATTCCAAGTCTTGCGACCGTCTAGTTGAACCACAATCACGTCGTGGTCGTCATTATGAACGCCAAAACCAGAAGTGGAACCAAAAGAGAAGTATGCATTTGCCGTGGAGCGAGCATCAAACCTGCTGGATATTTGCTGTGTAAGTGCCTCGATCGCCGAGGCCAATTCATTCGTGGCTTCCAACACGCCTGTGGCACCGGCCCGAAGAAGACGATGTAGGTCACTCAATGACAGGAAGTCCGTTGGCCGACCAAAGGCATCCCGTACTGAGCGAAAGGCCTGTTTGTTCGGCGTGACGTGATCATTCTCAAGTGAAAGTCGCAGTCGGTCGTTGGTTAGGCGATGAGTGGATAGGAGGTGGTTCAACGTGTCCCAGGAGAACAGCTTCGTCAGCTGAGTGGGATCAACTCTGCCTTTCCAGAAGGCTTTCATTTTGTAGCATTCTAGAAATCCATCAGTATTAAGTATTTGCTTGGCTAGGTTGAAATCTGTCATAGTGAACTCCCTAGTGTCTGATCTCGACCACCACCCTACTTTGGCTAAGTAGGTCGAGCATTTCGCTGATGGCGCACTTGTTGTCGCTGTCCAGATTGGCGTCCCATTCATCAAGTAGCAAGTATTTGACGTCGGTGTGATTGGAGATCTCTTGCAACTGTGCCAGCGTCTTCTGTCCCGTGGAGAGGGTCTTTGACTCATGTTGCCATTCAAGCCTGCCATGCTGAGCTGGAAGTAGAACTGCATCATCTGCCAGCGCCTTCTTCAGTACGTGCAACAGCGTTGATTTTCCCGCTCCATTGGCGCCACGCACAGTAAAACGTCCCTGGTTACTTGAGCGCACCGACATCGTCACCGAGATATAGTCATGGACCGGATTTCCATTAAGGAAAATCTCTCCACAGGGGGAGTTCGGAAGATTCGAAGGCTCAGAGAACATCCGTTCGGTTTCAAACATCACGCGTAGACGCGAGTTCATTGCAGAGAAATCAAGTAGCTGGTATACCAAAGCGCTCAATGAACCAAGGATATGGAACACTCTAGTGAGATTCACGATGATGGCCGCGACCAATGTCGGTTCCGTCATTGCGCTGCGGACCGCCTCCGATATGAGATAAATCGTCGGAAGAAGCGCAGCCACGGCCAAAGCGAGATTTCCGCTCTGCTTCAATAGCTGAAGCTTATTGGATTGCCGGTAATATTGTGAAGCGTGTCGATCTCGACTTGACTGCCAGAGCTGGTAATTATAGTGGTTGCCAAGCGTGGAATTTTCCCAGATGCGCGACAGGGATTCGCTGTAGGCGATGAACTCATTCTCTGTTCTCGTAGACTGCCGTCCGACAGTTCCCCTAAGAAGTAGAATCAGCACAACCGAGAGTGCAAGGCTGATGACATATCCGGAGAAGAGGTGGCCGGGTAGCAGTGCAGATAGCACCAACATACTTAGCGCACTGTTCAAGGAGAAACCGACGAATCCGTGTATGAAAGTCAGATAATCCTTGATCGCCATGAAGGAATTACGTGCTGCCACGGATTCCACAGTTTCGCGTAGATCGCTGTCGCGATGCATCTCTGTCCGGCCGTACGCGGCGTTGGAAAAACGGGTCGTGAACCGGCGATGTGCATCGTTAATCCAAAGCTGCAGCGTAAACAGCGAGGTGCACCCCGGAAGATATGGCACTAGCATCGCCGTGAGGTAGAAAATCAGATAAGTGCCATATTCGCCCTGATGTTGAAATGCCTCGATCAGTCGCGTCAGGTAGAAGGATGACGCGGCGACGATGCTCTGATGAACCAAAATAAGGATCAGTGTCCAGCCAGCCGAAGGGAGCAGGAACACATTGAGCCACTGGCGACGCTTAAGCTGCATCCAATTCCCCCTCTCAACATGCGCCGTCATATGATTATCAATGGATGCTGGCGGGCCGGTGGTTCCTCCTCAGTATGAGGGCCTGCCGCTTGACATTTTCGAGTACCTTCCACGCTCGAGCCGAGAAGACTGCGCGATGGTCGGACAACTTGTTCAGTATTTCCTCCATGGACGACAGAGCGTCCAAGAGTTGGCAGATCATGACCTGCGTCGGGGGATGGACAGCAGGACGTATTGGATGACCGAGACACTGTTCGCGCAACAGCAGGATCTCGGTCGCTACCACGACGCTGTGTAAAACTTTGTCGAGTGGCCGAGGAACATTGAGAATCGCCGACCGAGCCCACGTGCTCGTGTCGACGATCGAGCCATAGTCATAGTGCGAATAACGAATCTCGTCGATGAACATGGCGTGGTGCGTGAGTTCGTGTACCAATAGTTCAATGACATCGTGCAACGTATAGTCAATGCGCGGATTGGCCCATATCACACCGATAGCCTGTGAGGTTGAGCCGGCTCTAGCTACTTTCGAAGGGAGGATAAGGATATCCGTAATGACCGTATCAAAGAGTACACGGTGATCTCTTGAGTACAGGCTTAGTTCTGCCAGTGCGCGCGTGATCAGCTGTTGCTTGACGGCTATATCAGGCTCTCTGCCTTCTGCGATTACTTCCGCTTGTGCTTTGTCGTCGATGAGAGAATCATTCACAAATAGCGACCGCAGGCGCTTTGCCGTTTCGAAGTCCGTCACGAAACCCACGACGCCTGGCTTCCCGCTTGGAACGCGCCTCTGCAAGTGTTCAATAAATGCCCGATATTCAGACTGTACTTGACTGATCGTGGCAAGAGAGCGCGCCTCCGCGAGGTTCCGGGAACCGATCAGCGTGACAAGATTATCAATCTGCGCATGAACTCCAAATTGCAGGATCATGTCCGTCATCCTTCTTTGGTGATGAGTCCCACCGCCCCGCAAAGAAGGGGGCGGTATGCATCAGCTTAGGCCTGATCCTCGTAAGCGATCATGTTCAGAGGTTGATTCATGTTCCAAGCGCGGCCATCCAACTGGCGATCAACCTCCGTTGCAGCGACATGCACGTCCTTCTCTGTGAGATCGGATGCGGAGGACATAACAATAAGATCGAAATCATTCGGTTGCATACATGCTCCTTTGAAGTGAAGCCACCACGATTCGTGGATCCTACGATTTTGACGGAATGCTCCCCGCGAGCGTTCCATGGATATTCATTCCTGTTATGTCTTAATAGTTCGAATTTAGATCTGAATTTACGTGATGAAGATTTGCGAATAAAATCGTCTTGAGTAACCCAAAAACGGTGTTATACGCAGCAGGAACTAGTGCAAGGCTGGTACCTCAATACGCTTGGTGCAGATCGGCAACCGCTTGATAGACCGGGCGGCGCAGGCACCAAACAACTGCTGCCCAGTTGCCGTCGCCGCAGTTTCATTTGGCGCGGGCCACACTCGAGGATCCTGATGTCTTCGATTTTTTGAGCCTGTGTACCGACACGTCGAGCGGGACTTAGAGGCAGCCCGGTCGAAACACATAACTCGTTTCTCCAATCGGCGTAGCCCAGTAGCAGGTGCTTGCGGTACTCTCGGTCGAGCCGCAGGAGAGCCTGCCGAGCGTTGAAACGCTGACGCAAGAGCCTGGGCTGGATCTCCGGCTAGTGGAGGGGACTCAGAATGAGGCCGGCCAGCCTTGCGGCGGGAGAGCGTGGCCACCGGAATCGAGACGCTAGTAGGATCGGCGTGAGTAAGCATCTTGGCTGGCGGAACGCGGGCAGGGCGCTTGACTTTCTGTATTCTTTGAGTTGATTGACAATGGTGTCGCCAGAGTCGTCGCCCCGCAGATCGCTCCATCTCCCGCGCCAACAAATGCTCTGCGCGGTTGACGGTGAAAGCGACGGTAAGGCCCGAAGTCGATGTCAGGCAATCTCTTTAACCACGCGGCTTAGGGCGGCCCGTTGATGATGGAATGGGAGTGAGCCGTATTTTGGTGCATTTTCTGGCACCACCTGGCAGTGACAGGCAGTGAGTGATCGAAGCCCGCAATTCTGCGGGCTTTTTTTCGCCTGCAGGAAGGCGGGCGCTTTTCGAGCTGCCAGCGCCAATGGCATTTTCGGTAGCGCAAGGTCGCCCGGTCGTGTCTGGCTTGGCGCGACGATCATGACTACCTGGCCATGCGACTCGCCACCGATGCCGTCACGGAGTGATGGCGCATGCCACATCCGTTTGACAAACAAGGAGATTGCCGCCGCCACGTGCATCAGCGTGGTGACTGTCAAAGTTCATCGATGCCACGCAATGCCAAAAAATGACGGCTCGGAGTTTCGCCGATCTGGTGCTTCTTGCGCAAACTCTCGGTCTCGTGCGGCTTCCCTCTGAGTCCGAAGCTGATGAGCAGCCTGCCATCCGGCTGCAGCCTCGAAAGCTTAGAACCGCAACCAGAGCGTAGGGCCGACATCGGGCAGCGTGCAGGACGAACGTCATGTCAGGACGTCTCATCGATCCACTGCACGACACACTCACGATGGAGGAGAGTCGGTCTTGCGAGGACGTAACGCTTTTTCAATGCATTGGATCATGTCTGTGTCCTGGAAGGGCTTGTAAAGGACGCACGTCGCACCCAATGCCATGGCACGCTGATCGAATCCCTCATGCGCAAATGCAGTCATGAAAATGACAGGCATATCGAGATTGCGTGCGCGCAGGGCCTCTATCAAAGCCAAGCCGTCCATGCCGGGCATTTGCGCGTCTGTGATCACGCACGACAGGCAAGGCAGCGAAGCGCACCACAGCAGCTCTTGACCGCCTCCGAACAATTGCACGCCAAGATCGAGCGAACGCAGCAGCCCCCCATGGCATTTCGGACGGCGACATCGTCGTCAACTATTGCGATCGTGGGGCGAGCTATCACACTGACTCCTTGTATACGCGTTGAGCGCTGGTAATGCTCTGCTGGAGGAGCAACGCCGCTGCCAATTCACTTCTGCAGGCTGTTCGCGCCGTTGCGCCAAGTCAGGAAACTGAGCGCCGTCAGCAATATGGCTGGCAGTACTACACACCAGATCGAAAGCATCGAATAGCCAAGTGCACCGAGAGCGGCGCCCGATGCGAAACCCGCGAGAGCCGGTACCATTTTCTTGAGCCGAGCGCGTATGGCTTTGCGTTCCACCTCAGATGCGGATGGCAGGTCCACCAGGTCAATGATAATTTGCGTGGTATTTCCCGTCATGATCGTAGTGGGGCCGAGGTCTGACAAGGACGTCCGGGACAGTGAGTTCTGAATACCCATGGCCACTACGGCAAGCATGCCGGCGCCGACGGCTGCAGGCGTACTTGGATCGGAAATGGGGGAGGCGTGGACCCCGGCAATTATGAAGAGAACCAGCGCCGCGGCCTCGGCAAATAGCAACAGCGAGGGTGCCGATTGTTTGTCCCGTACGATGCGTGACTCGGTCAGTCTGGCGGCCGCAACCGCCAAGGCAAAAGTCGGCAGCGCAAGCAGTTTGGCGAGCAGGCCTGTCGAATCACTGGTGATGTCGACGCCGATCATCACGAAGTTTCCTGTCACGTGTGCCGTAAATAGGCCGAATAGTGAAATGAACCCGACCACGTCTATATAGCCTGCGACGAAGGCCAGGATGCAGCCGAACGCCGGTCCCGAAAGATCAGCGCGGCGGCCCGTGTCAGGAAGCTGTGCGGGTGTCAATGCGGTCTCCACGAAGATTGGTCGGCTGACGGTCAGAAGCTGTGCCGCATCGCAATGGCGAACGTCTGCGGGTCGGCGCCAGCCTTGATGCCGATGTTGTTGATGGCGAAGTCATAGCTCGCGTTGCTGCGGTTGTTGATGCAGCTGTAGTAAGCGTATAGCGCGGTTCGTTTGGAAAGGGGATAGTCATAGCCGACCGTTACCTGAAATGCGCCGGTTTCCGAACCACTGCGGACGGATCCAATCGTTTCCGTAGCCGTGCCGGTGCCATTGCCGACAAAGGCGAAGCCGGCGCGTATGCTACCGGTGCCAAGCTGCTGTATCAGCGAGACATAGTAGCCATTGCGCGTAAGGTCTCCAGTGGCGGTACGATAGTGCAGACGTTCATACAGGGCACCGATGCGCGTCGATGGGAACTGGTAGGAAACTCCAGCCTTCATTGCGTCGTCGTTGCGTCCGCTGGTCTGATAGTGCTGGTGGATTTCATAGGCAAGCGTCAGGTTCAGGTTGCCATAGTCATAGGCGGTGGCAAAGGAATACAGCGCGGGATTGCGCGGCACCGTTGTCTTTTCTTCCGGCAATCCCCAGGCAATGGCGCCGCTCAAGCCGTGCCACGTCGACTGGTAGTGCAACGAGTTCTTCTGCCGTCGATCAAATGAGCTGGTGTTCTGGACATTGTCGCTGGTAGACGCAGCGCCATTGCCTATCAGCGCCATGTAACCCGCGGTGGTGGGGTAATACGGGTCGTAGCTCTTGGTTGCACTTGTGTATGGCGTGTCCCAGTTGCCCATGAAGAGGGTGCCGTACGGGCTCTGAAGGCCGAGCCGGGTATCTCGCGCGGCGATTTGCCCCGTGCCGTTGTCAATCGACAGGGCGCTTTCGATTTGCCAGATCGCCTTGATTCCATTGGCTAACGGCTCCTCGCCCCGCATGCCGAACACGGAGCGGTTATTCGTGAGGCGCGCCGTATTGCCTGATCTGGTGCCGTCGGTTGCGGTGGTCACGGTCACAAACTCGATTGCTGTGTTCAGCCGGCCATAGATCGCTACGTTGTTGTCCGCCACGGCAGGTGCCGCGGCAGCGGACAAAGACGCTGCCAGGGCGATGTGAATGCGCCGGGGCGCGATTGCGTTAGTACAGCTGGTAGGTGCTTCGGGCTGCTTTCGGGAACGACTCATGCTGCTATTGGTTCCCTTCTTTGCTACGCGCGGGGAGGGATGCCGACGGTTCTACGGCCGTGTCCGCATTGGGCGGGGTACCCGTAATCTTCGGGACGCATTCGCCGCGGAACCATGCAATGGTGACGGGCTCGCCCGCCAGCATGCGTTTGACCGGCGGCACAACCTGCTCGCCAATCAGCATGCCCAGCAGCCCGATCAAAGCAATTGCGGGCGGCGCAGGCGAGCGGACCTGCATCAGTGCATAGATGATGCCGACCAGGATGCCGGCGCCAAGGGAGATGAGATAGAGCTTCATATGACACAAGGTTGGAGAGGGGGAAATCGGTGCGAGGTTACGCCGGCGGCAGGCCAAGGCCGAGCAGGTGTCGCACGTGGGGCGGCTCGGCGCCCACGTGGTAGCTGGCCACGTCGCGCTGCACATCGGCATCGGCGTGCGGCACGCGCTGATGCTGGCGCAGGTGCTCGGCCCACGACTCGACCAGGAACCACTCGGTCAGTAGTTCGGGGTTGGCCGGGTCTTCCATCACGCCCCAGCTGAACGCGCCGTCACGCAAACGCTCTTCCGACAGCTTGTGCACCGCATGCAGGAACGCATCGCGGTTGGCGGGCGGGATGCAATATTCGATCAGGATCATCACCGGACCACGGTCGTGCGCGATCTCGCCGGCCGTCTCGGGTTCGGGCCAGTGACGTGCGGGACCGAGGTCTTCTTCGCCGCGCGGCAGCCGCATACGGTGCAGGATCAGCGCGGTAGCGACCAGTCCCGCCGCGGCAATCAGCAACGCGTGCGGCGTGCCCAATGCCTGCGCCACGAAGCCCCAGACCAGGCTGCCACCGGCCAGCGCGCCGTTGAACACCATCTGGTAGACCGCCAGTGCGCGGCCGCGCACCCAGTTCGGCAGGATCGCCTGCGCCGCGCCGCCGAGCGTGGTCAGCGCCATGATCCATGCCGCGCCAAGCAGCAATAGCAGCGGCAATGCCAGCCATATGGGTGGTGCGCTCGACAGCGCCGCCATGACGACGGCCGTGACGATCGCGGACAACAGCACCATGCCGTCTGCATCGAGCCGCTGCTGCAGCCTGGACATCGTCAGCGCGCCAAGGATCGCGCCAGCGCCCACTGCGCCCAGCAACACACCATAGAGGCTGGCACCGCCATGCAACAGCTGACGGGCTACCAGCGGCAACAACGCCCATACGCCGCTGCCGAAGGCAAAATGCACGGCGGCGCGCGCCAATACTACGTGCAGCTTGCTGTGCGCGCGCGTGAAGCGTAAGCCGGCTCGGAAAGCGCTGAAGAAGTGCTCGCGCAGCGGATCGCTTGGTTGTTCGGGACGCTTCCACCAGATCAACGCAGCGATGACGAACACATAGCTGAGCAGGTCTGCGCTATACGTGGCAGCCGCGCCGAATGCCGCGAGCAGCAGACCCCCGGTAGCCGGTCCAATCGCACGGGCGACGTTCACGCCCAGCGAGTTCAGTGCCACGGCCTGTCGCAGCGTGCTCGGCGGCACGAGCTCGGGCACGATCGACTGCCACGTCGGCCCCATCATCGCCGCACCTACACCGCCGACGAACGCCAGTGCAATCAGGATTTCGATCGTCAGCGCCTGGCGCCACGCCAGCAGCATCAGCGTGCCGCTGACCATGGCCAGTCCGATCTGGATCACAATCAGGAAGCGGCGCCGGTCGAGGATGTCGGAGAGCACACCCGCCGGAATCGCAAGCAGGAAGACGGGCAGCGTGGCAGCCGCCTGGATCGTGGCGACCGCTGCCGGTGAAGTGGAAAGATCGGTTGCCAGCCATGCGCTGGCCACATCCCGCATGAAGCTGCCGATGTTACCGAGGATCGTGGCCACCCACAGTACCGCAAACGTGGGTTGGGCCAGCGGGGCAAACGTGCCTCCCGATGCAGGCTTGGCCGCCGAGATGCCAGATTGCGTCATGGTTGTCTCCGCGTGCGAAGGTCATCCCACGCCACGAGCAGGAACCCACCCACCAGGCCCAGATGTTCGAAGAACGCGTTAGCCATCATGAACTGCGCCTCGGGCGGTGCGCTCCAAAACCGGTTGGCCAGGAACGTGGCCATCAGCGTGAACGCCGCCAGCGCCAGTGCGCCTAGCCAGCGCCAGAAGCCGGTCAGGATCATTGCCGACGCACCAAGCTCCAGCGCAATCGTCGCCGCAGCCAGCGGCACGGCGGGCGACAGGCCGAAGTGCTGCATCTCCGTCACTGCGCTGGAGAAGTCGAACAGCTTGACCAATCCGCCCTGCAGGTAGGCAGCGCACAGCAACAGCAGGGCGATCCAGCGCAGCCAGCCAGGCAGCCGGTGCGTGTTGTTGCCGGCCGTGGCTAGTGGGGGCGTCGAGATGGTCATGGCCGCTCTCCGATGTGGTCAACGTGGATCAGAATGCCCAGCACGAGCAGCCCAGCGCGCCCCAGAACGTGCTTTCGTCCGACGTCGGCACGCTCGAGGTCCACGCCTTGGCATGCGCATGGCCATGCACGCCGCACGAACTGGCGCAGCCGCACGCGGTGTTCAGCGCCAGTGTGCGCGCCTGGGCCTGCGGGCGCGGCTGGTACTGGCTGCCGTGGCGGGCCGGTGACCAGTCGGGCATCGCGGGCGGGATGTCGGGCGAATGCTTGCCGAATTCGCTGTCGCCATAGACCACCTTGCCGCCGAGCACGGTCAGCACCGATGTGATGTCCTGGATGTCGTCGCCCGGCACCGAGTAGTAGTCGGCCGACAACACGGCCAGGTCGGCCAGCTGGCCCACCTTGATCTGGCCCTTCTTGCCCTCTTCGGACGAGAACCAGGTGTTGGCTTCGGTCCACAGGCGCAGCGCCGTTTCGCGATCGAGCAGGTTGGCCTGTGGATACATCGACATGCCGCCGACGGTCTTGCCCGTGGTCAGCCAGTACAGCGAGACCCACGGGTTGTACGAGGCGACGCGTGTGGCGTCGGTGCCGGCGCCGACCTTCACGCCTCTTTCCAACATCTTCTTGACCGGCGGCGTGGCCTCGGCAGCGCGTGCGCCATAGCGCTCGACAAAGTACTCGCCCTGGTAGGCCATGCGGTGCTGCACCGCGATGCCGCCACCGAGCGCGGCGATGCGGTCGATATTGCGGTCGGAAATCGTCTCGGCGTGGTCGAAGAACCAGTTCAGGCCGTTGAACGGGATGTCCTTGGCGACCTTCTCGTAGACGTCGAGCGCGCGCGTGATGGTCTGGTCATAGGTCGCATGCAGGCGCCACGGCCAGCGCTTTTCGGCCAGCAGGCGGATAACCGGCTCCAGATCGGCTTCCATCGACGGTGCCATGTCGGGGCGCTCGACACGGAAGTCCTCGAAGTCGGCCGCCGTGTAGACCAGCATTTCGCCGGCGCCATTGTGGCGATAGAGGTCATCGCCCTGGCCTGGTTTCACGGTCGACGTCCAGGTCTTGAAGTCGCTCAGCTCTTCCTTGGGCTTCTGCGTGAACAGGTTGTAGGCCAGGCGCACCGTGAGGTGGCCTTCCTTGTGCAGCTCCTCGATGATGTTGTAGTCCTCGGGGTAGTTCTGGTAGCCGCCGCCGGCGTCGATCACGCCGGTCACGCCCAGGCGGTTCACCTCGCGCATGAAGTGGCGCGTCGAGTTCTTCTGGTATTCGGGCGGCAGCTTCGGCCCCTTGGCGAGCGTCGCATAGAGAATCGTCGCGTTCGGCTTGGCCAGCAGCAGGCCGGTGGGATTGCCAGCCTTGTCGTGCACGATCTCGCCGCCCGGCGGATTTGGCGCGTCCTTGGTATAGCCCACCGCGCGCAGCGCCGCGCCGTTCAGGATCGCGCGGTCATACAGGTGCAGGATGAACACCGGGGTATCGGGCGCTACCGCGTTCAGTTCCTCGATGGTCGGCAGGCGCTTTTCGGCGAACTGGTGCTCGGTAAAGCCGCCCACCACGCGTACCCATTGCGGGGCGGGCGTGCGGGCGACCTGGTCCCTGAGCATGCGCATGGCGTCCGCCAGCGAGCGCACGCCGTCCCAGCGCAGCTCCATGTTGTAGTTCAGGCCGCCGCGGATGATGTGCATGTGGCTGTCGATCAGCCCGGGAATGGCCCGCCGGCCATTCAGGTCGATCACCCTGGTCTGCGTTCCCGCCAGCTTCATGATGTCCTGGCGCGTACCCACCCCGACGAAGCGGCCGTCCTGGATGGCCACGGCGTCGGCCTGCGGATTGGCACGGTCGAGCGTGGCGAACTTGCCGTTGACGAGAATGAGGTCGGGAGTCGGGTTCGGTGACATGGCGAATAGTTCCGAAGAGGCTGCCGCATCGAGGGCGGCAGCCGAGGCGATGAAGTGCCGGCGGGTAATGGACATCTCGGCTTATGCGTTCAGGAAGGCCAGCAGGTCGGCATTGACCTGGTCGGCGTTGATCACGCACATGCCGTGCGACGCACCCGGATATACCTTGAGCGTGGCGTTCTTGACGATCTTGGCCGACAGGCGGGCCGAATTGTCGATGGGCACGATCTGGTCGTCGTCACCATGCAGGATCAGCGTTGGCACGGTGATTTTCTTCAGATCCCCGGTGTAATCCACTTCCGAGAACTCCTTGATGCAGGCGTACTGGCCCAGGAGGCCACCGGTCATGCCCTGTGCCCAGAACGCATCGATGGTGCCTTGCGAAACCTTGGCGCCGGGCCGGTTGAAGCCGAAGAACGGCGTGGTCAGGTCCTTGTAGAATTGCGATCGGTTTTCCGCCACGCCCTTGCGGATGCCGTCGAACACTTCCATCGGCAGGCCGTTCGGATTGGCCGCGGTCTTGAGCATGATAGGCGGCACCGCGCCAATCAGCACCGCCTTGGCCACGCGCTTCGTGCCATGACGGCCGATGTAGTGCGCCACTTCGCCGCCGCCGGTGGAGTGGCCGACCAGCGTCGCGCCCTTGAGGTCGAGGGCGTCCAGCAGCGCGGCCAGGTCGTCGGCGTAGGTGTCCATGTTGTTGCCCTGCGCGGGCTGGTCCGAACGGCCATGGCCGCGCCGGTCATGGGCGATCACGCGAAAGCCCTTCTGCACCAGGTACAGCATCTGGGCGTCCCAGGCGTCGGCATTGAGCGGCCAGCCGTGCGAGAACACCACCGGGCTGCCCGTGCCCCAGTCCTTGTAGAAGATGCGCGTGCCGTCTTTGGTCGTGACATAGTGGCCCTGCTTCGCGGCGCGGCTGCTGGCGGGCGCGGCTTCCGCGGCCGTGGACGTCAGTGCGGCAAGCGACGCCACCGATACGGCCGCGGCGCCAACAGTGCTACCTACCAGCAGTTGCCGGCGCGATGCATCGATGTTGTGGCCTTGTTCCCGGGTGTGTTCTATTTGCATGATTAGGGCTGGCTGAAAGTTGGCTCGGAATCCTGGATGAATGAGATCGCTGGTTGCATCGGCCTATGCGCGGAAATCGTGCGTAGGCCGATGACTAGCTTCTTCTTGATCAGCCGTTTAGCGTGCGGGCACCGGGGCGATGGATTCGTGCCCCGTAGCCGTGCGCTGGGCGGCCTTGTGGACCATCGTGTAGGCGTAGTCGACACCCATGCCATAGGCGCCCGAGTGTTCCTTCACCAGCTTCATTACGGCGTCATAGGTGTCGCGGTGGGCCCAGTCGCGTTGCCATTCGAGCAGCACCTGCTGCCAGGTCACCGGCACCGCGCCGGCCTGGACCATGCGTTGCATGGCGTAGTCGTGGGCTTCCTTGCTGGTGCCGCCCGAAGCGTCGGCGACCATGTAGATCTCGTAGTTGCCTTCGAGCATGGCGCACAGCGCGAAAGTGGTGTTGCAGACCTCGGTCCACAGGCCGGCCACGATCACCTTGTTGCGGCCGTTGGCCTTGAGCGCATCGCGCACCTTCTGGTCGTCCCACGAGTTCATCGAGGTGCGCTCCAGCGTCTTCTGGTCCGGGAACACGTCGAGCAGTTCCGGATAGGTGAAGCCCGAGAACGACTCGCTCTCGACGGTGGTGATCGTCGTCGGAATATTGAAGATCTTTGCCGCCTTGGCCAGGCCGACGACGTTGTTCTTCATCGCCTGGCGGTCCATCGACTGGACGCCGAAAGCCATCTGCGGCTGATGGTCGATGAAAATCAGCTGGCTGTTCTGCGGGGTGAGGACTTCAAGCTTGGGGTTTGACATTGCGTTGCTCCTGTTTGGGGGGGGGGAGAGTGAGGCGGCCGTGGCATCACCGCCGGGGCAGAGCCGCGTCGGGGCGGCTTGGCATAAGGGCCGCGACCGGCGTTGTGTCCGGAACGCAACCGGAGGGAAGAATAGTCGGCGCTGTCGGCCGTCGCTATTGTCGATTCGTATTATCCGTCCGCGGCCTTGGTTTCATCGCGACGCCGCCAGGCTGTGCTACAGGAAAAAGGGAGTGGCTTCCCCAACCCTTAGGAAGGCATTGGGGCTGCGTGCGAGTTCGATGTGCGTTAGCCTGCAAATTGGCCGGCTGGGCCAGCCGCCAACTGTCACGCTGAACTAATCCCATGGTATAAGTAGTCGATGATCCCGGTCTTGTGATGTAATGAATAGTTTTGCGGGGTGATGGCGGCGGGAGTGGGCCTGCCCAAACCTCGCGCACCGATGGGTGCGCTGGAGATAGACTGTGACAATCAACAGCTTCGTAACCGCGGACACCAGTGCGAGTGATGAAGCGATGGTGCTAATCGTTGATGACGACGCGATGCTTCGCGGCGCGTTGGAGAACCTCTTCCGATCAGTCGGGATGCGCGTCGCACTGTTCGCATCCGCTGCCGAACTGCTAGCATTCGCGTTCCCGGACGCGCCCACTTGCCTTCTGCTCGATGTCAGGCTCCGCGGGCAGAGTGGCCTGGACCTGCAGACTCGGCTGTCCCAAATGGGCATTCAGGTCCCAATCATTTTTATGACTGGTTACGGCGACATCCCCATGACCGTTGCCGCTATGAAGGCTGGTGCTGAGGATTTTCTGGCGAAGCCATTCCGCGAGCAGGACCTGCTCGATGCCGTGGCGGCCGCCTTGCAAAAGGATCGGCATCGCCGCCATGGCATGCGTAAGCTGGATGAACTGAGAGCCAACTACCAGAGCCTGACGCCGCGTGAGGCCGAGGTCATGCGCATGGTGGTGGTCGGTCTGCTGAACAAGCAGATCGCCAGCGAGCTAAGTATCAGCGAGGTCACCGTGAAAATTCATCGCGGCCAGGCCATGCGCAAGATGAAGGCGCGCACTTTTGCCGAGCTTGTATTGATGGCGCAGCAACTCGGCATTTGCGAGTCGCCGCTTTGAGTCCTTGCAGCCTTGGGCCGTCGGCGAGAGGCATCTAGTCCCGAGGTGGCAGAGTGAACTGAAACACAGCCCCGCAAGGCACATTGGGACTCGCCCACAGCCGCCCTCCATGTGCCTCGATGATCAACCGGCAGATCGCCAGGCCCATGCCCAGACCCTCCGCCTTGGTAGTGAAGAAAGTCTGGAAAACCCGCTCCAGATCTTGCGGCTGCAGCCCGATGCCAGCATCCTGAACGGCAACCAGCACAGCCCCAGATGCGTCGAGGCGCGACCGAATCAGCAGTTCCCGCGGCCGCTCTGCCACCTCTTTCATTGCCTCGATGCTATTCATCATCAGGTTCAGGAGCACCTGCTGCAAGTGCACCCGGTCACCCACAACGGGCGGCAGGTCAGGCGCCAACGCCATCCGGAGCAGGACTTGATGGCGGCCTACCTCTCCCCGGATGAGGGCAATCGTGTCTTCGATAAGGGTGTTCATGTCGAGGCGCCCCGTGACGGCGGTCGTCTTCTTAAGCAGCGCACGCATGCCTCCAATCACTGCGCCAGCCCGATGACCATCCTGAACGATGCGCCCCAACGTCTCGCGCACCTCGGTGAGATCGGGCGGCTGGCGAGCGAGCCAGCGCAGGGCCGCATTGGCGTTGGTGATGATGGCGGCCAACGGCTGGTTGACCTCGTGAGCGATCGAGGCGGTCAGCGCGTTCAACGTCGTCACGCGGGTCACGTGTGCCAGTTCGGCCTGTGCCTGGTGCAGCGCCTCCTCGGCGCGCTTGCGCTCGGTTAGATCAAGTATGTAGGAGACACCTTGGTCCCCACCCTCTTCGAATGTCGCGCACCCTAGCAGGACGAGCACGCGGCTTCCATCCTTGCGGAAGAACTCTTTTTCGAACGGCGGCAAGGTCCCGCTGATCCGAAGGTCCTGGAGCAACCGTGCGTCACGCTCGCGCCAGTCCGGGGGCGTCAGGTCCGTCCAGCGCAAGGGGGTCGAGGCGAGGTCCTCGCGGTCGTAGCCCAGCATGCGGAGGAACGCGTCATTGGCCTCGAGGATTCGGCCGTCCAGGTGCCAGATGCAGATCCCGATGATGTTGGCCTCAACCAGGCGCTGGATCTTCGCTTCGCGTTGTGCGAGATCCCGATACAAACAAGTAATCTCCAGGGCGATCGCGGCCTGCGAGGCGAGCATCTTCAACACGGCGGTTCGGCTCGGCGCGAAGACGCGTGGCGAGAGGTTGTTCTCGAGGTAGAGCACCCCGATGAGCTTGGCCTGTGTGAGCAATGGCAGGCAGAGAATCGATCGGGCATGATGCTGCAGAATGTACGGATCGGCGGAAAACGGGTTCTGCGTCGCGGCATTGTCGAGAATGATGTTCTCGCGGGTGCGCAAGACATAGTGGAGCATCGATACCGGCAGCGCAGTCGCCGTCACGCTCTCGTCGCGGAGCTGCACCGTGACAGTATTGCCACCGGTCGTAGCCTCTGCTGCAATGCGCTGCTCGGCCCCTCGGGGCAGGATCAGCAGTCCCCGTTCCGCGCCGGCCTGTTCAATCGCGGTGCGCATGAGTGTGTCGAGTAACTTGTCCAGGACGATCTCGCCGGACACAGCTTGCGACACGGCAATCACGGTGGCGAGGTCCAGGTGTTCGACCGGCGCCCCGATCGTCGTCGTGGGTGCGGGTGCTCGCTCTTCCCCCCAGAGGTGCGGATACAGCGCATCGAGTTGCCGCACCTTGGCATCGGCGCCCCAGCGGAGATAGCTGTGGCGAGCGTCCTGCAAATACACGCGTGCAACCTTCTCGAAGCCACGGCCGGCATAGAACCGCGCGGCCAACTCGTTGGCGAGCGCCTGGTTATGGATGAAATCATTGTCCTGTGCCGAGCGGATGGCCTGCTCGTAGAGGCCCATTGCATCAACTTCGCGCCCATCCAGGCGGGCGATTTCCGCGCCAACCAATGCGGCTCTGTTCTCGAAATTCGCCGGACAATGCTCGGACCAGACAAGGAGCTGGCGATGATGGGCGGCCAATGCCTCCAGGTGCTGGGCCCGTTCTGGCGCGGCAGCCGTGCCGCAGCATGCGGCCCGCGCCAGCGCGGCGTAGAAGTGGTATTCCGCCTGCTCGAAGAACGATGGAGATGTCCAGAGGAGACGTTCTGCCCTGTCCGCCGCCGTAATGGCGGCTGCGTGGTCGTCGGCGAGGAAGCGCGCCTGGAGTTTTCTGATCCAGTACCAGCAGGTGGCGAGGGCGGGGCCCGGAGCCTCGTCCAGATACCGCTCAAACTGTTCCTCGTTGAAATCATCATCATCGAAGACGCCGAAGACCGGGGTCAGGCCGCGCAGAGTTCGCGCTAGCTGGAGCTGGGGGGTAACCCGGTCGACGGCGAGACCGAACCTCGCCCGGCGCGCGAAGCCGATCGTGGCCTCGGCTTCGTTCTGCACCTCGGCAAGCGGATCGCCGCAGGCGAGCAACTGCGTAATGAGGTTGTTGCGCGCGAAGGACGCGTAGGTAAGGTCACCAAGCTTGCCGGCCACGTCGAAAGCGCGCCGCACCAGGCTGCGCGCGGCACGGATGGGTTGCGTCCATTGCATCACGTGGCCGCCGAAAGCCTGGTAGACGCGGGCCCTGAAGCGGTCCAGCCCGCGCTGCTCGACCAGGTTCAGGCCGAGCTGGCCGAAGCGGAATGCCGCCTTGTAGTCGCCGGACCGAGGCCCCAGGAGCATGCCGAGCCAGGTATAGGCGAGGCACGACGCGTCGCTGTTGCCATGCTCGAGGCTGAGGTTTGCCATCCGTCCGATGATGAGGGAGCCCAGGTTCACGTCGGTGTACCAGGCCGGCAGCATTAGCGCGGTCAGGACATCCATTGTCTCGCACGCGACCGCATTGGTCATCATCGGCAGGTCGAGCAGCGCCTCGATCGGGCGGTCGCCAAGTTGCCGCCACATCCGATCGTATTCCTGCAGAACTTCCTCATCTGTCGGGTGTGCCGAACACTGGACGCCGGCCCGGTACAGGTAGTCGAGGCCCACCTCGACGGCGCGCTCGCGCTGGCCGAGGGCCAGAAACAGCTCCAGCCACAGCTGGGTGACGGAGGCCAGATCGGGGAGGCTGGCGGCACGGCACGCAAGCCCGGCCAGGCGCGCTTCCGCCGCGGCCGACGCGCCGGTCAGAAATTCGCATTCGGCGAGGTGGAACTCGAGCGCGAAAGCAAACTTTGGCCGGCGCTTCCAGGTGTCCCCCTGCGCGAGCGCTGCACCGGCGGTGAGATAGGTCAGCGCCGAGGCGTAGGCCGTGGACGCCTTGGCGCGCTGGCCGGCGAGCAGATTCAGCTCAGCCACTTGCTCCCGCTCCTCGGCCGCGGTGATAAGGTCGGCGCCACGGTTGAGCTGGCCGACGATCTCGAAGACACGCTCAGCTATTGCCTCAGGCGGCGTGCCCGCAGCGAGCCGTCTGCCAATAGCGAGGTGCGCTGCCGGCCGCGCGCCTTCAGGAATCAGGGCGTAGGCCGCCTCCTGGATACGATCGTGCAGGAATCGGTAGGTATTTCCCAAACGCAACACAAGTCCGGCGCGTACCGCCGGCCACAGCGCCGCGTCCAGCTCCGCCTCGCTGGCATCCTGGACCATGGCCAGGATAGCGATCGCCGCGTCATTACCGAGACACGCCAACTGCTTCAGGGCGTTACGGGTCGCCGCGGGAAGGCGCCTCAGCTTGGCGAGCATGAGATCGACCACATTGTCGGTGAAGCCCTTGGCCCGAATCTGCTCAAGGTCCCAGGACCAGCGCGCGCCACGATGATCGAAAACGAGCAGTCCCTCTTCGGTCAGGGCGGTAAGGAACTGGATGGCGAAAAATGGGTTACCGCCAGTCTTCTCCTGCACCAGGCGGGCCAGAGGTGCGGCGTCCCCAGGTGCGCAATGCAAGGAATCGACGATGAGTCTGCTTACATCGTCGAACGCAAGGGGGGAAAGTGCGATGTCATTTACCCGCCCCCCGGCCTGGCGGATTGCCGGCAATCGCAGTAGCAACGGATGCCCGGGCCCGACGTCGTCATTCCGATAGGCTCCGATAAGCAGCACGTGGCGTACCTCCGGCTGGGTCGCCAGATACTCGAGCAGATCAAGTGTTGCCGCGTCCAGCCACTGCAGGTCGTCGAGAAAGAGTGCCAGCGGATGCGCGGGTTGGGCAAAGACGGCAAGCAGGCGCCGGAAAACCATCTGGAATCGGTGCTGTTCGTCGCGCGGCGGCAGCTCCGGAACCGGCGCCTGCGGCCCCAGAATCAGCCCGAGTTCGGGTATGAGCGGCACCATGAGGCCGCCATTCGGGCCCAGCGCCTCCGCCAGTGCGGCGCGCCAGGGCGCCAAGTCGGCCTCGCTCTTGCCCAGTAGTGGGCGGACCAGATTCTGGAAAGCCTGTGCCAATGTCGCATACGGGATGTCTCGCTTGTACTGATCGAACTTGCCCGAGGCAAAGAGGCCATTCCTGAGAGCCAGTGCGCTGCGCAACGCAAGCACGGCCGAGGTCTTCCCGATACCGGCGTAGCCGGAGACCAGCACAATCTCTGGCGTGCCCTGGGTCACCACCCTGTCGAAGGCAGCGAGCAAGGTCTCAATCTCGCGCTTCCGTCCATAGAGCCGCTCCGGAATCAACGGGCGACCAGGCAGGTCGTGCTCGCCGAGCGGGAAGGTGTCAATGCTTCCCCGGCTTTCCCATGCGGCCAAACTGCGCCGTAGATCGGCCTCCAGCCCCGCTGCGGTCTGGTAGCGCTCCTCCGCCGTCTTGGAAAGCAGCTTCATCACCATGGCGGAAAGCAATGGCGGGATCGACGGTACCCGTTCCGCCGGCGGGGCTGGCTGTCGGGCGAGATGGCTGTGCAACAGGTCCATCGGGTCGTCGGTGGCGAACGGTAGCACGCCCGTGAGCATTTGGTAGAGCGTGACGCCGAGCGAATAGAGGTCGCTCCGCGCGTCGATTGGCCGGTTCATGCGTCCGGTCTGCTCGGGGGCCATGTAGGCCAGCGTGCCGGCGATCTCTTCCGGTGGCGCCAGTGCCTGGCGCTCGCGCGACTGGCGCGAGGCAATGCCGAAGCCCGTGAGCCGCGCCTCGATAGCGGCATCGTTCACCAGTATATGGGCCGGCTTGATATCCTTGTGTATAAGACCCCGCTGGTGGAACTGGTCCAGGGCCGCGGTGATGCTGATGGCCAGGCGCAAGAAACGGCCTACCTCCATGGGGGCGCCCAGTAGCCCGGCAAGCGGCTCGCCGCCGGGGTCCTCAAGCAGCAAAACAGTCCGACCATGTTCCCGCACAAGCTCTAGCGGCCGCACCGCCCAACTGCCGTCCAGCTCGCCCTTCAAGCCGTATTCGTGTGCGAGGCGAGCGAGGCTAGAGGGCAGCGGGTGCTCGGCTGCGGGCCACACAGCCAGCACAGCCTTCGGCTCGCCATCTGGGCCGAGTCGCGAGCCTCGACCGACAACGCGATCGCCGTCCTCCCATGCGACGTGGAAGCCGACGGCCGTCTCAGTGCCGAACGAAAACAATGAGTTCATCTGCTGTGTTCCGCTCTCAAGTCGGTAACCGCCTTTGGTGTTTCTGCACTGGATGCGTCGGACAAATGTCTGCGCAATTGTCGTACCGGCGAGCGGGTCACGGGGGCCGAGCGGAGCAATTTTGCCACGTTCAGGCCTTAACGGTTCGCGTGTCTGCCTTGCGCCTTATATCTTCCATCCGGCACGCTATGGAGCCGGAGTCACAATAGCCAAAGGGGATCGGGATGGCCAGCCTGCGCATCTCCCGCAGCCTCACCGCAATGCTCCACGCGATTGGCAAGCGTCAGCGCAACGTGTAGGCGAGCGAAGCTCGTCCAAAAGCTCGCCACCTGTCATTGGCGCGTTTCCATGCCCCTATTCGGGTGCGCTAAGCACCTCTTTGGCGCCATGCAATGGCGTGATTTCGGTTGTGTCAATGCGTTGGGTTTTACCGTTTTCGACGACGTCGGTGCGCAGCACGAAACCCTCGCTCGGGCAATACCAGTCGGTGACCTGCATGATATGTGGATCGGTGTTCAAGGTCTCGTCCAGGATCTGCAGGGGTCCGGTCCAGGTGCGCCGCTCATAAGTAATCGGCACGCATTCCTTGCGCCCCATCGCGGTCTCAATAGTCTGGCGCCGGCCCACGTGGCGGCCGCTGACCGACAGGGTCGCGTGCGGCGCGTAGAACGTTCCGATCTCTTCGCCGGAATCGCGCGCGTAGAGCGTGAATGACAGACTGGACTCGACGTATTCGCTAGCAAGCGTCACCCCTTCGCGTAAATCCTGGTCGGCGTAGTTGAACACGCCCTCGCCGAGGCTTGTGGTCGTGCCATAGAGCCGCGCATAGGGTCCCCTCGCGTTAACGACTGCGTGGCCTTCGATCCGGGCAGGCGATGTCGGGCTGGGCGGCGTGATCGTGATCTGATCGTCCTGCTCGGTAATGATGGGTGGCCCCATCAAGGCGGCTAGCGCGCTCTTCGAGTGGATCTGGACGGTGGTGTGGCAGCTCCTGGCGCTCTCGGTCGGCGGCGATTGGATCCCCGTCCGGGACATCGGCATGGCCCCGTCGGACTCCATCTGCACCCGGGCGCCGGCAGGAAACCAGACGCCGGCACATGGCCCACCGCCCGGCGGCGTCGCCGTCGCGGCGGAAGGAGGGGATGGTGTCGGCTGCGCAGACACGTGGCTGGCGACGGCGAGCAAACTGATCGCGACACCATGGGCAAGTGAGGAAGAACGAAGCGTTGTCACGGCGACTTACCATGTAGCCATTCCAATCTCATTGTTCGCCAAAAAGCGGTCTTATGCCTCGCCAGAGGTAAAACGAATGCGGTTAGCGCAAGGCCCGCTGCAAGATTGCGATCGACGCGATGGCGATGCAGAAGAACGACAGCAAGGCAAACAGGTTGCTGGTGGAGAGGAGCGTCGCCTGCTGATCGATGACACGCGATAGCTGCAGCAGTTCCGCCTGCGCAATCCCTTGCGGGAAATCGAACGGCGTCACCCTGGCAATCAGTTGCGTGCGCGCCAGAACCTCCCCATATTGCAACCACAGGCTCGCCAGTCCCGTCCCTCCAGCAGTGGCAATCTGACGCACGATGTTTTTGAACTGGTAGCCATGCGCAAAATCCTCTACGGTGAATTCGGCCCACGTCAAACCTGCCACCAGCATCAAACTGAAGGGCATTGCCAGGCTCTGCAGGGCGAGAGCCGGGAGCAGCACATTGATAGACGCGCCCAGCATCATTCGTTGGGAGAGCAGCCACGCGGAAGCCGCGAACAGCAGGTAGCCGAATGCGATGTAACGACGGGTGCCGACCAGCAGAGATCGCCCATAGGTGAACGCCATGGCGCCGGCGAACCCAATGAGCCCCGTCGTGGTGAGCACCGTTCCAGTGGTCTGAAACGTGAAGCCCAAGCCGCCTTGCAACATGTTGGCGACAACGTAGGTCCAGAGGCCTCCCAAGAAGTAATAGATGGCATAGAAAGCCAGTCCGACCAGGAAGCGACGGCCCAGAAGGAGCCGCGGATTGAGCCATGGGTCCGGGTGTCGGTGCAGATACGCAAAGGCGGCGACAAAGAAGGCCACGCCGATCATGGGTGTCGCGGCCACCGAGGGTGAACTGGTTAGTTCATAGAAGCGCAGGTCTCCGAGGCCATGCAACAGTATCAACGCGCCGGCGCCAATTAACAGCACCGTCATCCAGTCCATGACGTGGACGTCGACATCCCATGGGGCGCGTGTCGCGGTCAGCCGTTTCGGATAGGTCGCGATCACAAAGAGCAGGGTCAGGAAGGCGATCCCGGCCTGCACGACAAATACCAGTTGCCACTCCGCACTCTCGACGAGTTGCGCTGTGATCCACGGGGCCAGGGCGACCAGCCCCATGGAGCCGATGTTGAAACCGATGAACAGTGGACGACGCTCATCCGGTGCTGCACCAATCTGAATGATGATGCGGGACGCGGCGAATAGTCCGCCTGCTCCGAATCCCTGGACGGCGCGCGCTAGGCTCAATTCCAGCGGGTTACGGGACAGCGCGCAAAGCAACGCGCCAACGCTGGCGATCGCCAGGCCTGCCAGGGTAAATCCACGGTAGCTGATATCCTGGGCCAGCCGCCGCAGCATGAGGTTCGCGACGACGGCCGCGGCTGCATAGGAGGTCAAGCTCCAGAGAAAGTCCTCTGGTGAGGCATGCACCCCGCCCCGAATGTGGGTGCCCGCGACGCCCATCATGGCCGAGGCCCAGAAATCGACGCCTGTGGCGCAGCCCAGTGCCAGTCCGATCAGGTAGACGCGCGCCGGAGACAGCTCCGGATGCATGCTCAGCAGGGGCTTGCCGCTCGCCATGGCCACCCTCGGGGGAATTGCATTCTCCTGGCAGGTTCCGGACCAGTAAGGCCGCCCCCGAAGTACGAGGGCGACTTGCTCAGATGTTCAACACGTTTCGCTAGCGACTAGAAGGGGGTAACTGGATCAATTTCCCTGGAAGAACGGGTTACGGCGGTCCTGCACGTGGCTGGAAGTGTCGAACGGAAAATCGCGATTGATAGTGCGAGCGCCCTCGGTATACGGATCGCGCGCCCCGGTATTTGCGCCCTGCGTATAGGGATCGCGCGGTGCGTTGGTACTCGGCGCCAATTCCTGTTTCGTGGACTGAGCCGCGCCCTCCGTGTATGGGTCGAATTTGCCGGCGCGAGACCCCTGTGAATACGGATCCCGGGTGCCAGTGTCTGCGCCTTGCGAATACGGGTCGCGCGGAGAAGTCACGCCCTGCGCGTAAGCGATCCCGAAAGCGCCCAGCGTGGCGCAAGTCAGCGGAATGACCAAACTCTTTAACATAGTGGTCCCCCAGTGTCGGTGGATGCATCGGTCCAGCGCGCAGTCTCGTGCTAGGCCGGCTCGGTATGTCTGTGCTTGGCAGCCAACATACCTATTACATAGTAGGGCTGCGAGGCACATATTCAACCAATGGAAGGGCACTTCTGCCGGCCTTCAAGGATCGCAACGAGCCGGGCATGGCGATCCTGGAAGATCGCGCCCATGATTGGTTACTTGACCATGCCGAAGGGATCTGGCACGACATGCTGATTTGCGTTGTTCCAGAAGTTCTGCAGCACGAAGCCGTACTCGGGCAGGTTCTGAATAAACGGCGCCAACATGTCATTCGCGGTCTCGCGCTTCCAATCGGCCTGTAGTTCGCATGCGAGGGCGAAGGTCGATACCAGTGAAGCGCCAGCATTGGCCATACGGGACATCGCAGTTTGTGCCTCGTAAGCGTTCCACGCGCCGCAGGCGTCAACGACTGGGAAAACGCTGTAGCCGTCTTGCAGCATCGAGAGCGTCGGGAAGGTGCAGCAGGTTCCGATCGTGACGCCCGAGATGATGATGTGCCGCCGCCCCGTCTTCGCCACAAGGTCTTCAAATGCCTGGCGGAAAGTAGGGTCTTCATAGCAGTTGATAATGCCGGTCCGGCGATAGATCGGCGCCTCCGAGAAGATCTCCTTGAGTTCGGGCAAGGTATCGCCGTTCTGCCATTGCGCGTTTGACGACGAGATCAGGACAGGCAGCTTCATCGCCTTCGCAACCAGCGCAAGGCCAAGCACATTGCTCTTGATGGCGGACAGCGACGGGAAATCACGCAGCCCGGCCATCAGGCCGATCTGGTGGTCGATGAACAGGATCATCGCGTTGTCCGCCGTCGGCTTGTCATACGGCACGCGGCCCGCGCGTCTTGCCTCGTCGGCGGAAACTTTTGGCGGGATGATCTGGTTGGATATGGGGCTCACCACATCTGCGGGACGCTCTGACATGTTGGTCTCCCTGGCGTAGGTAACTGCATCGACGGGATGCGGGCGCCAGCGAATTGCTTCCTGCACAAGAACCGGCGCGCGCCCTTTGGATGCTAGTGCTGCCGGGCAGGAATTCAAGCTGATGGGGCCTGCCAAAGCGCCGACACCCAGTGATAGCCGCAAGCTGGCGTCAGGAAGGGGTCATCGTAGCCGCTGCCCCTGTTTCCAGGTTGATTGCATTGCGATACGCAAACAACGCCGGCGCACCACCGGTATGCAGGAACAACACCGGGCCATCCGAAGCAAAGCGCCCCCGCGCGACGCCATCGAGCAAACCAGCCATCGCCTTCCCCGTATAGACGGGATCGAGCAACACACCTTCGGTACCTGCCAGGATGCGGATGGCCTCCAGCCCCGCCTGGTTGGGTTCACCATAGCGTGGTGCGAAGTACTCGTCCCACAGCTCGGCCTTCAGCCCTGCCGGCACCTCGACATCGAGCAGCGCAGCAGTCCCTTCGATCAGCCCGGCCACCTTGGGCGTTTGCGCCGCGACGCTGCGCGACACGGTAATGCCGACGACCGGTGTATCCGGCATCGCGTGTGCGAGCGCCAACGCCAGCCCGGCATGGGTGCCGGCACTGCCGGACGCCAGCACGACCGCCGAGAATGCAAGCCCTATCGCTTCGGCTTGCTGCGCCAGTTCCAGGCCGGCACGTACATACCCCAATGCCCCCAGCGGATTGGACCCGCCGATCGGGATGACATAGGGCTTGTGCCCCTCGCCACGCAGCCGTTCCGCAAGGGCTTGCAACTGTGCGTCGGCGTTGTCGAGACTCGTAACCGGCTCGACCTGCGCGTCGAACAGATCGAGCAGCAGGCGGTTGCCGCCGTGCAGGTAGTCGCCGTCTGCCGTGCCGGTCGGGTTTTCCAGCAACGCGCTGCAGCGTAGTCCAAGACGGGCCGCCAGCGCGGCCGTCTGGCGGACATGATTCGACTGTATGGCTCCGGCCGTTACCAGCGTATCGGCGCCCTGGCGCAAGGCGTCAGCCGCCAGGAACTCAAGCTTGCGCAGTTTGTTTCCGCCAAACGCAAGTGGCGTGGTGTCATCCCGCTTGATGTAGATATCGCGCCCGAGCATCCCGGACAGGCGATCCAGCTTTTGCAGGGGCGTGGCCGCGCCGACAAGATCGAGGCGGGAGAAAGAGGCAAGGCGATCCGAGATCTTCATGATTTCGACTTTTGGGAGAGGTGGACCAGGACGGTGCGGCGGGGGGGCGTTGTCGGCGGGGACCCTGATCGCCCTCGGCTTCCCCCTCCTTCATGCAAGCTGGTGTGAGTCAGTGCAGGATCTTTGCGAGGAATTCCTTCGCGCGGGCCGACTTGGGATCGCCGAAGAAGGCGTCCTTGCCAGCATCCTCGACGATGGCGCCGCCATCCATGAAAATCACGCGGCTGGCGACCTTCTTCGCGAACCCCATTTCATGGGTGACGCAGATCATCGTCATGCCCTCGCGTGCCAGTTCGACCATGACGTCCAGCACCTCATTGATCATTTCGGGATCAAGCGCCGACGTCGGTTCGTCGAACAGCATGGCGATCGGATCCATCGACAGCGCGCGCGCAATCGCAACGCGCTGTTGTTGTCCGCCCGAAAGCTGCCCGGGGTATTTCCGCGCATGCGCTTTCAGGCCGACGCGCTCGAGCAGCCGCATGCCGTTCTCCTGTGCCTCCTCTTTGCGCCGCTTCAACACTTTGACCTGCGCGAGAGACAGGTTGTCGAGAATGGACAGATGCGGGAACAGCTCAAAATGCTGAAACACCATGCCAACCCGCGCACGCAACTGGGCGAGCTTGATCTTCGGATCGCCGACCATCACCCCGTCCACACTGATCCGGCCCTGCTGAAACGGCTCGAGGCCGTTGACCGTTTTGATCAGCGTGGATTTTCCTGATCCGGAAGGGCCGCAGATGACCACGACCTCACCTTTTTCTACCTGGGTGCTGCACGCATCAAGCACCTTGAACTGACCGTACCACTTCGATACGCCTTCGAGCGCGATCATTGTTTTGTCTCCTACTGGCAGATTGCTTTGTTCGGATTTCCCACCCGTCAGATCAACGCGTCACAGGCAGTGTCAGACGCGCCTCGAGGCGACGCTGTGCCCATGACAATCCGGTGCTGAACAGCCAGTAGATCGCTGCTACCGACAGATACAAGGGAAGCGGCTGGAACGTTGATGCGATGATTTCCTGGGACGACCTGAGCAACTCGGTCACGGTGATGACTGACACCAGCGACGTATCCTTGATCAGGCTGATGAGCGTGTTGCCGAGGCTTGGCACGGCAAGCCGCAAGGCCTGCGGGCAGACGATGTAATGCAGCGTCTGCAGATGGCTCAGTCCGAGGCTGTGCGCTGCGCTCCATTGCCCTCTGCCGATACCGAGAATCGCGCCGCGCATGCTTTCCGACAGGTACGCGCCGGCATTGGCCGTGAGGGTAAGGATGCCGGCGCTGGTGGGATCCAGGGAAATGCCGAGGTCTGGCAGGCCATAGTAGACGACGAACATCTGCACCAGCAGCGGCGTGCCGCGCATGACGCTGACATAGGCGCGGGCAATGCCGCCGAGGACTGGGCTGGTGCTGATACCCATGATGGCGACCACGATCCCGACCAGCAGGCCGAACACCATCGACGCCAGGGCAAATTTTACGGTGATCGCCGCTCCGTGCAGGAGTACCGGCGATGCATGAATAACTAGATCAAGAGATTCCATGATTCGATCCGTAGCAGTGGCCGCGTGGCCGGCCAGGTCCATGCCTGCAGCGATGGAACGAGCCGGCCGGCGTGGCAGCGATTACTGGGCGATGGGCCTGCTGGCGTCGGTACCCAACCACTGGATGGACAGCTTGCGCAATGTGCCATCCTGCTGCAACGCGTTCAGTGCCTCGTCAATGGCTTTGGCAAACTTGGGATTGCCCTTGCGGAACGGGATGCCCATCTCAAGCTTCGTGCCAGCGAGCAGCGCGCCCGTGCGTAGCGGCATCCTGGAGTTCTTGATCAGGTACGGCAGCATCAGGCGGTCATTGAGGGCGGCATCGATGCGCCCGGCCGCCAGGTCACGCAGGTTTTCCGACGTACCCGGATAGGTCTGCACCAGGATACCCGGCACCGATTTCGCCAGTTCGGCATAGTTGCTTCCCAGTGTGACGCCGACGGATTTTCCCTTCAGTTCGTCAAGCGAATTGAACTCGCGCTTGTCATTGTTGCGCTGAAGTACCTGGACCGCGGAATAGACGTATGGCTGGGTAAAATCCAGAGCCTGGCGGCGCGCCGGTGTGATGCCCACCTGGTTGACGATGACGTCGAACTTGCCGGCTTGCAGGCCGGCAATGATGCCGCTCCACTCGGTGGTGATGAACTGGACCTTGAGCCCCATCTTGTCGGCCACGGCTTTGGCGACGGCCACGTCAAAGCCGTCGAGCTGACCGTCGGCATTGCGATAGCCAAAGGGTGGGTAAGTGCCCTCCATGCCGACTTTCAGGACACCGCTGACTTTGACCGAATCCAGCAGGTCTTCAGCGTGCACGGCGGGCGCCGTGAGATTCAGGAGGGTCGCGACGCACGCGCTTTGCAACAGCAACTTCAGGGATTTCATGCCTTGTCTCCAATGTAGGAATAGGTATTTTTTTGAAGGGCAACGCTACTGCCCGGCAAGTCTGCGGAACGCGGCTTCCAGATCGGCGATCAAATCCTCCTTGGCCTCAAGGCCCACGTGCAATCGAAATGCCTGGCCGGCATACGGCCAGGCGGCTGCGGGGCGCTCCTCCCTGGGATCGAAGGGCATCACCAGACTCTCGAATCCGCCCCAGGAAAAGCCCAGGCGGAACAGCTTCAGGTCGTCGATGAAGGCGCGGAACGCCTCACGCCCATATCCGGGCTTGAGTACGACGCTGAACAATCCTGAAGCCCCCGTGAAATCCCGGCGCCAGAGTGCGTGGCCCGGCGCACCTGGGAGCCCGGGGTGCAACACCTGGGCCACCTCCGGGCGGCCCGCCAGCCAATCGGCAATGGTCAGTCCGCTACGCTGATGCCGCTCAAGGCGCACGGCCATCGTCCGCAAGCCCCGCTGCGCGAGATAAACGTCGTCCGGGCCCGCGTGCTGGCCAGTGGCGAAGACATATTCGCGCACGGTGTTCCATGACTCACGGTTGGTCGTGATCACACCCATCATGGCGTCCGAATGCCCAACGATGTATTTCGTCCCCGCATGCACGGAGACATCCACGCCGTGCTCGAATGGCTTGAAGAACAAGGGCGTGGCCCATGTGTTGTCGATGACGACGACCGCGCCATGCCGGTGTGCGGCCTTCGCAATGGCAGGAATGTCCTGCATCTCGAACGTCTGCGAACCCGGTGACTCGGCGAACACGAGCGTCGTGGTCGGACGGAACAGGGCCGCGATGTCGGACCCAAGCGTTGGGTCGTAGAACGTCGCTGACACGTTGCAGCGGGCCAGTACCGTTTCGACGTAGTGGCGCGTCGGGCCATAGACACTGTCGCTCACCAGGATGTGGTCGCCGGCTTTGACGAACGCCATGATGGCGCTCGTACACGCCGCCAGGCCGGACGACACCAACAGCGAACGGTGCCCGCCTTCGAGCTGCGCCAGGGCGTTCTGCAACGCGAATGTGGTCGGCGTGCCTTTTCGGCCGTACCACATGACATCTGTGTCGGCGCCCGAGATGGCGCGCCCGCGCGCTTCCATGTCGTCGAGATTGCGAAACGTCACGGTCGACGCATGGAAAACCGGCGGATTGACGACGCCGCCGAAATCGTCCGGGTCGATTACGCCGTGCGAGAGGTAGGTATCGGGGGACATCCGGATTACCCTCGCCTGGCGCTGTTGATCATGTCGCCCAGGCGCTCCAGTCCCATGCGGAGATTGGGCTCGGGCGGGCCGAACGAGAAGCGCACCCAGCTTGCGTCGATGTATTCGGTCGTGCGCTGGTTGCCCGGATTGACGTCGAAGAACCTGCCGGGCACGGTCATGACCTTGCGCTTGAGACCCTCCGTAAAGAAGGTGTCCGCGGTGTTCAGCGGCGCGGGCAGCCGATGCACCCGGCCCCAGAGATAGAACGTGCCGTTGCCAGGGCATGGGATCTCGACACCCATGTCGGTCAGCGCGTCCAGCATGATGCGGCGCTTCCTGGCGAACATCTGCCGCAATGCGGACGTTTCCTGATCCGCGCGGTCGCGTTGCAGCGCCTGCACGGCAAGCCGTTGCACGATCGTCGGCGGGCCGCCGTCGATGGCGCTTGCCGCACGGCTGATCATGTCTATCACCTCGGTCGGCCCCACCACCCAGCCTACGCGCAGGCCAGGGTAACGATGATTCTTGGTCAAGCCGTCGACGATGACGACCGGGTCCGTTTCCACGTCCTCGACGAACTCGGCGGCAGACACCGGCTGGTCCGCGGGGGCGTGGCCATCTTCGAACACGAAGTGCGAGTAGAACTCGTCGAGCAGCATCCAGCAGCCCGTGTTGCGCGCCGCCGCCACATACTGCGCCAGCGCTTCACCACGTACCACGGCGCCAGTGGGGTTGTTGGGATTGCTCCACAGCAGCGCGTCCAGTTCTTCTCTGGCGATCAGTCCCTCGAGCGCCTGCGCCGGGATGGCAAAGCCGTCTTTGGGCCCCACCGGCAGCGTGACCGGCGTGAAGCGATGGCGGTGGTAAGCGATCAGATCTTCGTAGGCGGTGTAGTCGGGCACGACGTGGCCCAGGCGAATTTCGCCCAGGGTGGCGAGCAGGCGCGACAGCGCAAGCCGCCCCCCGGACGCAATCGCGACATTGTCCTTCGTGTACTGCGATGCCTTGCCGCGACGATAGCGACGGTTGTAATCGTCCGCGACCGCCTGACGCAGCGCATCGATGCCGCCGACCGGCCCGTAGGCGCAATCGGCCACGTCGAACTGCAGTGAAGCCAGCCGTTCCGGCGCGCCTGCCATGGGCCCGATTTCAGGCTGCCCCTGGCCGAGGTTGCACCAGTCGGGATGACCGTTGCGGAAGCCAAGCTTGACGGCTTCGTGAACGACGTGGATCACGCCCATATAGGGAACCGGGCGTAGCAGGGAAGACGCTAGTGAGCTTGTCATGTTGTTGTCGGAGGGGGGCTTGTTTATCGGTGACGCGACGCCATGCGGTCGCGATGGGTGACCATGCGCTCATGCAGCCGGGAGATCGTGTTGCTGCCTGTGGCGACGAAGAGAAAAGGCAGCATGCCGTGCACGAGCGCCGCCATCGATGCGAACAGCATCGACGCGCCGAATGAAAACGACGACGACATATGCTGCAGATAGCTCTCGCCAACCGATGCCGGGTGCTCTTGGAAGAGCCGGAATATTGTTCTCATGGTGGGGGCGTAATCCGGTATAGCGCATCGTCCGAGCCTGGATTGGAAAGCTGGCTTCGCGCTGTTTGTGAGAGAAATCATAGTGTTCGATTCACGCAAAAGGCTTCCAAAAACACCCACCATCTCACTCATGATTAGAATAATTTTCTACCTGGATGGTGCAATGTAGAAATGCAGGCCCCGGCGTACTTTCCAGATATCGCTGCGCATCGAGCGCGGCCATGCAGCCCGTGCCGGCGCTGGTGATCGCCTGCCGATAGATGTGGTCCTGCACGTCGCCTGCCGCGAACACGCCCGGCACACTCGTGCCCGTGGCGTTGCCTGAGAGGCCGCCGTTGGTGACGATGTAGCCGTTCGTCATCTCGAGCTGGCCCTTGAAGAGATCGGTGTTCGGCTTGTGGCCGATGGCGATAAAGACGCCTTGCAGCGCGAGTTCGGTGGCCTCGCCGGTTTGCGCGTGCCTGATGCGCAGGCCGGTCACGCCGGCCTCGTCGCCATTCACTTCGTCGAGCACGTGGTTCCATTTGATCTCGACAACACCTTGCTTCGCCTTCTCGAGCAGACGGTCTACCAGGATCGGCTCGGCGCGGAACCTGTCGCGGCGGTGGATCACCGTGACCTTTTTCGCGATGCCAGCCAGATACAGCGCTTCCTCGACCGCCGTATTGCCGCCGCCAACCACGGCTACGTGCTGCTGCTGGTAGAAGAAGCCGTCGCAGGTCGCGCAGGCGGACACGCCGCGGCCCATGAAGGATGCCTCGGACGGCAGGCCCAGATACTGTGCGGATGCGCCTGTCGCGATGATCAGCGCGTCGCAGGTGTACTCGCCGGATTCGCCGATCAGGCGAATCGGCTTCCCGTCGAGCTTTGCAGTGTGGATGTGGTCGAACACGATCTCGGTGTTGAAGCGCTCCGCGTGATCGAGAAAGCGCTGCATCAGCTCTGGGCCCTGCACCCCCGTTGCATCCGCCGGCCAGTTCTCGACTTCGGTGGTGGTCATCAGCTGGCCGCCTTGCGCCAGGCCCGTGACGAGCACCGGCGACAAGTTGGCGCGCGCTGCATAGACGGCGGCGGTATAGCCGGCAGGGCCGGAACCGAGAATCAGGACCTTGGCGTGCTTGGGCGAAGACATTGGAGAATCCATAGCTTATTCAAGAGACTTCAGGCGATTGCCTGAAGCGATTGCTGAGCCCGTTCGAAGTCGAGGCCCGCCACGCATGGGCACCGCCAATGTTGCGGTAGACGATGCCGCCGATCGCAAGGGTTGCGATCGGCGCGCCGGGGCTGCATGGAAGGCCTCTTCACGCATGAGCCGGGTTGGCCTGTAGTAGTCAGGAGGCGGGATGCGCCACACCGTACTGCGACGACAGGTATCGACGGATATGGTCGGGTGAATCGATAAAACGCGTCTGGCCGCTTACGTGAATCTGCACGCCGTCATCGACCGGCGCGCGCCCGGCGCCGAGCACCAGGACGGGGGCGGACTGGTTCGCCTCGCCGATCAGTTCGACAATTGCCGTGCGAGGGCGGGGCGCATCGATGTATTCGACATCAATTTCATTGCGCAACTGCGGGAAGAAGCCGAGCAGGCCTTCAACGGCAACGGAATCTCCACAATAGAACGGACCTTCCGAGCCTGAAAAAAAGCCGGGGCGAAGCATGAATAGTTTGTCTTTCACTTTCACTCTCTCTGCGGGTTGAAATTGCTGGCGGACGCGCGTCGCTTGCCGTATCGCGAACCACCGAGCACAGAATAAGCAGTGCGAATTGAACCCACCAGTGGCACGAACGACAATTTACGTAAGGATCGTGCCAACTTGACGGAGTGGCGGCGATCAGGATCGCAGCACGTGCAACAGACACGGGGGAGGGTCTTGCTAGACGTAGGGCAGATGGGGCAAAATCAATCGCTGGTGGCATCAATGCCAGCTTTCGTCCGTATCGTGCCAAAGACCAAATCACAATCGTCTGTCAATGCAGGACTGGTTGCCGTCGTCGTGTATGACGGCCTGAGCCTCTTTGAATATGGCTGCGCCGTTGAAGTGTTCGGTCTGCCAAGGCCTGAAATGGGCGACAGCTGGTATCGCTTCACGACCTGTTCCGCCGAATCGGGGAGGTTGCGCGGCTCGGGTGGTATCCAGGTACAGGCTGACGGTGGCCTCGAACTCCTGGCCAAAGCGAAGACCATCATCATCCCGGGGTGGCGCGGTATCGACGCAGACGTCCCGCCGGACCTTTGCCGTGCGTTGAGGAAGGCGAACAAACGCGGGGCGCGCGTCATGTCAATCTGCACGGGCGCCTTTGTCCTGGCGGCAGCGGGGTTGCTCGACGGAAAGCGTGCGACGACGCACTGGCGCCACGCCGCAGCGCTAGCGGCGCGATATCCGGACGTCCACGTGGAAGCAGACGTGCTCTACGTCGATGCCGGCGATGTCCTCACGTCCGCCGGCAGTGCGGCGGGCATCGACTTGTGCCTCCACCTGATTCGCCGGGACCTTGGCCCGCGCGCAGCCAATCAAGTCGCACGCCGACTGGTCATGCCACCCCACCGCGAAGGCGGGCAGGCCCAGTATATCGACGAGCCGGTCTCAAAGCGCAGCAGCTCCTCGCTGGCACCCTTGGTGGACGCGGTGCGCGCAACATTGGACGAGGGCTGGTCGATTGTCAGGATGGCAAAGCAAACGGCGATGAGTGCCCGTACCTTTCAGCGGCATTTTGTCAGTACGATGGGGATGCCGCCAGGGGAGTGGCTGCTTACCGAGCGCCTGGGCCGGGCCAGGACGTTGCTCGAAGAGACCGATTTATCCGTGGATGAAATCGCAGTGCAAGTCGGCTTCGGCGCTGCAGCCACGTTGCGCAATCATTTCCGGACTCGGCTTGGAACCAGCCCGGGTTACTACAGGCGGCGGTTCAGCGCATCCGAGGCACACTGATTACCTGGCTAATGGTGGTCAGCAGCCTTCTGTCCCGGCTTCCACTTCTCCGATGCGGGCGCCGTTGACGTCAAGCCGGACAGGGGCCTAGAAAAGCTGGGTCTGATTGGAGGTGGTGTAAGCGACGCATCGCGTGGTAGAACCCTGAGGCCGGATTAAGGCCCTCGCGCCGAGGCCCGGCATGAGGCGGGGCGCGCGCGGAGCTGGAGGCCGCGGAGGACCAATTCGAGTGGCCGCATACGGAGACGAGGGCGCCGCGGGTCGCAACGTGCTGGATTGCGGAAACGTCGCTTGAAGGGCGTCCGGAACGAAGTCGGACACCGCGTCCGTTCAGCGCAGATGTCCGCCAAACAGTCCGAGCAGGCCGATGACGATCAGGTAGATGGCGACGATGTAGTTAAGCAGCCGCGGCACGACAAGAATCAGGATTCCGGCAATCAGCGAGATGAGGGGGCCAGCGCTGGTGATGATGGTCACAATGACTCCATGGGATTGGCGTGTTCGGGCGGCAATCCTGCCGATGATTACCGGCTAGTCAGCCCGCTTGTCTGGAAGCAATTCAGCGTACGCCAAAGCATGTGGGATTGCAATGCGACTGCGTACGGAGGAAGTGCCAGACCCCGTACACTGGTGACAGACTACGCCATCAAGTTCGGCGGAGCGGCGGAGCTGAGCGTGCAGCGCGACTGCGGCGCCGTGGTCATCGGCGTGCTTGATCGGGGCTCCGGCATTCCGGAAGACAAGCTCGAATCCGTGCGGGGGGCTTTAGCACTCGAGCAATCGCGACGGCGGCGGTTTGGAGGCGCAACTCAGCGTGAGCTGAGTTGCCGTTCGGCCGGGCGTGCCGGCGCGACGGCATCCGCGCTTATGTTGATCGCGCAGGCAGCCCGACGGTGGCGTTACCTGCTGCCGACCAGCCTTTCTCATCCAGCGGCGACCAGCCTGTCGCCTTGCCGTCCAGGCGTTGCATCCGCTGGTCCGACGCGGCTGTGAGGAAGTCATCGGGGATGGGGCAACTGAAGACGCTGTTGCTCAGCGTGTATTCGGCGGCCAGGCGGCCGATGGGCTGCAATGCAGCCGTATCCACGCGCCCCCGCTCCAGCCAGAGCGCATCGTGGATATGGAACCGGGTGACGCGGCCGATGACGAGGTGATCGCCGGCCTCGCCCAGGGCCAGGATCCGGTCGACCTTGCACTCCATCGACACCGGTGCATCGGCAACGCGTGGCGGGCGCACGGTGACGCACGGTGCCTTGGCCAGCCCGGCGACGTCGAATTCATCGGTCTCCGGATCATGCTCGACCGATGACAGGTGCATCTGGTTCACCTGGGGCAGCGAGACGATATTGATGACGAACTCGCCGGTTTCGCGTGCGTTGACCAGCGTGTCCTTCAGCCGCACGCGGTCCGAGCGAGGCTGGATGGTCAGGCTGACCATGGGCGGATTGCGGGATACGACCGTGAAGAATGAGAACGGGGCGAGGTTGGCCACGCCGGCCGTCGAGAGTGTCGAGGCCCAGCCGATCGGGCGCGGTACCACGCTGCCGATCAGGATCTTGTACAAGGCATCGGTATCCAGGGTCGTCGGATCGATTTCCATCAGGTGTCTCCAGTTGGCGCCGGGCCCGCCGGGCTGCGTGCGCCGGCGTCCGCGGTATCGGAAGCATGCCGTCGGTGCGGCGCGGATCAGGAAAGCTGGAGCTTGGGATAGCGCTTCGGTTCGCGCCCTTCGAGCACATCGCGTCCGCGCGCGGTATCGGCATAGATGCGTCCGTAGACGATCTTTCCGTCCCTGACACGGAACAGGAACAGGTGCTCGTTCTCCATGGAAATGCCGCGCTTGGTCTTCGCCCGCGCGATCACGGGAACGATGACATAGTCTTCGGCCTCCAGGACGGCGCGTGCGTCATAGTGGAAATATTCGTACTCCTGATATACGTGCTTCCAGAACGCTTGGAACTCGGCCTTGCCGTTGTAGGTGCCGCCGTATGGCAGGGAATCCGAGAATTCGAACACGATATCGTCGGCGAGCAGGTTGAGCAGGTCGGTCTTGTCGTTCTTCTCAAAGCCGGTCAGCGCCTTTCGGCAGGCTTCGATGATCTGGGGGTGCGTCATGTCTGTCTCCTGTCTGGACATTGGATGGTGAAGATATAAGAGCATATGCTCGTATATGGGTTAAAAAAAACGGGCGGCCTCGTCACGCGGGAACCGCGCTACGGGCACGCCTGGATCGCGCGGCCATCAGGCCATGCCGGCCTCCGCCCAGGGCTCGAACCCCGTCGTGAGCACCGCACGCATGCCCTCGCGCAGACTGGCGGCCTTGCGTTCCCCATAGGCGGTTTCGAATTCGCTCTGGACCGCCGACCACAGCGGGAATGCCTGGCGATAGCGCGCCATGCCCGCCCTGGTGACCGAGGCATTCTTGGCGCGCCGGTCGACACCAGGCGCCATGCTCACCAGGCCGTCGCGTTCGAGTGGCTTCAGGTTCGTTGCAAGCGTGGTGCGATCCATCGCCATCTCGGCAGCCAGCTCGCTGATGGTGAGCGGACCGTGATTCGCGAGCTTGTGAAGTATGGAGAACTGCGTGGCGCGCAAGTTCACCGGCTGTAGTGCCTTGTCATACACCGCGGTGAGGTAGCGTGCGGCCTGCCGTGCCGCCAGGCAGTTACACCGGCCATCAAATTCATCCATTGCCTTGCTGGAGCCTGTCATGAATCTATCCTGCATCGAGTCGATGGATTTCATAGTACGAGAATATGCTCGTATATACAAGGCGGGCCGGCGTGTGCGCAGGCTTCAGGCCTCCACTGGCAGGCCGAGGAAGGAAGCAATCACGCTGGCGGTTTGCTCAGGCTGCTCCATTTGCGGCCAGTGGCCGGCGCCTTCGATCAGCGCGAAGGCGGCGCCGGATAATCGCGCCGCGCGCGCGTGCTCCACCATGGCGACCGGGATCACGGGATCCTCGTCCGCGGCGATCACCAGCACCGGACCGCCAAAGGCGCAGGGCGCATTGCCGCTGGGGTGGCCGCCGGTGAAGGCGTCGTAATAGGCCTGCACCGCGGCCTTTCCCATCATGTTTGCAGGATCGGTCAGACGCGCCAGCTGATGTGCTGGCAGCTGGCGCGAGAACATCTCCCGGATTGCCCGCTGGGCTTGCGCATCGCCGCCGCAGTCCCGCAACAGGGCGCGGACTTCGTCCGGCAGCGTATTGCCGGCCAGCGGTGTCGGGGTGACCAGTACCAGGGCTGCAGCGCGATCCGGCAGGCGCGCGGCCACGAGTTCAGCGATCTGCGCGCCCATGCTATGGCCAACCAGCGCCACGGCGTAAAGATCCTGCTCCAGGATCAGCTGGACGACGTCTGCGACCGCTTGCTCAAGGGAGTAGGGGCCGGCAGCGTCGCGTAGTGAGCCAGCGCCGCGCAGATCCGGCGCGACGATGTCGGCCGCCTGCGCCTGCCATTGCGCGATCAGCGGATCCCACCCGACGTGGCTGTCGAGGAAGCCGTGAATCATCACCAGGGAATCCGGCACTCGTTCACGAGGGGCTGCGGGCTGCGACGCGGGCATGGTGAGTCTCCTGAAGGAACTGCTTGTATGAAGCGTTGTGCTGCCATATTATGAGTATATGCTCGTATTGTAAAGGAGGTTCCGATGGTGACCAGGAGCGAGGTCGAATTCCAGGCCGAGGATGGCATCACGTTGCGCGGCTGGCTGTTTACGCCCGGCGCGGCGGGGAAGTGCCCGGCGATTTCGATGTGTCATGGTTTTGCTGCGGTCAAGGAGCACGGGCTGGAGCCTTTTGCGCGAGCTTTCGCGCAGGCCGGCTTCGTTGTGCTCGTGCATGACCACCGCAACTTTGGCGCGAGTGATGGAACGCCCAGGCACGATATTGACCCGATGGCGCAGATTGCCGACTGGCGCGTTGCGCTGGGCTACCTTGCCTCTCGCCCGGAGGTCGATCCCGATCAGCTTGGCATCTGGGGGAGCAGCTACAGCGGTGGCCATGCCCTGATCCTGGCTGCGACAGACCGGCGGGTGAAATGTGTGGTGTCGCAGGTGCCAACCATCAGCGGCTCCGAACAAGGCAGGCGCCGGGTGCCTCCCGGGGCATTGCCCGCGTTGCTCGAGATGTTCGCTGCCGACCAGCGCGCACAGGAAGGTGGCGCACCCCCCCGGATGCAGGCCGTGGCCAGCGCCGATGCCGCCACACCGGCGGCGTACCGCTCCGCCGACTCCATCGCCTTCTATACGCAGGACCTCGGCGGTGCTGCCTGGATCAACGCCGTCACGCTGCGCTCGACCCGCGTCGCGCGCTCCTATGAGCCTGGCGCATGGATCAGCCAGATCGCTCCGACGCCGTTGCTGATGATCGTTGCCAGCGACGACGACCTCACGATGACTGACCTGGAGGTCGATGCCTTTGCGCGCGCTGCCCAGCCAAAGCGGCTGGTGATGATCCCGGGTGGCCACTTCGCTCCATACAGCGCGCAATTCACGGTAGCCAGCGTTGCCGCTACCAACTGGTTCCGGCAGCACCTCAGCGGCGTGCTGAGCCTGCAGGCCTGACCAAATCCTTCAACAACCGGAGAAATCCAATGCCCGTATTCCATGCACATATCCCCAAAGGACGTTTCTCGCGCGAGCAGAAGATCGCGATCGGCAACGCACTGAACCGCTCGCTGGTGGTCGGGCTGAGCATCCCGCCGGGCGATCGCTTTATCGCGCTGAGCGAGCACGGTGACGATGAGCTGTTTATCGATCCCGCCTTCATGGACATGGAACGCTCAGCCGGCGCGATGATCGTGACAGTTCTTCTCGGCGCGCACCGGCCGGCCAGCGACAAGCAGGCGCTGATGGCAGAAATCTGCCGTCAGCTCGAGGACGCGGCCGGAATCCGCCCAGACGACATCTTCATCGCGATGATCCCTGTCCCCAACGAGAACTTCTCCTTCGGCCGCGGCGTCGCCCAGCTGGCCGATAAGCCACCGCAGTGGTGAAGGCCAGCGATACCTGCAGAAACCAACAAGACAGGAGACAATCGTGCAAGCCCGGAGCCGTGTGAAGTCAGCACCTCAATGAGGGAGGGCCCCCTCTCCCATTGGCACGAGAGAGAGGGGGCCGCCAACGGAATGTGAAGCGTCGTCAGTGCTTCGCCACCGCCTCCGGTAACGGACCCCAGCCACCACCGAGACTGCGCACCAGCGACACGGTTGCGGCCGCCCGCAGCCCTGCGACCTGATTGGCATCGCGCTGCGATTGCAGGACGGTGCGGTCGGCGTCGATCACGGTCAGGTAGTCGACCGCGCCGGCGTCGTAGCGACTACGCGAGATGCGTTGCGCACGCCTGGCGCCGGCCAGCGCGCTGTCCAGCGCCGCACCTTGCTGGCTCAGCCAGCGTACGTCGGCCAGGCTGTCTTCGACCTCGCGGAAGGCCACCAGCACGGTCTGCCGGTAGTGCGCGGCGCTTTCCTCGTGTGCGGCGCGCGCGCCGGCCAGGTTGGCGCTGTTGCGGCCGCCGTCGAACACAGTCTGGGCGATCGTCGTGCCGACCAGCGGCCCGAGCAGCCATGTGCGCGACGACCACTTGAACAGGTTCGACAAATCCGACGACTCGAAGCCGAACAGCCCGGTCAGGGAAATGCGCGGAAAGAACGCGGCCCTGGCCACGCCAATCCGCGCATTAGCCGCCGCCATCTGGCGCTCCGCCGCGGCGATGTCCGGACGACGCTCGAGCAGCTCCGACGGCAGGCCCGGCGGAATGGCCACGGGCGCCGTATCGAACGGGTGTGCGGCAAGGGCGAACTGCGCGGGGGGCACGCCGGTCAGCACGGCCAGCGCATGCTCCTGGTTGGCGCGCCGGCGTTCGATGGTCGCCAGGTCGGCGCGTGCGGTGCCGAGTTCGGCTTCGGCACGCGCCGGATCCAGGTCGGTGGTCTCGCCGGCGTCGTAGCGCTTCTTCAGCAGTGACAGCGCATCTTCGCGCAGCCTGATCGTCGCGTTGAGCAGTTCACGTTCGCTATCGAGCGTGCGCAGCGCGAAGTAGGCCTGCGCGGTGTCGGCCTGCAACGCCAGTTGCACGGAGCGATACAGGTCCCCGGCAGCATCGCCTTCGGCGCGCGCCGCATTGACGCTGCTGGCCACCCGGCCGAACAGGTCTAGCTCATAACCGGCAAATGCACGTGCCTTGAGCACGGTCCGGGCGGGTATGCGTGTGCCATCGGGCAGGCCCAGCGATGCAGCCGAGGGCTGCGTGCGCGTTGGATCGAGGCCGATGCTCAGTTGTGGATACAGATCCGCTTCGGTTGCGCCGGTGAAAGCCCGGGCCTGCTTGAGCCGGGCCGCAGAGGCAGCCAGGTCCTGGTTATAGGTGTTGGCCGCTTCGATTAAACGGTCGAGGTCGGCGTCGCCAAAGACCTTCCACCAGTCTCCACGCTGCTGGCCTTCGGCCGGCGTGCCGGTCTTCCATTGCGCGCCTTCGGCCGCTGCAGCCTCGGCTTCCTTGAACGCCGGCGCCGTGGCCGTCTCGGGCACCTTGTAGGTCGGAGCCAGCGAGCAGCCTGCCAGCACCAGCGCGACGGTCAGGGTTGCAAGCGTTGGCAAGTATGGCTTCATCACATTGTTCATGCCGTTCACCCTTATTCCGCCGAGGCCGCGGCTTGCGCGGCCGAGGTGTCCTGCGCGATTGCCTGGCGACGCTGGCCGCGTGTGGCCAGCAGCCGCAGCGCCACATAGAACACCGGCGTGAGGAACAGCCCGAAGAACGTCACCCCCAACATGCCGGCGAACACCGCCACACCCATCGCATGACGCATTTCGGCGCCGGCGCCGGTCGATACCACCAGCGGCACCACACCCATGATGAAGGCGAACGAAGTCATCAGGATCGGGCGCAGGCGCAGCCGGCTGGCCTCGATCGCGGCCTGTACGATGCTGCGGCCGTGGTGCTCCAGCTCACGCGCGAACTCGACGATCAGGATCGCGTTCTTCGCCGACAGGCCCACCAGCACGATGAAACCGATCTGCGTGAAGATATTGTTGTCGCCACGCGTCAGCCACACACCGGTCATGGCGGCCAGCAGGCTCATCGGCACGATCAGGATCACCGCCAGCGGCAGCGTCAAGCTTTCGTACTGGGCAGCCAGCACCAGGAACACCAGCAGCACGCACAGCGGGAAAATCCACACCCCCGCATTGCCGGCCAGGATGTCCTGGTAGGTCAGGTCGGTCCATTCGAAGCCGATGCCCTTGGGCAGGGTCTCGGCAGCGATCCGCTCGGCGGCGGCCTGCGCCTGCCCCGACGAGAAGCCGGGCGCGGGCCCGCCGTTGATGTCGGCTGCCGTGAAGGCGTTGTAGCGGATCACGCTGTCCGGGCCAAAGCTCTGCTTCACCCTGACCAGCGACGACAGCGGGACCATGTCGCCTGCGGCGTTGCGCGTCTTCAACTGCAGGATGTCCTCGGCGTGCTGGCGGAACTGGGCGTCGGCCTGCACCCGGACCTGGTAGGTGCGGCCAAAGCGGTTGAAATCGTTGACGTAGGCCGAGCCCAGGTAGGTCTGCAGCGTGTCGAACACGTCGGTCACGGGCACGCCGAGCTGCTTGGCCTTGGTCCGGTCAAGCTGCACGTCGAGCTGCGGCACGTTGATCTGGTAGTTGCTGAAAACGCCGGCCAGCTCGGGCGTGGCGCGCGCCTTGGCCAGGTATGCCTTGGTCGCTTCGAACAGCGCGTCATAGCCGAGCGCGGCCCGATCCTCGATGATCATCTTGAAACCACCGATCGTGCCGAGCCCCTGCACGGGCGGCGGGGGGAACACGCCGATGTACGCATCCTGGATCGACGCAAACTGCTTGTTCAGGCTGGCCGCGATCGCTTTGCCGGACAGTTCCTTGCTCTTGCGCTCGTCGAACGGCTTGAGGCCGACGAACAGGATGCCCGCGCTCGGGCTGTTGGTGAAGCCGTTGATCGACAGGCCCGGGAAGGCCACCGCCGATTGCACGCCCGGGTGCTTGAGCGCGATCTCCGACATGCGGCGGATCACGTCCTCGCTGCGGTCGAGCGTGGCGCCGTCGGGCAGCCGGGCAAAGCTGACCAGGTATTGCTTGTCCTGCGCCGGCACGAAGCCCTTCGGCACCAGCTGGAACACGCCCCAGGCGGCCAGCAGCATCACCGCATAGACGCCGAACACCGAGCCCTTGCGGCGGATTACCCCCTTCACGCCGCGGCCATAGCTGTCGGCACTGCGGCCGAAGAATTGGTTGAAGCGCTTGAAGAAGCCGCCGAACACACGGTCCATCCAGCGTGACAGCCAGTCCTTGGGCGCATCGTGGCCCTTGAGCAGCAGGGCCGACAGCGCTGGCGACAGCGTCAGCGAGTTGAACGCCGAGATAATGGTCGAGATCGAGATCGTCAGGGCGAACTGCTTGTAGAACTGGCCAGTCAGGCCGGTCATGAAGGCCAGCGGCACGAACACGGCGATCAGCGTCAGCGCGATCGCGATGATGGGGCCGCTGACCTCGCGCATGGCCTTGTAGGTGGCCTCCTTCGGTGTCAGCCCCTCTTCGATATTGCGTTCAACATTCTCCACCACCACGATCGCGTCATCGACCACGATCCCAATGGCAAGCACCAGCCCGAACAGCGACAGCGCGTTGATCGAGAAGCCGAACGCATGCATCAGCCCGAAGGTGCCCACAATCGACACCGGCACCGCCAGCAGCGGAATGATCGACGCGCGCCAGGTCTGCAGGAACAGGATCACCACCAGCACCACCAGCGCGATGGCCTCGAACAGCGTATGCACCACCGCATCGATGCTGTGTTGCACGAAGCGGGTTGGATCGTAAGCGATGCGGTAGTCGAGGCCCTCCGGGAAGTTCTGCTTGAGCTCCTCCATCGTCTTGCGCACGTCTTCCGAGATCTGGAGCGCGTTCGAGCCTGGTGACTGGAAGATCGGCAGGCCCACTGCGGACTGGTTGTCGAGCAGGGAGCGCAGCGCATATTCCGATGCACCGAGTTCAATCCGCGCGATGTCCTTGAGGTAGGTCACCGCACCGTCCGGCGACGTCTTGACGATGATGTCGCCAAACTCCTCCACGGTTTGCAGGCGACCCTGGGCGTTCACCGACAGTTGCAGGTCGGTTCCGGGCAGCGACGGCGATTGCCCGATCACGCCCGCGGCCACCTGCACGTTCTGCTCGCGGATCGCTTTGACCACTTCCGCGGCAGTCAGCTGCCGCTCGGCGACTTTCTCCGGGTCAAGCCACACCCGCATCGAGTAGTCGCCCGAGCCGAACAGCTTCACCAGGCCCACGCCCTGGATCCGCTCCAGGCGGTCCTTGACGTTGATCACCGCGTAGTTGCGCAGGTACGTCATGTCGTAACGATTGTTCGGCGAGATCAGGTGGACCACCATGGTCAGGTCCGGCGAGCTCTTGACCGTGGTGATGCCCAGGCGGCGCACGTCTTCGGGCAGGCGCGGCTCGGCTTGCGAGACGCGGTTCTGCACCAGCTGCTGCGCCTTGTCCGGGTCGGTGCCGAGCTTGAAGGTCACCGTCAGCGTCAGGTTGCCGTCGCTGTTGGCCTGCGACGACATGTAGAGCATGTCCTCGACGCCGTTGATCTGCTCTTCCAGAGGCGTGGCCACGGTTTCGGCGATCACCTTGGGATTGGCGCCGGGGAACTGCGCGCGCACCACCACCGAAGGCGGGACCACTTCCGGGTACTCCGAGATCGGCAGTTTGAACACCGATATGGCGCCAATCAGGAAGATCAGCACCGACAGCACGCCCGCGAAGATCGGGCGATCGATAAAGAATTTCGAGAGGTTCATCCTGGTCTCGGCGAAAGCGGTTCCCCTGGCGATCCGCCGGAACGGACGCCGCCTGCAGCTGCAAGGGGGAAAGTTGTCTGGCGGGCCTGGCTGGGCTCAGCTCACCCCGGGTTTTTCGGCTTGCGGTTGCGCAGCCTGCCTGCGGTCCGGCCCATTGCTGCGAGGTTCGAGCTCGCGGCGATAGGCCATCGCCACGCTCTTCGGCGTCACCGTATCGCCCGGCCGTACGCGCTGCAGGCCGCTGACGACGATGGTCTCGCCCGGCTCCAGGCCCTTGCGGACCACGCGCAGGCCTTCATGCGTCGGCCCCAGCTCCACTTCGCGATACGCGAGCTTGTTGGCCTTGTCGGCGACAAGCACGAATTTCTTGCCCTGGTCGGTACCGATCGCGCGATCGTTGACCAGCACGGCCGGATGGGGCGTGCCGCCACCAAGCTTGACCTTGCCGTACAGGCCCGGCAGCAGGCGGCCGTCCTCGTTGTCGAAGACCGCGCGCACGCGGATCGTGCCGCTATGCGGATCGAGGCGATTGTCGACCGACTGGATCCTGCCCTGGTGCGGATGGCCGTCCTCGTTGGCCAGGCCCAGGTACACCGGCAGGTCGTTCTTGTCGCCGCCGGCGCCCGGCGCGGTGTAGCGCAGGTAGCTCTGTTCATCGACATCGAAGCCTGCATATACCGGCGACACCGACACCACCGTAGTCAGCGGCGGCGATGCGGCACCAGCAGCCACAAGGTTGCCAACGGTGATTTCCGCACGCGATACCTTGCCGGAGACCGGCGCCACGATACGCGTGTAGCCCAGGTTCAGGCGCGCCAGTTCCAGCGCCGCCTGCGCGCCGCGCACGTCGGCCGTGGTTTCGCTGGCAGCGTTGATGCGCTCGTCGAATTCGCGACGCGAGATTGCGTTGTCGTCGAGCAGACGCTGCGCGCGCACCTTCTCGGTCTGCGCATGCGAGGCCCGCACCTGCGCTGCCGCGAGTGCGGCTTCGGCGTGTGCCACTTCGGCCGCGTACGGGCGCGGATCGATCGTGAACAGCGGATCACCCTTCTTCACGATGGCGCCATCGCGGAAATGCACCGTTTCGATCGTGCCGGACACACGCGGACGGATTTCCACGCGGTCCACCGCTTCGAGCCGGCCCGAGAACTCATCCCATTCGGTGATGGTCTGCCCGACTACGACGGCCACTTCCACCGCCGGTGCGGGTGGCGGCGTGCTGGCCCGTGCTTCCCCACCGTGCCTGGGGCGCAGAACCGAGGTTGCCACGGCCACGCCAAGAATTGCCGCGATGGCAACGGCGATCAGCGAGCGCTGAGATTTGTGATTCATCTTTCTTTCACTCCGTGTCCCATCTACTTGCTTGCATCATGATAGTTTCAACTCTATACTAACTTTCATGTTGATACCAACAAGATTTCTTGGCCACGTCGATCATGCATAGAAAGCCACTTGGAGACACGCCTTGCCCAATCGCCCGCACGGTGGCGCGCATCGGTGAAGGGTGGAGCGTGCTGATCTTGCGGGAAGCGTTCTACGGCGTGACCCGGTTTGACGATTTCCAGAAGAACCTGGGCATCGCTCCCAACATGCTGACTCGCCGCCTGAACTTCCTGGTCGGGGAAGGCGTGCTGGAGCGGCGCCCGTATTGCGACCATCCACCGCGTTCCGAATATGTGCTGACCCAGCGCGGGCATGAGTTTCGCCCAGTGCTGCTGGCAATGCTGGCGTGGGGCAACAAGCATTTCGCGCCCGAGGGCGAAAGCGTGTTGCTGGTGGACCGGCGCACGGGCGCCAGCGTCAGCCCTGTGCTGGTCGATGCAGCCAACGGGCATCCGATCACGGAAGCGGATCACCTGATGGCGGCTGGCCCGGCTGCCAGCGAGGGCATGCACCGGCGGCTGGCCCGGTCGGCTGGCGCCAGTGCCGAAGCGCAGATCCAGACTGTCCCGGCGGCGGGTGAATCCTGAAAGCAGAAGGGACATGCCATGCGAACTGTTTCCTCTTCCAGATCGAGGGCCGGCACCAGACGGCAGTTGGCTGCCGGCGCGCTGTCGATCGCCGAGCTTGCCGGGATCGGCTTCGGGTTACCACGGGCCTGACCAGGCCACCCATGATGCACTGCACTTCGCTTGACGTGCGTGCGACCGATTGATATTGCCCCATGCAAGGGAGAGTGCTATGAACGCAAGAGAAGTGGTGCTGTGCCAGCCGGTGCGAACCGCCATTGGCGCCTATAACGGCTCATTGAAATCCATCCCGGCGACTGAACTCGGCGCCGCGGTGATACGTGCAGCCGTGGAAGGCGCCGGAATCGATCCTGGCCAGGTTGGCAGCGTGGTGTTCGGCAATGTGATCCAGGCAGGCAACCGGATGAACCCGGCCCGCCAGGCTGCCATCGGCGCAGGCCTGCCGGTTTCGGTTCCGGCGATGACCGTCAACCGCGTATGCGGTTCGGGCGCGCAGGCCATCGCAACGGCCGCGGACGAGGTACGGCTGGGCTATGTCGACATCGCCATTGCCGGCGGCATGGAGAACATGGACCGTGCGCCTTACCTGATGCCCTCCGGCCGTTGGGGACAACGCATGGGCGATACAGTCCTGCATGACAGCATGCTGTACGACGGGCTGCACGACGCATTCTCCGGCCAGCATTCCGGCTGGCATACCGAGGACCTTGCCGCGCGCTATGCGCTTAGCCGCGAGTCCCAGGACCGCTGGGCCGAGCGGTCGCAGCGGAACTTCGCGCTGGCCCAGTCCCAGGGGCGATTCGCCGATCAGATCGTCGGCGTGCAGGTGAAGGGGAAGGGTGGCCCGACGATGTTCCAGGTGGACGAAGCCAACCGGCCCGACACCAGCCTCGAAGCGCTCAGCCGGCTCAAGCCCGCGTTCCGCCCGGATGGCACCATCACGGCCGGCAATGCGCCCGGGCTCAACAGCGGGGCGGCAGCCATGATCGTTGCCGAGCGTTCGCTGGCCGAAGGCAAGGGGCTGGCGCCGGTGGCGCGGCTGGTGGCTTACGGGGTGGGCGCGGTGGAGCCCGGCCTGTTCGGCCTGGGCCCCGTCCCGGCGGTGCGGCAGGCGCTGCAGCGCGCGGGGTGGCAGCTGGGCGATATCGAACGCATCGAGATCAATGAAGCCTTTGCCACGGTGCCCCTGGCCGTGGCAGCGGAGCTTGGCCTGCCTCACGACATCATCAATGTCGACGGTGGCGCTATTGCGCACGGCCATCCGATCGGCGCGACCGGCGCGGTGCTGACGACGCGCCTGCTGCATGCCATGCGCGCGGATGGCATCCGGCGCGGCATTGTCACGCTATGCATCGGCGGCGGACAAGGGATTGCGCTGGCGCTGGAGGCGCTGGCCTGATTCGTCGCCGGCTGTGTCGCAACGGGCGCGCGCTGGTCCGTGAATTCAGCGTGAGGAAACCTGGAGGAGCAAGCATGAACATCCAATACATTGAGGATCTGGTGCCGGGCCAGAAATATGGTTCCGGACGGCTGCGCGTCGAGGCAGACAGGATCAAGTCCTTCGCCGCCGAGTTCGACCCGCAGCCCTTCCACCTCGATGACGCGACTGCCCGCGACACACTGTTCCGCGGGCTGGCCGCTAGCGGCTGGCACACGGCGGCGCTGACCATGCGCCTGCTGGTCGACGGCGAACTCCGGCCCGCGGGCGGCATCGTCGGCGCGGGCTTCGAGGAGCTGCGCTGGCCCAAGCCGGTGCGGCCCGGCGATGAGTTGCGCGTCGAGAGCGAGATCCTTGAGGTGCGGACATCGAAGTCGCGCCCCGATCAGGGCATCGTGAAGGTGCGCATCACAACCTTCAACCAGCATGACGAGCCCGTGCAGGCCGGCGTCGTCAATCTGGTCGTGCAGTGCCGTCCCGCTGGTAACGCGTAAACGGGGGCATCATGAAGATATTGGTACTCGGTGCCGGTGCAATGGGTGGCTACTATGGCGCGCGACTGATCGAGGCGGGCGCGGACGTGACTTTCCTGGTGAGGCCCGGACGCGCGCGGGCGCTGGCACGCGATGGACTGGCGGTGCGCAGCGAGCTTGGCGACTTCCATCGCCCGGTAAGAACAGTCCAGGCGGGCGAGGTCGATGCGCAGTACGACCTCGTCGTGCTCGCCTGCAAGGCCTATGACCTTGACGATGCGATCGCAGCGATCAGCCCGGCCGTCGGCCGCGGCACCGCGATATTGCCCCTGCTCAATGGCCTGTCTGCCTACGACCGGCTTGACCATCGCTTTGGCAGGGAGCGCGTGCTGGGCGGCGTCTCGTACATTGCGACAACGCTGGCCGCGGATGGCACCGTCCTGCACGCTGGCCGCGTGGACCGGCTGGTGGTCGGGCCGCGCACCGCGCAGACCTCGGCGCTGGCCGCGGAGTTCCATGCGCTGGTGTCCAGGGCGGCGGGCACGCGCGAGGTATCGGGCGCGATCGGGCAGGAGCTGTGGAACAAGTGGGCCATGATCGCCGCGGGCGCGGTCATGACATGCCTGATGCGAGGCACCGTGGCGGACATCATGCAGACGCAGGACGGTCGTCGCCTGATGCTTGACGCGATGACGGAGTGCCGGGCGGTGGCGCAGCTGTGCGGCCACCCCATCCCGGAACCCGTTGCCGATGCCATGCGGGCGCGCCTGCTGGATAGTGCATCGACCTGGGCGGCCTCGATGATGCGGGATATTGCCCAGGGCGCACCACGCATCGAAGCCGACGCCATCGTCGGCGATCTCATTGCACGCGCGGCCGAACGCGGGCGCGATCTCCCGTTGAGCCGCGCGGCCTATTGCCACCTTCAGGTCTATGAGTTGCAGCGCGCTGCCCAACAGAATGCCGGCTGACCGGACCTCGCCTCACTGACAGAATTCACGACATGACCACTTTTTCTTCTCTGTTGCAGCGCACGGAAGGTCGCGTGCTGGTGCTAACCATCAACAACCCCGGCAAGCGCAATGCCATTGCGGCCGACCTCTATGACAACATTCGCGCAGCGCTGGCCACCGCCGCGGACAATCCGGAGATTGGCGCGATCGTGCTGACCGGCGCCGACAACTACTTCTGTGCGGGCGGCGACCTGGAACTGATCAGCAAGCGGCGGGAACTGAGCTACGAGGAGCGCATCGAGCGCCTGGGGCACCTGCACGACGTGGTGTGCAATCTGCGCGATTATCCGAAGCCGATCGTGGCAGCGGTCGAAGGCGGCGCTGCCGGCGCGGGCTTCTCGCTGGCATTGGCTTGCGACCTGATTGTTGCATCGGCCGGTGCGGCCTTCTCGATCGCCTATGTGAAGGTGGGTCTGACACCGGATGGCGGCATTACGGGCCTGCTGGCGCAGAGCCTGTCGCGGCAGGTGCTGACGCAGCTGGCCCTGACCGGCGATCGCATCACGGCGGAGCAGCTGCAGCACTTCGGGATCGTCAACCAGCTGGTTGAAGCAGGACAGGCCGGCGCGGTGGCGATCGCGCTGGCGGCGCGGCTGGCGCAAGGGCCACGGCAGGCCATGGCATCGATCAAGGCGCTGTGCCGGCATGCCCACGAGCGCACGCTCGACGACCAGCTCGAAGCTGAGCGGATCTCGATGGCCGTGGCCCAGGGCGGCGCCGAGGCCGCCGAAGGCATTGCTGCGTTCCTGGGGAAACGGCCCGCCGATTTTGCCAGCCTGCGCCGCGACGCGGCTGGCTGACCGCATTGCCGATGGGGCCTGCACCAGGCCCCATCAGCGCTATTACCCTGCCAGCTTCAGGCCTTTGGCAATCCGGGTCAGCTTGGCGTGTTCGCCGTTCAGGAAGGCTTGCGCCTGGGCCATCGTCATCGGCTCGATCGCGCGCTGCAGGTTGACGGTGCGGCGGGTACGGTTCTCGGGGCTGGCCACCCAGGCGTTCATGGCATCGACCACGCGCGCCGTCACGGCGTCCGGTGTATTCGGCGGGGCCAGCACGCCTGCCCACTGGCTGTATTCGAAATCGGCCAGAGCCTTGTTTTCCGACAGCGCGGGCACATCGGGCAAGGCCGGATGCCGGGTCTTGCTGGCGACCCCGATCGGCTTGAAGCGGCCGGCCTTGATCATCCCGAAAGTCGGGCCCCCCATGGGAATGAAAGTCAGGTCTACCTGTGAACCGGCGATGTCGCTGCTAACCGGGGCCGCGCCTTTGTAAGGCACCTCCAGGAAGCGCACGCCGGTGCGGGCCTGGAAGTCGGCGCCGACCAGGTGGGGGGCCGAGCCGGGGCCCCAGTGCGCCAGCGACAGTGGACGGTTTTTCGGGTTCTTCGCGTAGGCAATGACCTCGTCGACGTTCCTAAATGACAACGAGGAATTCGAGACCAGGATGAAGTCCGAAATCCCGGTGAAGCCCGCCAGCCTGAACGCCTCCGGCGAATACCTGGCCGATGGGATGGTGAGCGGCGCGACCAGGAAGTCGATGCCGGTGGTGCCCAGCAAGGTGTAGCCGTCACTGGCGCTGCGCAGCACATTCATGGCGCAGATCGAGCCGCTTGCGCCGGGGAGGTTGTCGGCAATGACGTTCTGGCCCAGGCTACGCTTCATCACGACCGCTGCCGCACGGATCGATTCGTCCGCCGGGCCACCAGCGGGAAATGCGACCTTGACGATAATCGGCTTGCCCGGATAGGGCGCTTGCGCCCGCAGCCAGGATGGGGCAAGCAGCGCCGGCGCGGCGCCACAGGCAGCCTGCAGCAGGCGCCGGCGCGAAAGCTGGATGGTCATGGTTGTCTCCTTTTTGGATCTTGCGAGCCGGCATACCGGGCGTGGAGCGCTGCCGGCATGCCACTCGCGCTGCCTCTGGCGAGGCCCTGATTCTGGAAATGGGCTACTCGTAGACCACCGCGTACTTGATCGTCAGCGTCGTGAACGCTTGGCTGATGGTGGCAACCGCGACCGCCTTTTCCTCGTTGCTCAGGGTGGCAGGCAGCACCAGCGTGGACAGGATGCCCTGGTCCCCGCGATCTTCGATGCGGATATCCACCAGCGGCACCGGCGTATCCGCCTTGACCTCGGCAAGCATCTGCCGCTGGGCCCGCAGCACGGCGTCACTGCGCAGTGTGTTCTTCTGGATCTTGCCGACAGCAGTCTTCGGGATGGCATCGACCACGTAGAACTGCTTGGGCACGGCGGCGCGTTCCGGAATCACCTCATAGGCGTAGTGCTTGATGCGTCCGATCGGATAGGTGCTGCCCGGCTTGAGCGCAAGGTACGCCACCGGCAGTTCCCCCGCATGCGCGTCCGGCAGCCCGACTGCGGCGGCATCGAAAACTTCGGGATGACGATACAACGCCTCTTCGATCATGCGCGGATCGATGTTGTTGCCGCCGCGGATGATCAGGTCCTTGGCGCGGCCGGTCAGCCAGAGGTAGCCATCCTCGTCCGCATAGCCCAGGTCGCCGGTATTGAACCAGCCGCCCTCGAACCAGATGCTCTTGTTCTGCTCCGGGTTCAGGTAGCCGGCGAAGATATTGGGTCCGCGCACCACCACGATGCCAGGCTCGCCCGGCTCGCACTCGCGCTGGATCTGCCCGCCGGCAGCCTTGACCACCTTCATCTCTTGGTAGGCCATGGGCAGGCCAATGGAGCCGATGCGCCGCTGGCCATAGCGCGGGTTGGTGGCACTCAGCGCGGTGCCTTCGGTTAGCCCGTAGCCTTCGAAGATCATCGCGCCGGTCTTGCGCTCGAACGCCTCGGCGACCGCCACCGACAGCGGCGCCGTACCGCAGCTGGCCGCCTTGAGGGAGCTGATGTCAGCGTCGCCGATCGGGATGTTCAGCGCCATGTTGACCACGCTCGGGACCATGCCCAGCGCGGTGACGCCAAAATGTTCGACGATCTGCCAGAGATTGCGGATGACGGAGGGATCCCGCCAGCCGCTGGCTGTCAGCAGCACGACCGATGCGCCACGCGCCAGCGGCATCAGGCAGTTGGTGAGCACGCCCGTGACGTGGAACATCGGTACCCCGCAGACCCGCACGTCTTCCGGCTGGACGTCGATCTGCATCGCGCTTACCCACGCCATGGCCACTTCATTGCCGTGGGTGTGCAGCGCGAGCTTGGGCGTGCCGGTGGTGCCGCCGGTATGGAACATCGAAGCCCTGTCCTGCGACGAGAACACCCGTTTGCTGTCGAGCGCCTCGCCATCGAAGCGGTCAAGTTCGGCGTCGAGGTCGACGATCCCTGCCTCGCTCGCCTTGCCGCCGCCGGCCTTGATCCAGTGCCGCACGCCAGGCAGCTCGCGCCGCACCAGCATGGCCTTGTTCCAGGCTTCGATATCCGGGTCGGGGCCATAGGCGATCACCGCCTTGGCGCCGGCGTTGCGCAGCAGCGCCGCGATAATCTCCGGCTCCAGCATCCAGTTGACCGGGCAGGCAACGCCCGTCGCCTCGCTGCCCCAGATCGCGTACTGCGACTCCAGGGTCACCGGCATCAGCACGCCGATGACGTCATCGGGGCCGAGGCCCAGCGAGTGCAGCAGGTTGGCGGTCTGCGTGATGCGCCCGAACAGCTGCGCATGGGTGATGGTGACCGCCTTGCCCAGCTCGTCGCCGGAGGTGAAGAAGTGCAGGGCGGGCGCCTCCGGCGCACGGTCGCGCGACAGGCGCAGCAGCTCGTAGGTGCTGTCGGGCAGGTGGCGATCCGCAAGCGGGGTCTGCTCGAAACGCCGGATATCGGCAAGCGCCGTCACCGTCAGCCGAGGGCGGTAGGGGTCCGGTTGCGCCGGGCTGGCCGCATGGGCCGCGCCAGCCATAACGCGTGTGCTGAGTTGGCTCATGATCAGACTCCCCGGTAGACCGGACGGCGCTTGTCCAGGAACGCTTCGCCGCCTTCGTGCATGTCTTCCGTGCTGAACAGCGTGGCAAAGGCCAGCTGTTCCAGCATCAGCGCCGTATCGAGACTGGCGTCCTGGCCGTTGTTGATCATCAGCTTGGCCATGGCGATCGAGTGCGGCGACTTCTCGGCTATGCGGTGCACATAGGCCTTCGCTTCCTCGAGCAACTCGCCAGCGGGCACCACCTTGTTGACCAGACCGATGCGGTAGGCCTCGTCCGGCTTGATGATTTCGCCGGTAAAGATCATCTCCTTGGCGCGTGTCGCCCCGACCAGCCGGGTCAGCCGCTGGGTACCCCCGCGCCCCGGGATCAGGCCGACGTTGGTTTCGGTCTGCCCCATCAAGGCGTTGTCCGCGGCCACGCGCAGGTCGCACGCCATGGCCAGCTCCAGGCCACCGCCAAAGCACGGCCCGGCAATCGCGGCGATCACGGGGATGGTGCTGTGATGGATCAGCGCCCACAGGTCGGGCGCACCGCTGGTCGGGACGAAGGCCTCGATCGGGCGGCGCGCCAGCATTTCGGGGATGTCGCCGCCGGCCACGAAGGCCTTGGTGCCGCCCCAGAGGACGATGCCGCGGACCGTGCGGTCGGCCATCAGCGACGACAGCGCCGCGTAGAGGTCGCTGCGCAGTCCGGTATTGAGCGCGTTGTACTTCTCCAGCCGGTTCATGGTGACGACGGCGCAGGGGCCGTCCCGGTCGATAAAGACCGTGTCGTACTCGGTGATGGTGGTCATCGGTGTCTCCGTTGTGTTCCTGGGATGCTCAGTGGATGAACTCGAACAGGCCGGCCGCGCCCATGCCGCCGGCGGCGCACATGGTCACGACGCCATATTTGGCCTTGCGGCGACGCCCTTCGAGCAGGATGTGGCCGACCTGGCGCGCGCCCGTCATGCCATACGGATGACCGATGGCGATGGCGCCGCCGTTGACATTGACGCGCTCCAGCGGCAAGCCCAGCTGGTCGATGCAATACAGCGCCTGGCAACCGAATGCCTCGTTGAGCTCCCACAGGTCGATGTCGTCGACGGAGAGCTCGTTGCGCTCCAGCAGGCGCGGCACCGCACGGACCGGGCCGACTCCCATCTCGTCCGGTTCCACCCCCGCGGTGGCGAGGCTCACGAAGTACCCCAAGGGTTCGAGGCCGCGCCGTTCCGCTTCGCGTTCGGACATCACCACCAGCGCTGCGGCACCGTCCGACAGCTGGCTGGAGTTACCGGCCGTCACCTGGTAGCCCTCGCCCTTTACCGCGGGAAGCACGCGAAGTCCGTCGAGCGTAGTGTCAGGGCGAACACCTTCGTCGGCCTCGAGCAGGAAGTCCATCGTCGATGTCTGCCCTGTCGCCTTGTCCGTCACGGACTTGATCGATGCGAGCGGAACAATCTCATCCGCAAAACGGCCTGCCTTCTGCGCCTCGACGGTCAGCTGCTGGCTGCGCACCGAGAACTCGTCGGCACGCTCGCGCGACATGCCATAACGCTTTGCCAGGATTTCCGCGGTGTCGATCATGTGCAGGTAGACGTCAGGGCGATTTTTTGCCAGCCACGCCTCTTGCTGGGCGACCTTCAGCGTGACCGGCTGCGACAGGCTGATGGATTCGACGCCACCCGCCACCATCACCGGGACCTTGTCGATCAATACGCGCTGCGCGGCAAAGGCCACCGCCTGCAGCCCGGAGGCGCAGAAGCGGGTCAGCGTGGTGCCGCTCACCGACACCGGCAGGCCGGCGCGGATGCCGCCCGCGCGCGCAATGTTGCCGCCGGTGGCGGCGATGGGCTGGCCGCAGCCGAAGATGATGTCCTCGACTTCGCCGCCATCGATCCCGGCGCGCTGGACGGCATGGCGGATGACATGGCCCGCCATGGTTGCGCCATGGGTCATGTTGAATGCCCCTCGGCTGGCCTTGCCGATCGGGGTGCGGGCATACGAAACGATCACTGCGCGAGACATGGGTTCTCCTTTGAGGTGGATGGAGGCAGCCGTTCAAAGCCTCCGAAATCAAATGTAGACAGTGGGTACATTAAGGGGCACGTGTTATGCCGGAACGAAGGGTTGGCCGTGTTGTCCGTGCCAGATGCCTTGCCTGACGTAGCCTGCCAGCGGATCATCGCTGCGCATTCAGTGTATCCACTGTCTACATACTAGGGTTACGGTTTCAGCGACGTCAAGAACTGGTTGGCCAATTCCGGGTTTACCTGCCCGTCCAGAAGTTGGTGTGGTCACAGCGCTAGGGTTTGCACTAGCCGCAAACGTCCTTCCGTTCCTTGACGCCGGGCGACCTGCTCCCTACGATATAGACACTGGATAGATTGTTGTGCCATGACGGCAATGGAATGACAGAAATCGGAGGGACGGATATTGGAATTCACTGGCGCACAGGTAATCAAGGCTTCCAGGGCAGAGGTCTGGAGGCGGTTGAATGATCCGGCAACCTTCCAGCAGTGTTTGCCGGGATGTGAGCAATACCAGCAGGGAGGTGACGGTGGTTATGACGCAGTCATCGTCGCGGCGGTCGGCCCGATCAAGGCCCGGTTCAAGGGCACGGCCCGCTTCTCTGACCATCAGGAGGGCATCGGCTATCACATCGAAGGCAGTGGGAGCGGCGGCGTAGCGGGTTTCGGCAAGCTGGGCGCCGATGTCCGCCTGGAAGACGTCGAAGGTGGCACCTCCCTGCATTACGTGGCCGCGGCGCAGATGGGCGGCAAGCTCGCGCAGATCGGGTCCCGCCTGGTGGGTTCCATGGCGAACAGGTTCCTGTCGGAATTTTTCTCCCGCTTTGAAAAGCTGGTCAGCCAGGAGGCGGATGGCGGCGGTTCCCTGGCACCTTCCCCTGAATGAGGGCTGCCCAGGCGGAAGGACGCAATCAATTTTTTTGCCCTTTGGTATTATGATCGTAATACTATAAGCACCACGCGTGCCGATGCTGAAGGTGCAAACGGAGACACAGAGGCGACTGTGAAAATAGAAAACACCATCAATGGCGTGAGCGCCACAACCGAGATAGAGCCGAGGCGGCTCCTGGTGCATATGTTGCGGGACCAGAAACGCCTGACCGGCGTGCACATCGGTTGCGACACCTCCCAGTGCGGGGCCTGCACGGTGCTTGTGGACGGAACGACGGTGAAGTCATGCACCGTGCTTGCCGCCCAGACCGAAGGCTGCGAACTGCACACGATCGAAGGGATGGAGCGCGACCACACGACGACCGTGTTGAAGGAAGCCTTCAACGAGCTGCATGGGCTGCAGTGTGGCTTCTGTACCCCGGGGATGCTGCTTGCGGCACGCGCACTGCTCGCGCATCACCCCGCGCCCGCCGAAAGCGATGTCAGGGAAGCGCTGCACGGCAACCTGTGCCGCTGCACCGGGTACCAGAACATCGTGGATGCCGTCCTGCTTGCTGCCAACAGGCTGCAGCAGACGCCGGCCGTCACCGGGGAGTCCTGAGATGAGCGAAGCACAGAACGGTAGTGCAACCCGATACATCGGCAAGTCGGTCCGCCGTCGCGAAGACAAGCGCCTGATGAGTGGCCAGGGCAGGTTTACGGATGACCACGTGTTTCCGGGCATGGTCTTCGCGGCCTTCGTGCGGTCGCCTTATGCCCATGCCGTTGTCAGCGAGATCGACACCTCGGCCGCGCGGGCGCTGCCGGGCGTGATCGGCGTGCTGACCTATGCGGACATCCAGGGCAAGGTCGGCGACATCCGGCCGAACTGGGTCGTGGGCAACTCGAAGGTGCCGCCGCATCCTCCGCTTGCCGCCGAGCGCGTGCGATACGTGGGCGAGGCCGTGGCGATGGTGGTGGCACAAACGCGCGAGATCGCCGCGGACGCCGCCGAACTGGTCACGGTAGCCTACGAAGAATTACCACCGGTGGTCGATGCGGAAGCTGCCTTGTCGGACACCGCGCCGCAACTCCACGACAACGTGCCGGGCAACCACATTGGCGTCTTCCGGATGAAGGGCGGCAGCTACGAGGGCGCGCTGAAGCAGGCCGACCGGGTCGTGTCGATCCGGCTGGTCAATCAGCGGCTGATCCCGAGCCCGCTCGAACCGCGCGCCTTGTGCGCGAACTACGACCCGATCGACGAGCGCCTGACGTTTATCGTGCCGACGCAGGTTCCGCATATGTCGAAACGCTGGCTGGCGGAAACACTGGGCTGGCCCGAGCACCGGGTGCGGATCGTCGCGCCGGATATCGGCGGCGGATTCGGCGCAAAGATGCATTTCTATGCGGAAGAAGTGCTGGTGGCATTCGCGTCAAAGCATTTCGGTCTGCCCGTGAGCTGGACCGAGACCCGCAGTGAAAACCACGTCGCGACCACGCATGGCCGTGCGCATACCGAGTACGTGGAAGCGCCGGTCACCAGCGACGGCAAGGTGCTGGGGATCCGCTTGCGCTCGTTCGCCAACCTCGGCGCCTACCTGTCGAATATGGCGACGGGGATTCCTACCATCAACACGGCCAACTACATCACGGGCAACTACCAGATCTCGTCGGTCGACGTGGAAGTGAACCTGGTGACGACCAATACCACGCCGGTCGATGCCTATCGCGGCGCCGGGCGGCCGGAAGCCGCATACATCATCGAGCGGATGATGGACGCCGTCGCGTGGGAACTCGATATCGACCCGGTCGAGCTGCGGCGCCGCAACCTGGTGCAGCCCGATCAGTTTCCTTACACGCCGCACGATGGCGCGCGCGGCAAATGGGACTCCGGCGACTACGAGGCGTGCCTGAACAAGGCGACCGAGCTCATCGGCTACCAGCGCTGGCGCGAGGAGCAGGCGGCGCTGCGGCAGCAGGGGAAGTACATCGGCATCGGTGTGATCTGTTATCTCGAGCTCGTGGGCATGGGCATTTCGCCGATGCTTGAGAAGGTCGGATTCAACCGGGGTGGCTGGGAGAGCGCCCATGTCCGGGTGCATTCCGACGGCAAGGTCACGCTGTTCAGCGGCTCGATGCCGCAAGGCCACGGCCATGCCACCAGCTATGCGCAGATCGTTGCGGAAGCCCTGCAGTTGCCGATGGAGGATATCGATGTCGTCCAGGGTGACACCGACCGCGTGCTGGCGGGCCATGGCACCTTCAATTCACGCTCGATGCCCGTAGGGGGGAGTGCCGCGTATACCGCAGCGGGCAAGATTCTCGAAAAGGCGCGGCGGATTGCCGGCTTCATGCTGGAAGTCCCGGCAGAGGATGTGCACTATGCGGATGGCCAATTCTCCAGCGCGGCGAACCCGGCCGTCATTCCATTCTCGCAGGTCGCAAGAATGGCATATCTGGCGCACAAGCTGCCCCGGGGTTTTGAAGCCGGGCTGGAGGAGCGCGTGTTCTATGAGCCGACCGCCCTGGGAGCGCCGAACGGCTGCCATGCCGTGGTGGTGGAAGTCGACGCGGAGACCGGCGTGGTGACGATCCTCGACTATGTCGCGGTGGATGACGTCGGCGTCATGATCAACCCCATGCTTTGCCACGGCCAGATGCATGGCGGGATCGCCCAGGGGATCGGGCAGGCCCTGTTCGAGGAGGCAAAGTATGACGAGGCGGGGCAGCTGCTGTCGGGTTCGCTGCTCGATTACGGCTTTCCGCGCATCGAGCAGGTCCCTCGCATGCGCACTGGCTTCCATATCTCTCCTGCGCCGTCGAATCCGCTGGGGGTCAAGGGCATCGGGGAGGCGGGCTGCGTCGGAGCGCCGCCCGCGGTCGTCGCGGCGGTATGCGACGCCCTCAAGCCATTCGGCATATCCCATCTCGATATGCCGCTGACGCCGCCGAAGGTCTGGCGTGCCATCCATGAGACGAGCCGGAGCGCAGCATGATTCCCTATGAAGTCGAATACCTCAGGGCGAGCAGTGTGCAACAGGCGCTCTCCGTCCTGGCGCAGAACCCCGAGGCGAAGATCCTGGCCGGCGGCCATACGCTGCTGCCGATGATGAAGCTCAGGCTGGCGCGGCCTGGCTTGCTGGTCGATATCGGCCGCCTGCCGGAACTCCGTGGCATCACGGTCCACGAGGATTCGGTGTCGATCGGCAGCGCCACGACTCACGCCGAACTGGAGGCGAACGCGGAGCTCAGGCAGCTGGCGCCGCTGTTTTCGCGTGCCGCCAGCGTGATTGCCGATCCGACGGTCAGGAACCGTGGCACGATCGGTGGCGCGCTGGTGCATGCCGATCCGTCGGCCGACTGGCCGGCGGTCGTGCTTGCGCTGGGCGCCGAGATGGAGGTGGTGGGCGAACAAGGCACGCGGCGCGTACCCGCGCATGAATTCTTCGTCGGCTTCATGTCCACGGCCGTGGCGCCGGACGAGGTCCTGACGCGCATCCGCGTGCCATTGCCGGTCCCGGGCCGGGTCGCATACCGCAAGTTCCGCCACCCGTCGTCAGGCTACGCGGTGGCTGCCGCGGCCGTCGCGATCGAGGCTGGCCAGGATGGCTACGCCTGGGGGCGGATCGGCATTACCGGCGTCGCCGATGCCGCGTTCCGCGCAAGGGAGGCCGAGGCCTTGCTGGAAGGCAACTTCACCGGCCTCACGGACAGGGTCGATGCCATCGTCGACGCTGCGTTCGCCGAGGTGAGCCCGCTGGAAGACAATTTCGCGGATGGCGAATACCGGCTTCAGCTCGGCAGGGTGATGTTGAAGCGGGCGCTCCTCGATGCCCTGGAGCCACTCGGCTGAGGCGCTGAAATCCCGGGGCGGGGCTATGACTGTGCGGCGGCTCGTGGTCTTGCCCTTGGTTTTGCCGCCGCGGCGGCTTTTTTCTGGCCCGCGGCTAGCAGGCCGGTCAGCACGAACTGCTGCACGCTTTGCCGCCATTGCGCCAGCGCAACCTTCGGGCGCGGGCTCGGTCCGGTCGGCTTGGCGCTGAAGAACATGCTGACGCCGTGCATGGCCGACCACGCACAGCGCACCATCATGTCGTCGAACTGCTCGGCCAGATGGTTTTCCCGGAAGTAGTCCTGGACCGCGCCCGACAACAGCTGGTAAGACGCGCTGCCCGCCTCCAGCAGCTCGGGGTACTTCTCCTTGTCCTCGATCTGCGGGCCGAACATCAGGTAGAACAGGGCAGGATGCTTGACGGCAAACTCGATATAGCCATCCATGATGGTGAGCAGCCGCGCCTCGGCGCCCATCCCGGGCGAGAGCCGGGCCCGGCGCACGGCCACCAGCTCGCGGAATCCTTCAGCGGCGATCGCGGCAAGCAGGCCTTCCTTGTCGGCGAACTGGTTGCGCGGCGCGCCGTGCGAAACCCCCGCGAGCTTGGCCGCGGAGCGCAGGGTCAGTCCATGGACGCCCTGGCTGGCCAGGATTTCCCGGCCGCAGCGGATCATTTCTTCCCGCAGGTTGCCATGGTGATAGCTCTGGCGGGCCGGGCGAGTCGTGGAGGTGGTCATGGGGTGCCGTTCGCGGTGTCGTCAGGCCTCCATATTAGCGCCATCCCATCCCGCCTCCCCGGGACGCGCGTTTCGCTACACGGACGTCTGCAGCGCCTCCATGATTTCCGCAGACAGCGCTTCCGAGCGGACGGCGCGCGCCAGCACGATGCCGCCTACCATGGCCGCGAGCGTGACGACGGCATCCTTGCGCGAAGCCTCATCCTCACCCCCGGCAATCAGTTCGATCAGCGAGTTGACCCGTGCCTCGAACCGCCGCCGCGTCTTCGCGTCAAGGCGCGACACATCGGTGCCGAGCGCGGCGATGGCGCAGCCGGCCCCGGGATTGTCGCGGTGCTTCTTGCTTACATACGCATGAACGATGGCTTCCTTGCGCTGCCGGGGCGGCGCCGCCGCCGTTGCCTCTTCCAGGAAATCCATGGTCTGGTCGAAGGCAGCGTCGATCGCCTCGGCGATCAACGCGTCCTTGGACTCGAAGTGTGCATAAAAGCCGCCATGGGTCATACCGGCGCTCTTCATCAGCTGCGCCACGCCGATACCGTTGACACCGTGCTTGCGGAATTGCGTCGAGGCAGCCTTGACGATGTGCCTGTGGGTTTCGGCTTTCTGGTCGAGCGGATAGCGCATGATCGGGTGAGAGATATAGAGGGGCCAGAGTGTCTCTGTAATATATAGCATTACGATCATCATTGCATCGGCTTCCTGCCGGAAGCCGGCGATCAGCGACATGCAGCCTGCGCTGCCACCGAATCCCTGGGGGTAGCACCGAGGCGGGTTCTTCCTTGACCATGCCGGTTCACCTGACTAGGATGTAGACGATGGATACATTTGTTGGTCTGATAGGGGGTTGACGGAGAACAGGCGATGCAGCCCAAGGGAGGAGAGATGAAACAGGAACTAAAGCGCGCATGCGCACTCGCGTTGTCGGCCACGCTGGTGCTGCCGTGCGCCGCGGTGCATGGCAGCGAGGCGACGGCAAAACAGACGGGGCTTGCCCCGACCCGGGCCAGTTCCCAGCCAGTCGGCATCGTGCACAAGACGCTGGAGCTGCGCGCCAGCTATGAGGATTTCACGCGCAGCTTCGAAGCCATCCTCGGCAGGTACGATCCGGCGGGGACGGCCTCCCTTGCCAGCGACCCCCGTGCGGCAGAGGCAAACATCGCGCGCATGGAGGGCGAACAAGGACTGATGATCTTCGCAGTGCAGAACCATGGCGCGCTGTTTGCCCTGGTCGGCTCGCACAGGAAAGCCAGGCGCTATCACGTGGGAAACCCGAGGATTGCACTGCAGATGACCAGCCTCGATATCCGCGCCGGCCTCTATGCACCGCTTTCGGTGCTGGTCTATGAATCGGAACCCGGCGTGGTGAAGGTCGACTTCGACCAGCCTTCCACGCTGTTCGGCCAGTTTGGCAACCCGGGTGTCACTGCCATCGCGCTCGAACTCGATCGAAAGCTGGAAAACGTGATCGAGCGGGCCAGATCGCTGGCGGCTTCGCAGTAAGCCTTGCAAGGGAGCACGGCAGGCGACGGGGCTGCCTGGGACGCCTACACTGAAATGGAGTCCTAAGTCGCGGGGAGTGCTTCATGAGTGGCTCATGCGGGTCCACACCTGATCTTCCCGCCCCGGAGCAACCGGGTCCTGAAGACGGCGGCCCTGCGCGCCCGGCATCCGGGCACCACGCCATCGAACGCATTGCGAGCGCTTACAATGTGCCGAAGGAAGTCGTTCAATGGGAATTCTGGAACGCGTGGGATGCACTTTTGGCCGACGCGAAATGTGCCGACTATCTTCTGGTCCTGACCGAGAAACGCGTCATCGCGGCAATTCGACGAAGAGCACGGCCACCGGCCCCGGCCGGCTGACCCGTTGTTCGCGCTGCGAGTGATGCTTCCGGGACGGCCCGTAGCCAGTTGTTTGCAACAGCAGTGACCCTGGAAGCCTATGTCAAAGACGATCAAGAAGCGTTACCTGAAAGCTCTCAACCGGCGCCTGAAGAAGGAGTCGGCAGGCAAGTTCGATACGGTTTTTGTCTTCTATCCGCCCGGCTCGAAGCCAAAGAAAGCCACAGGGGTGACGGCAAGCGGCCCCGCCAACGAGCAGGTTCTCGCAGTCATGGAGGCTGTGCAGGCTCGCGTTTTGGCCAAGTTCGAGGCTTCTGCGAAGCCTGGATGAATGAGGCTGGGAACCGGCGTCGATTCCGCTGCGGGTCAGGCGCTGAGCAAGGAAACCAGAAAGATCACCGAGGCAAGAAGACTCAGCACGCTCCGGATGGCGTGTAGCCTGCCCCAGGTTTTCAGCAGTGTGCGAGTTTCCGCAGAGGCCAGGTCGCGTCCGTCTGCAAGGAGACGCCTGTTGGTGGGCATGATGACGAGGAACGTGACTGGCACGACCAGCCCGATCAGGCATGCGCCTGCCAGCCAGATGACGCCTTCGCCCAGGAGCCAGGTCAATATCCCGGCAATGCAACTGAGAACAGCCAGCGGCGCCTGCATCGCGGTAGCCCGCTTATAGCTTGGCGCCCAAACGGTGGCTGCCGTTTTTGTGTCGCACCCCATGCGCGCCGGATGCTCGACGAGATTGATATAGACGGCCGCACCCGTAAACACACAGCAGCACCAGGTGGCCAGGAACTGAGCAAACTGAAGCATTCCACGCCTCCTTGAGGATATGGCACTCGTTGAAAACCGGGACCACGGTCTCGCTGCGTCAGCAATTCACCGCCGTGTTCGCGATTTCTCCCGCTGCCTACCGCAAACAGTTCCGGCGGTCGTAGGCGCTCAGGCGCCGCCCAGCAGGTCGTGCGCGTCGAGGATCGCGTAGGCGATTTCGGGGTTCTTTTCCATGCTGCGGCGGATGGCGGCGGGGATTGCCTGCTTGGTCTTGCGGCACAGACCCGGCTGGTCCTCCAGTTGGATGTTGATGCCGCGCGTGGTGCGCACACCGTGGATGCTCGGCGTAATGGTCAGGACGATGCCCAGCAGCGCGTGCATGCGCTCTTCCATGCGCTTCAGGTCGGAAAGGCTCGACAGGTTTTCCAGGCGGTCGACGAGTTTCTTTTCCTCCTCCCGGGTGAGCTGCAGGATCCGGATATCCGCGTTCGGATCGCCCAGCAGCACCTCGCGGCGGCAGGTGCAGGCGCCTGGCGGACACTCCGTGCGGATCGGGAAGGGGGCGTTCATGTCGTGGTCGAGGCGGTGCCCGCCTCATGCCGGGAATTAGCCGGATATCTTAATTCAGGATGGCCGGCACCAGTGTTTGCATGCGGCCCTGCACGGTGGCGCAATTCGTTCTATGCTCCCGCCAGCGGTGGCAAGCCGCCACATCGCCAGGCTGTAGCAGAAAACGATAACCAGACAAGACATGCAAGGAGCCCCCATGGCACTTTCGATGTACGAAGTATCGATCCCGGCATTCATCCGGGCCCTCGGCAACCTGTCCGCCATTCTCGAAAAAGGCGCGGCGCACGCGAAGGCGCAGGGCATGGATCCGTCGGACCTGATCCAGACGCGGCTGGTGTCCGACATGGATCCGCTGCCGGCACAGGTGCAGCGTGCGAGCGACGCTGCCAAGGGATGCGCCGCACGGCTGGCGGGGGTCGCGGTGCCGTCGTTCGCCGACAACGAGTCGACCTTCCCCGAACTGCAGGAGCGGATCGCGAAGACCATCGCCTTCCTCGAGACCATTACGCCCGCTCAGCTGGAAGGCAGCGACAAGCGCGTCGTCGAGCTGAAGCTACGCCAGGGGCCGATCACCTTCGACGGCAAGTCGTACCTGATCAACTTCGCGCTGCCGAACTTCTATTTCCACGTGACGACCGCCTACGACATCCTGCGCCACAAGGGCGTGCAGATCGGCAAGCGCGACTATCTCGGCCAGTAATGAAAGATGCTTCCCGCCGGCGTGTTCAGTCCCACGCTGGCGCGAAGCCCGGGTTGGCCAGGCGCTCGCCGCGTTCCAGCCCGGAGCGGTGGATGGCAGCGAAGTGCATATCCAGACACGCCTGAGCGCTTCCAGTGGCGAGGCGCTGCGCCAGCTGGCGCTGGCCGGGCAGGGCATCGCCTGCTTCCTGGATTTCCCGGCTGCGAACCTGTCCGGTAGCGATGATTAGCCGCGGAAGCGGCGTCATCTAAGCGAAAACCCTGACCCCTCTGGTATACTTCGGGCACGTCCGGATCGGCCGGACGCAGCCTGCGAGAGGCCACGACAGGCCACCCGGATCACCGGGCCGAGACTGTCCCGCGCGCCGCCCGCGACGCCGCCAGATCGAAGCGCGATTGCAGCGCGAACCGGATTCACGCGTCGCCCATCTGTCCCACAGCACACTGGCCAGCCATGGCCGCTGACCACGACTTAATTCGACTACAGGTCGCAAGAGACCGCAAAGCATGACTTACGCCGTCAAGGAAATCTTCTATACGTTGCAGGGCGAAGGCGCCAATGCCGGCCGCGCCGCGGTGTTTTGCCGCTTTGCCGGCTGCAATTTGTGGAGCGGACGGGAGGAAGACCGTGCCAGCGCCGTCTGCCAGTTCTGCGACACCGATTTCGTCGGCACCGATGGCACGCGCGGCGGCAAGTATCGCAGCGCCGAAGAGCTGGCCGCCGTGGTGGCGTCCGAATGGCCGCAAGGCACGGGCGGCAAGCCGCTGGTGGTCTGCACGGGCGGCGAGCCGCTGCTGCAGCTGGATGCAGCGCTGATCGACGCGCTCCACGCGCAGGGCTTCGAGATCGCCATCGAAACCAACGGCACGATCGCGGTGCCCGAAGGTATCGACTGGGTTTGCGTCAGCCCCAAGATGGGGTCGGAGCTGGTCGTGACGCGCGGCGACGAGCTGAAGGTCGTGATTCCGCAGGACGGGCAGGACTTCGCTGCATACGAGCGGCTTGATTTCCGCTATTACCTCGTGCAGCCCATGGACGGCCCGCTGGCACGGCAAAATACCGCCGCCGCGGTCGATTTCTGCCAGCGGCATCCGCGTTGGCGCCTGTCGCTGCAGACCCACAAGCTGCTGGGCATTCGCTGAGCGGCGCCGCGAACCCGACCAAAACGTACACAATAGAGGCTGCGGACGTCGTCGCGATGTCCGGCCCAACGCAGGCGGCCAGCATCGGCGCCGGTACCCATGAGCAAACAAGTTTCCATTACCCGCCGGCTGGAGTTCGACTCCGGCCACCGTATCCCCAATCACTGCGGGCAATGCCGCAATATCCATGGCCACCGCTATCGGCTGGACCTGACGCTGTCGGGCGAGGTCCTGCACCGCGAAGGCGCGTCGGATGACGGCATGATCCTGGATTTCGGCGATATCAAGACGCTGGCCAACGAACACCTGGTCAGCAAGTGGGACCACGCCTTCCTGATCTATCGCGGCGATACCGCGCTGCTGAACTTCCTGCAATCGATGGAAGGGCACAAGACCGTGGTGCTGGATGCCATCCCGACGGTCGAAAACCTGGCCCAGGTTGCCTTCGACATCCTGGCGCCGGTGTTCAAGGACTGCTTCGGCCACCACCTGCAGCTGACCAGGCTGGTGCTGTTCGAAACGCCCAACTGCTGGGCCGAGGTCAGCGCCCCGGCCGTGCTGCCGGCCCAGGACTGAGCGAGGGCGATGCCAGACACGCCGCCGCTGCCCCTGCGCGCACCGCGCGCGCTGCCGGACGATCCGGCCGAAGCCGCCGCCCGCGATGCGCACTACATACGCGCCGCGCTGGAAGAAGCACGCCTGGCTGAGGCAGCGGGCGAAGTGCCGGTCGGCGCCGTGGTCGTATGGAACGACACCATCATCGCGCGCGGCCACAACCTGCCGATCCGTTCGGTCGATCCTTCCGCCCACGCTGAAATGCAGGCGCTGCGCGCCGCTGCGCAGGTGATCGGCAACTACCGGATGCCGGAGTGCGAGCTGTACGTGACGCTCGAACCGTGCGCGATGTGCAGCGGCGCCATCCTGCACGCGCGCCTGCGCCACGTGGTGTTCGGCGCCTCGGACCCCAAGACCGGCGCCGCGGGCGGCGTGGTCAACCTGTTCGAGCAGGCCCAGCTCAACCACCAGACCACCATCACCGGTGGCGTGCTCGCGGATGAATGCGGGCAGATGCTGAAGGATTTCTTTGGCGCCCGGCGCCGCGCGCAGAAGGCTGCGCAGCAGGCCGCGCGCGTGCTATCCAACCCCGCCAACCCCGACGAAGATACCGACGCATGAGTACGCCGAACAGCGCGCACAGCACCGCACCGCATACCGAAGTCCGACTGATCGCTTCGTCCGGTTATCCGCACGACGTCGCCATCGCGGCGCGCGGATGTGCCTGGCTCAAGCATCACGGCTACCACATGACCAACCCCGACGTGCTGGCGCGCCGTTACCTGCGCTTTGGCGGCACCGACGCCGAACGGCTGGCCGACCTGAACGCCATCGGCACCGGCGCACCGGGCGAACTGACGCTCGCGGTGCGCGGCGGCTATGGCATTGCGCGCCTGCTGGAGGGCCTCGACTTTGCGCGGATCGCCGAACAGGCCCGCGCCAGCGGCACGCCGATCGTTGGCCACAGCGATTTCACCGCGTTCCAGCTTGCGTACCTGGCGGCGAGCGGTGGCGTGACCTTTGCCGGCCCGATGCTGCTGGCGGATTTTGGCGCCGATGTCGTCGACCCGTTCATGTGGGAACACTTCGAAGGCGTGCTGCGCGATCCGGCTTATACGGTCACGGTACCGTCGCCGCAGTCGGGCGGACAGCCGTTCTCGGGGGCGGTGCAGGGCACGCTGTGGGGCGGCAACCTTGCCATGCTGTGCAGCCTGCTTGGCACCCCGTTCATGCCGGAAGTGGAGGGCGGCATCCTGTTCCTGGAGGACATCAACGAGCCGCCGTACCGCATCGAGCGCATGCTCGTGCAACTGCTGCAGGCCGGAGTGCTGGGTGCGCAACACGCCCTCCTGCTGGGCGACTTCTCCAATTACCGGGTCACCGACTACGACAATGGCTACGACATGGAATCCGTGGTGGCCTACCTGCGCGAGCGCCTGCCCGTGCCTGTGCTGACCGGACTGCCATTCGGGCATTGCGCCCGCAAGCTGACGCTGCCCGTCGGCGGCCAGGCGAAGCTCAGCGCACGTGCCGACGGTTTCGAGCTGGCGCTTTCGGATTACCCCACGCTGCCTTCGCTGGCCTGAGGCGCAGGTGCCATCTCGCTGTTGCCATCCGGTCGCCCAAATGGCGTCCGGATGGTAAAATGATCGGTTATTCCCCAATTTACTGCCGGGTTCCCAGATGAACCGGGCGCGGCCAGCGCCACGATTGCCGCTTTTGCTGATTGCGGCAACCTGCAGCGCGCCATGCCGCGGCCCCATGCCGGCAAACCAAGGCGCATCGACGCGACCGCGTGGTCGGGTTGGCGCCACATCCACACAAGGTTCCAGACGTGCTTTCTACCGCAAACATCACCATGCAGTTCGGCCCCAAGCCGTTGTTCGAGAATATCTCGGTCAAGTTCGGCGAGGGCAACCGCTACGGCCTGATCGGCGCGAACGGCTGCGGCAAGTCCACCTTCATGAAGATCCTGGGCAGCGATCTCGAGCCGTCGTCGGGCAATGTGATGCTGGAGCCGGGCGTGCGCCTGGGCAAGCTGCGCCAGGACCAGTTCGCCTATGAAGACATGCGCGTCCTGGACGTGGTGATGATGGGCCATACCGAGATGTGGGCCGCCGCGCAGGAGCGCGACGCGATCTACGCCAACCCGGAAGCCACCGACGAAGACTATATGAAGGCCGCCGAGCTGGAGGCCAAGTACGCCGAGTACGACGGCTACACCGCCGAGGCGCGCGCCGGCGAACTGCTGCTGGGCGTGGGCATCCCCACCAGCCAGCACCAGGGCACGATGAGCGATGTCGCGCCGGGCTGGAAGCTGCGCGTGCTGCTGGCGCAGGCACTGTTCTCGAATCCGGACGTGCTGCTGCTCGACGAACCGACCAACAACCTGGACATCAACACGATCCGCTGGCTGGAAACCGTGCTCAACGAGCGCAACTCCACCATGATCATCATTTCCCACGATCGCCACTTCCTTAACTCGGTCTGCACCCACATGGCCGACATGGACTACGGCACGCTCAAGGTCTACCCGGGCAACTACGACGACTACATGGAAGCGTCGATGCAGGCCCGCGAGCGCCAGGTGGCCGCCAACGCGCGCGCCAAGGAGCGCATCAGCGAGCTGCAGGACTTCGTGCGCCGCTTCTCGGCCAACAAGTCCAAGGCCCGCCAGGCGACCTCGCGCGCCAAGCAGATCGAGAAGATCAAGGTCGAGGACATCAAGCCGTCGTCGCGCCAGAATCCGTTCGTCCGCTTCGAGTTCGAGAAGAAGCTGCACAACCTGGCGGTGGAGGCCGAAGGCGTCACCAAGACCTACGACCGCAAGATCATCGACAACATGACGCTGTCGATCCAGGCCGGCGAGCGCGTGGCGATCATCGGCGAGAACGGCGCGGGCAAGACCACGCTGCTGCGCAGCCTGCTCGACGGTTCGGTCCAGACCGGCGTGCAACGCGGCGTGGAGGTGGACCGCGGCACCATCAAGTGGGCCGAAAACGCCAACGTGGGCTACATGCCGCAGGATACCTACGAGGAATTCCCGGAGGATCGCGACGTGATGGACTGGATGAGCCAGTGGACGCAGGCCGGCGATGACGAGACCTCGCTGCGCGGCACGCTGGGCCGGCTGCTGTTCTCGGCCGACGACATCCGGAAGTCGGTCAAGGTGCTGTCCGGCGGCGAGAAGGGCCGCATGATCTGGGGCAAGCTGATGCTGGGCCGCCACAACGTGCTGGCCATGGACGAGCCGACCAACCACATGGACATGGAATCCATCGAATCGCTGCAGATCGCGCTGGACAAGTTCCAGGGCACGCTGATCTTCGTTTCGCACGACCGCGAGCTAATCAACGGGCTGGCCACGCGCGTCATTGAAGTACGCACCGATGGGACGCTGACTGACTACCTCGGCACGTATGACGAGTACCTGCAGTCGCAGGGCATCGACGGCTGATTGCCGGAGACTGTTGCAAGACAAGGACGGCCGCTTGAAGCGGCCGTTTTCATTGGACCGACGGCATCTGCGCTCAGCCGTTCTCGCCTATCTCCAGGCTATTCACGATCTGGTCCAGCTGCTCGGTGATGGCGCGTGCCGTGATATCGCCCTTGGCCTTGAGCAGCGCGGCGTGAAGCGGATCGCGCAAGGCGATCAGGGCGGGCAGGTCGGTGGCCTTTTCGACCTTTACCTGCATGACATATCCGCGCAGGCCGAGGTGCTGGCTGATGATGTCGGTATAGAAGTGATAAAGCCGCTGGAAGGCCTGGATCTCTTCAGCGGAGTGCGTGGGTTCCTCCTGGTCGGCCCGGTCGGCATTGCCGGCAGTCTGCGCAGCTCCCGGCTGCGGCGCCTCCACGCGACGCATGGAGTACAGCGAGAACAGGTTGCTGTCTTCCCCGGCGGATGGCCCTCGGTTGCTGTCTTTGGGGGCCGCACGTGGCGGCTGCGCCGCTTGCGTGGCCTGCGTCTCGGGCAGCACGTCGATAAGCTGCTGTTCCAGCAGGATGTCAAAGGCCTCCGCCCCTACGCCCATGCCGCCAACTTGCGCCAGCAGTTCCTTCTCGCGCCGTTCCCCGTTCACGATCAGCAGCAACGCGCGCAGCTTGTGGTCCAGCTTGCGTGCACGGCTCTTGATCTCATCATGCCCCGCGTCCGTCTTCCGGTAGATCGGGTTGACCATGTCTCGCTCCCTTGTTATGTGTCGGCCGCCTTTGCGAGATACCCGTTGGGCTGCGCGGCCGATTATCGCCACTTCTTGCCTTGAGCGTTCGACAGCGCAAAAAAGCGTGCCCGGAATCCGCTCTACAATGTGTGTGCACCATAAAAGTAACAAAATTTGCAAACCGCCGATTGACCAATCTGACAACTGTGGCCATGCAACAACGAGACAAACTATTCATCAACGGCAAGTGGGTCAGCCCGCACGGTACCGGGCTGATCGACGTTATCCACTCCAGCACTGAAGTGGTCATGGGCCGCATTCCCGAAGGCCATGCACGCGACGCCGAGGACGCCATCCAGGCCGCCCGCGCCGCCTTCGAGGGCTGGGCTGCAACGCCGGCGGCCGTGCGTGCCGGCTATATCGCAAAGATTGCGGAGGGCCTGAAGGCCCGTAGCGAAGAGCTGGCCCAGCTGATCGCTGGCGAAGTCGGCATGCCGATCAAGCTGGCGCGTGCCATCCAGGTCGGCGGCCCGGTCTATAACTGGGGCCAGGCGGCCAAGCTGGTCGAGAGCTATTCCTTCGAGGAAGAAGTCGGCAACTCGCTGGTCGTGCGCGAACCGGTGGGCGTGGTGGCCGCGATCACGCCGTGGAACTACCCGCTGAATCAGATCACGCTGAAGGTTGCGCCGGCGCTGGCGGCGGGTTGCACGGTGGTGCTCAAGCCATCGGAAGTCGCGCCGCTGAATGCCTTTGTGCTGGCGGAAGTGATCGAAGCCGCGGGCCTGCCGCCCGGCGTGTTCAACCTCGTGACCGGCTACGGCCCGGTGGTGGGCGAAGTGCTGGCCAGCCATCCGGAGGTGGACATGGTGTCGTTCACCGGCTCAACCCGCGCCGGCAAGCGCGTGTCGGAACTGGCGTCGCAGACGGTGAAGCGCGTGGCGCTGGAACTGGGCGGCAAGTCAGCCTCGGTGATCCTTGACGACGCCGACCTGCCGGCGGCCGTGAAGGGCACCATCAGCGCGTGCTTCCTGAACTCCGGCCAGACCTGCTCGGCCCATACCCGCATGCTGGTGCCGCGCGCCCGCTATGACGAAGTGAAGGCCATCGCGCAGAAGGTGGTGGAAGGCTTCACGGTCGGCGATCCGCTGCAGGAAACCACCCGGCTGGGCCCGCTGATCTCGGCGGTGCAGAAGGACCGCGTCACGAGTTATATCCGGCGCGGCCTGGAAGAGGGCGCCGAGCTGGTGGCGGGCGGTCCGGAAACGCCGGCCGGGCTCGACAAGGGCTTCTTCGTCAAGCCGACCGTACTGGGCAATGTGGAGCCGCGCGCGACCGTGGCGCAGGAAGAGATCTTCGGCCCGGTGCTTACGATCATCTGCTACGACACCGAAGATGACGCCGTGCGCATTGCCAATGACAGCATCTATGGGCTGGGCGGCGGCGTGTGGTCGGGTGACGAGTCGCGCGCGATCCGCGTGGCGCGCCGCATCCGCACGGGGCAGGTCGATATCAACGGCGGCCCGTTCAATATGCAGGCGCCGTTCGGCGGCTACAAGCAGTCCGGCAACGGGCGCGAGGCAGGCAAGTACGGCCTGGAGGAATTCCTCGAGTACAAGTCGCTGCAATTGAAGAAGCCGGCTGCCTGAGGCCGGCCCCCGCGAGCTATCTCGGCGGATAAAAAAAACGCCAACCCGTTATGGGTTGGCGTTTTGCCTGGGGGTTTTACCGGTATCAGAACTGGTTCATGGTGTTGTCTTTACCCGCCGCTTTCAGGGCCGCTTCGCCGCTGAAATACTCCTTGTGATCGTCGCCGATGTCCGAGCCGGACATGTTCTGGTGCTTAACGCAGGCGATGCCCTGGCGGATTTCCTTGCGCTGCACGCCAGCCACATAACCGAGCATGCCCTGGTCGCCGAAGTATTCCTTGGCCAGGTTGTCGGTCGACAGTGCGGCGGTGTGGTAGGTCGGCAGCGTAATCAGGTGGTGGAAGATACCTGCTTCGCGCGACGCGTCGGCCTGGAAGGTCCGGATCTTTTCGTCGGCGAGCTTCGCCAGTTCGGTCTGATCGTATTCCACGCTCATCAGCTGGGTGCGCTCGTATGCCGATACATCCTTGCCCGCGGCCTTCATCGCGTCATACGCCTGCTGGCGGAAATTCAGGGTCCAGTTGAACGACGGGCTGTTGTTGTAGACCAGCTTGGCGTTCGGGATGACCTTGCGAATCTCGCTGACCATGCCGCCGATCTGGGCGATATGCGGCTTTTCGGTTTCGATCCACAGCAGGTCAGCGCCGTTTTGCAGTGCGGTGACGCAATCCAGTACGCAGCGCGCTTCGCCCGTGCCGGCGCGGAACTGGAACAGGTTGCTGGGCAGGCGCTTGGGACGCAGCAGCTTGCCGTCGCGCTTGATGATGACGTCACCATTGCCCAGTTGGTCGGCCGACAATTCCTCGCAATCGAGGAAGGAATTGTACTGGTCGCCCAGGTCGCCCGGCGTGGTGGTCACGGCGATTTGCTTGGTCAGGCCAGCACCCAGCGAGTCGGTACGGGCCACGATGACGCCGTCGTCCACACCCAGTTCCAGGAAGGCGTAGCGGATGGCGCGGATCTTGGCCAGGAAGTCCTCGTGCGGCACGGTGACCTTGCCATCCTGGTGGCCGCACTGCTTCTCGTCGGACACCTGGTTTTCGATCTGAATGCAGCATGCGCCCGCTTCGATGAACTGCTTGGCCAGCAGGTACGTTGCTTCGGCGTTGCCGAAACCCGCATCGATGTCAGCGATGATGGGCACTACGTGAGTGACGTGGTTGTCGATCTTTGCCTGGATGGCGGCCTTGGCAGGCCCTGTGGCAGCGTCCAGCTCGCGGAACAGGCCGCCCAGTTCACGGGCGTCGGCCTGGCGCAGGAAGGTGTACAGCTCGCGGATCAGCGCGCTGACGGAGGTTTTCTCGTGCATCGACTGGTCCGGCAGCGGGCCGAACTCTGAGCGCAGCGCGGCCACCATCCAGCCGGACAGGTACAGGTAGCGGCGGTCGGTGCTGTTGAAGTGCTTCTTGATGGAGATCATCTTCTGCTGGCCGATGAAGCCGTGCCAGCAACCCAGCGACTGGGTGTACTTGGACGAGTCGGCATCGTAGGCGGCCATGTCGGCGCGCATGATCTTGGCGGTGTATTTGGCGATGTCCAGGCCCGTTTTGAACTTGTTCTGGGCACGCATGCGGGCAGCATACTCGGGGTTGATGGCATTCCATGCGCTGCCGTGGTTCTCTTTCAAACCTGCAACTGCCTTGATGTCGTCTTGATACTGGGCCATGGGAATTTCCTAAGAAGAAAGCGCGTTTGAAGAAATGGTCGCGTGTGCCGCTACGGATGTCGAAGCAAGCAGCGTGGACTCATTGTATGGCGCTTTTGACCCGTTACGGCTATGTCTTATATAAGACATAAGAGTTGGTTTATCCTTATTTTTCAATAAGATAGACGACAAATTTTGCGATGTGGAATGAGTTTTTACGAAACGAAAACACAGCGCTGGGGAAACTCGGCGTGAATTCCGCAATGTGAAAAGCCCTTTCAGGTGCCGGAGGCAGAGGCACGCAAGGATGGTCGAGCAACGATAGCTGGGGGGATTTTGCAGAGGTATGTCGAACGAACTGGGCGGACTCGGCCGTCAGCCCTTCTACCCTCAAGGAATCACGCAGATCGGCGATGAACCATTGTTTGCGCTCATAATGCGCGCAAACAAAACGGGAGAAGGGCATGCGCTGGTTCCGACGACTAGCCAGGGTGGTGTTGCTGCTGGGTTTGCTGGCCGTGGCGGGCGCCGTGGGCGGATTTGCCTGGTATCGGCAGGCCTCGCAGCCTGACACCGCCGGCACTCTGAAGCTGCCTGGCCTGCGCGACAGGGTCACGATCGTGCGCGATGCCAATGCCGTGCCGCACATCCGCGCGGGGAGCAAGCTCGACGCCTGGTACGCACTCGGCTTTGTCCACGCGCAGGACCGGCTCTGGCAGATGCAGATGAACAAGCGCGTCGTGGCCGGCCGGCTTGCAGAAATCCTCGGCCCCAGTGCGCTCGATACCGACAAGTTCCTGCGTACGCTGGGCGTCCGCAGGAATGCCGAAGCCATCCTCGCCCAGAGTTCGCCGGAAACCCGCGCCGCGCTGCAAGCCTATGCGGACGGCGTGAACGCCTATATCGACAGCCGCAAGGAGCCGCTGCCGCCAGAATTCCTGATCCTGCGCACCCGCCCTGAACACTGGGAGCCGGCCGACACGCTCGGCTGGCAGACCATGATGGCCTGGGACCTCGGGGCCAACTGGACGCAGGAAACACTGCGCATGAGCCTGTCGCAGGTGCTGCCGGTGGCGCGCATCAACGAACTGCTGGCGCCATATCCGGGCGAGCGCCCGGTGCGCACCATGGACTATGGCAATCTGTACCGGCACCTGGCGCCGCTGGCGACCGCGATGGCCAGCATCCAGCAGAAGGCGCCGGCCAGCTATGTCGAGGGCATGGGCTCGAACAACTGGGTGGTGTCCGGCGCCCATACGCAATCGGGCAAGCCGATGCTGGCCAACGATCCGCACCTGGGTCTGCAGGCCCCGGCACTGTGGTATTTCGCCCGGCTGCAGGCGCCCGGACTGGACGTGACCGGGGCGACGCTGCCCGGCGCGCCGATAGTCGTGCTCGGCCACAACCAGCGCATTGCGTGGGGCCTCACCAACACCGCGCCGGATGTGCAGGACCTGTATATCGAACGGCTGCAACCGGGCAATGGCGACAGCTACCAGACGCCCGACGGCTGGGCGCCCTTCGTTACGCGCACGGAGACCATCCACGTCAAGGGCGCACCCGATGTCGCGCTGAACGTCCGCGCCACGCGTCACGGGCCGGTGATTTCGGATGTGGCCGAGCCGGTCGCGGCTGCGGCGGCACCGTTCGGCGCGCAGTACGTCGTCGCCTTCCAGTGGACCGCGCTGCGCGCGGACGACCGCACTTTCCAGGCCGGCCTGAAGATGAACGTGGCCAGCGACTGGGCCACATTCACCGAGGCGCTGCGTGACTTCCACGCGCCGCAGCAGAACATCGTCTATGCCGATGTCGACGGCAATATCGGCTTCATTGCGCCGGGCCGCGTGCCGCTGCGCCGGGCCGACAACGATCTCAAGGGGCTTGCGCCCGCGCCGGGCTGGGATGCGCGCTACGACTGGACCGGCTTCATCCCGTTCGATCAGCTGCCGCGCAGCTATAACCCGCCGGACGGCATCATCGCGACCGCCAACCAGCGCATCGTCGGCCCTGACTATCCGTACTTCATCACCAGCGAATGGACGGTGCCGTACCGCTACCAGCGCATCAGCGCGCTGCTGGCGGCCACGCCGCGCCACACGCTGGACAGCTTCGGCGCCATCCAGAAAGACGTGGTCTCGCTGGCCGTGCGTGACGCCTTGCCGCCGCTGCTGGCCGCGCCGGTCAGCAGGGACGCGTCCCGCCCCGAACGCGAGCGCGCCCTGTTCGAGGCACTGCGCAAGTGGGACGGCACCATGGACGCCGACCGCACCGAGCCGCTGGTGGTCACGGCGTGGCTGCGCGCGCTGTCGCGGCGGCTGTTCGAGGACAAGGTCGGCGATGCGCTGTTCGCCCGCATGTGGGAGCAGCGCAATGTCCAGCAGCCGATGCTGAACATCCTGCGCGACCAGCGCGGACTGGGCAGGTTCTGGTGCGACAAGTCGACCACGCCTGAGACGGAGACCTGCAGCGATGCCATTGGCGATGCCTGGGAAAGTGCCATCGCGGACCTCGACCGCCGCTATGGCAGCAAGCCGGAACACTGGCGCTGGGGCGAGGCGCACACCGCGCGCTCGGAACACAAGCCGTTTGGCAAGGTGCAGTACCTGGCAAGCCTCTTCAACCTGCGCGTGCCGACCGGCGGTGACACATATACAGTCAATGTTGGCCGGCACAACCTGCGCGACGAGAAAGCACCGTTCGAAAGCACGCATGCAGCGAGCGTGCGCGCCCTCTACGATTTGTCCGACCTGGACGGGTCCCGCTTCATGGATTCGACCGGGCAGTCCGGCAACGCGCTCTCGCCGCACTATCGTGACTGGACCGGCAAATGGGCGGCCGTACAGTACTTCACCATCCCGCACGGGCGCCGCACGCCGGGGCAGGAAGCGTTCGAAACGCTGGTGCTTGCACCTGCCGGCGCCGCAAAGTGAATCGCATCACGCTGTGATACAGCACCGGCGAACAGGGTTTTCACGGCATTACGGGATTGACGCTAACATGGTGGCCCTCCGGACCTGACAGGAGCGCCTGATGGCCACCCGCACCACCCATGTCATCCAGCACGTCGCCTTTGAACACGGTGGCGTGATCGCCGAAGCCCTGCGCGCACGCGGGCACACGCTGAAGGTCTTCCAGGCCGGCGTGGACGACCTGCAACCGGTTGCAGAGAATCCGCCCGATCTGCTGCTGGTGCTGGGCGGCCCGATCGGCGTCTACGAGACCGACGCCTATCCATGGCTCGAAGCTGAAATCGCCCTGATCCGGCGGCGGCTGGCGGCAGGCGGGAAGATGATCGGGGTTTGCCTCGGGGCGCAGCTGATTGCCCGCGCGGCGGGAGCGCGCGTCTATCCGGGCACGCGCGAGATCGGCTGGGCGCCCATCACGCCGACCGAGGCCGGACAGCAGTCCGCACTGGCGGAACTGGGCGGCGCGGGCTGGGAAGTCCTGCACTGGCACGGCGATACATTCGACCTGCCGCCGGGCGCGCAATTGCTGGCCTCGACGGCGGCCGTGCCGCACCAGGCCTACGCCATCGGCAAGCAGGTGCTGGCCCTGCAGTTTCATCCCGAAGTGATGCCGCGCGATATCGAAGCCTGGCTGATCGGCCATACGGTCGAGCTTGCCAAGGCCGGCATCGACCCGCGCACGATTCGCGCGCGCACCGCGGAAGTCGGCGCCACCGTTGCGGCGGCGGGCCAACGGATGTTCGCGCGCTGGCTGGACGAGGCCGGGCTATGACAACTGCAGCTTGGCCGCAGCCGGTCATGATCGGTGCGGTCCTGACGGGCCAGGTCCGGCCGTTCGGCCCGAAAGGCCTGCCCAGCGGGATCGGCAAATTGCCGGTGGCTGGCCCGGTCCGCGTCACGACGCTGGGCCTTGCCGGAGACGGGCAGGGCGATCCCAAACACCACGGCGGCCCGGAAAAGGCCCTGCATCACTACGCCTACGACTACTACGGCGCCTGGCGTGATGAGCTGTCAGGGGAATCCGGGGAAGCGGCAAAGGTCCTGGCTCGGCCCGGCGCGTTTGGCGAGAATCTGAGCACAACCGGGCTGACCGAGGCCGATATCTGCATTGGCGACCGCTTCCGGCTTGGCACTGCGCTGGTCGAGGTTTCGCAGGCACGCCAGCCGTGCTGGAAGCTCAATCACCGCTTCGGTCACGGCGGCATGTCGCGTGCCGTGCAGCACAGCCTGCGCACGGGCTGGTACTACCGTGTGGTGGAGGAGGGCGAGGTCAGCGCGGGTGGCACGCTGCAACTCGTGGAGCGGGCATGTCCCGGCTGGACGCTGCAACGACTATTGCGCGTGCTTTACGTCGATCGCCTGGACTACGCGGCGCTGGCAGAGATGGCCGGACTCGTACCGCTGGCAGAGAACTGGCGCAAGCTCGCCCGCGAGCGCGTGGCAAAACGCGAAGTCGAAGACATGGAACGGCGGCTCGCAGGAGGCTGAGCCTTCAGCCCTCGCGAAAGCGACGCGCCGAGCCTTCGCGCGTAATGCGCTCCCACACGGCCTGTTTTTCTTCGTCGCTGAAGAACACCCAGTTGCTGACTTCGGCCGCAGTCCGGCCGCAGCCCTGGCAGATTTCGTCGAACAGCGTGGAGCAGATGCCGATGCAGGGGCTGTCCGGACGGTCGGACAGGCCGGTCTCCGCTGCGCTGGTGACGCTTTCGGCACAGGTCGGAGCGGAATCGGGTGCGCTGGACGGCAAGGACGGCATCTGGATCGGGTTGGGCGAGTGGCCGCACATTATAAACGCGCCCGCGCTGGCCGCCGGTCGCACGGTTGGCCGCTTTTCCGGCGTATTGAAATCATTACGTGCGGGGTAATTGAGGCGCTGCTTGCGCCCGCCTACGCTTCAGGCAGGTCACCAACGACTGGATCCAGGAGCGTGAACATGCCGCAAGCCATCGCAAGACTGCTGCCCCGCAAGACAAGCCAGAACGGCGCCATCGACCCGCGCATGCGGCATATGGTGGAAAACGTGCTGATGAATTCGCCCGTGGCCCGCGGGCTGGGCATCCGGCTGGAAGTCATCGAGCCGGAGCACGTCGAGCTGGTGCTGCCGTTCCTGACGACGAACGTGACCCATGGGAGCATCGTCCACGGCGGCGTCATCGCCACGCTGATCGATATCGCAGGCGCCGCGGCAGCCGCATCCGGCGCGAATGGAGACGAGGTGCGGGGCGGGGCGACCAGTTCGCTGACCGTCCAGTACCTGGCGCCGGCCCAGGCCGCCACCCTGCGCGCCGTGGCAACCGTGGTCCGCCGCGGCCGGCGGCAGGTGGTCAGCGATATTGCGGTCTACGCGGAAGCACCGGATGAGGGCGTGCTCGTGGCCAAGGCGCTGATGTCGAGCGCAATGTTCTGACCGGGCAGAGACCGGCAGAATGAGGCAGGCGTGAGCCTGCGTTCTCGATAATTTGCAATTAACGGCCTGAAAACATACCGACTCACCTTACAGGGTTGCGGTATTTGAATGGGTTTCACTTCTGGCAGGGCAAGGCATCCAGCAAGTGAATCTGGATTTCGGTCGGGCGGCAGGCAGGGCGCTCTGCCGCCCCGGGTCAGGCCGGCGAGCAGCGCAACGCTGTGCCGGCCCGTTCCGATCAGTACTTCCAGAAGATCTGCTGCAGCGCCTTGCTGTCGTTGCTCTTCGTCAGCGCCAGCGCCATCAGGATGCGGGCCTTCTGCGGCAGCTGGTCGTCGGTGACGATCCAGTCGTACTTGTCATCCGGCTGCTCGGCATTGCGGATCACCACGCCGCTACCGGTGCGCGAGGCGCGCACGATCTGCACGCCCTTCGCGCGGGCGGCCTTGAGCGGCTCGACCATGTAGTCGCCGACGCTGCCATTGCCGGTCGCGGCATAGACGATGGCCTTGGCGCCGTTCTTCACGGCAGCGTCGATGCTGGCCGGGTTGACGTTGCCGTAGGCATAGACCACGGCGACTTCAGGCAGCTTGTCGATCTTGTCGATGTCCCACTCGGTCTGCATGGTGTGCGGGCGCGCCGGCAAGCGGTAGTACAGCGTGCGGCCTTCGACCACGTAGCCGAGCGGGCCGAACGGCGAGCGGAAAGTCTCAGTCTTGAAGGTATTGCTCTTGGTGACGTCACGGCCGGTATGGATTTCGTCGTTCAGTATCACCAGCGTGCCCTTGCCCCTGGAGGCCGGGTTGGATGCAACCAGCACGGCGTCGTACAGGTTGAGCGCGCCGTCCGCGCCCAGCGCCGTGCCCGGGCGCATCGAGCCGACGACCACCACTGGCTTGTCGCTCTTGAGCGTCAGATTCAGGAAGTAGGCCGTTTCCTCGATAGTATCGGTGCCGTGCGTGATGACAATGCCGTCGACATCCGGCTGCTTGAGCAGCTCGGAGACGCGCTTGCCCAGCTTGAGCAGGCGTTCGTTGTTGAAGCTTTCCGAGCCGATCTGGAAGATCTGCTCGCCCTTGACGTTGGCGACCTTCGAGATCTCGGGCACCGAGGCGATGATCTTGTCCACCGGCACCACGGCCGACTGGTATGCCGCGGTATTGGTGGCGGAAGCACCCGCGCCGGCGATGGTCCCGCCGGTGCCGATGATGACGATATTGGCCTTGCGGGCTTCGGCCGGTGCGGTGGCAGGTGCGGCGGACGGTTGTGCGGCGGGTGCGAGCTGCGCGTGGGCAGTGCCGGTGATCAGGCTGGCCGAGAGCAGGGCAGCGGCCAGCATGCTGGCGCGGGCAAGATGTTTCATGATTCTCCTCGGTATATATACGAACGTGTAGGCACGTATAGGAACGACACGGCATGCCTTTTGGGTGGAGCAGGGTCGTCCGTGTTCAGTCTCGTGGCTGCCCGCCACGGACCTGTTTTCCAGGGCCACGAACGGGCAGCGGCAGAGACTATACGTTAGGAGAATTTGCCGCGGGAGCCTCTGTGAAAGGGTTATGCCGATTCGGCATGAAGATGCCGGGGCGATAACTCAAATCGCATACATATCGAGGTATTCGTTGACCGCCACGCCTTCCAGCCTGGCCTGGTCGAGCGACACGGCCAGGATGGCTTGCTGCTGCCTGGGAGGGAAGCGGCGGGCCAGGTTCGTCCTGAATTTCTCGACCAGCAGCGGCATCCCTTCGGCCCGGCGGCGCTTGTGGCCGATGGGGTACTCGACCATTACCTCGTCCAGTACCGTGCCGTCGTCCAGTTCGATGGTCAGTGCATTGGCGATCGAGCGCTTGTCCGGGTCGTGGTAGTCGGCGGTGAATGACTTGTCTTCGACGCAGACGATCCTCGCGCGCAGTGCGTCGATACGCGGGTCGGCCGCTACCTTGTCCTCGTAGTCCTCGGCGGTCAGGCGGCCAAACAGCAGCGGCACCGCCACCATGTACTGGATGCAGTGGTCGCGGTCAGCGGGATTGTTCAGCGGGTCGGTCTTGTCGATGATGCGCAGGCAGGCCTCGTGCGTGCGGATGGTGACGCGCTTGATATCGGCCGCGCTCTTGCCGGCACCGGCCAGCGCGCCATGCAGCGTCATGGCGGCTTCCACGGCGGTCTGTGCATGGAATTCGGCCGGGAACGAGATCTTGAACAGCACGTTCTCCATCACGTACGAGCCGTAGGGGCGCTGGAATCTGAACGGCTGCCCCTTGAACAGCACGTCGTAGAAGCCCCAGGTCTTTGCGGTCAATACCGACGGGTAGCCCATCTCGCCGGTCCGGGCGATCAGCGCCAGCCGCACTGCGCGGCTGGTGGCGTCGCCGGCCGCCCAGCTCTTGCGGCTGCCGGTGTTGGGCGCGTGGCGGTAGGTGCGCAGGCTCTGGCCATCCACCCACGCCAGCGACACGGCATTGAGGATCTCGTCGCGCGACAGGCCCAGCATCTGGGCGACCACGGCGGTCGAGGCCACCTTGACCAGCACCACGTGGTCCAGCCCGACCTTGTTGAACGAGTTTTCCAGCGCGATGCAGCCCTGGATTTCGTGCGCCTTGATCATGGCCGCAAGCACGGCCTTCATGGTCAGCGGCTTGCGGCCGGCTGCGACGTTGCTGCGCGAAATCCAGTCGGCGGTGGCCAGGATGCCGCCGAGGTTGTCCGACGGATGGCCCCATTCGGCCGCCAGCCAGGTGTCATTGAAGTCCAGCCAGCGGATCATCGTGCCGATATTGAAAGCGGCTTGAACGGGGTCGAGCTGGAACTGGGTGCCGGGCACCCGCGCGCCGTTGGGCACGATCGTGCCCGGGACAACGGGGCCCAGCAGTTTGGTGCAGGCAGGGTAAGACAGCGCTTCCAGCCCGCATCCGAGCGTGTCGATCAGGCAGTTGCGCGCGGTGTCGTAGGCGAGGCCGCTCTTGATCTCGTACCCGGTGACATAGTCGACGATGTCGACCAGCACGGGGTCCGGGTCGGGGCGACTGGCAGACTGTGTGTCAGGAGCAGACATAGGCCTCACCGCTTCAGTGGTTGGTCAGAAGGCATCCCCCGGCACGCGTACCCAGCCTTCCATCAGCACACGGGCGCTGCGGCTCATGATGGCCTTTTTGACCACCCATTCGCCATCGACCTGTTGCGCCTCCGCGCCCACGCGCAGCGTGCCGGACGGATGACCGAAGCGTACCGCATTGCGCTCGCCGCCGCCCGCCGCCAGGTTGACCAGCGTGCCGGGGATTGCCGCGGCGGTGCCGATCGCGACCGCTGCCGTGCCCATCATGGCATGGTGCAGCTTGCCCATCGACAGCGCGCGCACCAGCAGGTCGACATCGGCTGCTGCCACCTTCTTGCCGCTGGACGCCACATAGTCCACCGGCCTGGCGACAAAAGCGACCTTCGGCGTGTGCTGGCGCCTGGCGGCCTCGTCCACGTCCTTGATCAGGCCCATGCGCAGCGCACCGTAGGCGCGGATGGTCTCGAACATCGCCAGCGCCCTGGTGTCGCTGTTGATGGCGTCCTGCAGCTCGGTGCCGGTGTAGCCGATGCTCTCCGCATTGACGAAGATGGTCGGAATGCCGGCGTTGATCATGGTGGCCTTCAGCGTGCCGACGCCCGGCACTTCCAGGTCGTCCACCACATTGCCGGTCGGGAACATCGCGCCGCCGGTGCCCTCTTCCTCGGCGGCGGGGTCCATGAACTCGAGCTGAACTTCAGCGGCGGGGAAGGTCACGCCGTCCAGTTCGAAATCACCGGTTTCCTGCACTTCGCCGTTGGTGATGGGCACGTGGCCGATGATGGTCTTGCCGATATTGGCCTGCCAGATGCGCACGATGGCGACACCGTTCTGCGGGATGCGGGCAGGGTCGACCAGGCCGCCGCTGATGGCGGCAGGGCCGACGGCGGCAGAAAGATTGCCGCAGTTCCCGCTCCAGTCGACGAAGGGCTGGTCGATCGAAACCTGGCCGAACAGGTAGTCGACATCGTGGTCCGGCCGGCTGCTCTTCGAGAGGATGACCGTCTTGCTGGTGCTCGACGTGGCAGCGCCCATGCCATCGATCTGTTTGCCGTAGGGGTCGGGGCTGCCGATCACGCGCATCAGCAGCGCATCGCGTGCCGGACCGGGGACTTGTGCGCTCTCGGGCAGGTCTTGCAGGCGGAAGAACACGCCTTTGCTGGTGCCGCCACGGATGTAGGTAGCGGGGATTTTGATCTGGGGTACGTGGGCCATGGAAATCTTTGTCCGAGTTAGGCCAGGGGCCTTATCACAGCTTAGGAGTCAATCCAGAGGGTAGCAAAGCGCGGCGCTTGTTTGCTCCCCTTCCCCGCAAGCGGGAGAGGGGAGCGTACAGTGCCTTAGGCCGCCGCCTTGGTCGACTCCAGGAAGTCCTGCGCGAAGCGCTGCAGCACGCCGCCGGCTTCGTAGATCGACACTTCCTCATCGCTGTCGAGGCGGCAGGTTACCGGCACTTCCACGCGCTCGCCGTTCTTGCGATGGATCACCAGCGTCAGGTCGGCGCGCGGCTTGCGTTCGCCTTGCACATCGTAGGTCTCGGTGCCGTCGAGGCCGAGCGTGGTGCGGTTCACGCCGGGCTTGAACTCCAGCGGCAGCACGCCCATGCCGATCAGGTTGGTGCGGTGGATGCGTTCGAAGCCTTCGGCCACAATCACTTCCACGCCCGCCAGCCGCACGCCCTTGGCCGCCCAGTCACGCGACGAACCCTGGCCGTAGTCGGCGCCGGCGACGATGATCAGCGGCTGCTTGCGGTCCATGTAGGTCTCGATGGCTTCCCACATGCGCACGACCTTGCCTTCCGGCTCGACGCGCGCCAGCGAACCCTTCTTCACCTTGCCGTCGACCACGGCCATTTCATTGATCAGCGTCGGGTTGGCAAAGGTGGCGCGTTGCGCGGTGAGGTGGTCGCCGCGGTGCGTCGCGTAGGAGTTGAAGTCCTCCTCGGGCAGGCCCATCTTCGCCAGGTACTCGCCGGCGGCGCTGTCCAGCAGGATGGCGTTGGACGGCGACAGGTGGTCGGTCGTGATGTTGTCGCCCAGCACCGCCAGCGGACGCAGGCCCTTGAGCGTGCGCTCGCCGGCCAGCGCGCCTTCCCAGTAGGGCGGGCGGCGGATGTAGGTGCTCTGCGGACGCCAGTCGTACAGCGGGCTGATCTTCTCGCCGTTGTCCACCGCGAAGCTGAACATCGGGTCGTAGACCTTGCGGAACTGCTCGGGCTTCACGCTCTGCGCCACGATCGCGTCGATCTCTTCGTCGGTCGGCCAGATATCCTTCAGCGTCACCGGCTTGCCGTCCTGGTCCGTGCCCAGCACGTCCTTCTCGATATCGAAGCGGATGGTGCCGGCAATGGCGTAGGCCACCACCAGCGGCGGCGAGGCCAGGAAGGCCTGCTTGGCGTACGGGTGGATGCGGCCGTCGAAGTTGCGGTTGCCCGAGAGCACTGCCGTCGCGTACAGGTCGCGGTCGATGATTTCCTGCTGGATCTTCGGATCCAGCGCGCCCGACATGCCGTTGCAGGTGGTGCAGGCAAAGGCGACGATGCCGAAGCCGAGCTTCTCCAGGTCCGGCAGCAGGTTTGCTTCTTCCAGGTAAAGCTCAACGGCCTTGGAGCCGGGCGCAAGCGAGGACTTGACCCACGGCTTGCGGGTCAGGCCGCGCGCGTTGGCGTTGCGTGCCAGCAGGGCGGCGGCAATCACGTTGCGCGGATTGCTGGTGTTGGTGCAGCTGGTGATGGCGGCGATGATCACTGCGCCATCGGGCATCAGGCCTTCGGCTTCCTGCGCGCGGGCCTTGTCCAGGTCGACGGCGATGCCGCGCTCGGCCAGGTCCGACGTCGGCAGGCGCTTGTGCGGGTTCGACGGGCCGGCCATATTGCGCACCACGCTCGAGAGGTCGAACGTCAGCACCCGCTCGTACTCGGCGTGCTTCAGCGAGTCCGCCCACAGGCCGGCGGTCCTGGCGTAGGTTTCCACCAGCTTGACCTGCTCGTCGTCGCGGCCGGTCAGGCGCAGGTAGTCGAGGGTCTGGTTGTCGATAAAGAACATCGCTGCCGTGGCGCCATACTCGGGGGCCATGTTGGAGATGGTGGCGCGGTCGCCGAGCGTCAGGCTCGAGGCGCCTTCGCCACGGAACTCCAGGTACGCGCCGACCACCTTTTCCTTGCGCAGGAATTCGGTCAGGGCCAGCACGATGTCGGTGGCGGTAATGCCGGGCTGGCGCTTGCCGGTCAGCTCCACGCCGACGATATCCGGCAGGCGCATCCACGAGGCGCGGCCAAGCATCACGTTCTCGGCTTCCAGGCCGCCCACGCCGATGGCGATCACGCCCAGCGCGTCAACGTGCGGCGTATGGCTGTCGGTGCCGACGCAGGTATCGGGGTAGGCCACGCCCTTGTCGGCGTGGATCACCGGCGACATCTTTTCCAGGTTGATCTGGTGCATGATGCCGTTGCCCGGCGGGATCACGTCGACGTTCTTGAACGCCTTCTTGGTCCAGTCGATGAAATCGAAGCGGTCTTCGTTGCGGCGGTCTTCGATGGCGCGGTTCTTGGTGAAGGCATCGGGGTCGAAACCACCGCATTCCACCGCCAGCGAGTGGTCGACGATCAGCTGCACCGGCACCACCGGGTTGACCTTGGCGGGGTCGCCGCCCTGGTCGGCAATGGCGTCGCGCAGGCCGGCCAGGTCCACCAGCGCGGTCTGGCCCAGGATGTCATGGCACACCACGCGCGCGGGGAACCACGGGAAGTCGAGCTCACGCTTGCGCTCGATCAGTTGCTTCAGCGAATCGGCCAGCGTGGCCGGGTCGCAGCGGCGCACCAGGTTTTCTGCCAGCACGCGCGACGTGTACGGCAGCTTGTCGTAGGCACCCGGCTGGATGGCCTCGACCGCGGCGCGCGCGTCGAAGTAATCCAGCTTGGTGCCCGGTAGCGGTTTGCGGTTTGCAGAATTCATGGTGTAGGGAAATCAATATTGGTATGAAAAAGGGGTAGTGGCCCAGTGTCAGCGGCCAACTACCCCCTTGCCCGCAGGCCCGGATCAATGCAACCCGACGCGGAGCAAACCGGCAGCCGGTCTTACTTGCGATCCTTGATCGGCACGAACTTCAGGTCCTCCGGACCAGTGTAGTTGGCGCTCGGACGAATGATCTTGTTGTCGATGCGTTGCTCGATAATGTGCGCTGCCCAGCCCGAAGTGCGGGCAATCACGAACAGCGGCGTGAACATCGCGGTCGGCACGCCCATCATGTGGTAGCTCACGGCGCTGAACCAGTCCAGGTTCGGGAACATCTTCTTGATGTCCCCCATCACCGTTTCCAGGCGCTCGGCGATGTCGAACATCTTCATCGAACCGGCGTCCTTCGACAGCCTCTTCGCCACGTCCTTGATGATCTGGTTGCGCGGGTCGCTGATGGTGTACACCGGGTGGCCGAAGCCGATCACGACTTCCTTGTTCTCGACGCGGCGGGTGATGTCGGCCTGGGCCTCATCCGGGTTGTCGTAGCGCTTCTGGATCTCGAACGCGACTTCATTGGCGCCGCCGTGCTTGGGGCCGCGCAGCGCGCCGATGGCGCCGCAGATGGCCGAGTACATGTCCGAACCCGTGCCGGCGATCACGCGGCCGGCGAAGGTCGAGGCATTGAACTCATGCTCCGCGTACAGGTTCAGCGACGTGTTCATGGCGCGCTCCCACAGCTCCGACGGCTTTTCGCCGTGCAGCAGGTGCAGGAAGTGTGCGCCGATCGAGTCGTCGTCGGTTTCCACCTCGATGCGGCGGCCGTTGTGGCTGTAGTGGTACCAGTACAGCAGCATCGAGCCGAGGCTGGCCATCAGGCGGTCGGCGATGTCGCGCGCGCCCGGGGTGTTGTGGTCTTCCTTCTCCGGCAGCACGGTGCCGAGCACCGACACGCCGGTGCGCATCACGTCCATCGGGTGGGCGCTGGCCGGGACCCATTCGAGCGCGGCCTTGACGTTGGCGGGCAGGCCGCGCAGCGACTTCAGCTTGGCCTTGTAGGCGGCCAGTTCAGCCTTGTTGGGCAGCTTGCCGTGCACCAGCAGGTGGGCGATTTCCTCGAACTCGCAGGTGTCGGCGATGTCGAGGATGTCGTAGCCGCGGTAGTGCAGGTCGTTGCCGGTACGGCCGACCGTGCACAGCGCGGTGTTGCCGGCGGCTACGCCGGACAGGGCGACGGATTTCTTGGGCTTGGGAGTGGCGAGCGGTTGCGCTTCGGACATCTGGGTCTCCTTGATGTGATGCCTGGTATTGCCTGTTCTGAACTGTGCAAACGGCCGGGCATGCCCGGCCGCGCTTGTGTGTCTTGCTTACTTGCCCTTGCCTTGTGCAAACAGGGCGTCGAGCTTTTGCTCGAAATCGTGGTAGCCAATGCTCTCGTAGAGCTCGGCCCGGGTCTGCATGGAATCGACCACGTTCTTCTGCGTGCCGTCGCGGCGGATGGCCGCGTAGACATTCTCGGCTGCCTTGTTCATCGCGCGGAAGGCCGACAGCGGGTACAGCACCATCGACACGCCGGCGCCGCCGAGTTCCTCGGTGGTGAACAGCGGTGTGGCGCCGAATTCGGTGATATTGGCCAGCACCGGCACCTTCACTGCGTCGACGAACTTGCGATACATGGCGAGATCGGTCATGGCCTCGGGGAAGATGGCGTCGGCGCCGGCTTCCACGCACGCCACGGCGCGCTCGATGGCCTTGTCCAGGCCTTCCACGGCCAGCGCATCGGTGCGGGCCATGATGACGAAGTTCTCGTCGGTGCGGGCGTCGACGGCGGCCTTGATGCGGTCGACCATTTCACCCTGGGTGACGATTTCCTTGTTGGGACGGTGCCCGCAGCGCTTGGCGCCGACCTGGTCCTCGATATGCATGGCCGCCGCGCCGAACTTGATCAGCGACTTGGTGGTGCGGGCCACGTTAAAGGCCGAGGCGCCGAAGCCGGTGTCGACGTCCACCAGCAGTGGGGTGTCGCACACGTCGGTGATGCGGCGGACATCGGTCAGCACGTCGTCCAGGTTGGAGATGCCCAGGTCGGGCAGGCCCAGCGAGCCGGCCGCGACGCCGCCGCCCGACAGGTAGATGGCGCGGTAGCCGGCGCGCTTGGCCAGCAGGGCGTGGTTGGCGTTGATGGTGCCGACCACCTGAAGCGGATGCTCGTCGGCAAGCGCCTGGCGGAAACGGGCGCCAGCGGAGCGCGCGAGGTCGGAAGCGGAGTAGGTCATGGCGTTTGCGTGGGTGAACGGAACAGGCCATTAGCGCAAGGGCTGTGCCAGGCGCCTCGAAGACTCTTTGGAATCTGCCGCCAGGCCTTGTCAGGACTGGGCTAGCGGGAAATTCGGTACGATCGTCGCGAGCCCCGATGTATCGATTTCGATGCATTTGCATTTCAAATTTGAAATCGCTGATTTCATGCTTGAAATATAGCCGGGACCGGCGCACAATCGCCAGCACTGTACGCCTGTTGTCGCGTTCGTTGCCACCCGTTTCATTGATGAGCCCTCCCGTTTCCACCCCGGCCCGCCCGCGCATCTGGGCCATCGGCATCAGCCGGCTTGCGCGCGCCTTTGCCGACCTGATTCCCGCCTACGCCAGCCGTGCCGAATTCCGCATCGTCGGCAAGGGCTATGAAGCCGCCGCCAGCGCGGTCGCCCGCGAGGCCCGCGAAGGCCGGCTCGATGTGGTGGTGGCCGGTGGCTCCAACGGCGCCTACCTGCGCCAGCACGTGGACGTGCCGGTAGTGCTGGTGAAAGTGACCGGTTTCGACGTGATGAGTGCGCTGGCCACCGCCCGGCGTATTTCGTCGAAAGTGGCGCTGGTCACGCATGCGTCGACCTATGCCGAGGTTGATGAATTCGTGCGGGCGTTCTCGCTCTCGATCCCGGCCTATACCTATCTCACCGAAGACGATGCCGTGGCGCGCGTGAAAGCGCTCAAGCAGGAAGGCGTGCAGGTCGTGGTAGGGCCGGGGCTGGTGACTGACCTGGCCGACCGGTTCGGCCTGACCGGCGTGTTCCTGTACTCGGGCAATTCGGTGCGCATGGCGCTGGAAGACGCAATCGAGGCCGCGCGCCTGAGGCGCATCGAGGCGGTCCGGCGCGACTACGTCAACACCATCCTGGCGCACCTGAACGAAGGCGTGGCGGCCGTGGACGCGGAAGGGCGCATCCAGTCGTTCAACCCGGCGATGGAGCGCTTTCTCGGCACTACCGCCGCGGCCGCAGTGGGGCGCAAGCTGCAGACGCTGGCGCCGAACCTGGCGCTGGAAGGCGTCATGCAGAGCGGCAACAAGGAACTCGAAGCCATCCACAAGCTCGGCGACAAGATGGTGGTGGTCAACCGTATCCCGATCACCAGCGAAGCCGGCACCACCGGCGCCGTGCTGACCATCCAGGACGCCAGCGCAATCCAGCGCGTGGACCGCAACCTGCGCTCGCGCAGCCGCACGCGACCCGCCGGCGTGCGCTACAGCCTGGACGACCTGGCCGGCACTTCCGCCGCCATGACCGAACTGCGCGAGCTGGCGCGGCGCTACGCGGCCGTCGATTCAACCGTGCTGGTCGGCGGCGAGAGCGGCACCGGCAAGGAGGTGCTGGCGCAAGGCATGCACGATGCCAGCCCGCGCCGCGCCTTCCCGTTCGTTGCCGTCAATTGCGCCGCGTTTCCGGAGGCCTTGCTGGAAAGCGAACTGTTCGGCTACGAAGAGGGCGCCTTTACCGGCGCGCGCCGTGGCGGCAAGGCAGGCCTGTTCGAGTCCGCGCACAACGGCACGCTGTTCCTCGATGAAGTCGGCGACATGCCGCCGGCACTGCAGACCCGCCTGCTGCGCGTGCTGCAGGAAAAGCAGGTGCTGCCGATCGGCGGGCTCGAAGCCGTGCCGGTCAACGTGCGCGTCATCGCCGCCACCCACCGCGACCTGCCGGCGCTGGTGCGCGTAGGCACGTTCCGGCAGGACCTGTACTACCGCCTGAACATCCTGCGCATCGAAATGCCGCCGCTGCGCGAGCGTGCCGAAGACCTGCCGGAACTGGCCGACCTGCTTTACCGGCGCGCGCAGGAGCGGCTTGCCATTGAGCGGCCCCAACGGCTGCCGGCCGCGGCCCGCGCGCAGCTGGCCCGCTATGACTGGCCTGGCAATATCCGCGAACTGGAAAATGTCACCGAACGCATCGCCGTGCTGGTCGCGGGGCGGCGCATGGAGGCCGATGAAATGCTGCGCGAGCTGCAGGCTGCTGCGCCGGAATTGTTCGGCGGCGGTTCCAGCCTGCCACAGGATGTCGTCATTGCATCGACACCGGCAGGCAAGGGCGCCCGCCAGCGTGGTGCCGGCCGCTTGCTTGCCGGCGTGGCCCAGGCCAGCGAGGTCGAGCATATCCGGCGCGTGCTGGAAGAATGCGGCGGCGACCGCATGGCGGCATGCCATGTGCTCGGAATCAGCCCGACTACGCTCTGGCGGCGGCTGAAGGCGGCCTGACTTCGCGACGCCGGCCGGATACGCGCTATCAGCCGGCATGCTGGCCCGGATGTGCCGCGTGTTTGAACGGTGCCGGCACCAGCCCCTTGCCCGCCAGCCATTCCTGGTTGAACAGCCGCCCGAAGTACAGGTCGCCCCGGTCGCACAGCAGCGTGACGATGGTATGGCCCTTGCCCATCTCGCGCGCCAGCGCGACCGCCGCCGCCACGTTGATGCCGGACGAACCGCCCACGAACAGGCCTTCCTCGCGCAGCAGGCGGTAGACCATGTCCACGCAGCTCTGGTCATCGATCCGCACCGCATCGTCGATGGGAGCGCCGGCCAGGTTGGCGGTGACGCGGCTGGAGCCGATGCCTTCGGTGATGGAACTGCCCTCGGCCTTGACCTCGCGGTGTTTCACGAAATGGTAGAGCCCGCTGCCATGCGGGTCGGCCAGCACGATGCGCACATGGTGGCTGCGCTCCTTCAGGCATTGCGCCACGCCTGCCAGGGAGCCGCCAGTGCCGGTGGCGCAGGTGAAGGCGTCGATGCGCCCGGCGGTGTCATGCCAGATCTCGGGGCCGGTGGTCTCGTAGTGCGCCTGGCGGTTGGCAACGTTGTCGAACTGGTTGGCCCAGATGGCGTTTTCGGTTTCTTCGGCCAGCCGCCCGGCAATCTTCTGGTAGTTGCCGGGATCTGCGTAGGGCTTGGCGGGTACGGCCCGTACTTCGGCGCCCAGCATGCGCAGGCGCTCCATCTTTTCAGGCGACTGGGTGTCCGGAATGACCACGATGCAGCGATAGCCGCGTGCCGCGCAGATATGCGCCAGGCCGATGCCGGTATTGCCTGCGGTGCCCTCGATCACGGTGCCGCCCGGCTTGAGGGTGCCGCGCCGTTCGGCGTCGCGGATGATGTAGAGGGCCGCGCGGTCCTTGACGGAGCCGCCAGGGTTGAGGAATTCGGCTTTGCCGTAGATATCGCAGCCGGTTGCCGCGCTCAGCCCGCCCAGCCGGATCAGCGGCGTGCGCCCGATGGTGCCGACAAAACCGTCCCTGACGTCCATGATGCACTCCTGTCGCGCCCGGCAAGGGCGTCATTCAGAGTGATAGATGGGGTACGGCGGATTGACAAGCAAGGGCCGGGAGTCAGCCCCGGGCGGGCCTTCAGGCGGCATCCAGCCAGCGGAAGCTGAAATCGCCCTCGACGAAATCCTGTCGTGTGGCGTGAAAGTCACGCATATAGGGGCGGTTGAGGTGGGATTCGAGCGCTCGCTTGGAGTCCCAGACCATATAGACGACGAAGACTTCGGCATCCTCGGCGTCCTGCCCGACGTGGTAGTTCAGGCAGCCAGGCTCGGTCAGGCCGCGCGAGCGCAGTGAGGTGAGCTGGGACACCAGGGCTTCACGGCGGTTGGCCTTGGCGCGGGCGATGCCGACTAGCGTGTACGTTCTGGACATGGATGACCGGCGAGCGTCTGGCTGGCGTCTGGTGAGCGTTTGGCGCGCCATTGTAGCGCCGGCGCGCGGGCCTGCCGGAATGCCCGACGGCGGCGTCCGGACATTCGCCGGCCGCTTGACAAGCCCGGCCTGCCTGGGATTGCAGCCATGTGGCGCTAAAGTTCTGCCGGCTGCCGCCGTTATCTGCCCCGAGAACAAGAAAACCATCATCCGAGGGGCGTCGCATGCTGAGAAGAATCAAGGCGGAGCAACTTCAGGTCGGGATGTTTGTCGCCAGGCTGGGCGGCTCGTGGATCAATCATCCGTTCTGGCGCGCGCGTTTCCTGCTGAACAGCGAGGATCAGGTCAACCAGATCCGCTCGGCAGGGGTGCAGGAAGTCTGGATCGACATCCTCAAGGGCCGCAACTTGCCGGCCCCCGAGGCACCGCCTCCTGAAATCGCGCTGCCTGAGCCTGCAGTCCCTGCCAGCACGCTGGAAGCGGAATTCGCCCGCGCGCGCGAGCTGCTGCAGTCAGGCAAGTCAGTCATCGGCTCGATGTTTGCCGACGTGCGCATGGGCCGCGCGCTGGAGGTCAACGGCGCGCTGCTGCTGGTCGATTCCGCCTCGAAATCGTTGTCGCGGCACTCGCAGGCGCTGATCGCGCTGGCGCGGCTGAAAGCACGGGACGACTACAGCTATCTCCATTCCTTCGCTGTCTGCGCGCTGATGATCGCCCTGGGCCGCACCCTGGAGCTGCCGGAGGAGGAAGTGCGCGAACTCGGCCTGGCCGGGCTGATCCATGACATCGGCAAGCTGACGCTGCCCGAAGCCGTGCTGCACAAGGCGGCCTCGCGCACACCCGCCGAAGACGAGGCCATCCGCCGCCATCCGTCCGCCGGCTATCGCATCCTGAACGAGGCGCGGCTGTACTCGAATATCGCGCTCGATGTCTGCGTGCACCACCACGAACGCGTGGATGGGCGTGGCTACCCGTTCGGGCTGGTCGGCCGCGAACTCAGCGTGCACGCCAAGATCGCCGCCATCTGCGACACCTACGACTCGCTCACCTCCAGCCGGCCCGGCCACCAGGAGTGGTCCCCGGCCCGCGCGATGGAATACATGGCGGTGCGTGTCGATACCCTGTTCGACCGCCGCGTATTCAAGGCCTTCACCCGTACCGTCGGCATCTACCCGCTCGGCACCGTGCTGCGGCTGCGCTCGAACCGGCTGGCGGTGGTGTGCGCCCAGAATGCAGCCGACCCGCTGCGCCCTCGCGTGATGGCGTTCTACTCGGTGACCGAGTCCGCCGCGCTGGCGCCCGAAGTCATCGACCTGCACGAGAGCGATGACAGCGTGGTGGCGTTCGAAAACGCGGCCGACTGGGGCTATACGGACGAGAAGCTGATGGCAATGTACGCGCCGCAGGCGTAGCGGCATTGGCGGGCCGGGGGCATCGCCGGCGCCGCCATGTGCGGGGCAGGGTGGCCACGTTTTGTACACTATGTGGCCAAGCACCTCCTAACGGCCGCCCCCGCCATGACTTTCGATGCCCTGCTGGAGTTGTTCCAGCAACGTATCCCCACCCATCCCTGGGCGCAGATATCGCTCTACCTTGCCGTCCTGTTGCTGATCGCCACGGTGTCGCAATGGCTGGTGGCACGCGTGGCGGCGCGTCTTGCCAGCCGCGTGCTGGTAGTGGCCGGCAAGGAGCCGTGGGCGAAGGCGCTGATGCGCCACCGCGCCTACCGGCGCTTTGGCTACACCCTGTGGTTCGCTGTTGTCACTCTCGGCATCGGCGAGGTGCCGCATCTGGGGCGCTACACCCAGGTCATCGAGCGGCTGACGCATGCCGGCGCCTGGATCTGCTTCTTCGTGATGCTGGGTGGCGTGCTCAGTGCCTGGCAAGAGGTCTACGCCGGCACCACGCGCGCGCAGACACGCTCGATCAAGGGCTATATCCAGGTCGGGCGGCTGGGGCTGGGGCTGATCTGCGCCGTGCTGGTGCTGTCGATCCTGATCGACCGCTCGCCGCTGTGGATGCTGTCGGGCCTGGGTGCGCTGTCGGCGGTGCTGCTGCTGGTGTTCAAGGATACGCTGCTGTCACTGGTGGCCAGCACCCAGCTGACGTCCAACGACATGCTGCGCATCGGCGACTGGATCGAGATGCCGCAATGCAATGCGGATGGCTACGTCAAGGACATCGCCCTGCATACGGTCAAGGTGCAGAACTGGGACAACACCGTGACCACGGTGCCCACCTACAAGCTGTTCTCGGAAAGCTACCGCAACTATCGCCAGATGTTCGAATCCGGCGCACGGCGCATCAAGCGCACGCTGCGGCTGGATGCGGGCAGCGTGCGCTTCCTGCAGGACGACGAGGTCCACGCGCTGATGCGCTTCCGCCTGCTGCACGATTACCTGGAAGAGAAACAGGCCGAGGTCGACCGGGCCAACCGCTTGCTGATCGAGGCCGGCAGTGATTCGGTCAATCGCCGGCGCCTGACCAATATCGGCACCTTCCGCGCCTACGGCATCGCCTACCTGAAGGCGCACCCGGAAATCCACCATGACCTGCTGCTGAACGTGCGCATGATGGAGCCCGATTCACAAGGCATTCCGGTCGAGATCTACTGCTTTACCGCGCTGACCGCATGGATGGACTACGAGCGGATCCAGGGCGACGTATTCGATCACCTGCTGGCGATCCTGCCCGAGATGGGGCTGCGGCTCTACCAGGCGCCATCGGGTGCCGACCTGACCGGCGTGCGCATCAGCCCGGTGCTGGCGGCGGCCCAGGTGGCAGCCGTGCAGGCCCAATCGGGCCATTCAGGCCAGACAGCGCAGGCCGCGCCAACCGGGCACATCGGCCATCCTGGCTGAGCCGGCCGCGAGGGCTGGCTTCCTCTGTCAGCTTGCGGTGCGCGGCTTCACGCGGCCAGCGGCTTCCCTGGCTCGCGTGCGGGCGGTTTGCACGTCATCGGCATAGGCCAGCGCCACCCCCATGCGCCGCTTGGTGAAGCTCTCCGGCTTGCCGAACAGGCGCACCTCGGTTTGGGGCACGCGCAAGGCCTCATCCACACCATCGAACACTACACCCTGCGCATCCACGCCACCATAGATCACGGCGCTAGCGCCCGGGCCGCGCAGCGCGGTGCTGACCGGCAGGCCAAGGATCGCACGCGCATGCAGTTCGAACTCGTTCTGCCATTGCGTGGCCATCGTCACCATGCCCGTGTCGTGCGGACGCGGGCTGACTTCGCTGAACCAGACCTGTTCGCCCTTGACGAACAGCTCGACGCCGAACAGGCCCTGTCCGCCCAGGTCGGAGGTGACCGCGCGGGCGATATGCTGCGCGGTCTCCAGCGCCTTCGGATGCATCGGATGCGGCTGCCAGCTCTCGACATAGTCGCCGCTGACCTGCAAGTGCCCGATCGGCTCGCAGAACTGCGTTTCCACCTTGCCATCGGCGCCGGGCGCGCGCACGGTCAGCAGCGTGATCTCGTAGTCGAAGTCGATAAAGCCTTCGACGATGATGCGGCCATGGCTGACACGGCCGCCGGCCATGGCGTAATCCCACGCCGCCCTGACGCCCTCGGGGCCGTCGATCTTGCTCTGGCCCTTGCCCGAGCTGCTCATCACCGGCTTGACCACGCACGGATAGCCGATGCCGCCGTCGATCGCGGCCTGCAGCTCCTCCAGCGAGTCGCAGAACTTGTACGGGCTGGTCGGCAGTCCCAGGGTCTCGGCGGCCAGGCGGCGAATGCCTTCGCGGTCCATGGTCAGGCGCGCGGCCCGGGCGGTGGGGATCACGCGCACCGTGCCGGCCGCTTCCAGCATTTCCAGCATGGGCGTGGCGATGGCCTCGATCTCGGGCACGACCAGATGGGGCCTCTCGGCTTCGATCAGGGCCTTGAGCTGGTCCGGGTCGCTCATGGCGATGGTGCGGGCATGATGCGCCACCTGCTGGCCAGGCGCGTTTTCATAGCGGTCCACGGCGATGGTTTCGACGCCAAGCCGCTGCAGCGCGATCAGCACTTCCTTGCCGAGTTCGCCGGAGCCGAGCAGCATGACTTTGGTGGCCGAGGGGGAGAGAGGGGTACCGATGGTGGTCATGTTCGACGTCGGGAGCGGGGTAAAAACCGGCATTGTACGTGCTGGCGCGACGGCCGGACGTTGACGGTGGGAGCGCAAGCGCGGTGCTGCCAGCCGCCCGGGCGTGCCGTACGGACTCAAAACAATTACATCTCGGATTGAGAAAACTAACTTCGCTGGAGCGGCGCCCCTTGGTTATCGTACGAAATGTGCTGTTGACAGCAATATATGACGATCGAGGCAGGGGCTTGCGAGCAATAACAGGTTTGATGTGCTTGGGAGACCGGGAAGGGCCATGCTGGCCTTCGTACTGGCCGCTGCGCTGCTTGTGCCGTGCGGCCCGGCCTTTGCGGATGAGAAGGAGGAAAAGAAACCCCTGACCTTCTTCGACCCCGAAGACGGCATGTTCGACATGAGCGATTTCATGCTCAACCACAAGGGCGCGCTGCCCGTCCCGACCATCATCACCGAGCCGGCGGTCGGCTATGGCTTCGGACTTGGCCTGATGTTCCTGTCGGAATCGATGGCGGAGGCCGCGGCCAATGCCAGGGCATCCGGCAAGGGGCCGGCGCCGCCGAACATCACCGTGGTAGGCGGCGCCTATACCGAGAATGGCGCCTGGGGCGCCGGGGTGGGCCACTTCCACACCTGGGACGGTGACCGCTATCGCTACCTTGGCGGCATTGCCAAGGTCAATGCCAACCTGGACTACTTCGGCCTGCTGAACCAGCCCCGCGCCTACCAGCTCCAGGGCGTTGCGCTGATCCAGCAACTGCTGGTGCGCATCGGCGATTCGCGCTGGTATGTGGGCCCGCGTTACGTGCTGTTCGATTCCTCGGCCACGTTCAAATTCGGCAACGCCGGCGAGCTGGGCAGCTTCGAGAAGGACCAGCGCATCGGCAAGGGCGGGCTGGTGGTGGACTATGACTCGCGCGACAACATCTTCTATCCGAACCGGGGCACCTATGCCGAGTTCGAGGCGCAGTTTGCGCGCGCAGGCTTCGGCAGCACCCAGACGTTCAATATGTACAACGCGCGCGGCTTTACCTGGCTGCCGCTGGCCCGTACGCTGATCCTGGGCCTGCGCGCCGATACCCGGTTTTCCACCGGCGACGTGCCGTTCTACGCGCAGCCATTCATCGATCTGCGTGGCGTGCAGAAGGGTCGATACCAGGACCGCAACGCGCTTGCCACAGAAGTGGAGCTGCGCTGGGATGTGACGCCGCGCTGGTCGGTGCTCGGCTTTACCGGCGCCGGCAAGGCATATGGGCGCTGGCATGACTTCTCAGACGCCACCACGGTCGTCAGCGTGGGCGCGGGCTTTCGCTACATGATCGCGCGCAAGCTGGGCGTGTCGATCGGCATCGACGTGGCGCACAGCAAGGACCAGAACGCGTTCTACATCCAGGTGGGCAGTGCATGGCGCTGACGAGGGCAGGCATTGGCCTGGCGACGGGCCGCAGTAGCCCTCAGGTCGTCGCCATTTGCGGCGGCCGGCGCTGCGTGGCGACAGCAAACGCAATCTGCGCCAGCCCGGCAACGAGCCCAAGCGCCACACCGGCCTGCCATGCCACGGTGTAGGAGCCAAGCGCGTCATACACAAGTCCGCCGCCAAAGGCGCCGGCAAAGCTGCCGATCTGGTGGCTGAAGAAGGCCACGCCACCCAGCATGGCCTGCCAGCGCAGGCCGAAGGTCTCGGCAATCCAGCCCGCCACCAGCGGCGCCACGCCCAGCCACAGGAAGCCCATCACCGCGGCAAACACCAGCGTGCTCGATGGCGTGGGCGTCGACGAAAAGTACCAGGCCAGCGCCAGCGAGCGAATCGTGTAGATGCAGCCAAGCAGCATCAGCTTGTTGACCCGGCCGCCGGCCCAGCCGAAGAAGATGCTGCCCAGCACATTGAACCCGCCGATCACGCCAAGCGCCTTGGCGCTCAGCATCGGGTCCATGCCGCAGATGTCCAGGTAGGAGGGCAGGTGCGTGGTCAGGAAGACCAGTTGCATGCCGCAGACGAAATACGCCATCGCCATGACCAGGAACGGCACATGGCGCAGCGCCGTGCCCAGTGCCTGGCGCGCGTTGTCCTGGCCGGTGCCGGCAGGAGCCGGGGCCGGCAAACGGTCCACACGGCCGGCAAACCATGCCGCCGGCAGCATCACCAGCGCCAGCACCACGAATGCCGCGATGCCCACGCGCCAGCCATGGGCCTGCGCCACGACCTGTCCGATCGGCGCCGCCACCAGCGCGCCGAGCGAGCCCGCCCCGGACACCAGGCCAAGCACCGTGCTGCGCATGGCCGCCGGCACCGGGCGCGCTGCCACCGCCATCGAAATCGCGCTGCCGGTGCAGGCCATCGAGGCGCCGATCGCGACGCCGGCGCCGAGCGTCACCCCAACCATGCCATGCGAGGTGGCGAGCAGGACCAGGCCGATCACGTAAAGCAGCGAGCCGCTCATCATCAGCGGCCGGAACCCGACCCGCGTCGCCCACGCGCCGGCCAGCGGCTGCAGCAGCCCCCAGGCCAGGTTCTGCACCGCGATGGCCACGGTGAAGTCCGAGACGGAAATGCCGATGTCCTTCGTCAGCGGCGGCATGAAGATGCCCAGGCTCTGGCGCAGGCCCATGGCCAGGCTGAGCATTACGGAAGCGCCAAGGAGGATGGGGAGGGCGGGGCGAAGGCCGCTGAGGCGGGGAGGGACGGGGTTGT